>JBGVNK010000016.1:0-76427 GCA_045125535.1 Candidatus Cryptobacteroides sp.
TAACAGTTCCGATGGGAACATCAACTTTGCCAATGAAAGCATCAACTCTTCCTGTTTCATAAATTAAGGTGTCTCTGATTTAGATTACAAAGATACCTCTTGATTATTTAATCGCAAACACAGGGTTTTGCAGGTGAGCCATTTTTAGTAACTTTGACACTATGAAAAGGAAGATTGTCATAGCTTGTGATTCGTTCAAGGGGTGCCTTGGATCTGGGGAAGTTGCTTCGGCTGTGGCTGAGGGAATCGGAAGGGCTATGAACCTAGCCGAAGGAATTGGAAGGACCGCGAACCTACCTGAGGGGACTCAGAGCGGCATGCATAAAAACGGGATCGAAGGAAACGAGAGGCACGGAGCGGAGGTGGTGACACTCGAGGTGGCGGACGGAGGAGAAGGGACAGGCAGGATCCTGACCAGAATTCTTGGAGGTAAATCCGTAGCAGTCGAAACATCTGATCCGCTCGGCAGGACGATCACTGCAGAATATGGCATCGTCGAAGCAACTGCCGTCATCGAAATGGCGCAAGCCAGCGGACTGACACTCCTCACTAAAGAAGAGCGCAATCCCCTGCTGACTTCCACATATGGTACGGGAGAAATGATCTTGGATGCGATCGGCAAGGGCTGCAGAAGATTCCTTATAGGCATTGGAGGCAGCGCGACTAATGACGGGGGCACCGGAATGCTCGTGGCGCTCGGATTCAGATTCACAGACCGGAACGGAAAGCTCATAGAAGGATGCTGCGGTGGCAGACTTGAGGAAATCACAGACATCGACAGCAGTAATGTCCCGCAGGAAATCCTCGAATCGGAATTCATCGTGGCTTGTGATGTCACTACACCGTTCAGCGGAGATGAAGGAGCAAGCAGAGTGTTCTCCAGACAGAAAGGAGCAGATGACGATGCCATGGAAACACTTGAGAAAGGCATGCAGTCTTTCGCTCGGGTCATCAGCCGCAAGTACGGAATCGATCTCAACGAAATCCCTGGTACGGGTGCCGCAGGAGGCCTCGGCGGCGCATTCAAGGCTTGTCTGAATGCCGAACTCAAAAGCGGAATCGACATGATCCTGGATGCAGCGGGTTTCGATGAAATCATAGAAGGAGCATCGCTGGTCATCACCGGAGAAGGCCGTATTGACTTCCAGAGCGGAAAGGGCAAGGTCATAGACGGAATATGCCGAAGATGCCGCGCGAAGTCAGTCCCGGTACTGGCAATTGCCGGAATTGTTGAAAGCTATAATGAATCAATGACAGTCCTTCCGATAGGTCCGAGACCGCAAAACGAAAGAGACCTCGAACACGCAATGCGTCCCGAAGTCGCCCGTAAGAACATTTCAGACACTATAGCGAAATATCTGCCTGAACTATTATGAATATCCGGTCATGGCAAAACGCCACACGTCATCTCTGACTAAAGCACCGGAAGCACCTTCTCCATCCTGGTTCCGCGCGAACCCTTTATAAGGACAGAAGCACCTTCCACAGGATTCTCGGCAAGCCACTGTGCAAGTTCATCAGAAGTAGCGAACCAGAGCGAACCGCACTTGTCCTGAAGTGCGTCCCACACCTTTCCGAACTCAGCACCGACGAAGCATACGAGAGACACACCTGAATCAAAAGCAAGCTGGGCGATCTCCGAATGAAGTGCGGAAGAGTCAGAACCAAGCTCGAGCATATCTCCGAGAAGAGCTACCTTCCTGTCCGCAACAACAGCCGCAAGATTGTTCAAAGCCACTGTCATGCTTGAAGGATTGGCGTTATATGCATCAACTATAAGAGTATTCTTTTCAGTCTTTGTAAGCTGCGAACGATTGTTCGACGGCACATAAGCCTCGATTGCCTTCACCGCCTCCTCAATGGAAACCCCGAAATGCGCTCCGACTGCAAGAGCAGCCATCACATTATCAGCGTTATATGCTCCTACAAGATTGGTATTGATCACAACACCTGAAGCAAGAGATATACGCAGATAAGGATGATCCGCATCAGCCGGAAGGACTGAAGCACCCTGATATTCAAGACCATACGGAAGAAGAAGCGAATATGGTCTCTCCGGATCGCTCTGAAGATTGCGCTCGGAAGCCATACGGCAGAGATACGGATTATCCACATTTATGAAGACCTTATCAGAGGTCCTGCGGAGGTAATCGTAAAGTTCACCCTTGGTGGCCATAACGCCTTCGAAACTGCCGAATCCGAGAAGATGCGCCTTGCCTACATTAGTCACCAGACCGAAATTCGGCAGAGCGATATCCACAAGTTCCTTGATGTCGCCAGGATGGCTTGCACCCATCTCAACTACAGCGATCTGTGTGTCCGGAGCCATCTTGAGCAAGGTAAGAGGAACTCCAATGCTGTTGTTGAGATTGCCTTCAGTCGCCGCAACCCTGTATTTCACGGAAAGTACTTCCCTGATGAGTTCCTTGGTCGTGGTCTTGCCGTTAGTTCCGGTAAGAGCCAGAACAGGAAGCGGACGTCCGTCCACAAATGTCATCGACCTGTGCCAGCGCGCAAGTTCCTGAAGGGTCCTGAGGGTATCCTCGACCTTTATGAGACGAGGATCATCTGACTTTGCCACTTCAGAAGAAGCATTGACCACAGCATACGCCGCACCTGCTTCGAGAGCCTTGAGGGCATATTCATTACCGTCAAAATTTTCACCTTTAAGGGCGAAGAACATTTCTCCGCCCTTTAAAGTACGAGTGTCGGTGGTGACACGACCATCACACTCCTTATATTTCTTATAGATTTCTATAATTACCATATAAATTCATATAGATGTCCCGACTTCGCCCGCCAGGGCGGATGTCTATCGTCCGGTACTGCCGAATCCTCCGGCTCCGCGCTCAGTCTCGTCAAGAGCCTCAACCTCATCCCACTCGACCTGTTCGTAACGGGCTACGACCATCTGAGCGATCCTTTCGCCCGGATTGATCTCGAACGGCTCGTTCGAGAGATTCACAAGAATGACCTTGATCTCACCGCGATAGTCGGCATCAATTGTTCCAGGAGAGTTGAGTACAGAGATTCCGTGCTTTGCTGCAAGACCGCTGCGAGGACGCACCTGGGCCTCTGTTCCATCAGGCAAAGCGATGAAAAGTCCTGTGGGCACCATTGCCCTTTCAAGCGGACCGAGGGTTACAGGCTCTGTGATATTGGCTTTCAAATCCACTCCCGCGGACTTTTCTGTGGCGTACGCGGGAGTCGGATATGATGATTTGTTTACAATCTTTACTTTCATAAATAATAATGTATGAGATTCTTCGGCAAGCTCAGCAAGACATATTAGTCAATGTTAGGAGCCTTCCAGACCTTTGTTTCCTTGCAGGTTACCATAATGCTCTGGTCACCGACAGTGAATACGAAGTCACCCTTCTCGATAGTCCACTGACCATAATAGTTCACGAATGCAAGATCCTTTGCAGAAACGAGGAGCTCTACAGTCTTGGTCTCACCTGGCTGAAGTTCAACCTTAGTGAAAGCGCGGAGGCGACGGACGTCTGGAATCGAGCTTGCATAAAGGTCTGTTGAATAGAGAAGAACGCTCTCCTTACCGGCAACCTTACCTGTGTTTGTAACATCCACCTTAACAGCAAGAATATCATGCGAATCGAATGGAGTGTTCGGAATCACGAGGTTAGAGTACTCGAATGTAGTGTAGCTGAGACCATGTCCGAACGGCCACTGAACATCCATGATAGCGTCATAGTTGTATGCACCTTCCATTGTTCCAGAGCTCTCAGACGGCTTGTAGTCGTAAACTGCGAACTTGTTGGTGTATTTAGGATAAGTGAAAGGAAGCTTTCCGCTGAAGTTAGCCTCGCCTGCAAGGAGAGTTGCAAGGGCGTCACCGCCATAGTTACCAGGGAGAAGAACGTCAACAACTGCTGCTGCAAGAGGTTCGATCTCATTGATGATACGAGGACGTCCCTCGTTGAGAACGAGAACGATAGGCTTGCCAGTAGCGGCAAGAGCCTTGACGAGGTCTCTTTGATTCTGTGAAAGGTTCATATCGTTGTCGTTACCAGGAGTCTCACAGTATGAGTTCTCACCTACACAGGCAACGATCACATCGCTGTTGCGTGCTGCCGCAACCGCTGCATTGATGCTTGTAGCCTTGTCGTAATCCCAGTTAGGAGTCTCAAGATCATACTCTACACCAGCCACATACTTCACATTGTCAAACTTCTGTGCAAGAGCCTCATAAATAGTGTTGTACTTGTCAGTGAACTCAGGAATCGCAGCACCGTGGCCCTGCCATGTATATGACCAGCCTCCGTTGAGAGTTCTCATATTGTTTCCGTTAGGACCGGTAACAAGGATACGTGCATTCTTCTTGAGAGGGAGGATACCGTTGTTCTTGAGAAGGGCCTCGGTCTCGAGAGCAGCCTCATAAGCAAGCTGCGCATGCTTCTGGCCGCCGAACTCAGGATAATCCTCAAGCATTGTGTCAGGAGTGTCGAAGAGACCGAGACGGTACTTCAGACGAAGGATACGGCGTACGGCGTCATCAATACGTGACATAGGAACTTCACCTTCCTCGACGAGTTCCTTGAGGTCGATGGCGAACTGGCACTCATAAGGAACCATAGCCATGTCGATACCTGCATTGATAGCGAGCTTCACAGCCTCCTTCTTTGAAGAAGCGATACGCTCACGTGTATAAAGGTTGTTGATGTCAGCCCAGTCTGTAACGATCATACCGTCCCACTTGAGATCTTCCTTCACCCATTTTGTAAGGAGTTCACGATTAGCGTGGAAAGGCATGCCGTTGTTGCTTGCAGAGTTCACCATAAGGGTGAGAGTACCTGCATTGAGAGCCTCCTTGAAAGGCTCGAAATGCTTCTCGCGAAGCTCAGAAGCAGCGATTGAAGCAGGAGTACGGTCCTGGCCTGTGACAGGAACGCCGTAACCCATGAAGTGCTTTGCACAAGCAGCAATGCTGTAAGGACCTACATGATTAGGGTCATCACCCTGCATACCAAGTACCTCTGCGATAGCCATCTGAGAATTGAGATAAGCATCCTCTCCGAAACTCTCCCACATGCGTGACCACTCAGGATTACGTCCGAGGTCCATTGTTGGCGAGAATGTCCAAGGAACATTTGCTGCGCGGCTTTCATACGCTGTCACTTTACCCATATTGTAGGCAAGTTCGCGGTTGAAAGAAGCTGCAAGGCTGATTTCCTGTGGGAAGAGTGTTCCGCCGAGGACATAAGAAGTTCCGTGGATATGGTCGAGACCATAGAGGATAGGAATACCTGTCTCCTCGATAGCGATTCTGTTCAATTCCTTGATATATCTGTTGTACCCCTCTGGGTTCTGCGCGATGTCGGCAGGAGTGTTGAGAACAGAACCGATCTTATATTTTCTGAGGAGTTCTTCGCCCTCAGGAGTGATTTCAAGTCCGTTTGCAACAACTGTAGTTGCAAGCTGGGTCATCTGACCCACCTTCTCCTCGAGAGTCATCTTCTTTAGAAGCTTTTCAACCTTCACTTCGATGTTCTTATCCTGCGGAATGGCAGGAATTCTTGGCTGCTCAGCGCAAGATGCAAAGCAAGTTGCAATAATAGCAAGAATAAATAGTCTGTGAATTTTCATGGTATTTAAAGTTTAAATCATTAGTCAAAACATGCGAATTTAATCAATTTAAAAGAGAATGTCAAATATGATTGTCATTCTTGCCTATTTTGCCTAATTTTGTCACAGAAAGAAAACAAAGAGAACCATGAAGATAAAGAACGGATTTGTATTAAGAGAAATGTGCGGAGAGAACATCGTCACAGCAGAAGGAATGGAAAACATCAACTTCAACAAACTGATCTCTCTTAACGCCACAGCAGCCTTCCTTTGGAAGAATCTTGAAGGAAAGGAATTTACAGAGCAGGAAATGGCACAGCTCCTCGTCGATGAATACGGCATCGACATGGAACTTGCTCTTAAGGATTCAATAAACCTCTGCAAGGTATGGGCAGAGGCAGGAATCACAGACTAACGTCCGAGATTTCCATCATAATCCACTCCAAACGATTCGAAAGGCTTGAATGTCGCATCAATCACAACGGCGGCTTCAAGCCTTGTCGCTGTTCTTGAGGCAGAGTAATCTTCAAGCCCGAGTGACGTCCACCATTCACGCTCGGAAGCAGGAATCATGGCGCCAAGTCCTCTCAGGACATTAATGAGAGTCCTTACAGATATTTCTCCCTTGCCGAGATCGACAGGTCCGTTATAATAATCCTTCACAAAGATATCCTCTGCTAGCAACGGTTCGTCTGCACGGAACCATGTCTGATTCTCCCAGCCGACATTACGTCCTTCGCTGCGAAGGATTCCTGTAGCGCCTATGCGCTGAAGTGCCTGGAAATGAGGATGATCCTTAGGGAGATCAAGATAAGGCATGATATAGGCTCCGGAAGCGAGCAATGCGCTCTGCACTTCACGTACACCCACATTCCTCACAGAACGTCCGCGCTGGACAGCAAGTGCAGCGGCAGCACCGGCAGCCTGTCCCAGCTGCATCACCACAGGCTGAAGACGTGTAGCACCGTTTATGAGATTAGAAACCGAAACCGACTTTTCTGTGACAAGAAGATCTTCGACACCCTTAGGCACGATCACGCCAAGAGGAACATTGAACGAAGGTATAGGATAGAAGTGAAGATCCGGAAGCGAACGCCACTGAGGATGGCGGAAATGATGATGATCCACAGCATAGTCTCCCACTGCAATACCGGTCCTGTAGTAAGGAGAAGCATATTCATAAGGCTTCGCGGCCGCATCCATTGTAAAGAATGCCTCACCGGTTATGCGTCGTGATTCACGATGATAAGGGAAGAACGGAAGACCGTCTTCTGTCGGGAACACATCGTCGGCAATGCCGAGATTCTTCATTCCCAACTGGGTCTGGATGAAATACACAAAGCATAAAGTGAAGTTCTTCGCCTGCTTCAAGGCCTCTTCCCTCTCCTCTTTTGAAGCATCTATGATATTGACATAGAAATCATTGCCATAGATAGGCCAATTGATCATATATCTTCCGCCAGGAGTCTTTCCATAGGTTATCATCATGTCAGGAGACCATACGGTCTGGCCTGTCTCTGCGACACCGTCACTCAAAGGATTGAGGCATGAGTCGGCAAAAAGAGACGGATCGTAACCCTCAGGACGCTCTATGGTCACGTCTGCATCAGGACCGTAATCCTTGAGGAAAGCCACATATGTAAGATCCTGTATGACGTCATTCGCCTGATCCGGAGCGATGGATTCTCCCGTATCTGATGAAGATTCCATGCCTATGCGATAGTCCACGCCGCATTCCTTGGCAACATCGCCAAGTTCGGTTGCATCGATCAGGACTTCCGCTCTCACCTTCCTCTTACTGCCGTCCGCATCGCGGTAAGTCACCACCCATCCTTCTTCATCCTTATCGATTGAAACTACTGTCGAATTCCTGCGGACAGTCAAAAGATCCGAGCATGCTTCCGTCATATTCGTGAATACCTCTTGTCCGATATGCGGGTCGAAGTTTATGTTGCTAACCCATCCTGTCTGAAGAGCCGGATAGCCACCGTAACGTGCTGCCAATGAATCGGTAAACTCTCCGAATATACCGCTGCGCATCTGATAGTTTCCGTCTATGCAGCTGACGCCGGCCGAGGTCAGCATGCCCCCAAGCCACGGAGTCTCTTCAATTATCATGGCCTCCACGCCCATTCTTGACGACTGGATGCCGGCAGAAACGCCAGAGGCTCCGCCACCGATTATCAGGACCGGAACGGTCTCGATCGAGGTGCAGGAAACAACAAATACACTTATAATCAACGAAAGGAGTTTTGACGATTTCATAATATAACATTTTATGCACCACAAAATTAAAATATTTTATTAATACATAGGGGTGTTTTGAAAATATATTAGAAATATTGATTAAATTTGCGTGATCTAATACCTTTATATATGTCAACAGCTTCGAAAAGAATAGCATCCATCGACATGATCAGAGGCATAGCCATCGTAGGAATGGTCCTCTGCGCCAATATCGGCTTCAATTCTGGCCTTCCTGCATGGATGTTCCATGCACAGACTCCCCCGCCTACCTACGCCTTCAACCCTGACGTAGCGGGACTTACATGGGTGGACCTCGTGTTCCCTTTCTTCCTGTTCCCGATGGGAGCTGCATTCCCGTTCGCAATGCGCAAGAGGCTTGAAAAAGGACAGAGCAGATGGTCTGTGGCCGGAAGCCTTGTGAAGAGATGGATCATCCTCACACTTTTCGCCATCCTTCTCGGCAACGCATATGCGATAAGCGGTTCTGCACAGCCTGCATGGCAGCAGTGGATTTTCAGCATCACCCTCTGGATCGCCCTCTTCCTCAGTCTCGTCAGAGTAAACATCACAGGCGAAGGCTGGAAAAAGCATATCGGAACAGGAGTGAACCTTGCAGGAGTGGCGATGATAACCGCACTCGCATTCGTCTACACAAGACATTTCGGACTTACAATCAACAAGGCAGTCAGCGACATCATAATAATGATACTTGCAGTGATCGCCATAACAGGAGGACTGGTGTGGATGTTCACCAAGGACAACATCAGGCTCAGATGGCTCATCTTCCTGCTGGTTGCAGCATTCAAGGCCCTCGATTCATATCTGCCTCAGACTCTTGACTTCGTGCCGTCATGCAGCTGCGTGAGCTGGTTCTTCAACTGGGAATGGCTCCAGTATCTGCTGATCGTCATCCCAGGCTCGATCGTCGGCGACATGATTCTCGCACATTCACGTTCAGGAGAGAAGCCTTCGATCTGCAACAGACAGGTTACAGGAGGATTCATAGCACTTGCTGCCGTTCTCGTTCAGCTCTGGGGACTATTCACACGCAATGTGCTTGCAGACTTCATCATCTCGGCCGTCCTCGCGGCAGCATTCGTCGCACTGACCTGGAAAGAGAGGAACATATTCATCAAGACAGCATGGACAGGCTTTGCACTTCTTCTCGCCGGCATCATCTTCGATCCGCTTGACGGAGGCATCACCAAAGACTACTGCAACCTCTCATACCTCTTCACTACAGGCGGAATGGCAACACTCGTGACTGCATTCCTGCTCATGCTCGAACTCAGATTCGGCGTGAAGGGACCTTTCCTTGCAGGAGTGGGTCAGAACCCGATGCTTGCCTATACAGTTACAAGTTTCCTCATCGGACCTATCCTCAACTTCACAGGCATACTTCCTTGGCTTTCCGGCCTTGCAGTGGGATCACCGTTCTGGGGAGTCATGCTTGGAGTCATCATCACCTTCCTGATGATGTGCGTGACATATTCATTTACAAGACTTAAGTTATTCTGGAGAAGCTAAACCAAACAAATATGCGCAAGACATTAAAATTATTCTTCGTTGCTGCCGCATTGACTGCTGCATGTGCATCAGCAGACGCGGCAAAGCCAAAGAAGACGACAGAAACCCCTGCATCGGACAGCAGGATCGAATACACAGGCCGAGTGCTCATGGAAGGCTCGGACGTAAGTTATGACTGGAGCGGAACCTATTTCAGAGTGAAGTTCAACGGACCATACCTTGCAATGAAATGCTCAGACAGCAAGAACAGCTGGTTCAATCTCTGGATCGACAAGGAAATGACACCGACTGCAGACAGGAAGTTCCTCGTGGCAGCGAAGGACACTCTCATCGTGCTTGCAGATGGTCTCGGCAAGGGAGAGCATGAAATCATCCTCCAGAAGAGAACTGAAGGAGAGCAGGGCCGCTTCACAGTACATTCGTTCGTGAGCGAAGGAGAAATCCTTCAGGCAAACGGCCGCAAGGAAAGACATATCGAATTCATAGGTGATTCATACACATGTGGTTATGGCACAGAGAGCGCATCCGGCAACGATCCGTTCCTGCCTGAGACTGAGAACTGCAACCTCACCTACGCAACCATTGCAGCCCGCTATTTCAATGCCGACTACAACCTTGTAAGCCACTCTGGACAGGGAGTCTGCAGAAACTACGATGACTACCGTCCTGGCTACAACATGCCTGACCGTTACACACAGGTATTCGACGAAGATCCTGATATGAAATGGACACCTGACATGGCGCCACACCGTCCTGACATAGTAGTCATCTACCTCTGCACCAACGACTTCTCGACTGCGCGTCAGCCACACGAACTCATCTTTGCAGAAAGATACATCGAACTGTTGAAGAAGATCAAGGCCAACTACGGCGAGGATATCCCTATCCTCTGCATGGCGTCTAACGTGACTCCTTTCAGTTTCGACCACATCCGCAACGCCTGCATCATGAGTGGACTTAAGAACGTCTCATACATGGGTATGACCACAAACGTACATAACCATACTACAGACCTCGGTGCAAGCGCCCACCCTAACTACAAGGGACAGATCAAGGTTGCCAGCAACGTGATACCTTACATCTCAAGCATCACTGGCTGGGAAATGGAAGACAAACTTTACAGATAATAAATATGAAGAAGACCATCTTAACCGCTCTGGCAGCACTCACATGCTTTGCCTGGGCAGAATCAAAGGAAATCAAGGGTACAGTGAAGACCGTAGATGGAGAGGCGCTCTCGGGAGTAGTCGTATCGGACGGTCTCAACACCACTGTTACCGATTCAAAGGGAAGATTCGTCATGGATGCAGACTCGGACAGCAAGTTCGTATTCATCTCAACTCCATCGGGTTACATCTCAGAGACTCTCGAAGGTGAGACACTTTATTATAAGTCCATCGGCAAGAAGGTAAAGTCTTATGACTTCCTTGTGAAGAAGAATCCTAAGGATGACACTAACCACAATCTCATCGTGGTGGCAGACCCGCAGATCAGCGATGCTGACGAGTTCCCGTCTCTTCTCGAACATTCGAAATTCATGGGCGAATACATCAAGGGAATGGATTCCGACTACACATTCGGACTCTGCCTCGGCGACATCGTTGGATGGAACCACGCACTCTATCCTGAGTACAACAAGGTGATGTCACACACAGGAATCTCTTTCAGAAACGTGATGGGCAACCACGACATGACAAATTACGGAAGAGCGCACGAGACCTCGATGACAGACTACCAGAAGATGTACGGACCGGCATGGTATTCATTCAACGTCGGAAAGGTTCACTACATCGTCATCAACAACAACTTCTTCATCGGTACAGACTGGTATTATATAGGTTACATCGACGAGAGACAGCTCCAGTGGCTTGAGAACGACCTCAAGCATGTGAAGAAGGGCACTCAGGTCATCGTCTCGATGCATATTCCTACCACCCTTGACAAGTCTGACCGCGAAGGATTCAGCTACGGCAACATAAGCGACAACACCGTTAACAAGAAAGCGCTTTACGCACTTCTCGAGCCATACAAGACCCTTATCCTTTCAGGACATATGCACACAGCAGACTACGAGCAGATCAGCGAGAACATCGCAGAAATGAACGTGACAGGCCTCTGCGGAGCATGGTGGTGCGGTCCTGTCTGCATCGACGGCTCGCCTGCAGGATTCAAGGACATGGAGATCAACGGAAATGAAATCAGCTGGAAATATATCGGCTGCGGCCATCCTGAGGACTATCAGATGAAGGTCTATGTGGATGACGAGCAGCATCAGGGCTATGTGGTTGCAAACATCTGGGACTACGACCCTGCATGGAAGGTTGAATATTATGAGGATGGAGTGAAGGTTTGCGATATGGAACAGTTCAAGACACAGGACCCTCTTGCACGCGAACTCTACAAGGATCCTTCATCACTCAAGAGAACATGGGTATATGCAGCTCCGACAGAAAACATGTTCAGGGCAAAGCATTCTGCTCAGGCCAAGACGCTTGAGGTTCGTGCGACTGACCGTTTCGGCAGAGTATACTCACAGACAATCAGCAGATAATCATCCAGAATAATTTCCGATATGGGGTTGACCAGTTTTGGTCAGCCCCTTTTTCTTGCTTGCCATCCGGGAAATGACGGGTTTTTCCGGATGAGGTGACAGAAAATGATGTCCCGTCCGGGAAACAAGCCTGATTTCCGGACGGATGTCGTATCGGACACTTGATAAAAAAAGCATCGGGGTAGCCTCACGGCTGCCCCGATGCGGGAATGGAAATATGTACACTACGAAATAGTGTCTGTTTAAGTCAGATTACAGTGTCTCAAGAATCTGCCAGATCTGATAAAGTCCTCTTGGAACATGGAAGCATCCCTTCCATTTTCCACCCTTGAGAGGAAGAAGGACTTCGCCGCGACGATTAAGGTAACCGTACCATTCAGGATACTCGGCGTCCTTGAAGTGAGCCCACATATATTCGTGAAGCTTATTGAACCACTCAAGGCACTTTTCGTTTCCTGTAAGCTGGTATCCCTTAAGCATGCAGATCGCAGACTCAAGATGTACCCACCATAATTTCTGGTCCCACTCCAGCTGCTGCTGAGGATAACCCTTTCTGTCAAGGAAATAGAAGATACCGTCATATTCCTTGTCCCAGCCGTACTCGATCACGTCGAGAGAGATCTTGACGCATTTCTCGATCAGTTCCTTGTCGTTACGACGGATACCGAGGTTCATCATGAACCAGAGGGCCTCCAGGTCGTGACCAGGATTGATCACTCTGCCTTCGAAGCAGTCTACCGGAGTTCCGTCCGGAGCCACATTCTCGAGCATGACGCCAAGGTCAGGCTGATAGAACACATTGAGGATTTCACTCAGACACTCGTCGATCGTAGTCTCAAGCAGACTCTTGTCAGGAATGATGTTTTCCACTTCGAGAGCCATGTTGCAGATGATCATAGGGAGTGCGAAGCCCTTCATCGGGCGAGTGCCCGGATAAGACTTCTCCCAACGTCCCTTTGGATCGTTTCTACGGTCGAGAATGCGCTGGAAAGTGCGGAGTGCGATCTCCTTGTACTCTTCGCTGCCGGTAGCCTCAGCAAGCTGAGCGAAAGCCATGCATGCGAAAGTGTTGGAGAAGATGTTGTATGGCTGAATGATAGGCTGGCCCTCACGGGTCACAGAGAAGTAGAAGTCATAATTGCCGTCATGCGCATACTTCTTGAGGAACTCCGCTCCCTGAATCGCGCAGTCAAGCCACTCCTGCTTCTTTTCAACCTTATTGTACAGCATCGCGAACATCCACACTTCCCTGCCCTGAAGCCAGATGAACTTGTCTGTATCGAAGACACTTCCATCACGGTTGAGGCAGCTGAAGTAACCGCCGAATTCCTTGTCCTGAGATTTCTCAAGCCAGAAAGGAAGGCAGCTGTCCAGGAGCTCTGCTTTATACTGCTGAGCTAATTGTTTGAAATCAATCGCCATATATTAAATAAAGTAATTGAATCGTCTGATTACTCGAGCGGGAAGAGATACTTCTCAACTGTATCCATCCATGGGTCAATCACGTAAGCTGCAAGCTTGCCGTCCTCACCCTTGATGCAGATGTCTGAGTAAGTAAGACCAGCAGCGTTTACAGTATTGAAGTTCATCTGAATCTTGAATACCTGCTTAGCAGCCTTAGGATCAGTTACATCAAGAACTACGATGTCTGTGTAGTCATAGTCGAAGTGGCAAGACATAGTAAGTGCGAGATACTTCACACCGTTAACCTCAGTTGTAGAAATACAGTTGAAGTTCTCCATCCATTCTGCAGGAGATTCCCAAGTCATAGTCCACTCAGCACCATCATAGTAGTAGAGGTTGTAAGCCCAAGGGTCACCATAAGTGATAGCGAAGAGACCGTCTGCAACAGCAGCACCTGCAGGAGCAACTACACCTGTTGAAGCATCCCATGAACCGTCACCGAGATCCACATATGTAGGTTCAGCGACTACACCACCCTGTACATTCCATACGATAGCAGCTCCACCACCGAAACATATATATGCAGTAATTACAGCGTTACCATTAACATCTCCCTTAACACGGAAGTTACCCATCTCAGTTGAGTAGTAGTTAGCAGCTGCATAATCAATAAGAATATCATAAGAACCATCGGCCTCAACCTTATAAAGCTGGAGCTGATCACTATTTGCCCATGACGCATCCGGACCAGAAACCATAAGGTTGCCTGCATCGTCAACCAATACGCTACCTGCAACGAATCCCTCAGGAAGAGCAACCTTAGCAGCACCCTCTCCTGTAGCAGCATCAGCAGCCCAAAGCTCACCGTTAGCAGTGAAGTAAACCTTGTCACCAGAAACAGCAACACCTACGCGACCAGCCTGTGCGCCGAGTACTGAAAGTGAGTTAGACCACTGTACAGGGCTCCAAGCCTCCTGAGTAATAGCAACTGTCTTTACAACTCCAAGTTCACTGTAAACATAGAGAGTAGCTGTTCTCGCAGCAGCATTGACTGTCTGCTCAGAAGCAGTGAAAGTAAGCTTGTCAGTTGCATATGCCTTTGTCTCAGCAAGCCAAGGCTCAACGCCCTCAGCATAAACTACTTCATAAGTATAAGCAACATTATATCCAACCTCTACTTCAACAGAACCGCCCTTGAAAGACACTGTGTAAGCAGCGTCAGCATTAACGTCGATAGCATTCTTCTGAAGCTGAGTTACAGTAACGAGAGCCGGCTCCATGCCTTCAACTGTGATTGCGAGAGTTGCAGTACGGTTCTCCTTTGTTGTGTTTGCAATAGCATCGAGCTTGATAGATGCTTCACCAGCCACGCCTGACTTAGGTGAGATAGAAAGCCATTCAGCAACACCTTCACCGGTAAGTTCTGCTGTCCAGGCAGCATTTGCAGTGAAAGTTACAGTAACAGGCTCTGCGAGGTCCTCAGTACCTGCTGTAGGGATTGTCACCTCTGTAGGAGGGAAATCGAGATGAGGAACAAACTCCTCCTCACAAGCAGCAAAAGCGAAAGCTGCCATCAAAAATAAAGCAATCTTTTTCATGATAAAAGAATTAATAAAATTGGTTAATAGTGATAAATTATTGTAATTGATTATTTTGAGTCATATTCTTCAAAACCCTTCTTGAAGTCTTTCCAGTAGTCATACATTCTGATATGACAAAGGTCGAAGACGAACATTCCGTCAGAAGCACCCATGCAGGCATCAATGATCTTCGGCATGAGACTTCCTTTTCCACCCTTTTCAAAACCAGTGGAGTTTCCGATGTCCGGACCGCCATAGTGAGGTACATCTCCCATAAGGTATTTGTCAGCCTGCTTGCAGAATCCCTGCATGGTCCATTCATCATTGCCGTAGATGCTGTCAGCACCGGCATATGCACCGATGAACATGAAGTCACAATGATCTGCATAGCCGTACTCACGGAATTTGGCAGTAGCCCATTTCTTATAGTAGTAATGGCTTGAAATATTGTAGCGAGGACTTGCCCAGTTCACTCCTGTTCCATAGTAAGAAGCAAGCCATCCGCCGACATACGCACCGAACTTGATGTCAGGATTCACACCATGCACCTTATCACCTGCCTTTACGATGAAATCATGGATAGTCTTGGCACGATACTCCATCCAAAGCTTGAATTCCTCTGTAATCACAGAAGGGATATCGTCAGTGCCAGGAGTCATGATGTCAGCAGGGAAATTCTCGATCTTACGACCGATATATGCTTCAAAACCTTTGCGCGCATGCTCAGAGAAATCGCTCATCATTCCATTGTCGTCGTAACGGCAGCGGTCAAGCACGATTCCGTCAAGATCATATTTCGCAAGGTCACCGATGATATTCAGCATATAGTTTACAGCATCCTCACATGATGGGCTGAAGAACTTGGCACCATAGTCACCGTAATCCATCGAATTGACAAGACCGTCAGCAGCATTTACAACTGAAAGCCAGTCCTTCTTGGCAGGATCAGTATAAACCGGACCAGACTTCCCTAGGCCATAAGGAAGATGATATCCGCCTGTAAATGTGTTGATTGCTGCATTCACACCCAATCCCACCTTCTTACCTGCATCAATGAAAGCCTGAAGATAGTCGAATGTCTCTGTCCTATATTCCCAATGATAGCTTCCTGACCAGCTGTCTACCTTCTTCAAAGGCTCAGCATATGAAGTCTCGAAAAGCACATCACCGAGAGACGGACGGACATCAACAATTACATCGGTGAAGCCCATGTCCTTGATACGCTGCATATCCTCGAATATGTAGTCCTTGTCATTCGCATAATATTCGAAATTAGCGCATGCATCTATCCACACGTAACGAGGCTTCTTTGCAACAGGCTTCTGCTCCTCCTGACCCTGGTTAGGATCGACGACTTCGGTCGTATCCTTCTGACCTGGATCTACCCAGTTATCATTCCAGATAGGATCTTTCTGAACAGGCTCGCATGCCATGAAAGGCAGCAGGCAGATAACCGATAAAAGTATGTTTCTCAATGGTTTCATCAAATTAATAATAACTTCCGGGATTACTTAAGGTAAATACCTGATGCGACTGCGCGCTGTCTGCCGTCGCTCACCGTGATCGTTTCCTTTCCCATCACCAGCATGCAGGAAGATCCGCCGCCATCAAGATTGATGGCCTCAGTGCATCCGAGATCAGCAAGAACTTCCGCCACTTCTGCGGTTGTAAGACCATACACGCCCTCTGTCATCTCACGGCCTTCGCAGACAAAGAATACAAGCTTGCCGTCAGCCGTAGCACCTACCGCTGTTCGTGGCTGATTGGTGTCAGGGCCGATTCCGCTTGCACCATTGAAAAGTTCAGCAACATATGTATCCACGACCTTGCCCTTATCGATAAGCACAGGACCTGCACCGATAGCATTTACAGCTGCAAAATCCTTTGCCATCTCAGGAAAATTTGCAGAAGGAGTCTTCAGAGGCTTGTTCTCCCATGAGTTCTCTGCAGGAACCGAATACATATAATGATTTCCAGCTGCTCTGTAATAGGTCCAGCATGCATCGAACTTTCCTTCAGCATCCTCGATGAAGGCTGCTCTTGTAGGATAATACATTGTCACCCAGTCCTCTGATGCATAGTTGATGTTGACGGAGAGAACGGTTCCTTCGCTGACCGCGAGGCTTGAACTGTAATTAATTCCTCCGGAAGAATAGAAGAATCCTCCATTGATCACTACCTGTGCATCCACCTCATTTCTGATATTCGTCGGCGTCTTGAAAGATTCCTCTGTTCCTTCAAGTGCAGGGTCATTGATTCCCCATACACCGAAATCCACCTTGGACAGATCTGCAATAGCGATATACGCCACAGCTGGCTTGCCCTCCAACTTAGAGGAAGTCTTGATCTTAATACCGTCCTTGAGACCTTCATAGTCAGAAGTGACATCAGTCCATTCGTTTGAAGCCTCCTCTACAGATTCTTCTGTTTCAGGATCTTCCCAAGGCCAATCAGGATTTTCATCGGATGTTTGAGTACATCCGATGAAACCTGAAAGAAGAAGCAATGATATGATCAATTTCATATATTAATTACATCTTGATGCTGTTCACAGAGTATCCTCCGATAGTCTGTGCATAATGATCGAAGTAGTATACGAATAGCTTGAATCCATCAGCAGACTGGCTCATGATCACGTCACCGCAGGCATTTGACTCGGCTGCATTTGTGATGTTGAAGTGCTCGATGTTCATGTTCATCAGAACAGGCTCTGATCCCTTGATCTGTGATGGAGTTGAAATGTCGTAGATATAGAGACCTGGAGTCTGACCCCATGCAGGGAACTGCGATGTGATGAAGTGTGCGAGGTAAGTCGCATTGTTGTATACCATCGAAGTCATAGAGTTAGGGTTCTTACCCCAGTTACAGTAATCTACATCGAAGAGATCCTTCTCTGACTTAGTCATCTTGCCGTTGATGTAAGCGAGATAATAATGTGAATCCTCACCAATAGTCACACTGTTGCTGTAGCTTGAAATCATGACACCATCAGCAGGCTCGACTGACACAGGAGTAACCTTAGCATAGTGGATTGAAGTCTCACCCCAACCAGGATATGCAGGACTGTAATCGATCACATTGTTCTCGACAACCTCACCGCCACGGATAACGAGTTCTGTAACGATGTTGCTTACTGTAACTCCTGACACACCTTCATGAGTAAGGATCATTCGAGCATCTGTCTTGATGTCACCGATCACTCTTACAACGTTACCCACTACGAATGTTGTCTCGTTGGTGAATGAGTAGTAAAGCTGCGGCGCACCGGCAATTGTATTGGTTGTGTAGATATTGACGGTCTCACCGCCTGCTGCCTTATTTGTCAGGATAAGGTTGCCGGCTGCGTCACTTGTCATACCGTCAGCAATAGCAGATCCGAGGTTGAGTTCGCCCTCAAGGACACCTGTAACACCATTGAGGTACTTAGGAGCTGTACCGTTGCCCATAGAAATAACAAGCTTGCTCTCAAGCACACCTACAGACGGGTTGACTGCCGCATCATATGCAGGGAAACCAAGGTTTGCAGGGTTGATAGAGAAGAGCTGCTTAGCAGAACCCTGGTTGAAACCATAAGGAATCTTGGTAGGAGCCTCCTTTGTGATGGTGTACTCTGTCTCGGTCACGCCGTCATGAGCAACCACAGTGATTGTCTGAGGCTTGTTATAATCCTTCGGTTTTGCAAGATCAGCCTCATTCTTGATAGTTGCGTGAACACAGGCAACTGCCTCAGCAGTATAACCACTAAGATCGTCATTTGTAAAGAGATAGATCTTACGTGCATCATTGTCGACGAAACCCTCGCAGCCGAATGTTCCGATAACATTGAAAGAGATGAGGTCTGTTCTTCTGAACTTTGTTCTCTTACCGGTGATCACGATAGGACGGCTTACACCATCATTATCAGTGAAAGTGAAGTGATTCTCCTGATTGAGGTCAAGGACTGTCAAAGGAGGATCGATCTTACAGTTAGGAGCAAGCTCCGCTCTGATTCTGAGGTTTGACATATAGATTGTGGTCGGATCCTCGGTCTCCTCTGGGAAGAACCATGGAATCTCGATTACGAAATAGTCCTGATTCTCATCGGTAACATCGAGCTTCGCAAGCTGCTGGTCAACAAATTTACCGGTTGTGAAGTATGCAGTCAAGCTTGTAATACCCTGACGCTCCGCTGTCGGCTCGATATACTCCGGCTTCTGGCATGATGAAAACATTGCCAGAGCAGATACAAAGAGTAAATAATATATCTTTTTCATTACGAATATAGTCTTTAAGTTTACTTCCACTCAGGATACTGTTCTACCATAGAGTTGCTTGAAAGCTCACTGCTAGGAATTGGGAAACGATACATCTTTTCAGGGAAGTTTCTGTTCTTGTCGTCTACAGAAACATATGTATAAGTGAACGATTCACCGCTCTTCTCGATCTTGAGACCGTGCTGCTGATAGCCTGTAAGTCCCTCAGGATAAGCCTTGTGTGCTGCTTTCCAACGACGGAGATCCCAATACCAGAGACCTTCGTATGCGAGCTCTACCTTACGCTCCTGACGGATTGCAGTCCAAAGATCACTGCCGGCCTTGTCTGTATATGGAAGACCGACACGCTCACGGATTGCCCTCACTGCAGCATTAGCACCTGCATTATCATCGAGATGATAGCAAGCCTCTGCCTTGTTGAGAAGGACTTCACCGTAACGGAGAACTGTAATCGGCTGGACACTACCGGACTCGGTGATAACATTGTGGCTCTCGTCAACCATCTTGCGGAGGTAGTAACCTGTAGTTGTGCGTCCCTTAGGCTCACGGTCAAGATTCCATGTGCTGAATCCGTCGACACCGTCTACGAAAGGCTCGATGGTACGACCCTTCCACTGTGCACCGTTGTAAAGGATTGTAGCGTGGAAACGTGGCTCAAGCTGCTCGTAAGGAGGAGTCTTGGTTGTAGTAGCATGCCACTCTGTCCAATCAGGGAATCCACCCTTTGCATACTCATAAGCCTCAACCATTTCCTGAGTAGGAGTACCATATCCGCCACCTGGCTCACCATGCATACCATAGTCACCACCTGGAGTATAATAGAAGTCAAAACTATGAGTTACACTCTGTGCTCTGTCGAACTGATACTGAAGGATAGACTCTTTGTTGCCTGCAGAATTCTTCTTTGAGTAAGAGTCTGCATAATTAGCCTCGAGAGCATAACCAAGAGCCTCAACATTCTCGGCAGCAGTCTTTGCTACGCTCCAACGCTCAGCATAAAGCATTGTACGTGAAAGGAATGCCCATGCAGCACCCTTGTCGAGACGTCCCTTAGAAGTGGTTCTGTCAGGAAGGTTTGCACCAGCGAACTCAAGGTCGGCCTGAATGAAATCCCAAGCCTCAGCCTCGGTGTTGAGAGCTCTATCCTTAGTAATTGCTGAAAGATCCTCATCATAGATGATCACTTCCTTATACCTCTTGACAAGATCGAAATAAATGAAAGCTCTCATGAAGCGGAGTTCAGCCTCAAGACGAACCTTGTCCTCATCAGACATCTGTCCGTATTTCTTAAGTTCAGAAATACCCTGGTTCACCTGACGGACAGCGCTGTACCATGTTCCCCAGTAGCCCATGTAGGCATCTACGTATGAAACAGAAAGGGTTGTAGCGTCACCATATGCCATTTCGCTTGGAATGAAAGCCAATGCATTATAGTTGTATGAACCGTATTTCATCTGGTCTGTGAGAGCCTCTGTAAGACCTACCTTGCTCTGGCTCATCACGATATCATATACATAGCTGTACATGTAGTTGAGAGTGTACTCAGCAGACTGAGTTGTCTCCCAGATCACCTTGTCAGACACTCGGTCAGGAGGTGTCATGTCAAGAAAATCGCTGCAGGAAGAGAATCCCAAGATCGCACCTGCTATCAAAAGTCCTTTATATAATTTTCTCATAACGACAATCAGAATTAGAATGTTAATGAAATACCGCCCATCACGAGACGCTGCTGCGGATAATAACCGTTGTTAACGCCTGGAGACTCAGGGTCGATACCTTCAGGAAGTCCGTCGATAGTGAAGAGGTTCTGTCCCTCTACGAAAATTCTGAGACCTTCGATATTGATCCTCTTGGTCCACTTGTTAGGGAAAGTGTAACCGAGCTGAGCAGACTTGAGTCGTACATACTTACCGTCGCGGAGCCAGAATGTAGATGCGAGACCATTGTCACCACCATGTCCTGGAGCACCGAGAGTAAGACGTGGGAATGTACCGTCCGGGTTGTAGATGCTGTATGCGTTCTCCACGAGGAAGAGCGGAGAGTTAGCATTCTCTTTGAATGTCTGTGTCCAGATAGTATTATCGTCGTTACCGTTGTAGTAAGTACCTGTCAATGAAACGTCGAAGAGAGCACCACCGGTGAACTGAGCATTGAAGTCGATGCCGTTCCAAGCAAAGTCAATGTTGAGACCATATGTGAGCTGAGGACGGTTAGGACGACCTACAAGACTCTTGTCATAGCTGTCGATCTCGCCGTCACCATTGAGGTCCACATACTTGATGTCACCGATATTAGGACGTGTACCGTACCATGCTGAGTTGTCGATTTCCTCCTCAGTCTTATAAAGACCGTCAGCTGTCCAAGCAAGGAAAGAACCAACCGGCTTGCCAACGAGCTTCCAGCCCTCTGGAGAGTTAGGCTCGTCAGGATAGATGAGCCAACGTGACTTAGCATAAGTTACGCTCGCACTGATTCCGTACATGAATGGCTTGCCACCGACAAGACGCTGATTTCTGTGAGAGATCATCACGTCGATACCCTTCACGTCGATAGAGTTCTTGTTTACAACTGAAGGATAGTATCCACCCATTGATGAAGGGAAACCTGAACCCTGAGCTGTAAGCATGTCATATGTAAGGTTGTAGAATCCGTCGATTTCTCCACCGAGGAGACCGTTCCACATTGTGAAGTCGAAACCTGCGTTCCAAGAGAGAGTCTTCTCCCAAGTAAGGTCGAGGTTAGGAACACCACCTGGATAGTAAGCAGGATTAACAGTAGTAGAACCGTTATACTGGTCATAGATCACCTTGCTGCCCCACTGATAATATGTGCTGAGGAAGGTGTATGCGCTAGCATTGTCGCTACCAAGAAGACCTACTGAACCGCGGAGCTTGAGGTCATCAAGGAAAGATGCACCTGACATCCAAGGCTCTTTAGACATTCTCCAACCGAGGGATGCAGATGGGAAGAATCCCCATCTTGTGTTACGCATACCTGCGAACTTGTAAGAACCGTCATAACGTCCTGTGAACTCTGCGAGATATCTCTCATCGTAGTCGTATCTTGCACGGAACACGTAGCCGATAGAACGTGACGAGCTGCTCCAACCTGAGATAGGGCTGTTCTGCGGCTTACCGTTTGGAAGTTCAGGAAGAGATGCGAAAGGTATCTCTTTTGCGTATGCAGAAAGGCCATTACCTTTATAGTCACGCATTTCACCGAGAGCAAGAAGGTCGATATTGTTCTTGCCGAAAGAATTTGCATATGCGATGCTTGCCTGGCCTACTGTCGACTGTGAGTAAGTTGAACCCTCACCAAGCTCGACACCGTTACCCACACCACGAGGGTCAGTCATATCAGTCCATGAACCATCGTTATAAGCCTTGAGATAGTATGGAGTGTTAAGGTTCTTATTGAATGATGTACCATAGTCAAATGAACCGGAAACCTTGAGCTGGAGACCCTTTACACCAGGAACATCAAATGCGAGGGATGCATTAACAGTAGCATCCATGCCTCTTGTCTTCTTGTAGCCTGACTCATAGATAGCTGCGAGAGGTGACTGTGGAAGAGAAGTATTTGCCTTGATGGATGCTGTGTAGAGACCGTCATACATAACCGGAAGATACGGGTGCATCTGGATAGTCTGGTTTGCGATAGAAAGCCAGCCTGTCTCTGAACCCATGTCAGAACCACCTGTACTGAATGCAGGAGTGCTTCTGTTAGAGAGAACGCCTGAAAGACCGAGTGAGAAGTGGAAATACTTCGCGAAATCAGACTCGATGTTTGCACGCACGTTGTATCTGTCGTAGTTGTAGTTGTCGATGTTACCCTTCTGTCCGAGATAACCGAAAGATGCGAAGTAGCGGACAGTCTCAGTACCACCCTGTACGGTCACATTGTGCTTCTGGGTCATACCGGTACCGAACACCTTGTCGATATAGTTTACATTATCCCATCCGTCAGTAGGGTCGCCGTTTGTCATCATTTCCACCTGTTCCTTAGTGAAGTAAGGGACATACTCAGACTCATTTGCAATAGCTCCTGAAGAGAGCTGGTCCATCATCTGCGCTACATTATAATAGTAAGCGAACTGTGGACCGTCCATGAACTCAGGGAAGTTTGCATTGAGGGATGCACCGATTGATGCGTTGTAAGAAATCTTGGTCTTACCTCTTTCACCCTTCTTGGTTGTCACGATGATCACACCACCGGATGCCTGAAGACCGTAAACAGCTGCAGACGCACCGTCCTTGAGGACTGACACGCTTTCGATATCTGCAGGGTCGATGTCATTGATATTGTCAACAGGGAAACCGTCAACCACATAAGCCACAGCATTGATCGATCCACGGATACGGAGAGCTGCCTGGTCGAGACCCGGCTCACCAGACTCCTGCACCGAAGAAATACCAGGAAGACGTCCTGCGAGGAGCTGTGATACGTTTGTAGAAGGTGCCTTGAGGAGGTCATCACCCTTGATTGCAGAAACCGCACTTGTCAAAGATGATTTCTTCGCTGTACCATAACCTACCACGATTGTTTCCTCGAGGAAGGTCACATCCTCCATCATCTGTACATCGAGCTTGCTGAGCTTACCATCACAAGTGAAGCTCTGCTCACCCATACCGAGGCTTGAGAAGACGATGACGTCACCCTTCTTTACAGTAATGTCATAATAACCATTGTCATCAGTCAAAGTACCGTTTGTGGTACCGCTGACAAGGACTGCCACTCCTGGGAGAGGAAGTCCATCCGCGTCCGTTACTTGTCCTCTAACGGTAGGCTGGGCATTAAGAATTGCTGCCCCCCCCAAGAGAAAAATCAACGAAACTAGGATATTCCTGAAAATCGCTTTCATTATAATAGAGTTAGTTGTTGTTACTATTTAGCTGCGTTCATAGCTGCCTCAAGTTCGTCCCAGAGCTTGTGCTTGTTAAGGTGAACGATGTCGAAGATCATCACACCGTCAGTGCTCTTGAGAGCCTGAGTCACAGCCGGTCCGAACGGAGTAAAGTCGCCGAGGTACTGCTCCACATAGATAGAGCCGATTACTGGAACCACACCCTTGGTGATCTCCTTGGCGATCTCAGCACCACCCTCTACGCTGTAGCAGTAGGTAAGGCTGTTGTCCATGCCGGCCTCGCTGCGCTGGCCTACAACGCCTGTAGCCTTATCAACGTCATCCTTGGTGATGAGAGTATAGTAGAGACCTGTCATATAGATGTCGAGCTGCTCTGCATAACCAGCCTTGTGGTAGTCCTCTGTAGCCCACCACTGGTACTCGGCAACCTGTGAAGGATCGTATGTCTCGCTCGCCCAGTTCACGCCCACCTGGAAATAGGTAGGATACCATGCACCTGTGTAGTCACCGATGATGAGGTCAGGATTGATCTCCTTGAGAGCCTTGTGTGCCTCCACTACGAAATCGTGGATTACCATCGCTCTGTACTCAACCCACTTCTTGAAATGCTTGCCTGCAGCCCATGACGGACGAAGGTTTCCATCCTCGTCATACCAGCTGAGGATGTCCTCAGGGAAGTTCTCCACTGTCACGCCTGCATACTCCTCGAACTGCTTCTTAGAGAGTTCGCTGAAGTCAGATGTGATCTCATCATAACGGACGCGGTCAAAGATGAGACCGTCCACTTCAGGATACTTGAGAGCAAACTCCTTGAGTACATCGATCTGATACTGACGCACTTCAGGATTGCCAGGGTTCATCATACCGTTGTAGTTGGTCTTGATCTGAGAAATCGGAGTAAGCTTACCGTTATGGTAGCAGATAGACTGCCATGCAGCCTTGTCCTCATAGATGATTCCTCTGTCGAAGTAGTTGTGTCCGCCTGCAAACACATTGAGAGATCCGAAGACCTTCATTCCCATCTCGTGACCGTACTCGATGAAATAGCCGAGCATGTCATAGTCGCGTGACCTCTCGACTCCTTCCCAGTCACCCATGTAAGGTGCGATCTGGCTGTCGTAGAGAACCTCGCCCATGATGGACTTCACGTCCACCACGACATTCTCGAAACCGAGATCCTTGCACTTCGCAAGGTAGAACTTTATTGAATCCGGATGCGAAAGTGTCGCATAGTTTGCCTCGCAGTCAAACCACATATAGTTGTGGTTCACCTTCTTTTCTCCGCATGAGATGCAGAGAAGAGCTGCTGCGATAACGGTCAGAATTGTATTGTATACTTTCATTGCAAATTAATATTTGTGCAAAAATAGAACTATTTTTAGAAATTTCATTAATTCCCCGCAATATTTTTAAAATAATTTAAAAACTAATCTAGATTAATTCCATTAAATTATTTATATTTGCGTGGTTAATTTTGTAAAATCATAAAAAACAACAGATATGACTGACCGCAGAGACTTTCTAAAGACAATGGCTATCGGTGGCGCATCAGCCCTGGTGGCACCGTCACTCCTTTCATCCTGCTCACCTGCAGCAGAGCCCGGCTATGAGACCACAGAAGGCGGCCTCATCGTGCCTAAGGACAACGGACTGAAGATCACAGGTACATTCCTTGACGAAATCAGCCACGACATCCCTCACCAGAACTGGGGAGAGAAAGAGTGGGACCAGGATTTCGCCTACATGAAATCCATCGGTATCGACACAGTGATCGACATCCGCTGCGGATACCGCAAGTTCATCACCTACCCATCACCTTACCTTCTCAAGAAGGGCTGCTACATGCCGTCGGTTGACCTTATCGACATGTTCTGCCGTCTCGCACAGAAATACGGCATGAAGTTCTACCTCGGACTTTATGACTCAGGCGTTTACTGGGACACAAAGGACATGAGCCACGAGATCGAGGACAACAAGTTCGTCATTGACGAGGTGTGGAAGATGTACGGAGAGAAGTACGACAGCTTCGGAGGTTGGTACATCAGTACCGAGATCAGCCGTGACACCATCGGCGCTGTGGACGCATTCCACGCAATGGGAAAGCAGTGTAAGGACGTTTCCGGAGGAATGCCGGTGTTCATCTCGCCTTGGATCGACGGAAAGAAGGCTATCATGGGTACGGACAAGGCTGTGAACGACAATGCAGTGTCTGTGGACCAGCACGAGAAGGAGTGGAACCAGATCTTCGCAGGCATCCACGACGTAGTGGACGCAGTTGCGTTCCAGGACGGTCACATCGACTACGACGAACTCGACGCATTCTTCAGCGTGAACAAGAAGCTTGCTGACAGATATGGAATGCAGTGCTGGACAAATGCAGAGACATTCGACCGCGACATGCCGATCAAGTTCCTCCCTATCAAGTTCGACAAGCTCCGCCTCAAGCTGGAGGCTGCAAAGCGCTGCGGATATGACAAGGCCATCACCTTCGAGTTCTCGCACTTCATGAGTCCTCAGTCGGTGTACGGTTCTGCGGGTAACTTATATAACAGGTATAGAGAGTATTTCAATATTTAATGTAAGGATTGCCGGTCAGGCCGGCAATGACGGATTATGAAACAGAACAAAGGATTAGGATATGTGATCTTCATGGCGGTGGTTGCCGCCATCGGAGGCATTCTGTTCGGATATGACACAGCTGTCATTTCAGGAACAACAGCTATAGTAAAGGCACAGTTCGGTCTCAGCGACGCCGGCGAAGGATGGTATGTAGGCTGCGCGCTCATCGGCTCGATCTGCGGAGTGCTCGTGGCAGGATCGCTCAGCGACTACCTCGGCCGCAAGCTCACCATGCTCATCTCAGCCGCCCTCTTCAGCATCTCGGCAATCGGATGTGCTGTCTGCGGCAACTTTGATGCACTCGTAGCCTACCGTATCGTCGGTGGTGTCGGCATCGGTATCGTGTCAATCGTTTCACCAATATATATATCAGAGGTATCGCCTGCAAAGATCCGCGGAACACTTGTATCGCTCTACCAGCTTGCAGTGACCGTGGGATTCCTTCTTGCATACCTGATGAACTGGGTGATCGACTCAAACGGAAGCCTTACTGTCGCAGGAAATCTCTGGACAAACATGTGGAACTCTGAGATGTGGCGCGGTATGCTCGGAAGCGAGACTCTCCCTGCACTCCTCTTCTTCCTCATCATCTTCTTTATCCCTGAGAGTCCTAAGTGGCTGATCGTCAACGGAAAACTTGACAAGGCTTCTCTCATTCTCGGCAAGATCTACACTACAGAGACAGAGGTAAAGGATGAAATAGAGGTTACACGCGAATCCCTCAAGGGCGAAACCAAGGGAGCATGGAGCGACCTTCTCAAGCCAGGCATCCTCCTAGCTGTGATCGCAGGAAGCGCCATCGCCATCCTCGGACAGTTCATGGGTGTGAATGCCGTGCTCTATTACGGTCCAAAAATCTTTGCAGACGCAGGATTCGACAACCCAATGTTCTCTACAGTGCTCGTGGGCGTGGTGAACTGCGTGACTACAGTTCTTGCCGTGTTCATCATCGACAAGGTAGGCCGCAAGCAGCTCATCTACTGGGGCGTATCGGGAATGATCCTCTGCCTCGTGGCCATCGGAATCTATTTCGCATGGGGTGCCGCTCTCGGACTCGGCAACGGATTCATGCTCACATTCTTCCTCGCATACGTATTCTGCTGCGCGATCTCGATCTCTGCAATCGTATTCGTATTGCTTTCCGAGATGTATCCTAACAGCGTACGCGGCCGCGCGATGTCTATCGCAGGTTTCGCACTCTGGATCGGTACTTACCTCATCGGCCAGCTCACCCCTATCCTCCTCGGATGGAGCCAGGCAGGCACATTCTTCATCTTCGCCGCATGCTGCGTTCCTTACATGCTCATCATGTGGAAAGTGATTCCTGAGACCACAGGTAAGACACTCGAGGAGATAGAAGCGTTCTGGACAAAGAAGAATAGAAAATAATTATTATATTTGTCTCATAACTTATAGACTATGAACAACTCTTTTCTATACAACCTTGAGGGCAAGAATTCAATCCTCAAGCAGAGGATACTTGGTCTCTGCGTAAATGAGGACTCCTATAGCCTTGCCGATCTGAGCAAGGAACTCGGCACCAGCATCCCTACGATCACAAAAATCGTAGGGGAGCTGATTGACGAGGGATATCTCGAAGACATGGGAAAACAGGTGACCAACGGAGGAAGAAAACCCAGCATCTACGGCCTCAATCCTACCGCAGGTTATTTCCTTGGCATCGATATCCGCAAAAACGACTTCAGCATAGCCGTCACCAACTTCAAGGGTCAGACCGTTGACCTGCAGGAAGACATCTGCTTCACACTCAGGAACACAGAAGAATCATGCATCGAACTCTGCGACATGGTCAAGGATCTTATCGGCAAGACGAGCATCGAACTCGACAAGATCAGAGCATGCGGCATAAATCTCTCCGGACGAGTGAATAACGAAACAGGATTCTGCTTCACCTACTTCCTCGGCGAGGACAGGCCTATCGGCGCCCTTCTTCAGGAGCAGTTCGGATGTCCGGTATTCGTTGAAAACGACTCTCGTGCAATGACTTACGGAGAGTATATCTGCGGTGTGGCCAACAACGAGAAGAACATGCTCTTCCTCAATGTGGCCTGGGGACTCGGTATGGGAATGATCCTGGACGGCAAGCTTTCCTATGGAAAATCCGGATTCTCCGGCGAGATCGGCCACTTCCCTTTCCTGAACAACGACAGGATCTGCCAATGCGGCAAGAGAGGCTGTCTGGAGACAGGAGCATCAGGCTCGGCAATGCACAGAAGCATCCTTGAGAAGCTTCAGGAAGGACGTTCATCTTCACTTTCGGAGAAATTCAGCAACAAGGAAGACATCACTCTTGACGACATTCTGGAAGCAGTGGAAGAAGAAGACGTACTTGCAATCGAGGCTGTCGAAGAAGTCGGCACAATCTTGGGACTCGCAATCGCAGGACTCATCAACATCTTCAATCCTGAACTTGTCGTGATCGGCGGACGAGTATCCACCGCAAAGGAATATCTCCTGCTTCCGATAAAGAGCGCAATCCAGAAACATTCGCTCAACATCATCAACCAGGACACTACGATCAAATTCTCGAAGCTCGGCAGAAAGGCGGGACCTATCGGAGCCTGCATACTTTCACGAAGCAAACTGCTCGGACTTCTTTAATAAAATAACCGCGACCCGATGGGTCGCGGTTTATTTTACTATAAGGCAAACTCCTTAAAAGAGCAATGCCATATCATTATCAAGGGCTTTTTCTGCCATTGCCTCCGGCACGAACTTCCAGCCGCCGATAACCTTCGGATCACCAATGACAGCAGGATCGATGGAACCGTTCTCCTTGAGATAGTCATAAAGGATGTTTCTGATCTCTGGATGGTACTCCACCACTCTGTCGCCGATCCTGTCGGTGTCGATGCCGGCGCCCTTGCGCATGATGTCGCCACCGCCGCTTGCACGATATGAGGTCATGGCCACATTATATTCCTTTGCGAGATCGAATGTAGTGCCGTCCGCAAGTGAAGTTATGTTTATGCGCTCACCGTTCGGCTTGGTCACATCCACGGTATAGTTGACTCCGCCGGCAGAATCGAAGTTATATGCAGTTCCCTTGAAAGACCATCTCTCGGTGCCTGTACGAGGGTCAGGCCTGTTCTGGATCTTAAGGAGATGTTCCTTTGAAGAACCGATGGTGTTGATCCATGCGTCATATGAATATTCGAGATAATCTTTGATCTCCTTTCCTGTCATCTTTACCACAAAGAGCTGGTTCTCATATGGATAGATAGTGAAAAGATCATTATAGAGGATGGTTCCCGCCTTAACCTCTCCGTTGAATGTCAGAGGAGCGGCGAAAGATATCTGAGCAGGCTCGCAGCTGAGGGAAAGGGTATGAAGGAGATTGAGATAGTCAGACATTCCTCTGTAGGCATCGCTTGTGCGAAGGTCTTCTTTCAGTTCGCCGACCTCAGTGACCGTGAAGTCCTTTACTGCCTGATAGTCAGCCTTGAATAGATCCTGCATCTCAGCGTCCACATTCTTCACATCCACTGAAATGAGTTCCGCATCAACTGTCTTCGACACCACCTTGCCGTTCTCTACCTTAAGGCTTATTATACCTTTGCCGATGCTGCGGCAATGGCTGCCGGCGTTGATAAGGCATATGTCGCCGTTGTCGATTACAGTCGGTCTGTGGTCATGAGCACAGATCACGAAATCCACCCCATTGAGGCTGTTGAGAAGTTCAAGTCCCTGACTTTCAAGGGCTGATCCGTCACCTCTGCCTGTTCCCGCATGAGTCGCAACAATCACGACATCAGACTTTTCCTTTGCCACGATCCTGTCCACAGCCTCCTGTGCGAACGGAATAAGAGACTCGAAGGTCATTCCCGACCAGAGAAGCGGCGAAAGCCAGGCCTTGATGTTCGGATTGGTGAAGCCGATGATGGTGATCTTCAAGCCATGACGCTTGAGGGTCACATATTCCTGGAAATACGGCTTGCCGTTGTCGGTCCTGACGGCGTTTGCTGCAAGGAACGGCACATCCATTTCCTTCACAAGTCGGTCATACACAGCATGTCCGGTCTCGATATCATGGTTTCCGACCACCACTGCGTCGTAACCGATGTACTCGACCATCCTGCTGAAAAGATGCTCTGACTCTGTGTCGATATAGTTGAAATAATATGCTGCATTGTCACCCTGAAGGCAGTCTCCCGCATCCAGAAGGATTACATTCTCCTTACCGACAGCCGTGCGGATGCTGTCTGCGTACCATGCCACATTGGTAAGCGCCGGAGCAATGTCATCAGACACATACGATGCATCGAAATAATGTCCGTGGACATCATTGGTTGTGAGAAGCTGGAAGGTGTACTCTCCGTCCTTCGGTCCGCAGCATGAAGCCATGAGGGCTGCAGCCGCAAACATTGCAAAAAATCTTTTCATTATCTTTTTCTGTTTATCATTTCCTGTATGTTGAACTTCACTCCGACCATCTGCTGGAATCCGGAATATTCGAATTCATTGAAATGCAGAATAGCCTTTATGCTGATGCTCACGCAGTTGCCTATCTTCGGAGCATAGAAGATCTCGAGTCGGTCATAGCTGCCAACCTTCTGCTCTCCCCTGTCGTTGACACGGTAGAAAGGATCTCCGAGATAGAGACTGTCGCAGCCATATTTGAATCCTCCGGCATCGAGATTATTGTAGAGAGGCATGAGGTCACGGCCGATATAGAGCCTGTTGCGGACACCCACATTCCAGTTGCGGACCTCGATGTCAAGTTCTCCGCCTCCCGGGAAGGTATATGTTCCTATATTCTTCCTGTCATTCTGCAAAGCCTGGATCCATCCGGCAGTGAAGGACAGATTCTGAAGGCCGAGCGGCCTACTGAGATCTACTGTGAGATATGGATTTATAAGGATATTGTCGACGACTCCGCGAACCTTTCTCGAACCGGCATAATGATACATATATGCGGAATATCCCAGATGTGTATATGGCAGGATCCTGCCTTGTCCGCTCGAGAAAATCATGAAGCGCTCTCGCCTGTACTCACCTGTCAGACCCATCCAGTCTGCACCGAGTTCGAAATACGCCCTCTGGCGTCTGAGTTTCAGAAGAAGTCCCTCGAGATTGTTGTCATAGAAAGTAAGGGAATCCGAGAAGAATGCTTCTCCCCAACGTCCTTCCATAGCCTTGCGCGGAAAGATGCCGGCATACATCGTGAACTCGCATCTACGGAAGGTCTTCTCCATATTATAATAGAGGGTGACTTCTCTAAGGAGATCCTTTGGAGCAAGTGAATCACCGAAATCCTTCATGATATCGATTCCGGCCATTAGCCTGTGGTTCAGACTGTTACCCTGTCTGACATCAACGCCGACAGACGGGGTGAGCCTTGCTCCGAAAATGGTCATCGACTCGGAGAAATTGCTTTTGTAGAACTCTCTGTTGTCGAAGTTCATCTCGAAATCCAGGTCGTAGGCAAAGGTCACCTTCTCTTTTCCAGAGGCTATAGCTGAGGCTGGGCCAGCAGCTGCTGAGGCTTGGAAAGTCAAGGCAAGGGCCGCAACGATATATATGATCAGATGTTTGATATTATGCATAGGTCTGTGTTTTAAAACTTTCAAAGATACGATAAAATCTACATTGGAAGGTCAATAAGTTCTTCAGATTTTTCTGAATATCTAGTATCTTTGGGGCAAATCTTAATGATCATGAAACTCCAGACACCGGTCGCCGATGCTCCTTGCAAGGTCGGCATTTCATATGATGACAAGATAATGATGCTCGGCAGCTGCTTTTCCGACAACATCGGAGGACAGCTCAAGGACTTCGGATTTGACGTGTGCGTGAATCCGTTCGGAACACTTTACAATCCGCTTTCCATCCTGCAGAGTGTGCGCATGCTGCTTGGAGACAGAATTTTCGGACCGGAAGATTGCGTAGAGATCGGTGCCGGTGACTCGCGCATCTGCTCTTTCAGCCATCATACTTCGTTTGCACGCACTTCCGAGGAGGAGTTTATAGCTCATGCCAATGAAGCTCTTGAGGAGGCCCGGGCATTTTTCAGGGAATGCGGAAAGGTGATCATCACTCTGGGCACAAGCTGGTGCTTCAGACATCTGGAGAGAGATTTAGTGGTATCCAACTGCCTTAAAAGACATCCTGCGGAGTTCCGCCGTGAGTTCATTTCCGCCAACGAGACTGCGGAGGCATTGAGAGAAATCATGAGGCTTTGCAACACCACAGAGGGAGTCAGACCGAAGGAATTCATATTCACAGTGAGCCCGATCAGACATTTCAAGGACGGGGCGCATGGCAATCAACTCAGCAAGGGGGCGCTGCTGCTGGGAGTCGATGCTGCGATAACATCTCCTGGCGGCTGTACAGGCTGTTCAACAGACATCGCAGCCACAGCAGACTACTTCCCTGCCTACGAGATCATGATGGACGAACTCCGTGACTATAGATTCTACGCAGAGGACATGTGCCATCCGTCACAGCAGGCGGTCAATTACATCCGCGAGCGCTTCCTCTCATGGGCCCTCCCGGCCTCAGAGCACACCCGCCTGGAAGAAAACATCCGTGCATTTCGTCACAGATCGCATATAGTCAAGGACTGAAAAAAGTAAAACGTTCAAAAAAAAGAAATTTCTGATGTTGTCTTTCAAAAACAACAGTATGAGATTTGGTTATGATCTCAGCACATGATAATTTTGTCATCAAGATATTTTAATTTAAATTTGCCTTGACGAAAGAAATTGTGAAGAGGGTATCTATCTGGGAGAAGGTCGCAGATTTTTTTGATGGATATTGCCAAATATGTATTGACTGCGGTAATCATCACTTCTGCGTTTGAGGAACTGGCCAAGAACAGTCTGATGATGTATCTGTCAGGTTGTCTGGTTGTCATCATGCTATTGACAGTCAGTTTGATAATTAACAAAAAAGTAAAAATATGAGAACAACTTGTATTTTTTGGGTCATGAGTGTATTATGTATTGCATTCATCATTTTCATCAATACCAAGAAAGGTAAAGAGTGGTTTGATAAGGTAGATAAGTATTAAGATGATGATCCCGGTCAGAGATGATCGGGATATTTTTTTTGCGGAAAGTGTTGGAGGTTTGGAAAATGTTTGTACCTTTGCGGTGTATTAGTAAAGTAATACACTATAACAAATAGACACATAAAACATACAGACATGATCAGAATCAAGGGCTTAGGATTCAGCTACGGCGAAAAGATCGTACTGAAAGACATTACAATGGATCTTGAAGAGGGCAGAATCTACGGCCTTCTTGGAGAGAACGGAGTGGGAAAGACCACTCTTCTGACACTGCTCTGCGGCCTCAAGAAGGTCAAGGCAGGAAGCATCGACATCGACGGACACAACCCGTATGACAGACAGCCGTCACTGCTTGGCGACCTCTACTATCTCAGCGACGAGGTGCCTGCAGTAAACATGAAGGCGAAAGACTACGCAGAGAACTACGGAAAATTCTGGGAAGGCTTCGACCTGAGCAAGTTCATGACAGTCATGGAGGAACTTGACAACGACCCTGAGCAGAAGATGAACAAGATGTCGTTCGGCCAGCTCAAGAAGACCTACATCGCATTCGCACTGGCCTGCAACGCAAAACATCTGCTCATGGACGAGCCTACAAACGGCCTTGACATCCCCTCAAAGGCGCAGTTCAGAAAGGCGATCATGAAGCACACCCGCGAGGATGCCACACTTCTCATCTCTACACACCAGGTGCGTGACCTCGAGAACATCATCGACCCTATCATCATACTCGACAAGAAGGAGGTGCTGCTGAACGCGAGCATCGAGGAGATCGCTGACAAGCTTTATTTCGACTACAGCAACGAAAAGGTTGAGAACGCCCTCTACAGCGAAATGATACCTGGTGGAAGCATCCAGGTGCTGCCGAACACAGAAAAGAAGGACAGCAAGGTGAACATCGAGGCGCTGTTCAACACCGTACACCAGCATAAGGAACTCATTAAAGGAATGTTTTAGAGATGAAAGATATATTTGACTTCAAGAGATTCGGAAAATATTTCGTTTCCGACTTCAAGGGCTGCGTCGCGAACTACGGTCTAAGCCTCATCACCATATCGATGCTGCTCTACCTCATCTGTTATGTGGTAACCGTTTCATTCGGACTTATCATGAATGAGGGATGGGAAGGACTCGGACTTGGCGTCAGAGCCACACTTTTCGTTATTGCAATGATAACACTGGTCATCACAATGCCGGTGAAATGCTACGGAAAGATAACCGACAAGCAGGCTGGTTCATTCTTCCTGACACTCCCGGTCTCAAGACTTGAGAAATTCGTCAGCATGCTTCTCATGACAATCGTAGTGGCTCCTGTAGTCGGCACAGTCCTTTATCTCGGACTTGACGCCCTCGTATGCTTGATTGACAAGACTTGCGGCAACAACCTGATGTCAGAAATGCAGGATTTGGCGGCAATAATAATGAACCTGCCGAAAGAAGCGGCAATGGAGGCCTCATTAGGCGAGCTTCCTGACAACATTGCAAAATTCATAAAGGAGATCACATGCCCTTGGCTCTATGTGGACGATATGATCGGCACCTGCCTCATCTTCCTCCTCGGAGCGGTATTCTTCAAGAAAGGCAAGACTGTCAAGACAATCATGGCGTGCATAGGTTTAGGCATAGTAGTCAGCATTGCTGCTACTCCGATCATGTCATCATGGACAAAGGAAATGATCCAGCTGAGCTCAGAGCAGGACCTTGAGGCGATATTCAACTTCGGCATCTTCAGACACGCAGCCCTCTTCGACACATTGAACGACACTCTCGTAAACGTCGCCCTCCTCATAGGCATCTGGTTCAGAATCAAGACATTGAAGCATTAGAATCATGGAATTCAACGGCAACAGATCAATATACCTGCAGATCTGCGACGCGATATGCGAGCAGATCCTCAGCGGGACGCTGAGACCGGACGAGCGCATCCCTTCGGTGCGCGAGTACGGCGCAGAAATCGGGGTGAATCCCAACACAGTGATGCGCAGCTATGAGAAGCTCACCGGCGAGGGAATCATATACAACAGACGCGGAATAGGCTATTTCATCAGCCCTGATGCGCGTGAGATCGTGCTGGAGGCGCAGAGGAAGGAGTTCCTTGAGAACGAACTTCCGGCATTGGCCAGGAAAATGACGCTTCTCGGAATCTCGGAAGAGAGATTATTCGATTCTCTTCGCTCGCTTGAATCGAAATGACATCTTGCAAAATAACGGAAAATAAGTAAATTTGTACCGTACTATGACCTGACCGGAAACATGAATCCCGGAATGAAAAGATGCATTATTTACATATCGATCATGCTGCTGGCACTGTCAGCGGCATTTTCGTGTTCTGAATTCACCATAAATGACGGTGAAGACCACAGACTTGTCATCACCGGTACCGTTTCCGACTTCAACACCGACGCTCCGCTGGACGGCATAAAGGTCTCATTCACTGCACGAATAAAGGGTGACACCAACGGCAAGCCTCTCTACGAAATGAATGTCTACACAGACAATCACGGAGCATATATAATTGATTTACAATCCTATCCTAATCCATTGACCTGCACAATAACTGCCGGTCAGGAAGACAACACATACAAGAGTTCCGACAACGAAGTCGATGTCACATGGTCAGGAACAGCATTTGATGCATTCGGCCAGATATTCGTGGTGAACGACTGCAACTTCAAGCTTGAGAAAAAATAAATGAAAGTAAGCAAGTTCATATATTTATCAGCCGCATTTCTTCTATCGTCATGCATGGCGATGGACGCCCTTATCAAGCCTGATGCCGACATGTTGATGACTCCATCAATCAGCGGCACGGTATGCAGCGACGAAAATATGCCGATCGAGCATATTATGGTGACGGCAGTATGGGGTTCCGGAATTCATGATGACGTGGTATACACCTCCAGCGAAGGAAAATTCAGCATTTCCATACACGAAGAGATAATCGGCAAGGAAAGCACCATCACCCTCACACTTGAGGACATCGACGGAATAGAAAACGGAGGAGAATTCGAAAAGATCAGCGATCAGATCCTGCTTTTTTCAGAAGACGAGGATTACACATCCAGTTCTATTTCACTGGATTACCAACTGACTCGCGCCACTCGCGAGGAGAACAGCCCACAATCTTGACAAACTGTCTGTGGAAATTCGAACGATCGCTGAATCCGCACATCTCACCAACAAGATTAGTTGAAATCTTCCTGTCTTCGAGAAGCATCTTCTTTGCATCCTCGATGCGCAACTGCGTTCTCCAGGTCTTGAAATCAACACCAAGTCTGTTCAGGAAATAATGATGAAGGAACTCCTTCGAAGTCTTGAGTTCATCTGCGATTTCTTCGCGGCTCTTGTCATATTTCCTGTAATTCTTCTCATCAACCCACTTCTGCAGAGCACGCTCAAGCCTTGCAGCCTCCTTGTCATTAATTGACACTTCACCGGTCTCGACAAACCTGGCCGCCTTACGTTCTACCCTCCTCTGCCTTATGTCCTGACCTGTCAGAGCCCTGTGGGCGAAGGCATCAAGGACAAGTTTGTGGCTTCCTATGAAAGATATGAAGTTTGATGTCATGTAGAGCATGTAGAGAAGATACCAGACGGTATATAGCGCTGCTATGGCGAGTTTATAAGCCAGGAACCAGTAGAGGCAGAGATACACAAGGATGAAGATGTTTGTAAGCATCGAGATGATGTAGCAGAATCTCACCCACTTGATCTTATGGCTCTCGTCCTCGTCGTAATAGTTCTCGAGTTCCTTGAGAGACTGCTTGTATGCCTTGTCGAAGTATACGATATATGTCACGGACTGCACCAGGAAGGCTGTCAGCGCCACCACGCACATGGTCCAGAAATATGTCATGTTCTCCGATTTATATGCGCTCAGAAGCATCACGGCGATGATCGCTGAAACGAAAAGTCCCGGCACGAACATCCTGTGCCTGTGTTCCTCAGCCTTGAGAAGCGACATCATCGAGTATGAAATGATCGAAGTCGAGAAATGTACCACTACATAGATGGCAAGCATAGTGAACATCTCCCAGTCCCAGATCTCCGGCTCCCCGTACTGGCTCATTGTGAAGAACATCATGAAGCTGCAGATCAGAAAGCTGACCACCATGGCCAGTTTCGAATTGATGAGCTTCGAACTATAGTCAGACTGAGGTATCTTGATGAGCATCAGAAGGACCGCCAGAATGGACGAACCAACTCCCACGATCAGCTGAACTGCGGTCTCCGGACAGATGTTTAACGATATCATTGTGTATGTGTGCTTCTTATTCCTATTCCCGCTGCGAAAATACGGATTTTTTCGTTATTTTTGCAACCGTTTTGCGCCCATTTAGGGAAATGGGCCTATTTTGAACTGAAAATGATGGATTCCAACATAATAGACGCCCTCGACAGGGTCGCGACACCGTTTTATTACTATGACATGGACCTCTTCCGCAGGACAGTGGATCACGTCGCCGGACTTGCATCTCAGTATGATGTGAAGGTTCACTATGCGGTGAAAGCCAATGTCGAGCGCAGACTTCTCGAATACATAAGCTCGAAAGGATTCGGCGCAGACTGCGTCAGCGGAAACGAGGTGCTCCACGCACACGACTGCGGCTTCCCTGCCGACAAGATCGTCTACGCCGGAGTCGGAAAGAGCGACAAGGAAATATACAATGCCCTGATACTCGGCATCGAGGCATTCAACTGTGAGTCTCTCCAGGAGATCTATGTAATCAACGAAATGGCTCACAAATACGGCCGTAAGGCAAACGTGTCAGTCAGAATCAACCCTGACATTGACGCGCACACCCATAAGTATGTGACCACAGGTCTATATGAGAACAAGTTCGGCATCTCGCAGCACGAGTTCGACAAGCTCATCGAAATCCTCAAAAAGAGCGAGCACATCAACTTCATCGGTCTGCATTTCCATATCGGATCGCAGATCACCAGAGTAGAAGAAGTCTACGGACTCGAGTGCCGCAGAGTGAATGAGATAGTCGCATATTTTGAAAGAAACGGACTTAAAGTAAGCAACATAAACCTCGGAGGTGGTCTCGGAGTGGACTACGATGATCCAGACGAAAACCCTATCGCGGATTTCGACACATGGTTCAAGACCATCCGAGAGAACATCGTCTGCAGCGAGGACCAGTGCGTGCATGTGGAGCCGGGACGCTCGCTAGTGGCACATTGCGCCACACTCATATCACGCGTGCTCTTCGTGAAGAGCGGCGAGACCAAGAACTTCCTCATCATGGACGCCGGTATGAACGACCTCATCAGACCCGCACTCTACGGTGCATACCACAAGATCGAGAACCTTTCAGCAGAGATGAGGACCTTCTTCCCTACCCACCAGGCCTACGACATCGTGGGTCCTGTCTGCGAGTCCAGCGACGTGTGGGGAGCCGGAAGACTTCTGCCGCTGAGCGTGCGCGGCGACCTCATGGCCATACGCAGCACCGGAGCATACGGACAGGTGATGGCAAGCCGCTACAATATGAAGGACCTTGCTCCGTCTGTGTTCAGCGACCGTCTTGACGAGGCACCTCAGGCGAAGGACTATTTTGAATAATCTCATCCTGAGCAAAGGAAAGCTAACAGAGAAATAAAAGAAAACCATATATGTTTGAAAATTTAAGCGAAAGACTCGAGCGATCGTTCAAGATCCTCAAAGGCGAAGGCAAGATCACCGAGGTGAACATCTCGGAGGCAATGAAGGACATCCGTCGTGCCCTTCTTGACGCCGACGTAAGCTACAAGATTGCAAAGCAGTTCTGCGACGAAGTAAAGAAGAAGGCTATCGGAGCAAACGTGCTCACAGCAGTGAAGCCTCAGCAGATGATCGTGAAGATCGTTCACGACGAGCTTGCAGCCCTCATGGGAAGCGAGTCATCTGACATCAATATCAAAGGTGCCCCTGCAGTGGTTCTCGTTGCCGGTCTCAACGGTTCGGGTAAGACCACATTCTCAGGAAAGCTCGCACTCAACATCAAGAGCAAGAGAGGAATGAAGGTTCTCCTTGCAGCCTGCGACTACTTCCGTCCTGCAGCTATCGACCAGCTGAAGGTGCTCGGAGAGCAGATCGGAGTGCCTGTTTACTCTGAGGAAGGCGTAAAGGATCCCATCCAGATTGCCAAGGGAGCCATCGCAAAGGCTAAGGCAGAAGGCTACTCTGTAGTGATCGTCGATACAGCCGGTCGTCTCGCAGTGGACCAGGAGCTCATGGACGAGATCTCTGCCCTCCACACTGCAATCCAGCCGTCAGAGACCCTCTTCGTAGTGGATGCGATGACAGGTCAGGACGCAGTGGAGACAGCAAAGGCATTCAACGACAGACTCGACTTCGACGGCGTCGTGCTCACCAAGATGGATGGTGACACCCGCGGTGGTGCAGCCCTCTCTATCAAGGCTGTAGTCGGCAAGCCTATCAAGTTCGTCAGCACAGGCGAGAAGATGGAGGCCCTCGACGTATTCCACCCTTCACGTATCGCTGACCGAATCCTCGGCATGGGAGACGTTGTTTCCCTCGTTGAGAAGGCTCAGGAGCAGTTCGACGAAGCTCAGGCACGCGAACTCAAGAAGAAGCTCGCCAAGGACCAGTTCACTCTCTGGGACTTCTACAACCAGATCCAGCAGATCAAGAAGATGGGTAACATCAAGGACCTCGCTTCAATGCTCCCTGGTATGGGCAAGGTGCTCAAAGACGTGGACATGGACAACAGCGCATTCAAGGGAGTAGAGGCAATCATCCTCTCAATGACCCCATACGAGCGCGAGCATCCTGACTGCATCAACGGAAGCCGCCGCAAGAGAATCGCAGACGGCTCCGGCACATCCCTCCCTGAGGTGAACAAGCTCCTCAAGCAGTTTGAAGGCACCCGCAAGATGATGAAGACAGTCATGGGCGCCAACATGGGCAACATGATGAAAGGCGCAATGAAGCGTCGCCGTTAACCAGTCCTGAACGGCTCGATCAGCCTTGAACTGCATAGCCCTGCACAGAAAGGCCTGATTTACATTTTCAAGCTGATTTAAATGCAGCCCGAACGCAGCCTAGTGTCGCCTGAGGTACTATCCGACTCCCCTCAAGCAACCGAACAAAAGCGCAACTAACTATATATCAGATAGTTACAAATAAAGCCTGTCGCCTGAGGTACTTGTTGGGATACCTCAGGCGACAGTTTTATATAATAAACCCAAATTAAAGGCGTCAAAAATTAAGGTCACCTGGACATTTCGGGTGATGAGTTTGGATCAGAAGCAAAAATATGTGTTTAAGTATTATTTCGTCAGAGGGAAAAGTGCTCGCGATGGTTGGCACAAAGCGGGCAGAGCAGCCTTTGGGCTGAGCTGCGTCGCCCGCTTTGAGCAGCTTGCTTGCGTATTTGCAAGCTGCGGTGCTATGCTCTATGCCTTCACCTCAGCAGACATGAAGAATTCCTACTGACTTTCAAGTAGATTGACAATCATAGAAAGCGGTAAATGAAAAATACGTGCGAGCTGTTTAGGCATACAATTGAACTGCCTCCGGAAATCCACGATCAGTCTGTGAAGATTTTCCTCATTAAGTTCTCCCAATGATATGGACTCGTATCGTTTCTCCAGAATCTCTGTAAGAATCTGAAGAAGCAGCGCATCACTGTAACCTACAGCCGTTTTATCAGCCCTCTTATTTGAGATACTGAGATAATACTCAAAAGACTTAGCATGACGATAAATACGCTCGACTGCATTCACATCAACATATGATGATGGCTCAATATATCCCGAATCATTAAGTATATAATGAGAAGGCAGTTCTACTTTCGATTTGAATACTTTACATGCTTCACGCACCCCTAAAGTAGATAAGAGCCTCCCATTCAAAACGATATTTGAGAAATAACACCTGCCGCTACCCCATTCATAATTCTGTGGAAGGCAATTTACTCCAGCTTTGACCGGGTTATTCAGCACATACGATATCAAACGCTTGATACCGTCATCAGCAAGTGGAACAGCCACGCACGAAGTCTGCACCTTATGAAGGATCCTGACATGATACTTAGAAGCTATATACCTTCCTATCAATCTCTTGAATGTATATATGAATCTCTCAGCTTCCGATTTCCCGGCATAAACCACAAAATGGAAATGATTGGACATCAAGACAAACGCCAACATACACAAATGGGCCTGAAGAACAGATATCGGCACATAATTCATCCCCACGATAAAATCTTCCCTATCCCTGAATATGATATCCTCCTCAAGCCCTTTTGTATATATATGATAATATTGTTTCATCACAAGACACGGTCAAACAACACCTTCGGTCAAACAGCCTCCGTTAAAATCCGGAGAGTTCCATTTCATCCATAAGCGAAGACGGGTTCCCCCACAGGGACCCGTCTTCCCTGTATTCCCCAACTGGTGCGAAAGTTACCAGCAGATGAGCCTGTTTTGTGTTGATGTACTCCATCCTGCTGTTAAACTCCAGCTTATAGGTGAACTCCCCTTCACCATAATAATCACCTTGGGTCAATGACAATTTCCAAGTGTATGGAACATTCTTTTCCCATGATGCAATCCTGCCATCAGCATCATAAACATTACGCTGCAGATAGACATGGTAATATTCCATATCCCAGCTGTTATCCTTCATCACATGCACGAAGCTGAAACCCGAATACATATAGACCAGAACCTCCTTCTCAGCCCACGCACCATGATAATAACAACTGACAGTCCTGCAGGTCGAAAACTCATTACCATCTCCGTCCTCCGGATCGACGTAAGGACCGGCATAATTTCCCATGCCATCCGAACTGCCCATCCAGCTGCCGTTAACATCCCATGTACACGATGAGCCCACTGTCTCACTCTCATACATTCCGTCAGGCCACTCATACAAGGCCACAGCCTGAAAAGAACACGGCGCAGCCTGCATGACACGCTCAGGGCCCACGATGCTAAGCTCCGGAGTCTTTGAAACAAGCTCCTTCTCCGCATCCTCACCACCGGAAGGATTATCGTAAACTAACGCACCCGAAGCAGCGAGTCTCCTTCTTACTGTCACATATCCCTCACTATCATTCAATATAGTGACAGACACAATCTCACACCCGAAAGCCGAGAAATATTGCACATCCAGATCTGAAGCCGCAAGATCGGTATAAGTAAAATAGACATTCTGATCCTTATAAGGATATATCCAGACAGGATCATCGTCAAATACAATCTTGCCAAGAGGCGGCAAGACGGTCACATCACAGCTGCCATTGACACCCTCATAAGAAGCCGTTACCTTCACATCACCTTGCCTCACCCCAGTGAGCGTAGATCCGCTCACGGAAGCCACAGCAGCATCATCAACAGACCAGACCACATCCGAAGTGACATCAGTGACCAAACTCAATACCCCATCCACATACTTGGAATATGAAGCCTTCAGTCCTGTAGACTGTCCCTTCCTGATGCTTGTCTCTGACGGTGTCACATCGAGCGAAACGGTCACCACCGGAAGCGACTGACCGTAATCCACCCTCCACTCGCGTTCAAACACACCCGAATCCGACACCGTCAGACATACAAGCACACCCTTGTTCCTCTCCAATGTGAAATCGCTGACATTGTCCCTACCAAGGTAGAACCTGTACACCACATTGTCCGAAGACACTTCCACGCCCTCATAATCTCCTCTGTAACCGGCACACACCTCCACATAAGTACAACGTCCCGCAGCATCAGAAAGTTCCGAAGGAACCTTCATCCACGGATCCACATTATCAGGAAGCAGGGTTCCCTGACAATTCTCAAGACAATACAGCCACACCGAACCTCCGGCATTCAGATACTCCAGTTCCTCTTCCGAAACATAATCCCCTTCCGCCTCCACCATATCAATATCAGGGGTAAATGAATCAGAAAATGGAGCGGCAGCAGAAGCCGTCTGGCAGAGTTTCACAGATGTGACAGTAAGGTCTGAAGAAGTCAGTTCAGACTTATCAATAGAAAAGGACACACGGGCAATTAGCCTCATAAGTTCAATTTCAGCACTACCGGATACTATGGTCTCAGCATCAAGACTGACCACACCGCACATCGGGATACCCGCATCCTTCATATCCCCATAAGGAATAGAATGCACCATCGACCTGAAATCACTTTCTTCAAACGGAGCCTCGGTCAGCACGGGCATATTCGCTAGAGCATAGACAGTATAGTTCATCGATCTGTTCAGATTGACAGTGACCTTGCTTCCGTCAGAAGCAGCCACCTGCTCCAGATGACCGTTAGAATTATATACATAGAGCCCGAACGACCTGACCTGATCCATAAGATCTTCCGGCAGCACACTCTTGACCTGTGCATCCTCCGTCAGAGAAATCACCACCGGCAAGCCTGGCTCCTCAGTCGTAATACTAACCTTAAAATCATAGCAGGACACAGCCGACACAAGCAACGGCAGCCATGCTGACAAGAATCGTATTTTCCTCATAAGTTTCAAATAATCTTTCAGATACTTTGTTAAACATCATAAAAGGCCTTTATCTGACCGCAAAGTTCCGAATGATTATCCGCGTAAAAAAAATTTACGCACTTAAATGAAAAAATCGGCCTCTGACGATAGCCAGAGACCGATGATATGGTCGAAATTTATTGGATTTTGGCGCCAAAATCTGCTAAATTTTCAGAAATATTTCTAACATTTTAATAATCGCCATGATGATTCATCGGCACCATGCCTCATGGCTGGACATTACTATTGCTCTTTCACTTCTCCGCCTTCCTCATCTGCAGAAGCAGCCAGCCTCTCCGCCTCCAGCTTCTTACGATAAGCATCCATACGCTTCTTCCACGCCAGATGACGCGCACGCTGCTCCTTCGCCTTCTTCGCTGCAAGACGATTCTGCATATCCTCCATTTTCTTCTCCAGATAATTATCAGCCATATCAATCCTGTTTAACCGGGAGCACTTTCCCTATAAAACGCTTCCGATGTTACTTATTATATAAGGTAATATTCTGCTCATGGTCAAGACGGCAGACAAGCAGACATCCGTTATGCTCTGCCACAATGCAGTTCTCAAGTCCCTGCACCACAACCCTCTTAGCATTAGGAGCATGAACGATGCAGCCCTTCGTGTCGAACAGGCGCACATCACCTCCGACAGTCGCATTGCCATCCTCATCCTGAGGCATGAGAGTACGCAGAGAGCCCCAGGTTCCGAGATCGCTCCAACCGAAATCCGCAGGAATAGTATAAATGCAATCCGCCTTCTCCATCACCGCATAGTCAATCGATATCTTCTCACAAGTAGGGAAAAGTTCCCCTACAACCTCCTCTTCATCGGCAGTATAGAACGCCTTTGACATCTCATCCATCACAGAGACAAGAGCAGGCGTGTGAGTACGAAGTTCAGAAGTTATGGTATCCACATTCCAGACAAAGATGCCCGCATTCCAGAGATAATTTCCGGCAGCAAGATACTCCTTAGCCACCTCCAACGACGGCTTCTCACGGAATGAATCCACCTTCAGAATCTCGCTGTCTCCCGAAGCATCGCACGAAGCAACTCCAGAAGCATCACCAGCAGCCTCACCCAAACCGACAGGAGCCCCCGCAGCAATATAACCATATCCGGTCTCCGGACGGCTAGGCTTGATGCCCACAGTAACGATACGTCGTCCCTCTGCAGTAAATGACAAAGCCTTGGAAATAACACGTGCAAACTCAGCGGTATTGACCACAAGAGCATCCGAAGGAGTCACAACGACATTCGCCTGAGGATGACGCTGACGGATCTTCCAGCAAGCATAAGCGATGCAAGGAGCAGTGTTACGCATAGCAGGCTCCGCAAGAATATGATCCTCCGGAATCAGAGGAAGCTGTGCCTTTACGATGTCTACATACTTCCTTCCCGTCACCACCCAGAAATTCTCCATAGGACACACCGGAGCGAAACGCTCCACAGTCATCTGGATAAGCGTCTTTCCGACACCCATGACATCCACAAACTGCTTAGGCATATCCGGCGTACTCATCGGCCAGAAACGGCTTCCGATGCCACCCGCCATTATCACAACATGATTTTCCATAATACACTCAATAATTCTTTCTTATGGCCCCTCCCCAAAAGAGGACAGACTATCAACCTAAGGTCTAAGCGGATTCCTATCAGATAAATACCACTTCACAAACTCCCCTATTCCCTCACGCAGCCCCATGCAAGGCTTATACCCCACCTGCATCTCCAGTTTGAAAGTATCTGCATTTGTCTGATAGACATCCCCCTGCTGCATAGGCAGATAGACCTTCTGCGCCACCTTTCCGAGAGCCATTTCCAGTTCGCTTATGAAATCCATCAACTTCACCGGCTGCGAACAACCTATGTTGAAAATACGGTAAGGCACTCCATTCGCGCATTCTGAAGCCACCGACGGACGGTCGAGCGTACGCACCGTACCTTCCACAATATCATCCACATAAGTAAAGTCACGAACCAGATCTCCATTGTTGAATATCTTGATCGGTTCCCCGCGAGTGATCGCGTTTGCAAAAAGCATCGGCGCCATGTCAGGGCGTCCCCAAGGGCCATAGACAGTGAAGAAACGGAGACCCGTCATCGGGATGCCGTAAAGTTTCGCATAACTGTGAGCCATAAGTTCGTCAGCCTTCTTCGTAGCCGCATAAAGACTCACCGGAGTATCCACCTTATCATCCTCATTATAAGGAACAGATTCATTCAAACCATATACAGAGCTCGAAGAAGCGAACACAAGATGTTTCACTGGATTGTGACGGCAGGCCTCAAGAATATTCAAGAATCCGAGCACATTACTCTGAACATATGCATACGGATTCTCGACAGAATAACGCACTCCCACCTGAGCCGCAAGATTGACCACAGCATCAAACCCATCCGCCGCAAAAAGACTATCGACTGACTCCTTGTCGCAGATATCCATCCTGACGAAGCGACAGTTCGCGAATATATCGCTGACCATCGGAGCTCCGAAGGCATAACCCGCATCGAAAGACTCCGGAAGCGGAAATCCGCACTCCGCCAGACGACCGTATTTGAGCCTGACGTCATAATACGAATTGATATTGTCAATGCCCACCACCTCGTCGCCACGAGAAGCAAGCACAGACATAACCTTCGAGCCGATGAAACCGGCAGCCCCTGTCACCAGAATCTTCATAATCATTTATTCAATTTCAACTTTATCTTGAGGTCGGCCCAGACTGCAGCGAAACCGCGGACAATCGTATTTTTATACTGATGCCACACAGGCTTAGGGAAAATACTGATCAAGCCTAATGACTTACCCATATGTCCAAAGAAGGACCTTATCTTGTTAAGCAGATAATTGGTGCCTCTGTTCTTCACAATCGCCCTTTCTCTTCCGAAATTACCCTCGTTCAGCACGCTGCGCACAATCTTCTCAACCTTCCCTTCCTGCTTCCTGTCAAAAAACGGAAACTCTTCCTCAGGCATTCCGAGCCTGTCCACAAGAACGCAACCGAAGGCCTGCCAAGGGCCGAGCAACTCCATGTCAATCAAAAGCTTATGCAGATACTCCAGATCCAGTTTCCCATTACGCGTATGCAGGAACATCATCCAGTCGCAAAACTGCCTGAGACCGATGCCACTGGTAAGGAAATGATGGAAAAGATGATTAAAGATGAAGAATGCATTGAAATCATCCGCCGGAGTATTGACAGGCGTTCCCGCGAAATCATATGTAACCAACCCATCGGAAGTACCCTTGTCCGAAGCAGCCTGATAAGTCTCCTCGAGTTTCTTCGTAAGATGATTGTCAGTGTAACGGTGAACTTCAACCTCTACACCACCCTGCATGGTGACATGATAATGCTTTCCGACGGTAAGATACTCCTTACCGTCAATATTCACAGCAACAGGAGCCAGAAGATCATGTACCCTCTCACCGTTGTTCAGACCAACATAAAGATCAATATCCCCGCACTGACGAAGCTCCGGCTGAGGATAATTACGCGCCAGACCCTGTCCCTTGAGAAGCACAGACTCCACACCTCCCTCACGAAGCGTAGAAACCACCTTGATCAAAGTGTTGTTAAGAAGATTATGTGTAAGCATATTGCTCATCACAAACTTCTTCACCTTAGCCCTAAGCTCCTGAGACATCCCCGCAGCAATCTGTTCATCAGAAAGCATCACCTGCCCCACAACACCCAGCACCGACTGGCTCTTTGCCAGCCTCACGACACTTCCCCACTCCGCAAAGCCCAGAGGCACCTGCGGTTTCCTACTCCACATTCCTGCCTTAAGCAGCTCCAGAAAAACTTCCTCTTGCTGTTTCATAATCTATCCCCTACCATAATGAGGCAAGCCTCATATACATAAAATTAATGCTTCAAATTATTATATGCCTCCAGCGCCTTCTCAAGAATGAAAAGAGCACGCTGAAGATCCTCTTTCTTAAGCACATAGGCGATACGCACCTGATCGCGCCCCATGCCCGGAGTCGAATAGAAACCGCTCGCCGGCGCCATCATCACAGTCTCACCCTCATAGCTGAAATCACTCAGGCACCACTCGCAGAACTTGTCCGCATCATCCACAGGAAGCTTAGCCACAGTGTAGAACGCACCCATCGGAATCGGAGAATACACTCCTTCAATCCTGTTCAGACCATCCACCAGGCACTTCCTTCGCTCCACATACTCCTCATACACATCCGCAGCATACTCCTCAGTTCCCATTATCGACTCCTCGGCCACAATCTGGCCAAGAAGCGGCGGCGAAAGACGCGCCTGGCAGAACTTCATCACCGCCCTGCGCACATCAGCATTACGCGTAACAAGCGCACCGATACGGATGCCGCACTCCGAATAACGCTTCGACACAGAATCCACCAGTACCACATTATTCTCGATGCCGTCAAGATTCAACGCCGAAATATAAGGCGAACCGGTATAGATGAACTCACGATAAACCTCATCCGAGAACAGGTACAGATCATGTTTCTTCACGATATCACGGATCTGATTCATCTCCGCACGCGAATAAAGGTAACCTGTCGGATTGTTAGGATTGCAGATCAGGATAGCCTTTGTACGCTCAGTGATAAGTTTCTCAAACTCCTCAACAGGAGGAAGCGAGAAACCGGTATCGATTGTCGAAGTCACTGTCTTGATCACAGCTCCCGCAGAAACAGCAAACGCCATGTAATTGGCATAAGCCGGCTCAGGAACAATGATCTCATCCCCCGGATTCAAGCAGGCAAGAAAAGCGAAAAGCACCGCCTCCGAACCACCCGAAGTAACAATTATATCATTGACAGACAATTCAATGCGAAACTTTCGATAATAAGCCTGAAGCTTCTCACGAAGCGAAAGGAAGCCCTGCGAAGGACTATACTCAAGGACCTTTCGATCCACATTCTTGAGCGCATCAAGCGCCTTCTGCGGAGTCGGAAGGTCCGGCTGACCGATATTGAGATGGTAAACCTTTATTCCTCTGGCCTTCGCCTCATTAGCCAACGGCGCCAGCTTCCTGATCGGCGACGACGGCATCTCAATTCCTCTTTCTGATATCTTTGGCATAATGGTTAAATTCAGTTTAACCACCAAAGATACAAAATAATTACTTATTTCGGCTTTGGTCCACCCAAATCAGTTTGGAAGTATCATATCCACGAGCCTCAGCCTCGCTCAGCACCATCTTCAGCAGATCCGGATCAGCCTCAGGAGTCCTTGACAGAATCCAGAGATAATTATCCGACTTGCTGCCCACCAAGGAAATCTGATAGTTTTCATCAACCAGCATCACATTGTACTCCGAATAGAAAAACCAGAAAAATGAAACCTTCATAGCACCAGGCTCCCCAACAGGATCCTTATACACAGCCTTCCCCTCCGCGACCTTGAACTTTCCATTCTTCCATCCTGTATTCAGGACAAACACCTTTCCATTATCCTGCAGAATGTACTCAGCCATAGTGTTATCCATGCCCCGCTCGAAACTATGGTCATAACGGGCGATCTCATACCACACCACACCACCCCGCCCAAACCAAAAAAAATTCCAAAACTGCCAATAACAAACTCGGGCCAGCAACCAAATAAAGGTGCTGGCCCGAATCGAATATAAAATCTCAAAGATTACTAATCCCTTCTAAAAACATCCCTCGTATAAACCTTCTCCGCAACATCATCCAAGCAAGAATCATAACGATTCGCGATGATAGCGTGGCACTGAGCCTTGAACGAAGCAAGATCATTCACCACCCTGCTGCCGAAGAATGTCGTACCATCCTCAAGAGTAGGCTCATAAATCACCACCGTCGCACCCTTCGCCTTGATACGCTTCATCACACCCTGGATCGCACTCTGACGGAAATTATCGCTGTTCGCCTTCATCGTCAAGCGATACACACCCACAACAACCTCACGCTCAGAAGCCGCACCGAACTCATTGTTCGAAGAATAATTATAATACCCCGCCTTCGCCAACACCTGATCCGCAATGAAATCCTTACGTGTACGGTTACTCTCCACAATCGCAGTCATCATATTCTGCGGCACATCATTATAGTTCGCCAACAGCTGCTTAGTATCCTTAGGCAAACAATAACCGCCATAACCGAACGAAGGATTATTATAATGAGTACCGATACGCGGATCCAGACCAATACCATTGATGATAGCCTGAGTGTCAAGACCCTTCACCTCCGCATAAGTATCCAGCTCATTAAAATAAGAGACACGCAACGCCAGATAAGTATTAGCAAACAACTTCACCGCCTCAGCCTCCTTCAAACCCATGAACAACACAGGCACATCCTCCTTAATCGCACCCTCCTGAAGCAGACCTGCAAAAGTATGCGCCGCCTCAACAAGACGCTCTGACTCCATATCAGTACCAACAATAATACGCGAAGGATAAAGATTGTCATACAACGCCTGACTCTCCCTCAAGAACTCCGGAGAAAACAGAATATTCTCACAAGCATACTTCTCACGAGCAGCAGATGTAAACCCGACCGGCACAGTAGACTTAATCACCATAATAGCCTCAGGATTAACCCTCTGCACCCTCTGGATCACATCCTCAACCGAAGAAGTATCAAAGAAATTCTTATGCGAATCATAATTAGTAGGCGTAGCAATCACCACAAACTCCGCATCACGATAAGCCGAAGCGCCATCAAGAGTCGCAGTCAAATCCAACTTCCTTCTGCGCAAAAAACTTCTCGATATATTCATCCTGAATAGGACTGACACGACGGTTAATCCTCTCCACCTTCTCCCCCACCACATCAACAGCCACAACACTATGATGCTGCGCCAACAAAGTGGCCATCGAAAGGCCAACATATCCTGTTCCTGCTACTGCTATTTTCATTATGTAGTTACAGTTATAATAGATTACTTATAATACTCCTTATACCACTGAGCAAAAGCCCTAATAGGCAAGGATTAGTATCTTTGTAAAAGATTACTGTAGCAAACTTGCCGATGAACATATGTGTCTGCAATATATAATAGAATCAGAAGGATTATACGTAACAAACGAGCCTTCTCGACACCATAAAATCATCTACCTCTGCGCCCTCATAGAAAATACGCAGTCCCAACCCACTGGGACATAGCAAAAGTCTACAAACGCCTTATCATCAGCGTCTCACAAGACAATCCAAAACAGTACATCAAAACCCTGATTACAGTATACAACTCCTGGATTGCAGACAAGATAGACGACTACAACATCAGCTTCTACTACGACTCAGCAGACTGCATCTACCAATCGTATCTGGTTGGCAAGCCACTATAAAGCAGAGGACTAGACCGATTATATTGAGTCGGTGACATATTGTCACCAACTCAAATCCACCTATAATTAATTTGGCAATATTCTCATTTATTGCCAAGATCATTACAACTTGCCCGACAAAACATATCAGAATATTGTTTTTCGAGCATATTTCCATATTCCAATATTGTTTTCTGACTCAAGGCAGATGGGGATTCTATAGAAAATAGCCCATTACTAAAAACATTTTAGCTAGAATTTTGTAGATATTGGTTGACATATCAGAATTTTTACTTAATTTTGTAAACATCAAACAACATCTACAATGGACAAGAAAATTATATTTGGAAAAAGACTTAAGAGCGCTAGAGAGATGAAAGGTCTCTCCATGGCAGATCTGGTAGAAAGGATGGCCGACATTGTTTCCAAACAAGCCATCTCAAAATACGAGGCTGGAAAAATGTTCCCTGACAGCACTGTGCTGGTTAAGTTAGCAGAGGTTCTTGGGGTTAAAGTTGACTATTTCTTCCGTCCATTTACAGTATCACTTTCCGGTATTGAATTTCGCAAGAAGGCAAAAATGACAGAGAAAGCGAGGAAATCTGTGGAACAGCAGGTAATGGACCACGTAGAGCGTTACTTTGAAATTGAGGAGATTGCAGGAATTGAGCATAATATTTCGCCACTAAGTAGAGAGGAAATCATACGCTCACGTGAAGATGTAATCAAGCTCGCACAGGAAATAAGAAAAGAATGGGGATTGGGCGAAGATGGAATAACTGACGTAATCAGCCTGCTTGAGAACAAGGGAATAAAGGTTATCGAGTTTGACGCGCCGAGCGAATTTGACGGTTTGAGCGGAACTGCAGGAGAAGATATTGTAATAGTATTGAACTCTAATATCCACCCTACTGAAAGAAAACGCTTCACTGCCCTTCACGAGCTCGGGCATCTTATTATGAAGTTTGACGAGAGCGTAGATGATAAAGCTAAGGAGAGACTCTGCCACGCCTTTGCGAGCGAATTTCTGATTCCATCAAAAACCTTTAGAAACATCTTAGGAGACATATCTAAGAGCACTCTAAACATGGTGGCATTTGCTGAGATTCAGCGTAATTTCGGCATTTCGATTGATGCTTTGATAAAGAAAGCAGATGATGAAGGAATGATTACTGGAAACCGCTACAAGAACTACCACATAAGAAAGAACACCAACCCATCATTCAAGCAATATGTGGAAAAGAGCAGAATAGAAAATGAGCATCCACACAGGTTCATATCACTAGTGTATGACGCATATTCAAAGAGCTTGATTAGTGTATCTAAAGCTGCAACACTATTGAACATCCCGGTAAACGACGTTTTAGATAAAGCTTTGTTTGTATGATGACGGAAAAGATAGTAGTAAGCGACACAAATATTTTCATAGATCTTGTCAAACTGGATCTATTGGGTGACTTCTTCTCTCTACCGTGGGATATCCATACAACCGACTTCGTTATAAGCGAACTTGAGATTCCTGAACAAAAGGCAGCTGTAATGGCATTCATAAAACGCAAGAAACTGACTGTCGGAAAATTGGATTCAGAGGAAGTAGGGTATATAGTGGAGCGCAGCGATGCAACTGGAGGGAAAATATCCATTACTGACTTTTCAGTATGCCATTACGCCAGAAAGAACAACTACACACTTCTGACCGGCGACATGAACCTGCGAAAGGTAGCCATAAAAGAAAACATCTCAGTCCACGGAATCTTATTCTTATTTGACGAACTTGTTAAACACAACATACTTCCTCAAGAACTTGCCGCAGATACTCTCAAGCAACTGAAAGAGGTAAACACAAGACTCCCACTTGAAGAGGTTGACAATAGAATAGCAAAATGGGAATCTAACAATTAAATTTACAGAAGGCATGAGGTAACACAAGAAAACGACTATAAAAAACGGAGAGCCCACCGCCAAGTAAACTCTCCAAACGACATCTAGTCAGATGCTCGTTGCTGAACTAGTCAAGCAGCGAACCAGTATTTCTTTACAAATTAAGGGATTATTTTTGGCAAAACAAAATAATTCTGCTAAAGAAGTACTCATAACTCAAGGTTAACATTTTTAAACTCAACCAATTATGGGTATAATTAAAGCAACACGTAAACAGTATTCTCAAGAAGAGCCAAACTCACTGGCTAGCCTAAAACAGGCATATTCAGTATTATCACAAGATAACGAATTCATAGATGAAGTTATGAACTGCTATTCAGTGAAGACTGATGAGCAATCAATGAAGGGGCCTCTGCTTATCGGAAATGTCAAACAATTACTCGCTGACATTTCTGAACTTGATCAACAAACAGATAAGATTGATACCATAGTCAACCTGAAGAACATTCACCTTGATAAGGTCCTGGAGAACGAGCATGTTCTTTTCAACATATATGGAATTCAAGAAGATGATCTTATCAAACGGTTCAAGGCCGATCATTTAACTGTCGAGTCACGTTATTCCGCACGCACAGATATTTTGGAGTACTATAATCTTAGCAAGTTTGCAAGTTTCCTTCATACTAACAACATGGACTCTTATGCTCGGCAAATATGGGAAACCCTCCGCACAAGTGCTATACAGGATAAGAAATGCATGGCAAGACTTATCTATCACAAAGAAGAAGAGAAATATTACATACGAGCCATTACATCTGCAAATGGGTATAAAAGATATGGCATCAACTTCTCTGTGCTTGTTATTCTCTTGGCATTAAATGAATACGTTAAGAGCAGACAAGAACATGTATTCATAGAGAGTTATGAAATAGACGATTCTCGTATCACAATGTCTATCCAGTTTGACAGGAGAATCCGCCTTGATGAAGACATGTACCTGACTCTTAACCTCTCATTGGAAAATGATGAGATTCGTCAATCTTCAGTTATCCTGAATGCTGAGTTCCGAGTGGTATACAAAAAGGATGAGAAAGAGAGCGATATATTCATAAAGCCAACCAACTACCTGAAAGAACATGGCGCATACTCACAAGACATGCTCACATACTCTCATGGAGTAAATGTAAAAACTGCAATCAGTAAAGTGTCTGAGCTTCCTAAGATGATAGACAAATACATCGAGCAGGTATCAAAGGATGCTGTGGCCATCAAATCAATTAAAGAGCCAAAGCTAGTTCAGGAGTTTATCCAGCAAAAAATCAAAAATGCTAGAAAAGATGAGTTTGTCGGATATAAACCGGAAATCATTAAAAAGCTGGCCAGCATGGAAGTAAACTCAGTCTTCGAACTATTTGAGTTACTGCGCAAAGTTGAAGAACTCTTTGGAGACGACATTAAATCCAAGAGTTTCTGGCGTGAGAAATTATATGAAGCCCTGATCAAACGTGGTAAGGAAGACAAGTAACGTGTAACCGGCAAAAGCACCGAAGCGAGTCTGTGATATCTGCAGGAATGCGCAGCATTACAAAGATGGCACTGTCTCGCCGGTGCGGCATAATAAAAAGCAAGCCTTCTGAACGCAGCGTTAGCGAAGTGAAGAGGGCTTGACCGCTTGATCATAAGACGATTTCTTTGAATAATAAATCCAAACCACTATCTTTGACACAGCAATTGCATAGAAAAGCAATAACGCCAAAGCATTATAGATTATGAGAGTATTCCACGGAAGTGCCATAGAAGTAAAGGAACCTGAAATCAGAACCGGCAAGTTCACCAAAGATTTCGGAGAAGGATTCTATTGCACAAAACTCAAGAGACAGGCCCAAAGATGGGCTATGAGGAAGGAAACTCCCACAATCAGCATTTATGAATACACTCCCGACAAGACTCTGTCCATCTGCGATTTCAAAAGCATGACAGATGAATGGCTTGACTTCATAGTAGACTGCAGAAAAGGCATCCAGCACAACTACGACATCGTAATTGGAGCCATGGCAAACGACCAAATCTACAACTACATTGAAGACTTCATCGCCGGAGTAATCACCCGAGAGCAATTCTGGGCACTGGCAAAATTCAAATACCCAACACATCAGATCTGTTTTGCCACAGAAGCATCCCTCAAATGCCTGAAATTTGTTGAATCTGAAAAAATAAACAAGAAATGACAGGACGCGAACTAAAAAGACACAACGACCTCTTCTACCTCTGCGCCCTGATAGAATACGTAGCCAGAGCAACAAAGAACAGGAACAGAGTCATAGTAAATGCCCTTGGCGAAGAGCGTCTGACCAAGATATATAAACTTGCAGACATCTACCACAGCGACAACATCGCCCGAGTAGCAGACGACCTAATCAAAGAATGCGGAATAGAAAACGACTATTTCGACATCACAAACGTAAAATATTCAGTTCCCACCCACTGGGACATAGCAAAGGTCTACAAACGCCTTATCATCAGCGTATCCCAAGACAATCCAAAACAGTACATCAAAACCCTGATTACAGTGTACAACTCCTGGATTGCAGACAAAATAGACGACTACAACAGTAGCTTCTACTACGATTCTGCAGACTGCATCTACCAATCCTACCTGGTTGGTAAACCATTATAAAGCAGTTTAGGCCAATGGCAATGCCACTGACCTAAACTCCAAAAAACGTTGTTACCATTCGCACAACCGCTCGCAAGAAACTTTGCACAATAATCGCCCAACTACAATCAAACACTCCTAAGAATGACAAGAGGGACCGCGAAAGTCCCTCCTGCATTATCAATTCTAAAACTAGTCTCGTCTAAAAACATTCCTCGTATAAACCTTATCAGCAACGTCATCCAAGCAAGAATCATAACGATTCGCGATGATGGCGTGACACTGGGCCTTAAATGCAGCCAGGTCGTTCACCACCTTGCTGCCGAAGAATGTCGTGCCGTCCTCGAGGGTCGGTTCGTAGATAACCACAGTCGCACCCTTTGCCTTGATACGCTTCATGACGCCCTGGATGGCGCTCTGGCGGAAGTTGTCCGAGTTAGCCTTCATCGTCAAACGGTAGACGCCCACTACAACCTCCTTCTCGAGACCAGCCTCGAATGAGCTGTTCGCAGAATAATATCCGGCCTTCGCAAGCACCTGATCAGCAATGAAGTCCTTGCGGGTACGGTTACTCTCAACGATTGCTGTCATCATGTTCTGAGGAACATCATTGTAGTGTGCAAGAAGCTGCTTGGTATCCTTCGGCAAGCAGTAGCCGCCATAGCCGAATGAAGGGTTGTTATAATGTGTACCGATACGAGGATCAAGTCCGATACCGTTGATGATAGCCTGAGTATCCAGACCCTTGATCTCAGCATAGGTATCAAGCTCATTGAAATACGACACACGAAGAGCAAGATATGTATTAGCAAAAAGCTTCACAGCCTCAGCCTCCTTAAGGCCCATGAACAATGTAGGCACATCCTCCTTGATCGCACCCTCCTGGAGAAGCGAAGCAAAAGTACGCGCCGCCTCCTCAAGATGATTACCAGCAATCGCACGGATAGCCTCATTCTCCTCACCAAACTCCTCAATCATCTTAGGATAACCCACAATAATACGTGAAGGATAAAGATTATCATACAACGCCTGACTCTCCCTCAAAAACTCCGGCGAAAATAAAATATTCTCACACCCGTACTTCTCCCTCACAGCAGAAGTAAACCCAACTGGCACAGTAGACTTAATTACCATAACAGCAGAAGGATTAACCCGCCGAACAGTCTGGATCACATCCTCAACAGAAGAAGTATCAAAGAAATTCTTATGAGAATCATAATTGGTAGGCGTAGCAATCACCACAAACTCCGCATCCCTATACGCCCCCTCAGCATCAAGAGTAGCCACAAGATCCAACTCCTTCTCAGCAAAAAACTTCTCGATATATTCATCCTGAATAGGACTCACACGACGGTTGATCTTCTCAACCTTCTCCGGAATCACATCCACATCCACAGCAGTCACCGAGTGATGCTGCGCCAAAAGTGTGGCCATCGAAAGGCCAACATATCCTGTTCCTGCTACTGCTATTATCGTATTGTAAGCTGTCACTTAAAAGTAAAAGGGGAAGCTTACAATCCTAGCTCGTACTCCAACTGTCTTTCTAATATAGGGTCGAATGACCATGGTCTTTCGATGTATGCCCAATTGACATCTATCATCCGATTATCGTCCGGATGCATGATGATGACTCCGAGACAACGTTCCAATCTATGTTTATATTTGAACTGTTCTGTCAGATTTCTCAACGCATTCATCCAGTGTACCTCTTGGTCCCGACGTAGTTTCATGAGCACAAAACCACAACCTGACCGTACAGACACAAAGCGCAGCAGAGACACAGGAAAGTCCACCGGCTCTTTATTTAGCAATTTCAGTAAGCGTTCTTTAAAAAAGCTTAATCCTGCACAGCTCAATTTAGCAAGCTCCCTAACAATCACCCTATATTCAGAATTGGCCACCTTTAATGTTGAATTAAGGTGGTCTATGAAGTCAAACATGGAGATTTCACTTCGCTCTTCATCTATCTGACTGCAGATCTCTTCTAAAGATTCCAAAAATGCCGGACATATTGTCAAGTCTTCTGGATTTTTAAAGAAATGCGCAAATATATACTGCTCCGGGATATACATTTCCGCAGCACTTAATAAGAAGCGCTCTCTAAAAGACAGATAATCATCCATGTCTGCCGGAGTAATCAAATACCTGCACAAATTGCTATAATCACGAGATTCAATAACATGAATGAAAGTTCCATCTGTGCAGCGATACATTTTGACTGCAGAAACACTTGACGTTGGTGCCTCATTCAGATGGTATATAATCAGATTATGTACCTTCCGGATGTCAGCAGTCTTAAGATCAAACGTCTGTCCAAGAGGATTAGAGATGTATATATGCTGTTCTTCCTTTAAAAACTTAAGGCTATTCTTTACCTGATTCTTTGCCTTCTTTAAAACCTTATTCTGAAACCACTTTTCCTGATCTGTCTTTGCATCAGCATGATTTCGTTCCTTGATCTGAATAAGAATCAACAAATCATCCAGCCATATCACATTATCAGCCAGCTCAACCTTATTGCCGTCAGAGGCATGAAAATCGTTTTTATCGAAAGTGAACTCCCGATAAAACATATTAAGGTTGATTGTTGTAATGATTTGTTCTGAATTATTGGTCAGCATTTATATGATAAATACAATCTATATTTCTTCAGATGTTCCAAAACCACCAGGTTCATTCAGTGGCAACGAATCTGAAGGATTGGTATGATCTATAGCACGTTCTGAGGAAATCACGCTCCTGCCAAGGCGCTTCTCTACATTTTCCCTCGCATCTCTAGCCACCTCTGCGCCTTCTTTAGCCACAGCAGCATTCTCAATAAGTCCATCTGGATTACGTTCCTTACTCAATTGGGTAGCAGTTTCCTCCGCCAAAGCATTGAGAAGCAGTTCCATATTTGTCATATTATCTCTAAGACTTTCTTTTGTCAAACCCTTATGGCGTTTATACTCACGAGTAGTCATACCGCTCCATGTCTTAGACATCAGATCTGTCAAAGTAGCAAAATCAATTGACTCAGTCACACCACCTCTTTTCCATTCATCTGTCAATCCCTTACGGATTTCGATTGTCTTCAATCGCTGATTGATCCAAGACTCAGAATATCCAAGTCTTCGGTAATCTGCGACAGCCTGATCTATTGACAATTCCGGATCCAGCATCTGATCTATACGTTGAGCCGCAACATGGGCCATCCACTGCTTGAATGGCTCTGCCTTAGGCGAAGGAATACTTTGGATAATACGAAACATACCCTGCATATCGGCTGCCTGAGTATTATAATATTTACCATCCGAAGCCATCATTCGAGTAGGGGTACAAATTGTACCCCACCTGACATTCAGTTCAGGGTCACGCGCACGCATCTTCTTTATATACTGTTTCGGATCTGCACTATCCGTCAGTACAGCCACAACATCCACCACCGAGAAGAACCACTCCTGAACCTCCTCATTCCACACTGTCCTTACCTTACGCCCTTCAAAGAGCTGCAACTGAGATTTATGTTCCATTGCTTCCATAGCTTCATCTGTTTTTACAAAACAAAAATAGCGTTTTTCAAGAATACTAATGTACAGATAAAGAAAAAAAACTAGGCCAGCAACTGTAGAAGTTTACTGGCCCAGTTTTGTCAGAAGATAGACATTTTGAGTTATAACTTTTCGCACAACCCTATCTAGTCGGATTAATTCTATATCCGCTTGCATCATTTTCACTCTTATCATAGGCATTATTGATATACTTTTGAGGATCTAACAAAAACTCTTCCTCCTTTATATATTCTATGTATGATCCATGCATCCAATCATAAGTCTTACATTGCTCACAATGCCATTGTGGTGGTTCTGAATTGAAGTGGTTATTATAGATTATGGGGAACAGGTATTCATTTTTGTAATTCACAACACTTTTTCCATGACAATTCGTCAAATGGTTTATAAACCAGTCATATCCTCCGTCCACCTTCATAATAACGCCCACGACACCATTGGTCTGGGAAGATCTGTTATTTCTCTTATATTTTCTCAAGCAATACTCTATCTCCCAGTCTATCCATTTACTCTCTTTCATATGAGGCGACAAAATAACTATCGTAACAGAAGTACCGAACATCATATCTGTAAGATTCTTCTTGATATTATCTGTAGACGTATCAGTTAAATCGGGAGAATCACTTGTTTCACCCATATAATATTCAGCATCATCTCCTAATGCTTCAATTATTCGATCTCTTAATTCTTGAGCTTCGCTGTACTTATAGGATATAAAGGTTCTATGTGCCATATTTATTATAGGTTATTTCTATAGTATTGTCCAAAACATGGTTCAGACACCTCTGCTTCATAATATTGAGACAGCATTGTCCTCACCTTCTTGAAATACTCTGAAGTTTCATAAATATCCTTCAGGCTTTTATTTCTTATGTTATCTGGAGTAATACCATCTATAGCCATTACTCCATCCTTGAATGCACCACAAGGAAAAACATACCCATCATATCGCACGACCATTCTGACTGTACCTGTCCTACAAGAAGAGAATTTTTCAGATCTATAAGGCTTACCAAGACGGATTTTCCCTGTATATTGATTAGATAAAACTTTAAGTATCTCTCTCAATTCTATTTCATCTGCGTCAGAGAGAAGAGTCATACCAATATTCTCTACTGCTCGGCCTTGACAAACAAACCTTAAAAAGCTCACGTTGGAAACCCCTAAAGAATATAACTTTTCTAGTGTAGTAGGTATATGTTGAAAGTTACATTTCATTGGAACTATATGAGCCTCTACTGTTATACCCAAACTCAAAGCTCTTTTCATAGTCTCTTCAAGAATACTTAAATTCTCAGGCACAGTGCCCATAATTCTTGCATATAGTTCCGGTAAATCCGCCTCATAATTAAAAATGAGTGTATCTACTAAATTCTTTATAGACTCCAGAATACTACATGGTATTGAACAGAAGTCGCCATCATAATATATGCCGCTAGAGTATAATCTAGTTTTTAACCCTTTTGACTTAATATAGCTAAGAATATCTATAATGGAAGGATGAAGTAGAGGCTCCCCTCCTGAGACATTAATAAGTTTTGCCCCCAGTTCAGCTGCATCATCTACGATTTTGCAAATCAAACCATAATCCAACATGTGCATCTTGTCTATACTAGACCATGACGAGCAGTAAACGCACTGATTTGGACATCTCTGAGTTATTTCAATAGTGACCTCAAACAATTCTTTCATAATGACGCATCCCAGTCTGTTGGAAAATAAAAGTCAATCTTATTTTCAGTTGGCTTATAACGCTGTTTAATTCTAACATTTCCCACCCTCAAATCGGGCATTGCAGCACGAAGGTATTTATCAGTCTCACAAAAACAGTTTTGAAGATCTATCAGTTTAGGTTCACGACCTGGCAATGGGCGAAAATCTGTATAGCCATATCTTTGTTGTAGCTCTTCAAAGTGGTCATATGTGTACCTGATAGCATCCTCATAAGATTTCCCATATGATACAAAGCATTTCTTAATACCACGGACTGCTCCTATTCCCGCCTTGACAAAGGAATTTTCATCAAAATTAAGATATGGAGAATAATTGAAATCTATTGTATATTGGTACGCAAGAAAGTCTCCGATTAAGGGATAGGTTCTAAGCTGGTTGTAAACATCTGACATTGATGATGAATTAAGAATCTTTCTGAATCCATGCCCAGAAACAAATTCATCTTCTATCATCTTCAACCAGACTCGATGCTTTGTATCTATATATTCATATTTGCTATGGCTACCGGCCATCATATAAGCATTCGAGAAAATCGGCACACTTTTCTGCCTCTCTGACAAAAGTTGCGACAGCTCATTGACGTCAAATGACTCCTTAGAAACAGGATGCACTTCTTCCAAATACTCCCACGTACTTATGCGATTGAACACTTTAAAAACAAGTATTCGTAAAAGCATATCTTCTGCACTATACTTATTCAAATCTTTAGATATGACATTCCGAATAAGGTACTGGCTTACACGATCACAGGCTCTATAAACGTTAGTAAACTTATATTCTTGAAGGATCGGATCTTCTGTTATAATCTTTGAATTATCAAACTTCCTCCAGAACATATTCATACGTTCCTGTATAAAATAAAAATAGTATTTAAACGTAGCATCGTTAGGAACAATTTCTCTACTTGCCATTGTATCTAGTAAACGATCTAAAAAGAATAGGATAGTCTATTAATCCTCCTCCCGGATAGTTCTCCTGAAGAAAATTCCATAGTCTTTTACATTCTGCCTCTGGAACATGATGGTGACCGATAATATGATGTACACATAATGGAAATTCTTTCGCGATATCAATCATTGAAGCACCGAAATAAAAGAACTCATTACAGATAAGAACGCGATCTGTAATCCCAGTATCTTTATTTAGATTGGCTAAATTGACAAGACCGTTCACACCCGAATGATGGGAATCAGCCTGAATCCACTCGCCATCTTCATGATGATATATATTATCGCCATACAGAGTCTTAAAGCTTCCATTCATCACTGGCTTTTTGTTTTGGAAGCGAGGATCATTCCAATAGTTATCAAAAGTTGTAATCTCGCCAACTTTTGCCATATATATAAGTCTGTTCCCTAAGCTTTTAGGAGAGTTCCCTAATAAATAGTCTCCAACCTGAGCACTTTTTCTAATTCTAGGCTTACAAGTAGCAAGAGTTAGAACTCCTTGAAATGGATTCGGGGCAAAACCGAAATCTCGCGTTATAATATATGAATGTCCTTGAGCCATTTAACATGTATATCTTGGTGCATCTATGCTTGGTCTTGTCGACCCATCTGCACTAGTGAATGAATTGTCGCCATTTATAGCATTAATGATAGAATCCTTATTCCAACCAACCATTGCATCTGCGCCATCCTGCAAAGCTGGAGGAATATCAGAATCCTTTGCTCCCCAAAGATAAACACCAATGATACGCTTACCTTGTTTAACAGCTTGTTCAATTTCCCAATTTACCCACTCACTATCATGGGTTTGGGGGCCAACCAAACATATAAACGTACCGGCCTGATTAATAAGAGGGCGCAGCATAGATTTAATATAATCTTTGTTTTTGGCGTTATTGTATTTATCTGAGGTAACCGAATAATTGCGAATGCAATATTTGTCACCAAGGAGCTCTTTCATCTTTCCAATATTCTCCTCATCATTATGATAGTGACTGACAAAAACATTAATAAGGTCCTTTCCCATACTACTTGTTCGATCTGCTATTATTTAAGATATCTCCGGAAAACTGATACATAAGAATAATTATCCTCTAAATCAGGATTATTAATATTAAGTCTTTTGTATAATTCTCTACTCGCTGCTCCGGTTGTTGCCATCGGAAGAATTTTGACATCTGGATTATATTCTTTAATCATATCACATTCATTAAGCACTCCCTTCATACCTCCTATGAAAACAGCGACAGTCGTTTTGTTTTCACTAAACATCTGATTCCTCATAAATGTAACGCTTGAATGAATATCATCCTTTTTATCAGTCCAAACAATATTTTCAAAAAAAGAAACTTCTTTTGGAGTCTTATCAATAAAATATGCAGACTGGTATATTCGTATAAGCTCCTTAAAATCATCTGGTGCATAATCTTTAGCAACTTCCCAAACTAAAGGAGTAATAGCTGGATGACCGCCAAAATAGAAAGGAATCTTATCCTCCATACAAACTTTGGTAAAAGCCATAATAGCTTCTCTTATTGCAATAACGTCTTCTGTCCCGTGAAATTCACGACCTAAAACAGGAATACTAGCAGATAGGAATATCATATTACAACGAAATATCTTCTGATGTTACAGGCAAATTACAAGTGTTTAACCAATCTAAATGGCTACGTTTATCACTACGGCAATGGATTCCATAATAGCAAATCTTCTTAACCACTTCATCGGGAAGGCTCAATTTTTCCATACTATTATATGCCAACTCCAAATCCTCAGAAGTGGGTACATGGGTTATAGGATGATATGCTGTCTGAGAAGCATTAACAAGAATGGAGCCATCCTCTAAAGTCGATAAGCCTTGATTAGAATACTTAGATTTCAGGCCATCTATCAAGATCCTACGCTTAGTTCTGTACCCCTGTGCGCGATAACGCTCCATATTATAGATTATGTCTTCCACTATCTTTGGAGCATACTCCTGATCCTTTTGCAATTGTTCATCTAATTGTAGGATTGCTGAAATATCTGCTTCGGGAAAAGTCTTACTTTTAGGGAATTTCACTTGCAGTATTCCTATACCTAACTTTGATGCAGCAACTAGTTCTGCTTTAGTATACTCACTCTGATCATATTCAGAAGAATTAAGCATTATAAACATATCGGCATCTGAAATTTCATTCATCAGATATTCCTGAAAATTAACTCCAGTCTCAATTGAATAAGAATCAAGGAAAGGGATATAACCCTTTTTGATAAGAGCATCAAACAATTGATGAGCTAATGTTGATGTATCACTTCGCTTATACGAAATAAAGATTTTTCTAGTATTATCCAATAAACCGAACCAACTCAAAATACGATTCTTAAGATTGTGAATCAAGGTCTCATCACTCAAGACAAAAGCGTTGATTTCTCGAAGAGAGTCAGGAATATACTCAGCAAATTTTGTTACATCTTTTACGATAGGCATTACCTCTTGATTCCTAGCCTTCACATTAAGGTCAATATCATAGGGACGAGTTTTATCATCTCGATTCTCTCCATAATAAAGGACTAACAGAGGGAGCTTTTCATCTATCTCGGCAGTAGAGACAAAAGAGATATAGGGCATATCCGCAAACGACTCCAATAAATCATATAAATAAAAAGGAGTTCCTAAAGGTAGTAGCTGGTACGACGGTTTCATCTCCAAATCAGATTCAATTCTTAAAGCCTCATATAAATTATTGCAAAAAACTCATTTTTGGATTATCAATCTCTTCTGAAAACATCCCTCGTATAAACCTTCTCCACAACATCATCCAGGCAAGAATCATAACGATTTGCAATGATAGCGTGACACTGAGCCTTGAACGAAGCAAGATCATTCACCACCCTGCTACCGAAGAACGTCGTGCCATCCTCAAGCGTCGGCTCATAAATCACCACCGTCGCACCCTTCGCCTTGATGCGCTTCATCACACCCTGGATCGCACTCTGACGGAAATTATCGCTATTCGCCTTCATCGTCAGGCGATACACACCCACAACAACCTCACGCTCCGAAGCCGCACCGAACTCATTATTTGAAGAATAATTATAATACCCCGCCTTAGCCAGCACCTGATCCGCAATAAAGTCCTTACGAGTGCGGTTACTCTCCACAATCGCCGTCATCATTTTCTGCGGCACATCATTATAATTGGCTAGCAACTGCTTTGTATCCTTAGGCAAACAATAACCGCCATAACCGAACGAAGGATTATTATAATGTGTACCGATACGAGGATCCAGACCAATACCATTGATTATAGCCTGAGTATCCAGCCCCTTCACCTCAGCATAAGTATCCAGTTCATTGAAATAAGACACACGAAGCGCAAGATAAGTGTTCGCAAACAACTTTACAGCCTCCGCCTCCTTCAATCCCATGAACAGCACCGGAATATCCTCTTTTATTGCACCCTCTTGAAGCAGACCTGCGAAAGTATGCGCTGCCTCCTCAAGATGATTACCCGCAATCGCACGGATAGCATCATTCTCCTCACCAAACTCCTCGATCATCTTAGGATAACCCACAATGATACGCGAAGGATAAAGATTGTCATACAACGCCTGACTCTCCCTCAAGAACTCAGGAGAAAACAGAATATTCTCACAAGCGTACTTCTCACGCACAGCAGAAGTAAACCCAACCGGCACAGTAGACTTGATCACCATGATAGCCGACGGATTCACCCTCATCACCCTCTGGATCACATCCTCAACCAAAGAAGTATCAAAGAAATTCTTATGAGGATCATAATTGGTAGGCGTAGCGATCACCACCAGCTCCGCATCCCTATACGCTCCCTCAGCATCAAGCGTTGCCACAAGATCCAACTCCTTCTCCGCAAAAAACCTCTCTATCCACTCATCCTGAATCGGACTCACCCTACGATTGATCTTATCCACCTTCTCCCCCACCACATCAACAGCCACAACACTATTATGCTGCGCCAACAACGTCGCCATCGACAAACCCACGTATCCTGTTCCTGCTACTGCTATCTTCATAACTAAGTAATCGGATAAAGACGCGTGCCGGACCCTCCGGCCAGTACGATTCCTTTCATGGACTAGTCTCTGTTAAATATATCTCTAGTATATACCTTTTCCTTTACATCTTCCAGGACCGAGTCATATCTGTTTGCTACTTTGATCACGGCTCCCGCAGAAACTGCGAAAGCCATATAGTTGGCATAAGCCGGCTCAGGAACGATGATCTCATCACCAGGATTCAAGCAGGCAAGGAATGCAAAAAGCACAGCCTCCGAACCACCGCTCGTAACGATGATATCATTGACAGACAGCTCGATACGGAACTTACGATAATAAGCCTGAAGCTTCTCCCTCAACGAGAGAAAACCCTGCGAAGGGCTATATTCAAGGACCTTACGATCAACATTCTTAAGCGCATCAAGCGCCTTCTGCGGAGTCGGAAGATCCGGCTGTCCGATATTAAGATGGTAAACCTTCACTCCCCTCGCCTTCGCCTCATTAGCAAGCGGAGCAGTCTTCGAATCGGTGATGACGGCATCTCTTTGCCGCGCTGGGATATCTTTGGCAAGTAATTTTCTAAAACATACAAAGATAGGCTTTGGTTTGCAGAAATGATAAACTTAGTTGAATTAAGCGATAATTTACTTAAATAAAGCATAACGATTTCTAAAAATGAACCCATCAATCCGGCAAGTATTTCATCCAATCAAGCATATTAGAAACGATTCGTATTTTCTCATCAATTGTCTGCAAATCTATGCGACCATTAGGCAAATATCTTGCTTGCTCTAAAGAATCTCCCAGAGCCCATAATCTATTAGATATCAAAGCTTCATCATCTTGATGAGTATCAAGTTCATCCAAAAGGAGAAACATATTATGTTCATACTCCGCACGCGATACCGGTGGGGGCATTCCGTATTTACTCTTTTGTTTCATAAAAATCCTTAAACCTGTCTGAGGCCAATATATGAAATGTACAACGCACCAGTTCATCAACCGTATCCAGATTTAAACGCCCATTAGGAAGCACACGTACTTTTGACAGAGAATCAAAAGTTTCAGAAGAATTCATAGAAAATTTAATACGTCCACTTTCAATGCATTCCTTCAAAAGATTTGTTCCTCTTTCAAAATCTCTCCTAGCGGGATATGACGACTTTAAATCCTTTGCCATTACTTTCAATCATTTATAGCATTATATACCTTTTCTGCCCTCTTATAGTCTACCTTTCCATATAGAACATTGTTCAGAACATTCTCAATCTGTCTTATATATCTACTGTTAGCTATAGAGGCCAAATAGAAACTCCTTGTTATATATTCATCTGCCTTATGTAAGCGAGTGATTTCCCCATCTTTCTGCAATGCCTTCACAGCATTGACATATGGTATAGCAAAATCTTTTGCTCCCGTAACACGAAGATTACTCAACTTCTCTATCTTATGTTCAACAAACATCATGTAGTCATAATCTATCATAACATCCCCTCTATCCGGAATGGTGTCAGGTATGATTCTTTTCATTTTATCTAGAAAAACAGTGTAATCACACTGTTCTGACAACACCATTGCTATTCTATACAGGTTCAGAGATACAGAAAAGTTCCTCACTTCTTCTAAATTCGTCTGAACATCTTCATTTACCATATACCGAAGAGTAATTTCCGGATTGGTCATAGTTATCTTCAACAACACTTCAGACGCAATTGTACCTAATCCGATTTCTTCCAGAGATTGGATCTCTTTAATCAGACGCCCGACAACTCTGTCATCGTAGCAACACAACCATAACAAAGAGTTCTCAGCTCTCAAAGACACCTCTCGATCAGGATGAATCAGGAACCATATCAGGAAATCAATCATTTGCTCATCTTTATCATTTTCTTCATGGTATCCTACAAACCAGGTGAATTTATCATGCTGAAGTTGTGATGGGCGGACATTTACATCATAGTGTCCGAATATCGCTCCAAACAGATTCTCTTTATCAAAATCCGCGTTATTAACAAGAGAAGGCAGGAACTCACTCAACGAGAGCCAATAACTTCCTGCCGGGGAAACAATTTCCTTTCTTCTGGATTCAAGCAAAGACTTTACAGAAGACTTCCGGCTGGAATCCACAGTCATAAGATCACTCTGCTTACTCTCTCCAATATGGTTTTTATCCCTATCCCAGTTATACCCACATATCATCATTTGCTTTTCCAAGACATCAAAGCATTCCTGACAAACATCAGATTTCTCCAACTCCGTTAAATACGAACCTTTATCATCACGGCTATAGATATATGCCACATACCATGCCATCCTCTTCAGCAAATCATCAAGATGTTCTCTTGATTGCATCTCATCTATAATACCAGCATGTAATCTCGCATATCTATAATCATTATGCATCTTATCAGGATTATCCCAAAACAACTCACTAAGCGCATATCTGATGTAAGGGGACACCTTCTTGCATTCATCCAGCAAATAACACATCGCACTTGCCTCTATCAGATGATTGGCACCTAGATCATACCCTTTACCCGGGACTGGCATATCGACCTTCCATTCTTCCGCATTCCGGATTATTCTTTCTGTTGATGGAAGAGTCTCAAACTTATAATAAGAAACAGCATCTGCCAAAGATGAAGATTTAGCGATTGTAGCCACAAACTCATTCTTTTCCTGCTGCACATACCGTTGGAATGTCATTTCTCCTGAGGCCTCTTCAAAAACAGCGGCCAGACTGGATATTTCATTACCTTTCAAGGTTATATCCGTTTCTCTGAAAACGTTGATCAGATCCAATTGAGCCTCCTTGTACCAATCCGGTCCCATTGAACTATTCAACACCTCCCGATATACAGCCTCTGTATTATCTTTATCTCCCATAAGAGCATATCCATAGCATATCTTGAGCAGATATGAGCAACGTTCACCTCTATTCTGCACAGCATACTTCACATATTCCTCTGCCTCTCCATTTAGGCGCAATGCGCACTCGCGTGTCTGTTTACCATTTCTAAACACACCACTAATACGAATAAGCGCAGCACAGTATCCTTCCCTATACAGACACAGTTGATCCGGCATCCTACCTTCAAGATGGGACATGAGATCTGAAAGTTTATCATAATAGAAATCCCTATAGAGTTCTGCTATCTTTTCATATAAAAACGGGAATAATTCTTCTGGCAAAAGATAGCTTCTCTTCCATTGCGTTCTTGTCCCAAAAGAAAAGTCAATGAATTGCAATACTTCTTCCAACTGACTATACAAACAGCTATAATCTTCTCCCAATGCTTTCTTACGCACAAGAGTTCCATGAACATAGGCCGTACGTCGAATCAATGCTTCAACATATTTTTCCCAAGAATCAGTCCTATAAAAATCTCTATTCAGCTTCGGAACCATATTATTTTCATCAAGATATGATTCATATAGAAGTTCCTGATAAAAAAGTGTCAGAGAGTCGTGATCTACATCAACTCCATTTGCTTGTCTGAAACTACAATCGCAAGGAGATGGCTTATAGTCTTGCAGCAGTTTTCGGATCAGCATATACTGTTTGGACTTATCAAACATCACACGAAGCAACATCTGCAAACTGAGGCGGTCGAATTCGTATGAGCCGTTCATCAAAACCGTCTCAAGTTCCCTAAGACAATCCATGTATGCATCATTATAGCCAATTTTATTCAGTTCAGAATCCTTATCTTCATAAAAAGCCAAGGCTTTCAACAACAATATAATCAGTTCAGCATTCCACGCCAACCCATTTGACTGAAGAAATTTATCAACAGTCAATTTCTTACCAGCACGCATCTCCCTTGACATGTTATATGCTGAAACTACATCAATTATCATATTTATGGTCTGTCCATTTCCCACTCTCTTCTTCAATCTGGTAAGCATTTCGTAATATCTCTTCAGATCAGAAGGATCTTCAAGACCAGCATATACCCCTTCAACAATCAGAAAACCCTTAAGCGCTAGTATTGCAGGATCAAATCCCGCCTCCATTGATTCTCTTAAGTCCCGCCTTATGGCAGAATCAATCGCATCTGACAATAGCAAAGCCTGATCCACGTACCCTTTTTCAAGGAAGACCTGCAAGTAATGTATCGCCGTACTTAAACCGACAAGAAGGCTATTATCCCTTACCAGATACTTCATAGCCACATCTGGTTTTTCAAGCAAAAAAGCCAATTCTGCGATAATGTCAACATTGTCAACCATAATGGCATCATAACGATTCTCGATTCGTTGAGCAAGCAACATAAGGCGGACAACCTCGCCACCAAGTCCTTCGTCAACAGCAAAAGAAAGACACTCTTTGACATCGTGCATCACAAGGTCCGGAGAAACATCATTTATGGCACATTTATCTGCCCACTCCTGATTGCACATTGCCAGCCCCTTCTTTACATCTGTACCATTGACTACATGATGCAGATAATTATCAAGAGCATAATCATTATCATAATGAACAGCGCAGAAATCTGCAATCAGATCGTTTGCATAGCTGATAACTGGTTTCAGTTTTTCCACGATATACAATCTGAACGAACTATGATAAATCTCATATGTGTCACATCCTCGATCTTTCAACAAATGTCGGAAGCCTACAACAGAAGCCACGAACTCAAATGGACTGATTCCTTTCAGCATCTCAATCAATTGAGCCTCCGTGACTGCCCCACGAACTTGAGACAACACAGCCAGAATCTGGCAAAGTTCCTTATTGACATCAACCTTTCTCCAGATAGCTTCATAATAAGCACGTATATTTCCTCCTATGGTTGGCAATGTATCCAACCATTTATTCAGGTCACTTTCATCGGTATTCTCATCAAAAGTCTCAGCGATATCCCGACAAAGATAATTCATATACAAAGGATGGCCCTCCGTTTTAATTGCTACCGCTTGTATGAATGAATAAGGTTTCACCCACTCTCCGCTATTGGCCTCTATATACGACTCGCAAGAGACCATACTCAATGGTGTAACCTCAATACAGTCATCCTCTGCAATCATCTCGATAATTGAAGGTGGGAGGATTTCCTTTTTGATGCACGACAGGACGACACTTATGTTTTCTGGCATTGCAGATGGAAATAGAGAAAGAAAATCCCCCACATAATTACCATTCTCGGCAGACAGTTCATCCAGTCCATCAATTATGATTACACCCTTTTTGCCCTCTTCTGAAAGTTTCTGTCCCATACTCGCAAACCAATCAGGGATTTCTTTCCTTTTACTCTCAAACGATAGTTTATCCGCTTCTTCGCCTACTGTTGTAATATACACAGCTTCCAACCAATCCACAAAGAAACTCTCTGAACACCTTATCGCCCTGCTTATGGAATCATTGGGAACCTTAAAGAAAAAACGGCCAAGCACTTCTATACCCCCATCATATGGAGTAAAGGCAGCAGATAAAGTAGTCTTACCCGAACCGGGAACTCCATACAGCAATAGCCAGCCACTACTGCAATTCAACCTCTCGTTCAAATTATCCAGAACAGCTATATTAGGTCTCGACTGTCCAACATTCTCAGCTATTGAAGCTGGAATGCTTGCAAGGCTTACCTCTTTCTCTACAGAAATCCCTTGATCTATCAGTAAATGATATAGTTTATGAATACTGATTGAAATCAGATTATTACCCGATTGCTCAATGACCATACCGACAGCCTTATTATTCAACAAGACCGGAGCTCCAGACATTCCTTCATAGTCATAAGCATCATCTACACCTTCTGCAATAAAGACAAAATCCCCGACCGCATTGTTATACTTCTGATTAACAGAGCCTTTAACTCTTAGCCCGGAAGCACTTGCCTTATCAGGATATCCAAAGGAAATAACATCTTCACCAATTCTTAAGGTACAAGAATACAGCTTCAGATACTCTGCGGAGCTACGTCCTGATACCCGTAATAGGGCCAGATCGAAATCTTCCCGTTTATTTAATACGACAAATGACAAATCTCCATCATATGAATCCTTGACAACATTAAGACCAGCCTCATTATATGAAACCAGTGTATGGCAAGCTGTCAACAACAAATCCGGAGCTATATAGAATGCGGTTCCGAGTTCTTCACCGCACATTATCCTGACGACTACATTTTCTATCATATCCCTATATTCCTACAATAAGCGGTTTATCTTCTTCTGGAAAAATCACATCAAACTCATAATTTTCATGGTAAGAGTCATCCATCAACTCTTCAGCAATCGGTAGCCTATAATTGAAATACAATTTATTGCCACAGTCATTGCCTTTTGTAATGATATGTGCCAAGGTCTGAAGATCCGGGTGACTGTATTTATATCCATTGGTAGATATGATCCATTTATCCGAAGAAATCATCCTCAGCAAATCTGGTGAATTATTATTAAAACATCCATGATGAGACAATTTAACAACGTCAAACGCATACGGTATATTTTCACTTCCATATAAAGAGAACAACGAGTTTAAAACTGTTTCCGAATATGCATCACCCAAGAACAACAATCTCTTTCCTTTTATTTCCAAGATGAAGGAAATGGAGCTGCCATTGGTTGCAGAAGTATCAGGTATATATGGTTCTTCACATATCTTGACTAAATCGTAAGTCTTACAAACTTTTTTTTCTTTAAAATGGAAAACAGGTTTCTCAATGCTCAAACTGAACTCAAATGCATCATCCCAAAACTCTTCGCTACGTTTTTCATGAAGCAGTCCATCCTTAATGAGCCTTTTCCGCCAATATTTTCTCAAATTATCTATTCCATCGCTATCAGGTGACAGGATATTAATGACAGCATCACCTAAAGTGAGACAACCAGGGCTGATTACAGTTCTCCCATCAACATGGGTATTCCAGGGAATGCCTCTACGTTTAATGAGAGCAGATAAAGTACAACCTTGTTTTGCACTTACCTGCTTATCCTTTAACACAGAACCGACCTTACATATATTCTTATGGGCAAAGCATTCCTTATCACCAGAAAACTGAACATCAGACTGTACATGTCTGAAACCATTGTATAATATACCATTAATTGGCACAGACAGTTCCTCTTCTTCCATGAGTTTGATTAGTCCTGAAATATGATCACTGTCAATATGGGTTACAATAATCATATCCAGTTCACCTCCTTGCTCAGCAATCTGTTTCAACATTGGTCTAAGATAATTCTGATATGTATCAACGTATCCTCCATCAACCAGAATATAACGAGATGACTCATACTCAATAAGGATACAATCTCCATTTAGAGCCGGAAATACCGTCAGTTCCATTTCATTTAATCTATTAACAATGTCATATTAAGTATAATAAAGTACGTCTTAGTTAATATTAAAATATCACATAATACTTCATTACATTCATATACAATCACCACAAAGATAGGAAAAAGAATCATCAATCATATGTAACCATTCTGCATTCATGGCTGATGATTAAGAACTTTGCCTCGCAGGTAAAAACAAATAGGTATTACATACTATTTATTGAATACATTCGCAAATTTTCCACGAATCCATTGTCTTTTATCTCAAATTCCCTATCTTTGTAAGGTTATCCTTGTGTTTTGTATGTAACAGTAGTCTAGATAAGTATGGGTAATACATCCGCAACATATGATGAGGTCAAGTCATTTTTGGATCAGATGAAAACCTGGTTGACCTTTTTGAATGGTAATGTGGTGTATGATACCAGACCGAAAAACAGACAGTTTATGGTTGACATGGAATGGACTCAGTCATCCACGAAGAAGGAATGGTTATTGAAATTAGAACCTGAAGATTATTTTGAGGGCCCGGATGAAAACGAAATGCCAGGACGCAATCCGGTATGGAAGTTTGGCAAAAGGATAGAAGGCAAGTTGTGTTACATCAAGATATATTTATTAAAGAGCCCCAATGTTTATTGCATCTCATTCCATTTAGCTGAGCATGATATGAGATTGCCATTAAAGAATATTATTGAACAGATATGAGAACCATAGTTGATAAGCCTAGCCCGATAACAGGAGGTCGCCTGGAACTTTGCAAGGAGATGACTGAGATTACATTCCGAGGCGAAGTTCTCTATTATGAGAGAACTTTCTATCGTTGCATTGATAGCGGGATTGAATTCACTGACGAAGAACAGGAAGATGCAGACCTCAAACTGATATATGACACTTATCGTCGTAACCATTCTATTCCACTTGCAGAAGAATTAAGAGCAATGCGTAAGCGATATGGAATTCCTTCCAGTGCCATGTCACAGATTTTGGGGCTCGGAGAAAATCAGTTCGGTCTATATGAAGAAGGAACAGTTCCAACTGTATCTGTAGGACGCTTGCTTGCCCTGGCTATGAATCCTGAGAATCTGATGCAGATGCTATTATCTAGTAGAAGTGTATTAGCCGACAAACTGTTCAAGAAGTATTATGATGCTATAGCAACATCTTTACATACTTCAAAATATGAGATAGACGGTTGGGGTGTTATGGATTATGAGGTTATTGCCGTTCCGGGAATAATACCAGCCACTAAACATATTTCCCGGAAAACTTGTTCTAAAAAGAAGGAATCATATAATGAATATTCATATGCAAATGCCTGTTGAAAACATGAAGATCAGACTTGCGAGAGTCGGTAAAACGTTAATTGAGACCAGACCTCCAGCTAATGTTGCCGAGAGTTTGTCTGCCTCCGATTTAAAAATTCAATATTCTGTGCTGGTAACAGTAAATCGCCCGGAGTCTTGTGTAGATGTGACAGTATCCATGGCATACCACTCAGGACGAAATGAACTATTTTCCGGCAGCTTGACCAGTAGTTTTGATGTTGTTGACCTAGATAAATATATCTATGCACAGGATGGCGACAATGAGTTCCAGATAACGAACGACTTTTTGCCGACGCTTATAAACATCGCCTTCGGAACTACTAGAGGCTATTTTATTCACGAGCTTCAAGATACGATACTTTCTCTTTACCCTTTCCCAATGATCTCAATTGACAATATACAGAAGCGAACATCATATCAGTTAATTTAGGGGATCGACCTTGTCAGTGTATAAATGGGGAAAGTACAAGACTTCTTCAGCACCTCGGCCAACTCTGCTGGTTCTTCTAAGGAAAAGGAGCACCATAATATTAAACGAAGAAATCACGTACATTTCTTTGGATTCGATGGTTCAAGGGGATAAAAACAGGTATAAAGTGTGTACCCTTCCCTGTTACCACGACTTGACCTTCAAGGTACGGCTGAACTTCTCGCCAGACTTCCTTAAAAGGCGGGCAGTCCTTTGTCATTTCAGGCGTAATTCCGTGAATAGAAATATTAAAGGAATCATACAAATTCCTATAAGGCTTCACCAACCAAGACCTGGTCTCAACAACTTTTGAATCCTTTACCATTGCGATACCTATCTCGCAAATGGACGACTTACTCCATGTTGCGGTTTCCAGGTCAATAGCAATAAAATCTATCCCTTTATCCATATACGTAAGTTTTTATTTCCTTGTACTTAACAGGATGGTTACAATATCTTTGAAAACCTGTTATCCAGATATTTCGGCTCAGGTGCAAAAGTATGTGTTTCGATAAATAAGTGATACCTTTGTATGGATATATAAATACAAAGGTTATGACAGACGAACAGAAAATACTTTTAGCATTAGTCAAGTTGATGTTTCCACGTGAGATGTTGGATTATTTTGAAGTTGTAGGTTTTGAACTTCACGAAGATAGTATCAGTGTCCGTCTGGATGAACGCGATCGTATTCTTAAGAAGAAATCTGGTCACACATATGTAAAGAACGGCTTTCTTCCGGAAAGTCGCATCACCGATTTTCCTATCCGTGACAAGCGTGCGACGCTGATAGTCAGGCGTAGACGCTGGAAGGATGAGAAGACTGGCGAGATAGTGAGCAACGACTATGAACTTGTTGCAAAAGGCACACGGCACTCGAAGGAGTTTGCCGCTTTTTTAAAAGGGGTTCTTGGATCAATACCCGATAGCGGCTTCTTCGCTTGAGAAATACTATCACATAAACGGCAAGCAGTTTGAACGTCAATACAAAGACCATCTGAGCGGTTATCGTGAATGGGAGACTCATGAGGGTGCCCATGCTGAACGGTATCTTATATTCCCGGCGAACATAGGTCCTCGTTTAAGCATTGATGAGACAAGTCTCAGTGATGGTGAA
>JBGVNK010000017.1:0-2320 GCA_045125535.1 Candidatus Cryptobacteroides sp.
GCTTCCCGTAGAACAGCGCACCAGGGCGGAACTTTTATTTTATAATACCTATGTGCCCTGTATATTCTAACAATCCATTGAGCATACATGACATCATCCAGATGCTCAAAATCAATAGAGGACTTGTAATCGCTGATGAGAATGCTGCCGAAAGGCAGTTAAGTATTATCGGGTATTTCAGATTGGCAAACTATATGCGCCCGATGGAATCAGACAAAGTCAATCATCTCTTTAAGCCAGGCAGCACATTTGAGAATGCTTTAGACCTCTACTATTTCGACAAAGAGTTAAGAGCATTAATCTTTACTGCTATCCAAAGCGCTGAGGTTGGTATCCGAGCACAGATATCGCACCCTATTTCGATGAAGCATGGGGCATTTTGGTATTTGGATTCGTCTTTGTGTCATAATCAATGGCGCTTCACTGATAACATGAACAATATCCAGAAGGAGATTAACCGTTCAAAAGAAGACTTTATCAAAGATCACTTCGTGAAGTATCCTGGAACAGACTTGCCTGCTTGGAAGGTCATAGAGATTCTTTCATTTGGAACATTGTCAAAGACTTTCAGCAACCTCAATGATACATCACTAAAGAAAACAATAGCAAGGTCGGTAGGACTTCCGCAGCATAAGATTCTCGAATCATGGTTACAAGCATTGGCCGGTTTAAGAAACTGTGTTGCCCATCATGCTCGTGTTTGGAATAAAGTATTCCCAGGTACTCCTACTTTGCCTACTCATGCAGCCGGTAAATGGATCAAGAATACAGCTGTAGATTGTGGTAGACTTTATGCACACCTTTGTTGTGTTGCCTATCTCCAAAATCAGGTACATCCACAGAATGACTTCGCTACGAAACTAAAGGACTTGCTGAGCAAGCATCCTAATGCCGACCTCAATGCTATGGGATTCCCAAAAGGTTGGCAGAACGAACCCCTTTGGAAATAATCATCAGTATTATCATACCTGATCCTGCTCAATTCCGAGCAGGATTTTTTGTACTTTCTAAGCAACTCTGCGCAAAGGGAAGCAAAGGAATCCACTTCTAAATCAAGGCTTTACCTATTATATATCTTTGCTTTCAGAGATTCGATTCAGAGTTATGAAAGCATTGCCATCAATAGCATTTAATGAGTTCAAAGGTTCAGCTGGGGACGTGACGGCCAGAGTATCAAAAGGCCGTCAGGTTCTCTCAGCTCGTTCTATGCATTCGTCATCAAAGACACCGGCTCAGGCTGTCTCTCGTAACAGACTTGCTAAGATCTCAAGGTCTTACAAAAAGCTCACTGATGAGCAGATGAAGGCTTGGGCTGTGCTGGCTGAGAAAATGAAAGGTATTTCCACTTTCGGCCAGGCTGCAGAACTGACTCCGCATAATGCTTTTGTCAGGATCAATTCCAATCTGCAGATGGTCGGCATGCCATTGCTCAATGATGCTCCTGCGTACATCAATGACGTTCCAGAGGTTCTTTATGAAGACCTTTGGATCTCTCCTGATATGATCATCTTTACTGGTCTTGAGCAGCCGTCTGACAGTCATGTCCTTGTGTTCAAAATGTCACCGGCCCTCAGTCCTGGAGTGTCTTCCGGTTGGGGTCAGACAGTAATCATCACTCCTGGTATGGCTCCTGATTGGGGCGATGCGGATTTGACAGGGCTCTACACCGAGGTTATGGGAGTTTCACCTGAAGCTGGCAAGAAGTATTTCTGTGAGTTCTACTGGATGGACAAGAACACTGGCTTCACGGGTGAGTCGATGGTCTTGAGTGCCGTCTGCAAGGAAAGTTCTACAGCTTATGCTCAAGAGTATACTCCTCGCGCTCGTGTGACCATGAATGAGGTATCAGAGAGTGAAGGCTTCGAGAGTCTTGATTTCGAGCTCTCGCATGGTTCTACAATTCTTTCTGTTGATGCTTCCTACTCAAACAACACAGGCGTGGCTTCTGGTGGATTTACTCTTAAGAAACCTATAGAGAACCTTCCGGATATTTCTTCTTGGGCTCTTGGTAGATGTAATAATCCTGATCGTGATTGGTTCTTGAAGCCATGTTTGTTTGCTGTATGGACTAGCACCTGGAGAGGTGAAACCGAAGGTACTTTAGCTCACAGAGCAGGGCAGTATGAAAATGAATACGTCGAGGTCTTTGGCTCGGCACCAGTATTTAAGAAATAATGATAGACGACTATGATTACATCAACAGGAAATAATTTCGGAGCGGGCTCAATAACCTTGAAAGACTTTCAGTCAGAGAAAGTCCTGGTGCTGAATGGAAAGTTCTCGTTCAGTAATAAGAGTGAAGCTTTCAAGGCTGCAACTG
>JBGVNK010000018.1:0-15005 GCA_045125535.1 Candidatus Cryptobacteroides sp.
GTAGTAGTTCATGAGTGAGAAGATACCCTTCTTCATCTCACCACCATACCAAGTGTTGAGGATAACCTGCTCCTTGCTCTTGAGGTTGAATACAGTTGCAGTCTCAGAGTTGAGGCCGAGCTCCTGATAGTTGTCAACCTTAGCCTTTGATGCGTTGTAGCATACGAAATCAGGCTCACCGTAGTTAGCGAGTTCCTCAGCTGTAGGACGGATGAACATGTTGGTCACGAAGTGTGCCTGCCATGCTACCTCCATGATGAAACGTACCTTAAGACGTGTAGCCTCGTTAGTACCGCAGAATGTATCAACGACATAGAGCTTCTTGCCTGAGAGCTGCTTTACAGCCTTAGCGCGAAGATCGTCCCAAGCTGCCTCAGAGCATGGCTTGTTGTCGTTCTTGTACTCCTCTGATGTCCACCATACGGTATCCTCGCTAGCCTCGTTCTTTACGAAGAACTTGTCCTTAGGAGAACGACCTGTATAGATACCAGTCATAACGTTAACTGTATCAAGCTCAGTGAGCTGGCCTTTCTCGTAACCCTCAAGGGCTGGATTAGTCTCCTCAGCGAAGAGAACTTCATAAGACGGGTTGTGAACGATTTCCTTCACATCGGTAATACCGTACTTGGTCAAATCAAGTGTGCTCATAATTTAATTAATAATGTTTTTATAAGGTTTAACTCAAATTTCTTTCATTTTGCCATATTTCGGACCAACCCGAAGTTTTGGACACTGCAAAAATAAACCTTTTTTACGATTATACAAACTCAAAAGCTGATAAAATTACTAAATTTGTCGCAGAAATTATGAATATGTCAGCACTTGAGATTTTAAAGGAATATTGGGGATACGACTCCTTCCGTCCGAAGCAGGAAGATATAGTTCTTTCGGCCTTGGAAGGCAAGGATGTTCTTGCAATACTCCCTACGGGAGGAGGCAAATCCGTATGCTTTCAGGTGCCTGCCATGATGCGGGAGGGAATTGCCATTGTGGTGACTCCTCTCATCGCACTCATGAAGGATCAGGTGCAGAATCTCAATGACCGCGGCATCAAGGCATTGTGTGTGAACGCAGGTATGGGCAGAAGGGAAGTCGACCTGACTCTGAACAATGCCGCTTACGGCGATTTCAAGTTCCTTTATGTCTCTCCGGAGCGTCTCGGAACTCAGCTTTTCCGCCAATATGTAAGGGAAATGAATGTGAACTTCATCGTCGTGGATGAGGCGCACTGCATATCTCAGTGGGGCTATGATTTCCGTCCGGATTATCTTCAGATAGGCAAGCTTCGCGAACTGGTGGATGCTCCAGTCATAGCGCTTACAGCTACCGCCACTCCGCAGGTTGCCGAAGACATTATGGAGAAACTCGGTTTCGAGGAGAAATGTCTGATAAAGAGCGGTTTCGAAAGGCCGAACCTCTCATATATAGTGCGTCATTGCGAGGATAAGCTCGGGCAGCTCCTGCATATTTCCAGCAGTGTCGCCGGCACGGGCATCGTCTATGTGCGCAGCCGTGCCAAGACTGAAGAACTGGCTGCTTTCCTGAATGCCAACGGTGTAAAGGCATCCTTCTATCATGCAGGGCTGGGACCTGATTCCAGAAGCGACCGTCAGGCTCGATGGAAAAGCGGTGAGATCCGGTTGATGGTTTGCACCAATGCATTTGGAATGGGCATCGACAAGCCTGATGTCCGTTTCGTCGTACACTTCGATGTTCCGGACAGTCCTGAAGCATATTTCCAGGAAGCGGGCCGAGGTGGCCGCGACGGCAAGCGAAGCTATGCCGTCCTGCTCTGGAACGCCACGGACATCAAGCGTCTGCGTCAGATAGCGACGGTGTCTTTCCCGTCCCTCGACTATATCGAAGACATATATCATAAGGTCCACGCCTTCTATGAAATTCCGTATGACACAGGCATGGGACGTCAGATCAAATTCGATCTTGACGAGTTCTGCCGTCATTTCAAACTTCAGCGGCAGGCTGCCTATTATGCGATAGTATATATAGAAAGGACAGGACACTGGACCCTCTCCGAAGATGTCGACATTTCTACCAAGGTGAGGATAATGGCGGATCGTAACGAGTTGTATGACATTGATCTGGAAGACAGCAGAATGGCCGTCCTTCTCGAAACCCTGATGAGGAAATATACAGGTCTCTTCTCTTATCCTGTGCCGATAGACGAAGACTTCATCGCCTCCAAGGTCGGTGTGCAGGTCCCTATGCTGCGTCAGCTCCTGTACAAGCTGTCGCTTGAGCATATCATCAAATATATTCCTTGCGACCATGCTACGGTTCTCTATCTTCACCACGACCGTCTCCGTCCTAAGAATGTCAATCTCGATCCTGAAAGATACGAGATGCTGAAGTCGTCGTGCACTGAGAGGATGCAGAAGATGATAGATTATGTAAGCGAGGAAGACACTTGCAGAAGTTCATATCTTCTGGAATATTTCGGACAGAAGGAATCCTCGGACTGCGGCACCTGTGACATCTGCCGTGCAGGAAAGTCCACCTCAAGAAAATCAGCCGCCAAGTCCGACGACCTGACAGCTGATATATCCGATTTCATAAATGTAGAAATGCAGGGCCGTTACACCCTCGAAGACTTCAGGAACCGTTTCAACCCCGCAACCTCATCCCCGCAGGCAGCCATAGAAACCCTCCGCCGCCTCATCGACCTCGGCTCCGTCCCGCCACCTTCGGCATAATCATTCTAAAACAAGTCCGTCGTAAGCGGGCAGGATTCCCTCAGGGAGCTGTGAGGCCAGTTCTTCGTAAGAAGGCAGCTGGTGCGAGAGATGTGTGAGCCACGAATGCTTTGCTCCAACTCGCTGAGCCACGGCTACAGCCTCTTCGAGAGAATAATGGGATATATGCTTTCCGTGCTTCACGCAGTTGATCACGAAGTGGTCAAGATCGTGGAGTTTCTCGAACTCTTCTTCAGGAATATAGTTCATGTCGGTGCAGTAGGCTATGTTTCCGAAACGATATCCTAACACAGGCAGTTTGTAATGCATGCCTCTGATCGGAATCACTTCCGTAGTCTTGACTTCCTCATCGAGATTGACAGTCGAATAACTGTATCCCTTTCCGGATTCCCAAGACAGGATTTCTGTCGGACCGCCGCTTCTCAGGATGAAAGGCCTTGAATCTATATTATGAACATGCCACTCCGGAGCACCTGGATATTTCTGCTCAGCAAAGGCATAGCCGTATTCCATCCTCAGCGAATCCTCTACATATTTCTCGCAGAATATTTCGCTTGCACGTCTTTCCAGATAGTTGAACGCGCGGATGTCGTCAAGACCACCTGTGTGATCCTTATGATTATGGGTGAGCAGGATTGCATCAAGGTGGGAAACTCCCTCTCGGAGCATCTGCTGTCTGAAGTCCGGACCTGCATCTATAAGGATCCTCATGCCGCAGTAGTCCACCAAAGCGCTGGCCCTCAGTCTTTTGTCTCGAGGGTCACTGCTTCGGCACACTTCACAGCCGCAGCCGATCATCGGCACTCCCTGTGATGTGCCTGTTCCCAGAAATGTAAGCCTTGCCTTTTCCATCATCTGATTCTGAAACTACAGTTTGTCATTCTGAACTTCTCTTTGTCATTCTGAACGAAGTGAAGAATCTCCTAAATAATTACATCCACAATCTTTCCGATAAGTTCAGGATCGTATGGGCGAGAAACGCGGATATAGTTTCCTGTGTATCCCTCCATAATTCCGTTCTTGTCAGTGCTCTCGAAAAGCACCTTCTCTGCCACTCCCTTGTTTGCCTCGATGAACTCCTCATGAAGCTTTGCGCAGAGATCTTCCAGCATCTGCACCCTCTGCGTCTTCACTGAATCCTGCACCTGGTCCTTCCTCACGGCAGCAGGTGTGCCCGCACGGCGGGAATAAGGGAAGATATGGATGAAGGCCGGCTTCACCACATCCTTCAGGAAATTATATGTTTCCATGAAAAGCTCGTCAGTCTCGCCGGGGAATCCGACGATGACATCGATTCCAAAGAACACCTTAGGTCCGCCCGGAACCTCGGTGCGGGACCTTATATATTCTATCTTATGTGCAAACGCGGCTGTATCATATCGGCGGCCCATTTCGCGCAGTATAGTGTCGCAGCCTGACTGGAGAGGAATATGGTAGTGGGGGAGGAACTTGGTTCCTGATGTGATCCAGTCGATCATTTCCTCTGTCAGAAGGTTCGGTTCGATCGATGAAATCCTGTATCTCTCGATACCTTCCACCTTGTCAAGATGCTGAATAAGCTGAAAGAAATTCTCACCTGTAGAACGTCCGAAATCACCGGTATTGACTCCGGTCAGAACAATCTCCTTTATACCCTCGGCCGCGATGGCTTCCGCCTGCGGAACGATCTCGGCAATAGGAATGTTCCTGCTCTCTCCACGAGCGTAAGGCACTGTGCAGTAATGACATTTATAATCACATCCGTCCTGCACCTTGAGGAATGACCTCGTCCTCTCGCCACTTGAATATGCTGGGAAGAAAGTGCCTAGACCCTTGCCGCAGCATTCGCTGCCGCGCACCTTGGCAAGTATTGTCGGAACGATCATGCTCTTTTCGGTAGCCCCGAACACAGCGGTAACGCCCTCGATAGCCTCGATCTCCGCCTTCTTCAGCTGCGCATAACATCCGGTCACGAAAATAAGAGCCTCAGGATTCTGCCTGTGCAGTTTCCTGATGATGTTGCGGCTCTTCTTGTCCGAATGTTCGGTGACGGTGCAGGTATTCACCAGAAAAACATCCGCTCCCTTGCTCCACGGCACAGCCTCAAACCCCTCCTTCAGCAACTCGCGTTCATAGGTGGATGTTTCAGCATAATTCAACTTGCACCCCAAAGTAATAAACGAAATCCTCATATATTGAGTTTAATGATACAATGTTACACGAGACCATTGTGCGACCCCATCCACCGGCGGCCTTTTTTTAGATACCCTCACAGAAAACGAAACAAACTGCGGAAACCTCACCTCAATAGCTTTCACGATCCTTCCCGCCACATTCTCCAGCAGCTCCGACGGAATCGACATCTCATATGAAATGATTTCATAGATCTCGCCATAATTTACGGTGTCATTGAGATTATCACTCTCAGCAGCCGCATATAGATCCATTTCTCCACGGAAATCCACGGTAAAGAAATTACCCCTTACCTTCTCCTGCTCAAGGCAACCATGATAAGCCTTGAATTCCATTCCTTCAAGTTCGATTGTTCCTATAGGTTCCATTATGCTAAAATTAAAAATACGCAAGGTCTTTTACCGATGACAAGTCCCTCCTTCTTCCACTCCGACACCTTCATTGTCCTGATATATGCATCCGGCATAGTGATGTTGGCTGCAACGCACACACGGGTCGAAGCCCCGCACACAGCCAGGATATCCGCAAAAAGCGAATCGTTCCTGTAAGGGGTCTCGATAAGTATCTGAGTCTGCTTAAGTTGTCCGGATACTTTCTCGAGGGTGCGCAGTCTGCTCCTTCTTTCCTCAGTCTTTGCGGGAATATATCCGCAGAAAGCGAACGACTGACCATTCAGACCTGAAGCCATGAGCGCCAGCATGAGTGATGAAGGACCCACAGCCGGAACTACAGTGATGCCATGCCTGTGCGCAAGTGCCACAAGCTGCGCCCCCGGATCCGCTACAGCAGGAAGCCCCGCCTCGGAAATGAGAGCAACATCATTGCCGCCGTCAAACAGACGGAGATATCCTTCAATGGTCGCCTGGTCAGTATGCTCATTAAGTTCATGGAATTCCAGTTCTCCGATATGTCCTTTGAGTCCTGCACGAGAAAGATATCTGCGCGCGGTCCTCACTTCCTCCACGACAAAAGTCCTGAAGCCTTTGAGCGACTCCAGAACCGGACCCGGAATCACTTCCGCAGGGTCGTTCTCCCCGAGAGGGGATGGGATCAGATAAAGCTTACCTTTTTCTTCTTTCATCTTTATTTTTCTTTTCCGGTGCCTCGATCTTCAGTTCTACCTTTCCGCCGTCAATCATGGCCTGCTCCTCAGCCTGACGGGCAGCCTGTCTCTTGGCCTTGCTCATGAACATGTTCCTGAAGAACTGTCCGAGACTGTTGAACTCGGTCTGGTAGGTGAGACCGACACCGCTTCTCTGTGAATTGTCAAGATAGTTGGTGTATGAATCCGCTGAGTGCGAGAACAGGTTGAGTCGGAATGATCCCGATCTGTCGAGCTTGATCTCGATGTCGATGTCGCCCACCACATCCTGTGTGCCTCCGCTGTTGTACTGCTTGTTGCCGACGCTTCCGTTGACCACGACCCTGTTGTTGAACAGCTGCGTGGAGACGGCGACGTCGAATATGTCGTTTCCCTTCTCGTTTGGCTGATAGTTCAGTCCGAGGTCAAGAGGAATGTCCAGTTTCTGGAATATGTTGTTCAGCTGGTTTGCCATAGCTTCGCTCACATTTGAGTAGAGCAGGGTAGTGTTGTTAACGATGCCAGACTGCTCGTCAGGAAGGAAACTGTTGGACAGCAGGAGTGAAAGGAACTGCTTCTGCACCTTATCCTCCGTGCTCAAAGCGCTTTCGACTCTCGACTTGACCATAGGGTCCAGATCCGGAATCTCGATAGAGAAGCTCAGTCTCGGGTTGCTGATCTTTTCTGTGATATTGATTCCGCACTCCACTGTTCGCCTGTTGGCAACAGAGGTAGTATCGGCTATAAGCGTTGAAAGCGATGCTTTTGTCTTGTAAAGGGCATCGATGTCAAGCGTGCTTTCAAGGATGTCTCCGTTGAATCGCACCGAACTGCCGTCCTGGATCTCGAAGTCTCTGCTCACCAGACCGATGGCGACGAACTTGTAATTACCACCGGTAAGAGTGTAGTCACCGTTGATCTCGAACATGTCGTTCCCTATCTCGAGGTCGATGACTCCGTTTCCTCGTCCTGACAGGACGTTTCCACTAGCCTTGTCGATCTCGACGAATGCTTCCACATCAGGATTTGCATTGACCCTGACTTTCACGGTCAGATTGCTTTCCTCAGCCTCTTTCTGCTGGATGTTGCTTATCATTTCCTCATACGGGTCGATGAATATCTCTTTCTCCACTTTCGTGAACTTGAGAAGGTTTGTTCCTTTGCCACCGGCTCCGGCAGCGTTCATAGGAATATGCAGCTGTCCTTCTTTGGCAGTCACGGCATCCACATTAAGAAGAAGTGAACTTGTAGGGCCTGTGATCGAGACATTTCCCGAACCGAAAATGCTTCCATAGAATGTCTCGTTCATGTCCTCTGTAAGGTTAACACCCTCTATTTCATTGACTCTGATATGAGTGTCGAAGTTGAAGTTTCTGAAATTGTTCCAGTTTATGCTTCCGCCGACTGTTCCTGTTCCATTGAATCTGTCCTTTATCGTGATGTCGTCGAAATATACACCTTTGCTGTCCAGATGGAAGGCACCGTCTGCAATGTATGGTACATTGGTATATGCTATCTTGAGTTCCGCACTGTCAAGTCTAGTGTTCTCGCTGCTTACGGCAAGGCTGTCAAACGGACCGTATATGTCGACATTTCCAGAAATATATCCGTCCATCTCGCTGAATACAGTCGAAAGGAACGGCTTTGCATATCCTATACTCAGTCTGTCAAGACTGGCCTTTGCTTCGACCTTTCTCTGTTTAAGTGAGAGGTTTCCGCTTAGTGCGATGCTGCTTCTTCCCTCTATTTCATTTATGAGCGCTATGTCCAGGCCATTTTTCTCCTCGTTCAGTCCGCTGCCTATGCTGACCACGCCAAGAGGAATTTCTGCAATGTATGTCGAATCACAGACCATATCGATGAACAGTCCCTTGTCAGTCAGAGGTGAAGTCAGTCTGGCATGACCTGTCATGAATCCGCTTATTCCGAATTTGTCACCGAGGATGGAGTTCAGAAGCGATATGTCGAATCTCTGGAGTTCGAAGTTGAGGTTGTCGTGCCCGTTTTCAGATGTTCCTCCATAAAGGCCGATATACTCTTCACCTGAAATAAGCCCGAAGGACTCTATCTTCATTTCTTTGCCCTTCAATGTGATTGTAGAAGGCATTATTTCCCATTCCTTAGAATTCATGTATAATGATGAAGGGCGGATGTCTATTTCTGCTTCCAGTCTGCCGTCTTCTCTTGTCAGAGTGCTGTTAAGGTATAATTCTCCCTTATTCTCCAGTTCGCTGTGATTGTCATATTTGAATCCGATGCCTATCCTGTTGTCATCTGCATGGATCTGAAGGTCGTTGTCATACAGACGTATTGATGAGGCCATGATCTCCTCACAGTTTATGTCGGCATTGAAACTGTTCTGGAGGTTGTCGAATTCAGCACTCAGGCCTTTCATATAATGTCTCTTGAATGCAATTCTTCCTGAATTCAGATGTGCCGTCAACTGACCTTCTTTGGAGACTTCGGCCTTAAGTGATGTGCCGGATTCCACATACATTCCCGGAAGAACGAAAGCAAGAAGGTCTCTCATGTCGTGACATGTGAAGTCGAAGGTATAACTGTCATCATCCCATGTTAATTCAGGATTCCTGAACAACGCAGGGATTTCCTTTCTTACCGTGATGTCAAGGGCATCCTTAACAAAACTGCTTAATGGAGAAGTTCCTGAATATGAGGCTGATGCGAATTCTGAACGGAGAGTCATGCTGTGTTCGTCGCCCATGCTGTGCGATGTCATGTTGATGGCTCCGATGTCATGTTTTCCGTCAGCGTTCTCAAGAATGATGTCATTTACATCCATGTTTCCGATGACTTCTCCCTCGAATGTGCTGGTGAAGTCAGCCTGAGTCTGAAGACTTATCCTGGAAATGCCCCTCTTGTCGATATTGATGGCGTTGAGGTCGGCATGGCCGACATCCGTGTAAAACTTGTAAAGCGAATTATGGGTCTCAGGTGACAATGCGAATGTGCCCTGGAACAGAAAGTTGAGGTTCGGGTCATTGCATACCACCTTTCCGTCGAACGACTCTTCGGTAAGTTCTCCTGCTGCCGATATGCTGCTGTAGTCATATCCGTTGAGGTAAAGCCTGTCGATGACCAGGGAATCGATTCTTGCTTCAGGTGCCTTTCCTTTTCCGGAAAGTCTGGCATCGAAACCAGCCCGGAGTGTAGTTCTTCCAATGATATCCTTGCCGATGACATGACCTATGTCGAAATTGTCGGTTTCTAAAGTGCCTGAGATTCCGAGTGGACTTTTCCTTGAAAGCAGGTCAGTTATCCTGAGATCGGTTCCGATCTTTCCTATGAGAGAATTCAGATGTATGTCTGTGTCGAGCCTGTTCAGTCTTCCTCTGACCCTTCCGTCCATTGAGAACATTATGCCCTTGGCATATCGGCTCATGTCGAACTTCATTGCCGGAGACCATTCTCTGATGAAACTGTCAAGTCCATCAGTAGTGATGAGAAATCTGCTGAGTCTTGCATCGATATTCATCTTATCTACTTCTGGAAGACCGCTCACCCTTCCTGACAAAGTGCCTGAAAATCCGCGTTCAGCCGCGATCATACGCATGTCTTCAAGTTCGAAGTCAGTCATATATCCTCCTATCCTTCCCGAAAGAGAAACAATGATGTCTTTGCCCTGCAATGAAGGCACAAAATACCATAATGTCTTGAAATCCAGTTTGGTGTTCTTCAGATCACTGTCTATTCTGACTCTTTCTGTGAAGTATTTGAATTCTCTCGAATTCTTGTAGCTCATCATGAAAAGAGGCATCCTGATGTCTGACCATCTGTCCTTGAGGCGAAGGTCCTCTATAATGGTCTTGCCTCTTCCGACTGTTGCACTTCCTGAAAGGGATTCGCACACCCATCCGCTCATCTCTCTGAAATTCATCTTCTCCACTTGTCCGGACATGATGCCGGCATTGAAACGCAGACCTGATGCCTCGAGATTGATGTCTTCCACATGAAGGTCGTTCCAGTTTATGCCTCCCTCATGTCGGATTTCCTCTTTCCTATGATTGTGCATCGTGAAGGCCATTCCGCTGATTTCTACATCTTTTATGCAGAAAATGTCATTTTCACCTACTTTTGGCTCTGGTTTCCTAGGTACGTTGAATATCCTTGAAAGACTCTGTGTATAAGCCGGAGAATCATCTTCAAGCACAAGGTTGAGTTGTGCATTGCTGATATATGCCTTGTTCAGGTGAAGACAGTCTTCGTGCCTCAGTCCCTCAAGGGTGAAACGGGCTATTATGTACTGAGCCTTGAAGAGTGTATCGACCGGCGCCGCTGTGCTGTCGTGCGGATTTACAGAGGGGTTTCTGTCGGTGATCGCCACATTCTTGAGCACGAGTGTGGTGAACGGTTTGAAGTGGATCTTTTCGAAAGTTATGTCTCCGTCGAGTCTTGCTGAAAGTCTTTCCATCACCTGTTCCGAAATATATGTCTGCACCTGGGGCAGCTGGATGGCAAGGACCCCGGCGAGAAGTACGGAAGCAACGGCGACAAACGTCAGCCAGATTATTTTAAGCACTCTTTTTATGGCTCAACAGATTTAGATTGTCCAACTTGCAAAAATAGTAAAAAATATCCGATATTTTCCGTATTTTTGCACCCTGAAGGTAACATAAAATATGCCTTCGATATTCCGGACGAGGCCGTAGGCCTGCGTCTGGTTTTATCGTTAAACAAAATGAATCATGTCAGAGATAATTTTAGGAATAGAGTCATCATGCGATGACACATCAGCGGCAGTAATCAAGGATGGATATCTTTTATCCAATGTCCTTGCAAGTCAGGAAGTTCACAAGGTATATGGCGGTGTGATCCCGGAGCTTGCATCCCGTGCGCATCAGGTCAACATAGTCCCTGTTGTAAGCGAGGCCATAACAAGGGCCGGAATCAAGCCTGAAGACATCACGGCTATCGCTTTTACAAGAGGTCCCGGACTGCTCGGATCTCTTCTCGTAGGCACATCCTTCGCCAAGGGACTCGCAATGTCTCTTGACAAGCCGCTAGTGGAAGTGAATCATCTTCAAGGTCATATACTTGCAAACTTCATCAAGCAGTATGACAGCGAGAACAGACAGCCGGAGTTTCCGTATCTCTGTCTTTTGGTCTCAGGAGGCAACTCACAGATCGTCAAGGTCAACAGTCCTCTTGAATACGAGATCCTCGGCCAGACCATCGATGACGCAGTGGGTGAAGCATTCGACAAATGTTCGAAGATGATGGGACTCGGCTATCCGGGCGGTCCGATCGTCGACCGTCTCGCCAAGGAAGGCGATCCTTTGAAATTCAAATTCTCCAAGCCTCATATACCGGGATTCGACTACAGCTTCAGCGGCATCAAGACTTCGCTGCTGTATTTTATACGTGATCAGATGGCCATCGATCCTGAGTTCATGGAAAAGAACAAGGCGGATATCTGCGCCAGCTTCCAGAAGGCTCTCATAGACATCCTCATGGACAAGCTCATCAAGGCTGCCAAGCATACCGGCATAAAGCAGATCACAATAGGAGGCGGAGTCTCTGCTAACAGCGGTCTTCGTTCACGCATCGAGGAAGAGGGAAAGAAGAGGGGATGGACCACATTCCTTCCGGAGTTCAAGTTCACTACCGACAATGCAGCCATGATCGCGATTGCAGGATGGTTTCATTACCGCAACGGCGAGCGTTCGTCTCTCGACGTCGCTCCTGTCAGCCGCCTTGCAGAATTTTAAGTTGACTTTTCGAGTGACGGCTGAAGCCAGATCTGAGAAAAACGATTGATTATGAAAGAAATAGAAATAACCACCAAACTGGGCCGCGAGCTCAATCCGGACGAAGTACAGACAGCTGCGATAAAGGCTCTCGGCATGTCGCCGAAGGCAAAGACTCAGGTGCGCTACCGTATCGTCCGCCGTTCCATCGACGCCCGAAACGATGTCCTCTACAGATACAGACTTGAAGTTTACAAACCTGACGAGGTCATGCCTGAATATGTGCTTGACGAGTATCAGGATGTGTCAAATGCAGAACCTGTGATCATCATAGGTGCAGGTCCTGCCGGAATGTTCGCTGCCTTGAAGCTGCTGATGCGCGGATTCAAGCCGGTCATCCTCGAACGCGGCAAGGACGTCCACAAGCGAAAAGTCGATATGGCGAAGCTCTCTACAGCCGGAGTCGTAAACCCTGATTCGAACTTCTGTTTCGGAGAAGGTGGTGCCGGTACATTCTCTGACGGAAAGCTCTACACCCGTTCTTCAAAGAGGGGAGACATCAGAGAGGTGCTTCATCAGCTTGTGCGTTTCGGTGCCGATCCTTCGATCCTTATCGACGCTCATCCCCACATCGGAAGCGACAAGCTCCCTATCGTAGTGGAGAGCATCAGGAACTGCATCGTGGAGCATGGTGGAGAATATCATTTCGACTCACGTGTGACTGACATTGAAAAACGTCCTGACGGTTCATTCGACATCACGGTCAAGTCATTGGATTCCAATGATAAGGAAGGAACTCCTACAATATATACATCACGCAAGGTGATCCTCGCGACTGGACACTCTGCCCGCGACATTTACGAGATGTTCGACCATAGAGGCTGGGAGATCCAGGCGAAAGGTTTTGCCCTCGGAGTGCGTGTGGAGCATCCTCAGTCACTCATCAACAAGATTCAGTACCACGGCAAATACCAGCCTGAGATGCCAACTGCGGAATATTCGTTCGTGACTCAGGTCCTTGACCGCGGTGTATTCTCATTCTGCATGTGTCCAGGTGGTATTCTGGTTCCTTCTGCTACAGCAGAAGGCGAACTCGTGCTCAACGGCATGTCCAATTCGAAGCGTAACTCCAAGTGGGCCAATTCCGGAGTTGTGGTACAGATCGAGCCTGAGGATTTCCCTGAATACGCCCAGTACGGTCCGCTTGCCCTTCTCAATTTCCAGAAGGATGTGGAGCGCAAGATGTTCGAATATACAGGATCGCTCAAGGCTCCGGCACAGCGCATGATGGACTTCTGCCGAAGAATCCCATCATCCGGACTTCCTCAGACCTCATATCATCCAGGTGCAGTGAACGCTCCTCTTCACGAGCTTCTTCCTGAGCATGTATCGCTCAGGCTCAAATATGCTTTCCCGGAGATAGGCAACAAGAAGATGCACGGATACTACACCAACGATGCTCTCCTTCTCGGAGTGGAGTCGCGCACATCTTCTCCAGTCCGCATTCCGCGTGACCCGGAAACCCTCGAGCATGTGCAGGTGAGCGGTCTCTATCCATGCGGTGAAGGTGCAGGATATGCCGGTGGAATAGTTTCATCTGCTCTCGATGGAATCAATTGTGCTTCAAAGATTTAAATATGTTATCCTAAGCGCAGGCTAAGGATCTGAAACAGAATCGAAATGAAATCAATCATAACAGTCATATCATCCATTCTCCTCTCTGTCGGCCTTCTGGCTCAGGAGAAGACATTGAGAATAGACTACATCTTCTCAGGAACAGACAAGACTCAGGAGATAGCCCTGGACGAAATGTCTTCATTCGACGGCTGGGCAGGCCGTCGCGTCAACATGGATGATGTTCCCGTGAGAGGTAACGGCCAGATCGTGATGACCGACAAGGCAAACGGAGAAGTCCTTTACCGTCAGAGCTTTTCGACACTTTTCCAGGAGTGGCAGACGACTGAAGAGGCTACCCGCGTCCGCAAGTCATTCGAGAATGTATTCCTTCTTCCGATGCCTTCGGTCAAGGCCGAGGTCAGGATCGAACTCTACGGTTTCAAAGGAGGGGTTGCTGCTTCGATGACTCATGATGTGGATCCTTCCGATATACTTATCAGACATATCGCTCCGAAGCCGGCTCCGCATAAATACATCCTTGAAAACGGCTCTGCCGACAAATGCATAGACGTGGCTATCGTCGCAGAAGGATATACCGCTGAAGAGATCGAACTTTTCTATAAGGATGCGGCAGACGCGGTTGATGCCATTCTTGCACATGCCCCATTCGATGCATATAAAGACAGATTCAATTTCATTGCAGTGGCTCTTCCGTCTGACGACAGCGGTGTAAGCGTTCCCGGTGAAGGATTGTGGAAGAAAACGGCTCTCGGTTCTCATTTCAACACCTTCTACATGGACCGTTATCTGACCACCCTTAGACTTTGCAACATGCATGACAAACTCTGCGGCATTCCTTACGAGCACATCGTCATTCTCGCGAACACAGACACTTACGGCGGAGGCGGAATCTATAATTCCTACACTCTCACCACGGCTCATCATCCTTCATTCAAGCCTGTGGTAGTTCATGAGTTCGGCCATAGTTTCGGTGCTCTTGCAGATGAGTATTACTATGATGACCAGTTTGTCGAATATTATTATCCGGACACCGAGCCGTGGGAACAGAACATCACGACCCTTTTCGACTTCGAATCGAAATGGGATGATATGCTTCCAAAGAGAGTATCGATACCTACCAAGCCGGTTGAAGGAAACATCTGGAAGTCCTTCAATGAAGGCGTTGACCCTCATTCCGTGATAGGTGTCTATGAAGGTGCAGGCTATCAGTCAAAAGGCGTTTACCGTCCGTTCCCTGACTGCCGTATGAAGACCAACGCTGCAGAAGGATTCTGTCCTGTGTGTCAGAGAGCGATAGCCCGCATCATAGAATTCAACACCGTGGAATTATAGAGGCTTCATCGCCTGATTCAGGAAAAATTCAAGGTAAGCACGCCTCTTTACGCGTTATTTTTTGGTAAAGCCGAAAAAATAGCTACCTTTGCATCGGGAAAGTCATACACGACCAGCTCCCTCTGAATTCCCCCAGGGCTTGACCGCAGCAAGGGTAGGAGGTCGTAGCGGTGCGATGTATCAAGCTTTCCCTTTTTTCGTATAATAAACACCGCTTTATCAAGCAAATCCCGGATCACCGGGAAAAGTATGTGTCTAGGCATAGATGTTAGTAAGTCTGAACAGGAAGTATTTGACATCAGTCACTCCTCTGAGTTGTGCTCTGAATGACTTTATCTTGGCATTGAAAGATTCAGCTGAAGCGTT
>JBGVNK010000019.1:0-13539 GCA_045125535.1 Candidatus Cryptobacteroides sp.
AAGATCTGCAACGACCTTCGTCTTCTTTCTTCAGGTCCTCGCTGCGGTTTCCATGAATTCGACCTTCCTGCACGTCAGCCAGGTTCTTCAATCATGCCAGGTAAGGTAAACCCTGTGATTCCGGAGGTGATGAACCAGATCTGTTATAAGGTGATCGGTAATGATCTTTGCGTTGCAATGTCTTCTGAAGCGGCTCAGATGGAGCTCAACGCAATGGAGCCGGTTATGGCTCAATGCTGCTTCGAGTCAGCTGCAATCATGATGAACGGTTTCGACACACTCAGAATCAACTGCGTTGAAGGTATTATCGCCAACGAAGAGCAGTGTGACAAGTATATCCACTCAAGCTTCGGTGTGGTGACCGCTCTCAACCCTGTGATCGGCTACAAGTATTCTACAAGAATCGCCAAGGAAGCCATGGCAACCGGCAAGAGCATATATGATCTTGTACTTGAGCATGATATTCTTTCGAAGGAAGATCTCGATACAATCCTTCTTCCGGAGAATATGATCAAGCCTGTCAAACTGGACATAAAGATTAAGAAATAATTACTATCTTTACTGAATCAATTCATACGAGATGGTAAAGATTTTCTGCAAAAACAATAATGTAAGCAAGACATTTCCAGAGGGACTTACCCTGATGGAAATGCTTGCTTCTTTTGATTTTGAGCAGCCGTATCCTATTCTTGCTGCAAAGGTCAACAATGTCTGCCAGGGACTGAAGTACAGGGCATTCAACAGCCGTCAGGTGGAGTATCTCGATTATACTTCCTATGCAGGACGCAGTGTATACTGCAATTCACTCTGTTTTCTGCTCTGCAAGTCTGTAAAGGATATTTTCCCTGAGGCAAAAGTGATTCTTCGTCGTCCTATATCAAAGGGTTATTATTGCTCTATAGACAAGAGAGACGGTTCCGAACTTTCTGAAAGTGATCTCCTCAAGATCAAGGATAGAATGCGCGCTCTTGTCGAAGAGGATATTCCGTTCAAAAGACATGAGGTACTTACAGAAGAGGCAATAGAAATCTTCGAAAAGCTGGGATATGATGATAAGGTTAAGCTTCTCGAGACATCTGCTGACGTCTATGTCAACTATTATACATTAGGGGATACGGCGGATTATTATTATGAAGCCCTGTTGTCAAGTACGGGATATCTGAAGGTCTGGGACCTTACAATGTATCGTGGCGGTCTTTTCCTCAGAGTCCCTGACCGCCATAAGCCGGAGGAACTAGCGCCGTTCGTGGAGCAGCCGAAGACTTTCGAGGTGTTCTCTGAAAATCTCAAATGGAACAGGATCATGAAGCTCGACAATGTCGGCGATGTGAATCTTGCATGTCAGAGAGGGGAGGCTTCGGATCTTATCAAGATCGCTGAGGCTCTTCAAGAGAAGAAGATCGTACAGATTGCAGAAGAAATCGAACGCAGGGTTAATCTTGATGATCCTGTCAAGCTCGTGCTTATCACAGGTCCTAGCAGCAGTGGAAAATCCACATTCTGCAAGAGATTGAGTATACAGCTCAAGGCGTGCGGAATCAATCCGATTTCGTTCTCAACTGATGACTATTTCGTAAACAGACTCGACACGCCGAGACTTCCTGACGGTTCATTCGACTTTGATAATTTCGATACTGTCGATCATGACTATCTTCAGAGAGATGTCGTGAAACTTTTGAACGGAGAGACTGTGGATGTGCCTGAATATAACTTTGTTACAGGTCTGAGAGAGTATAATGGAAGAAAACTGAAACTCGAACCTGGTTCTGTTCTTATCATAGAAGGTATTCATGCTCTCAATCCTCGCTTGACCGACCAAGTGCCTGATTCATCAAAGTACAGGATTTTCATCAATACCATAACCAGCATCTCGCTGGACGATCACAACTGCATCCCTACAAGTGATAACAGGCTTTTGCGTCGCATCGTGCGTGACTTCAATAAGGGTGCATTCACTGCGCGTGAGTCCATCATGCATTGGCCTAATGTGCGTCGTTCTGAGGTTCAGTGGATATATCCATATCAGGAGAATGCTGATGTGCTCTTCAATTCAGCATATCTTGTTGAATTTGCCGTGATTCGAGCCCATGCCGAAAAGATTCTCATGACTGTACCTAAGAACTGTCCTGAATACAGTGAAGTCAGCAGATTGAAGAAATTCCTTAGTTACTTCACTCCTGTTTCCGACAAGGATGTCCCTGCAACCTCGCTTCTTCGAAGCTTCATCGGAGGAAGCAGTTTCTGATAAAAAGCAGCCCCCTGATCATCTGCATATGAAAAGGGGGCTGAATTTTTATGTCATCTGATTTTAGAACTCGATGTAATAAGGGGCAGGGAAGTGCATTCCGTACATCTTCAGACCCGCTGCCTTGGCTATCTCTATCAAGTCCTTTCTTGAAGCGACGGCATCTTCATGATTCATGTCGAATCGTGCGCATACTTCAGGATTATCAAGCTGAAGAGCAACTCCGTGCATGATGTCACCTGCGATAAGATTGTCTCCTACAATATATGCCGTATGTCCAGGTGTGTGACCAGGGATCGGAATCGACAGGACTCCGTTAGGAAGTTCTTCTGTCATGCCGAATGTGCGGAGTCTGTCGCCATAGCAGGAAAAGACTTCGATGATTCGGGCGTTCTGCATGCTTGGGCTCATCCATGCATCATATTCAGCCTGAGGAACCATGAGGATCGCATTCTTGAATGCAGCAACGTCGGTGCCGTCTTCTGCCTTCTGGACAAGACCTCCGAAATGGTCACCATGAAGATGGGTGATATAGATGTAGTCGATATCGTCCGGTGTAACCTCAAGAGAGTTGAGTGTAGGCATCAGCTGAGAGTCAGGTGCTCCGTTCGCCGCATCGAAAAGAATCTGCACTCCGTCTGTTTCAACTAAGAATGCTGATACTGATGCCGGTACGCCTTCTTCTAGTCCGAGGCTGGCAACAAGCTCATCTGATGCTGTAAAAAGGGACCTTGCCATGATTCTTGGCTCTACATTGTCCTGAATAGGATAGACCTTGACTTCCTGTTTGCCAGCACATGAAGCAAGCAGGAGTGCCGATGTTGCAGCCATCATGAGCTGCCTGAACAATCTGTTTTTCATGATTTAATGTTTTTCATGTTATATCTTTACAAAGATAGAAAAAAAACAAGAGATCCCGTTACCAGAATCTCTTGTTTTCTTCACTGTATTCAAATCCGGCCTTTCCAAGCCTTTCTTCAAGTTCCATTCTGTCTATACCCATGTCCTCGCATAGTGCGTCGAGGTCTGAATAGAAATCCCTGAGCTTCATATTGATGACGCTCATAAGCATCATAGGGTCCTGTGGAAGTCCGTTCATGGCGTCAGATCAATGCATATAATACATATACCCAATGAGCAATGAACGCAGCAACAAGTCCTCCGATGGTATGTGCAAGAATCGCTTTAGAGGTGAGCTGGCGGAATCCCATGGTGTCAAGCATGGCTGTGTGGGTACTGAGATAACCGCTCCAGCACATTCCGATGGCTGTGAACACTGCGATTGCATTGCCGTCGATCCAGCCTGCCTGCATGAAGTTCGGAATCAGACCCAATGCTGCTCCGACCGCACCAAGTGCGGTGATAGGGAAGGCGACGAGATGCGGATCCTGGAATCCGAAAAGCCACTCGAAGATGAAATTGATCTTTCCGGCAAGGAAAGGAAGAAGTTCTGTTCCTTCATATGCAGCTCCTGTATATGCGCCTGTTGCAGAAGGTCCGAAAGTAAGCATCATTACAAGTGTAGAAATAATGAGGACGCCAGGAATGATTGCCAGTCCTACATCGACACCGGTACGTCCGCCGTCGAGAAGTGCATCGAGGATTCTCTGGAAAAGCGGTTTCTTCTCTTCCTCTACTTCCTTTTCATCAGCCTCTATTTCAACGCATACCGCTTCTTCTTTGTACTGTGGATATGCCTTGATCACAAATCTCTGCATGAGTCTGGTGGAAATTATGCATCCGCAAACTGCACCAAGGAATCCGATGAATGGTTCTACATAGAATCCTTGTCCGATCATGAACACAATCACGAGAAGACCCATACCGAAGGCAGTACCGAAGTTTGTAAGAGAAATGAACTGATACTTCTTGAAATAGCAACTGAACTTCTTGTCCTGTGAGAGAGTGATGATGGCGGGATTATCCGATAGGAATGTAAGCACAGCTCCGAGTGAAGCCACTCCAGGAAGATTGAAAAGAGGCTTCATAAGAGGGCGGAGAAGCTTCTCGAGAAGTGCAACCACACCGAATTCAACGAAGACTCTTCCGATTGCACCTGTAATCACGCAGATAGCCATGAGATAGAATACGGTGTTGAGCAATAGGTCATGAGCCGTATTCATCACTGTATTCAGCATGTTAGGTGTGCCCATCTTTGCTCCAAGATATGCAAACAGGCCGAATACGACCAAAAGGCAAAGGATACCTCCAGGTATCTTGTTGTAGAGTTTGCGGAGAGAGAATTTCATGATTATCTGCGTTTGATGTTAAGGAAGTTCATTTTCCAGGTGATTCCGCCATCTATGATTGTCTGTTCCTGTCTCAGAACATTTGTCTGCGGACTATCTCCGTCTGTGTAGCAGCAGTTCAGGTGGAGACGGAGGTTCTTATTGTTTTTCAAAGGGAAATATTCAATGCCTGCACCAGCTCTTACGAGGTCTGTTCCAGGGGAGACGCACAGGTCTCCTGTCACTGACGTGTTGCGTTCATAAATTGCGCGTACAAACACTTTCAATGCGTCGACAGGAGTCCACGAGATGTCACCCATTGCTGTGAAATCTTCGAGACCTAGGGTTTCGAGACTTGTAGCCCTGTTTGTCAAGTCAAGCTGAACGGCAAAATCTCCGAATTCGAAAAGACCTCCCAATGCGATATAGTTGATGTATTTTCCCGGCATGTATTCCATCATGTTCACTGAACATATTGAACTGAACCAATCATAAGATCCATTCCACATCAGGTTATATGATAGCAAGGCTTTGTTTGTCGTATTCAGACTGCCTCTTCTGAACGGACTTTCCGCTATCTGGAATGTCATCTTGTCTTTGCCGTCTGCAAATGTGTATGCACCGCTTATACCGAACTGGAAGCATGGGAGATTATTCCAGAATTCTGAGCAGAAGAACAGATTGATAGGTGATGTGTCATATTCGTAGCCACCTATTGCCACTACCTGCTTGCCTGCGGCAATTTCCCATGGACCTTTGTTGTATTTCACCTGGATCCAGTCTGTGGCATCAAAGAGGTTAAGGTCTGTGGTAGGTTTGTTGATACGCTGGCGTAGTGAATATGAGAATCCTTCGCTGATCTGTCCGTCTACCCTGAGAAGAATATATCTTCCTTTGAAACCGCTGCCTGGACCGTAATTCTCTGATTCTCTGAACTCTTGCATGTAGTCAACTCGTGCTTCAAGTTCAGCTTTTAGGATACTCTCCTGGGCATTAAGAGAGATTGATCCCAATGCTGTCAAGGCCAGAATGTAAAGTCTTTTCATAGGTAAGTTGGATTATCTGACTACTGCTTTTGGGGTCCAGTTCTGGAAGAAGCGTGCTACCTTGTCTCTGCTGTAGCCGTTACCTTCTTCAAGGAAACTAGAATCCTGAGTGTGTATCACTTTCCCGTTCTGATCCATAACCACGAAGACAGGAAAACCGAATCTTTCAGGATTGCCAAGTTTCTTGAGCATTTCAAGTGTCTTTTCACCAGCTCTTTCACGTGGATTATAATTAGAATGGATGAACACGAAGTTCTCGTCGATTAACTGGGTAAGTTCAGCATCCTTTGCAACGAAATCAGCGAACATGAGACACCAGCGGCACCAGTTGCCACCGACTTGCGATATGACGAACTTGCCCTCTTTCTCAGCCTGTTTCACGGCCTTTTCGATCTGTTCTACTGGGTCAATGGACTCGTCATATATTTTCTTGAGATTTGACTGAGCTGAGGCAGTAAGTGTCAGTAATGCTGCAATCGCAGCAATCATAAGATGTCTTTTCATAATCTGTTATTTAATTCATGCAAAAATATGAAATTATATTGATATAGGAAGAATTTAGACGTTTAATAGGGTAGACCAGATAGCTCATTTGAGGAATTTTTATAAATTTGTAATAAACCATTAAGACGATGACCATGAAAATCAGAAATTTATTCTGCTTTATCGCTGTTCTGGCAGCTTCATTCAGCGCTTTTGCACAGCATCCGCTACCTTCTCACAGCTACCTTGAAATCTTTGATATAGAGACAGGTGAACATTCTGTGATAAAAGAGTTTCCCTTCGTTATCGAGGCTCCGAACTGGACACCTGACGGTAAATGGCTTGTCGTCAACAAGAACGGTAAACTTTACAAGATTGCTCCTGACGGGTCGACAGATCTGATAGAAATCAACACTGGAGATATCACCCAGTGCAACAATGATCATGTCATCTCGGCAGACGGCCGTTTCATCGGCATAAGCAGCAACGATCCTGCAAACAAAAGAAGTTATAATTCATATGTATATGTCGTTCCTTTCGAAGGTGGAGACCCCAAGAAGATCACACCCATCGGACCTAGTTACCTCCATGGCATAAGTCCTGACGGAAAGCAGGTCGCATATTGTGCTTTCAGAGGGGAGAAGATGGAGCAGGATATATATGTGATGCCGGTCAAGGGAGGCAAGGAAGTCCGTCTGACTGATGCACCCGGACTGGACGATGGTCCTGAATACAGCCTTGACGGTAAGACCATCTGGTTCAACAGCGTGAGGACCGGAAGGATGCAGGTCTGGAAAATGGATACGAAGGGCCGTAACCAGACTCAGATGACTTTCGACGAGGATATGAACTCATGGTTCCCGCATATCTCTCCAGACGGAGAAAAGGTTGTCTATATAGCATATCATGATTATGAAATAGATCCTGGTTCTCATATTGCAGACCTCAATGTACAGCTCAGGATGATCCCTGCTGAAGGCGGTGAGTCTGAAGTGCTTGTTGAGTTCTTCGGAGGACAAGGTAGTCTCAATGTGAACTCATGGAGTCCTGACAGCCGTAAGTTCGCATATGTGAGTTATCGTCTTACAGAGGAACTCGAGGCTCCTTCAAAGGATATGGCCGTGCAGCTTTATTCTGTACGTTCGTTGATCGGAACCCCGGAACTGTTTGCAAAGAATCACGATTATGTGCTTTCAAGACTTGCTCAGATGGGATATACATCAGCTGAAGCCGCTACTTATGAGAACGGCTTGTTTTCAGGCTTGAAGCCTGCCGAGTTCAAGAATGAAGTGGAAGAAGCTGGTCTAAAACTCATTTCGTCTCATGCAACAAGACCGCTTACCAAGGATGAACTTTCCACAGGAGATTACACAAAGGCGCTTGAATGGTGGGATGCATGCATTGCAGCGCATAAGGAAGCCGGAATTCCTCGTCTCGTGATGTCATGGTCGCCAGGCTTGAATTCTGTCGCTGAATTCAAGGTCATGGCAGCATATCTTGACGAAGTCGGCAGACGATGCAATGAAGCAGGAATCCGTTTCGGATATCACAATCACAATCAGGAATTCAAGAGGGTAGAGGGCACTACCATGATGGACTGCATAATGGAGAATACACTTCCTGAGAATGTGTTCTTCGAGATGGATGTGTATTGGGCAGTTGTCGGCGGGGTAAGTCCTGTCGAATATATGAAGAAATATCCGGGTCGATTCGAAGTGATGCACATCAAGGACAAGAATGAACTCGGCCAGAGCGGAATGGTAGGTTTCGACGCAATCTTCAACAACTTCGCTAAAGCAGGAGTTAAAGCCTTTGTCGTAGAACTCGAGCAGGCAAGTACTCCTAACATTCTGAAGGGACTCCGCGAAAGCGCACTCTATCTCAGAAAGGCGTCATTTGTCAAAGAGACGTACGCTGAATAACTATTTCGTTGTCTCTTCTCCGTAGATCCTTTCAAAATGATTTCTTAGAAGGACAGCGTCTTTTACCATAGACTGGAATTCCCTGAGCCTTACGGCGTTAGTGGATTCCGGAATCCAAAGCCGAAGGTATCCGCCTTCGGCATATTTTTCATTTATATGCTCGATAGTCCTTTCCCAATGCCCTTCACGGTCAAGTTCCGGATAGTGGTTGAGACCGAACTGGATGGTTCTGCGGAGAATGGTCATTCCGTCGATCTGACGGTCTGCTTCGGCAACGATCTTTCCATAGATGCTTCGCGGCTCGTTCTTGTTTGACGCCCTGTGGTCTTCGACGGCCTGGGCCATTGTCTCTATCTGTTCCGGTGTGAACCACTCGGCAAGCCTATTGTCATTCCTCACGACCTTTCCTGATTCGAGATGATGAGTCTTTCTGTCGACGGCAAGGCCGGTGTCATGGTAGGCGGCAATGGCATAGACCATATCCATGTCTACATCATAATGCTTCGCCAGTTCAAGGCTCTGGCTGATCACATAATCTGCATGATCTTTCTGATGAGCCTTGTCAAAAGTTTCGTATCTCGGAAGAATTTCGGTTTCTATGTAATGTTTCATTGCTTGAGTTTTCTTCTGCAATGATAGCGAATTTCCCTCAATAAACAATCACCCGGCTCAAGCGGCCGGGTGATGTCTTATTTCTTGTTTTCCCAATGGAACGGAGCAAAATCTGTCTGTGGATCTCTCCATGCAGGTTTTCTCATCCTATATATGATGAACGGAATGACCACCATCACAATACATCCTATGATGAGTACCGAGTACCACACGGTGCTGCTGCCTGTCTGTATCTGGCTTGGCGGAATGAAACTGAGCACGAAGGCAAGCAATGAGCCGGCAAAGCCCACAGCTCCCATAACCCACATGAGTCCGTTGCCTTTACCTAAACGGAACGGACGTTCTGCATCCTTCATCTTGTATCGTAGAACGATTGCCGCAGCGAACATCAGCATGTACATTATCAGATAGAGCAGAATAGTGAGTTGCGACAGGATCTGATAGAATGACTGCACCGACGGCATTACGACGAACAGAAGTGACAGCAGGGTCACTATTCCTCCCTGTACGAGAAGTATATTGCGCTGAACGCCATTGCTGTTGGTCTTCTGGAAGAAAGGTGGCAGATATCCTGCCTTTCCTACAGTGAATATACCCTTAGAAGGACCTGCAACCCAGGTAAGGACACTGGCAAGCACTCCGAACATCAATGCTATTGCTATGATCGGACCGGCCCATGACATATGCAGGTATCTGAAATAATTGTCAAAGCCTATAAGCAGCGACTGAGTCAGGTTGATGTCTTTGGCCGGGATGATCACCCCGAGAGCGAAAGTTCCGAGCACGAAGATACACACTGTGGCAAGAGAGCCTATGATGATGGCCTTTGGGTAATTCTTTGATGGATTGTTCACATCCATCACATGTACACCCATCATCTCCATGCCTGCATAGAAGAGGAAGATGCTGCTGGCGAGGACTATATTGTCCAGTTTAGTCAGGTCAGGGAAGAACCCCTGCGACATGTCCATATAGTTATGGCCTCCTGTAGCGAGATAAATTATTCCAAGGACAATAAGGAGGCCTGCCGGAATGATCGTACCGATAAGTCCGCCCCATTTGCTGATCTTTCCGACCCAGTTCAGGCCTTTCATTGCAATGAATGTGGCAATCCAGTATATTGCCAGAACTGCTACAAGTGTAAAGATCTTGTTGGATGCAAGGGCAGCATCCGAAACATTGTCCATGCCGATGAAAGCGAATGCTACTGCTCCGAATGTGAGTACAGTCGGATACCAGATTGTAGATTCGATCCACTGCAGCCATATCGCCAGGAATCCTGTTCTCGGGCCGAATGCTTCTCCCACCCAACGGAACACTCCGCCCTGCTTGTCAGAAAACATTGCGGCAAGTTCGGCTGCAACCATAGCAGTCGGAATAAGGAATACAATGGCAGCAAAGAGATAGTAGAAGGCCGACGACAGGCCATAGACGGCCTCTGACGGAAGACCTCGCAGACTCACGACAGCGGTGATGTTCATGATCGCAAGGGTGGCCACGCTCAATTTGAATGCCTTTCCGGCATTTCCGTTGTTTGTTTTCATACTCTGTCCGTTTTATTGAAAGCAGTCCGGCATGTATCGGGGAGACCGGACTGCTATCTGATTATTAATGTGTAAAGACGTGTCCTTTCTGCTTTTCTTTCTTTTCGTAAGTAAGGCGTGATGGCGTAGGGTAGACGAGCTTGTCAAGTTCTGCAACTGCATCTTTGATATCCTTGATCAGCATGTCCGCCATGTCACGTGACATTCCCTGACGAACCACGACTCGCATGACGACCATATCCTCGATGTTCTTAGGCATCGTGTAGGCTGGAACCATCCATCCGCTCTGCATAAGCTTGTCCTGCAGGTCGAAAAGCGTCCACTTGGCAGCTCTGTCATATGCAGGATTCATATACCATATGAAGAGAGGGTTCTCAAGTTCTTCAGAGTAGTTCTCGAAATAAGGCATCTTTCCGATCTCGTCGTGACAATACTTCGCTATGTCCATAGAATTCTCATGGATCTCCTTGTATCCCTGGAATCCGAGATGGATGAAGTTGTAATATTGTGCGAGAATCTGAGCAGCCGGACGAGAGAAATTGAGTCCGACCTGAGTGATGCTTGCACCCAGATAATTGACGCTGAAGGACATGTCCTTAGGAAGGAATTTCTTGTCTCTCCAGATCACCCATCCGAGTCCAGGATAGACCAGACCGTATTTATGTCCTGATGTAGAGATCGAAAGCACCCATTTGAGTCTGAAATCCCATTTCTTGTCAGGCTGTAGGAAAGGAAGGATGAATCCTCCCGAAGCGGCATCGATATGGATAGGGATATCATGACCGGTCTTCTTGTTGTGTTTGTCCAGAGCCTTGTCCAAAGCCTCCACGTCGTCATTCATGCCGGTCCATGTCACACCCATGATCGGAACGACGCAGATGGTGTTCTCGTCGCACATCCTGATGGTCTCTTCGATATTGAGGGTAGGGTGTTCCTTTGTAATCGGCACCGTCCTCATCTCTATCTGCCAGAGTTGGCAGAACTTCTCCCACACCACCTGATAGGCGGTACTCATGATCAGGTTCGGCCTGTCGAACGGTTTTCCTTCTGCCTTTCGGCGCTCGCGCCATCGGAGCCATGCCGCGACACCTCCCAGCATACATGCCTCAGAAGAACCGATACCTACTGCTCCTGTCTTCCATTCGCACTTTTCCGGTGTGTTCCACATGTTGGCGACCATGTTGATGCATCGGCCGCACATTACTGCAACACGCGGATATTCGGTCTCGTCGATATAATTGATGCCCACGGCCTCATTCATGAGACGTGTGCCGTAGTCATCCATATATGTGGTGACGAATGTAGCGAGATTCAGGCGAGGCTGTGTCTGTGGAAATGTCTCGTCCTTTACTATCTGATATGCAGTCTGAGCGGAAGTCTTGTGACTAGGGATAAATTGCGCAGGTGCAGATTCTCTCATTTCCTCTGAACCGAAAATGATGTCTGCACCTTCATCGATATTCTTGTCTTTTCTGTTCATAGCTTGTAATTATTAAAATTTATACCACCTCAGGGCGACTCACAAACTATGCCAATGACAAGAATGTATTATTTAGAATTTCACCGGTCTGCCGAGTCTGCTGCTTTCTTTTGCCGCTTCAAGGATACGGACTACCATGACATTGTTTTCAAGAGAATTCGGATCATAAGGGTCGAGTGTGACTTCACCTCTCACTACAGCCTTGAATAGTCTGAATGTGTCATCGAAAGGCGGCTGAAGTTTCGGAGCATCGAACAAAGGTGTATGTACATCCTTTATCACAGTTTCCATCTGCTGTCCGGTCTTCTGATAGATATATCCGTCATGTCCATAGATGTACATGTCTTTTCTGTTTGTCGGCCAGCACCATGAAGCCATGATCTGAACTGTGGTGTTTGGATATTCGATGATGATGGTCGCATCATCATCCACTTTCGGATAATTATGCGGCTTATGCTGCTTAAGGATACCATACACACTTGTCGGAGTCTCACCTTTGAGAAACCATGTGGCTATGTTTGCTCCGTAACAGCCGAAATCTATCACAGCACCTCCGCCATTGAGGACAGGGTCGGTAAGCCATGCGAGAAACTCCTCGCTGCAGTTGATTTCTACCGGACCCTGATGACCGTCGTAAACATTCATTCTGAATATATCGCCGATCTGTCCCTCTTCAACCATCTTGCGGGCATGCCAGTTGGTGTTGTACCATGTGGTTTCATAATTGGTGATCACCTTGATGCCGTGCTTTTGTGCAAGTTCCTGGATACGCAACGCATCCTTGTATGTTGTCGCCAGAGGCTTCTCCACCATCACATGTATTCCGCGAGGTGCGCAGGCCTCTATCACTGCCATATGGTCATAGATTGAGCCGTAAGCGGCCACTGCCTCAGGCTTTGTCTCATCCAGCATCTTTTCAAGGTCTGAATAGAAGAGCGCCTTGTCCACCTTTCCGGTAAGAGCGTTCTTTTCCCGGTATCTTGCATCTGCTTCATATACACCGACAATGCGGAAATCATTCCTGCCGATTCGTTGGGTGACTTCACCTGTATGTCCATGTGTCACACCGGCAATAGCCAATCGTAAAGGTTCGTCCTGTGCAGATACGTTAGTTATGCTGAGCAGTGCAGCAAGGCTTAGAAATAGATTCTTCATATTCGTTATGTGTTTAAGACAAATTTACGACAAGAATCATTTAAATGTGGCCTAAGTGTAATCAATCTATGGTAAATAGTTATATTTGTATGATGTATAGAGAATATGAACATGTGTGCGGGAATTACACTGACATATTCCTCTGTTATAAACCATAAAGACATGAAACTGAAGACCATTTTTGCTGCAGCGGTCCTTTTATTTATAGCTGCAGGCATGTACGCGCAGGCTCCTGGCGGAGCACCGGCACAGCCAAAGATCGCAATGCCGACCTTTATCCCAGTCATGAATGAAACCGTCGAAAAGACCACATTCGAGTACTCGGTAAAAGGGGAGGAACATCTCCTTCTTGACAAATATGTTGACTACACCGTACCATACGAAGGCCCAAGACCAGTGATGCTTTATGTCTATGGAGGTGCATTTGCGATGGGAAGCCGTGTCAATGCACTTCAGATCGGATATTACAAGCATTTCGTGGACCGAGGATTCGTTGTAGTAGCAATTGACTATCGTCTCGGAGCGAAGGGATCTCCTGGTGCAGGTGACAACCGCAGCCAGCATGTCGAGCAGGATGCGCCGGAAGGCTTTGCGACACGTTTCGACTGGGCTGTACGCATCGCATGTGAGGATCTGATCGATGCGACTGCATACGTTCTGACCAAGGCAGACGAGTGGGGAATCGACATTTCTAAGATCATCCTTTCGGGAGGCAGTGCGGGCGCGATTACATGTCTCAATGCAGCATACGAAGTTGCTGGGGAAAGAGAATATTCAGACCGTCTTCCAACGGATTTCAATTATGCAGGTGTGATCTCTCACGC
>JBGVNK010000020.1:0-6516 GCA_045125535.1 Candidatus Cryptobacteroides sp.
GTTGTACGAGATTGTCTGATTTCATAATCTTGAAATATTAAATGGTTGAACTTAAACTGTTTTTGATGCCTCCTTTGAAACGGTCCGGACGTGTCAAGGCATTTTTGGAAAATACTACCCGGAGGGTGGAGATTTTTCAAACTTGACCCGTCCTTAGAGGACCGTTTCCATATTTTTGCATCAAAAACAGTTAGGTTCGACCGTTTAGATAGATCAATCTATCATATATCAATTGCCCTCTGTACGATTATAACAATGGTGTGATTGTGTATTAGATTTATAGAGAGTAAGAACCGCAGAGCATCTGTATATGTTCACAACTGCCTCTTTCCTCTTCCATCATATAGCATTACTGCACGATTTACAAGCTGCTCACGATTATTAGTGGAAAGTTCTGCATAGAAGCGTTCGGCCGCACCTAATAAAGATTTTCCGGCAAGAGAGTTCCATTTCGCCCAGAAGTGTTTATACATTCCTTTGAAGATAATCTTGCATTCCTCTTCGCTCCAAGTATTCCACATATAGTAGAAGAAACTTGAAACTGCATTTTCAGGTAAAATTTTCATAATGATTTGAGTTGTTATGATTGTGATATAATTAGTACTGATAAGTGAAGAGATTTGCTTGCATATACGCTATGCTGCATCCTTTATCGTGGTAGAGTCTGGAGTCTGGTCATCTGGACGTGATGGGGCAAGGTCGAGAGAGATTTTCCTGTCGAGTGCGGCAAGTTCTGACTTGAGGGTGCGGAGTTCATCTTCCTTCTTCCAGGTCTTGGATACGATTTCCTGAAGTGCCGGAATATCCTTGTCAAAGGTGCTTATCCTATCTTGGTACTGGGCAATGACCTGTGGCATCCTCTGAAGTGCGTTCAGGAAATTGACGGTGGCTGCGTGAGTGTCTGCCATTGCTATCCTTCCACTGTTGTAAGTGTGCCTGTACTGGCCCCTCACACAGAACCTGTTGGAATAGACTGGCGTACCTGTTTCATAGGATACATCGGTGATGACCTCTACCGTAAATCCGTACAGGCTTCCTATCTTCTGGAACCTGCCGTCTGTCCGTGCTGTTCTGGCAATGGTCTGAAGTTTTGTTCCGATGACCTTTTCGTCCATTGCATTCACACCGTCTATCCTGACAAGGTTCAGGATGTTTCCTGCCGAATCGCATTTCATCTCTGCCTGGAACTGAGCCTGATCTGCAAGGAGCCTGTCAAGGATATCCTGTGCCTGCTGTCTGTCCTGCTGTATCTTCCGCAGTCTTGTTTCCGTATCCCTGCGTCCCTTGTTGAATGATTTGCGTTCGCCTTCAAGGGAGGCAATACGTTTTTCCAGTTTTGCCTTATCCAGCAGGTCTGTGTTGCCGGAAAGTATAGCCATATATTCAGAGTAATTCATTCCGGATTTCTCATCTATCGAGCCCTCGTCTATGGTTCTTGCTCCCATTGCTCCGCTCTTGAGCTGGGATATGAAGGTCTGCTTGCAATGAAGGAGATTGAATTTGTAACTGTCGAGAGATTTCTCCACTGCGTATATGATGTCATCTACTGTGTTGTCTGCATATTGTTTTGCAATTTCGTTTCCTGCTCTGACACCTCGTCCGTCTCGCTGCTGAAGGTCAGAAGGTCTCCAAGGTGTATCGAGATGATGTATAGCCACGCAGCGTTTCTGTGCATTCACTCCCGTGCCGAGCATTGATGTCGATCCGAACAGGACTCTTACCTGCCCGGAGTTCATCTGAGCAATCAGTTCCTTTCTGGCTGCCTGGTTCTTACATTCCTGAATGAAACGGATTTCCTGTGCAGGTATTCCATAATCCTCAATGAGTTTTCGCTTGATTTCTGAATAAATGTTCCATTGTCCCGGCTGATATGTGCCCAGATCAGAGAATATGAACTGCGTTCCCTTCTGAGGTTCGTAACGATGATAATACTCGGCAACAAGTCTTGCACAATGGCTTGCCTTGTTGTCTGGATGGTCTTCATACGAAGGATCGATGAGTCTCATATCAAGAGCCATCTTCCTTGCATAATCCGTTGCGATGAGCATCTTCGCCTGTTCTTCGCTTTCAGACAGGGGTTCTCTGCCAAGTATTGTGGCATCTCCGGAATTTGCAAACTCCATCAGTTTCTGAATGAAGGCTTCCTGGTCCGGAGTCGGTGGGATATTGTGAAGCATCTCTCTCTTGCGTGGGCGGTCAACCCCGACATCCTCTGCCGTGCGGTAATCCGTTATCTCATTATAGAACGCTGCCAGTTCAGGAACCTTGATGAAGTATCTGAATCTCTCCTTCTGGACTATATTGTTTGTGACATTGAATTCAAATTCCGTAGTCTTCTTTGTGAATATGGCAGCCCAGGCATCAAAGCAAGGGATATGCTGTCTTGCCAGTTCGTTAGGACGCAGATACTTGAACAGTACATAGAGTTCTGTAAGGGAGTTGCTGATGGTGGTTCCTGAGAGGAATGTTGCACCAAGGTCCTTTCCTGTACGTTCCTGTATAGTCCTTATGGCATAGAGGAGATTGAGTGCCTTCTGACTGCCCTCTGGGTTTCCAAGACCTGCGACCCTGCTGTGTCTTGTATGGAACATAAGGTTCTTGAACTGATGGGATTCGTCGATGAAGATATGATCGATCCCCATCATCTTGAAATCCACCACATCGTCACGACGTGAGTTTATGGCATAGGTGATATCCTTAAGTTTCGCCTCAAGGTTCTTCAGTCGCTTCTCAAGACCGCTGAGCATTCGCTTTGATATGTTCCTGCCTTGCTCTCTCAGGAGTTCAAGACTGGTCACTACGCTGTCAAGTTCCGCCTGTATGATGTCACGCTGTATCTCCTGTGACTGCGGTATCTTGCAGAACTGATCGTGAGACATTATCACGCAGTCGAAGTCGTTGTTGCGGATGTCGTTGAAGAAGCGGACCCTGTTGGCCGGAGAGAAGTCCTTTTCTGCGGCATACAGCACTTTCGCATCAGGGTATGCTGTCATATATGTAGATGCTATTTCAGCCACATTTGCCTTGAGTGCTATTATCATCGGTTTCTGAGCCAGATGCAGACGCTTCATCTCGTGGGCAGCCATACACATAATGAGGGTCTTGCCTGTTCCGACTTCGTGATCGCAGATTCCGCCACCGTTCTGAAGGAGCATCCACACACAATCCTTCTGGCTTGCATATATGCTGTTGATGCCGTATCGTGCTGAAAGGCTTTCGAGGTCAAGTCCAGGGAAGGTAAGGTGACTGCCGTCGAATGCCGGACGTACATTGCAGTTGAACTTGCGGTTGTACATATCGGCAAGAGATGTCTTGAACTCCTGAGACTGATTCTCAAGCCACTGGCAGAAGCCGTTCCTTATCTCGTCGATCTTGCTGCTGGCCAGCTGGATTCCCTCACTGTCTCTGACCTTGATGTCATTGCCGTGTTCATCGACTCCGATGCACTTCATCATATTAGGCACCGTATTGTGCAGGGCGTGAATAAGAAGATGCATTCCGTCGTATGTCTTGTAATATCCTCTCACACAGAACTCATCACCTATCTTTGCTGTGTAGCATCCTCTGTCTGCGGTAAATTCATCAATATCCTCTACATATCGGATTGTGATGTCTGTCTCGTAGAGTTCTGTCATATACCTGGCATATATGTCTGACGGGATCCATCTTTCTCCGAAATTGAAGTCCAGATCTTCAAATGCTATAGGTTCAGGAACCGAAGCCTTCAGAACATCCAATGCAGATCTGGTCTCATCGATATGACTGTCATCCGGATTACATTCAATCCACTGCTCGATCCTTTCGGCCTTTTCGATGACATTGCCTGAAATATAACGGTCTTTGGTCTGATATCCGGTAAACGGGTTGTAGAATATCCTGCCTCGCAGTGCCTCGATGAGTTCTGATCTTGAAAGGGAGGAGATGGATTCCATATATGAGAGGTTCACTTCTCCGTATAGGTTCAATGATGATGACAGAGCCTCTTCCGGTGTGTCTGCGTGTTCAAGGACATCATTTGAAAACGATGTCGGCTTATGGAAGATGTCTGACTTCACGAACGAGCCATTATCCTCACGTTCCAAAGCCAGCGTATCACGACCTGAGATGTCATTAAGAATGAGTTTTCTGTTGCGAGGTGCATTCAGACATCCGTATTTTTCGATGAATCTCTCGTAGAGGTAATTCAGTCTCGTCCTGTCCTTGCTGTTCTCTTGATGGTATTCAGATTCTGTGGAGTATAGTGAGTGATAGACATCCCTGATCATTATATATAGCAATGCCTTCTCGTTATCCGAGTCAGACAGTTGCAATGGGATGAAGATAGGATCACTGATGTTGGACAATATGCCGACTGTCCGTTCGCTGTCATATACCATCGAGCCTTCCTTGTGATGGTCGCGGAAGATGCCGTCGAAAGGTCTCGGTCCGTTATCCGGCAATGATTCTTCAAGTTCATCTTCATCAGAGAAGTCGAAGAGTGAAAGTTGGAGTTCATCTTTAGGCTTGCGGAACTTTGATACCGGCATGGTCTGCCTTGTCGAAGTCCTTACGGTGGGTAAAACTGAATTTGAGGGTTTCTTTTCGGTGTTCGGATCGACAGGCGCAGGAGTTTGGGGAATAAGGTCTTCAAGAAGAATGGCTGAAAGGTCCTGTGCTATTCCCGGCACTCTACCTTCGTGATGATGGATTATTGCCGGTTTGCCGTACTGGTCTGTAGATATTTGTTTTGATGTATGGATTATATGATCCGGGCGGCTTATGAAATATCTGTTGGTGCAGATTCCGTCTTCACTGACCGTATTCAGGAAATCCTCTTCCGCATCTGTAAGGGCTTGCTTTGAACTGTTCTTACGAAGTATCACAAGATCGCTACCAACCTGTGTGTTCGCATTGTCGGTAAAGAGATTGTTCGGGAACCTTACAGCTGTGATCAGGTCTGCGTGGGAGAGAATTTCACGCCTGACATCTGAATTTCCGGGAGTATCCATAACTCCCTGGGAGGTTATAAAAGCAATGATGCCACCATTTCTGGTGACATCCAATGCTTTGAGAAAGTAGTAGTTGTGGATTTTCTTCGTGGCTGATTTCCGGGTCAGATTCCGACTCGTTGAGAATGACGGGTCGGAGACTGCTATGTCTCCGAACGGGATATTGGTCGTGACTAGATCGAAGTAGTTGTCATATCTTTTGCTGATAGTCTCAAATCCGTCTATCCGCAGATTGATGAAGGGATGTATGCCTGCGAGGATGTTGCCTGTAATCTTATCCTTTTCGTAAGCAACCGTTTCTGAAAGTGAGAAACTCTTCCTGAAGGAATCTATGAACACACCTGTACCGGCAGCGGGATCGAGCATCGAACGGAACTCATATCCTTTGGACTTGAATGAATCTGCTATCGCATCAACGATTTCCGCAGGAGTGTAGAAGGCCGTAAGCACAGATGACTTCAGACTTGATATGAACTCGTTGCATTCATTTTCGTCGGATGATTTCTCTCGGATTAGATCGAAGAGTTCCATAGCCAAAGGATAAAGTCTCTGGTCTGCTTTAGACCACTGTGATATATCCGAACTGCCTTTCGTGTAGTTCAGGATACACTTGATGCCGCCAAAACCGGAATATTTACGAAGCACTTCCCGTTCCGGCGGTTCAGATATACGATTTTCCTCGACAAGCCTGAACATCGTTCTGACAGCATCAATGTTGTCTTGAAGTTTTTGTTTTATGTTATAAGACATCAGCAAAACACTATTAATGGTTGAACTTAAACTGTTTTTGATGCCTCCTTTGAAACGGTCCGGACGTGTCAAGGCATTTTTGGAAAATACTACCCGGAGGGTGGAGATTTTTCAAAAATCTCGTCTTGGCCTTGACCCGTCCTTAGAGGACCGTTTCCATATTTTTGCATCAAAAACAGTTAGGTTCGACCGTTTAGAGACTCACATCTTATCTTCCTGCGGTTAATTATCCGCATTTTTTGCGGTTAATAGTCCGCAAATTGCTATATTTGCTGAAAATTCATTGGATATGTATATACACGAGACACAGAACTGGCCTAATTTTACTTGGAATAGAGAGCAGATAGATGCTAAACTAATCAAAGTCAGCAAAGCTGCAGGATACCTTGAGGGAAGATTGTCTGCTATTGGATTTGATGTGCAGCGACAGGCTGCCGTAGAAGCACTGACCTACGACATCGTGTCATCGTCGGAGATCGAGGGTGTGCTGCTGAATTCTGACCAGGTGCGGTCTTCGGTGGCAAGAAGGATGGGGGTGCATATCACGAATGAGACGGAGCCGTCGCATTATATTGAGGGTGTTGTGGAGATGATGCTTGATGCTGTAAACAACTTTGCCAGTCCTTTGACACACGACAGACTTTTCGGATGGCACAACTGTCTCTTCCCTACCGGCAGAAGCGGTATGGAGCCTATAAATGTAGGCAAGTATCGTGTCGATCCGATGGATGTCATTTCAGGGACCTGGGGAAGAGAGAAGGTGCATTACCACGCACCT
>JBGVNK010000021.1:0-15213 GCA_045125535.1 Candidatus Cryptobacteroides sp.
AACAGCTATCTTACTGAGTGCTTCTTTCGGATTACCGGCAAGAATCTCAGTATTGAAAACATCAAAGAAGCAAGTGTCTGCTGCAATGCATTCTCCTGTGATGACATTCTTCTGCTCGTCTATAAATTTGTCGCTGTTGACTAGAAATGTCCAACGGGTCGCAACCTCCACCCCTGGAACATGATCTTTGAATCCCGGAGCAATAGCACCGGAAATATGTGGGAAATCCCTATCCTCTCCGTGCTGGGTATATACGGTTCGTATCTGATAAATCTGCTCATAATCAGCATAGCAGGTGTCATAACTCATCTCGTAGCAAACCTTTGCAATCAGAAGCATTCCGATAGCCAGACCTGTTCCGAGCGAAAGAGCCTTTATTATGGTTTCCTTGATTTTCATTGTGTAGTATAAGTTGTTGTCTATAAGTCAGTTCGTTTGAAACGCCTGTGCCCATTGCCTCAGGTGATTCTTTGTAAGTTGTTGGTTTATATGGCTTTATGTGTAAGGTTAAAATACCAGCACCTCGTTGTCTCCGAAATTGTCGTAACCCGATGTGATCACCTTCTCGCCTGGCTCGAGGCCTTCGAGGACTTCGTAGAACTGAGGGTTCTGACGACCGATGCGGATTTCACGTTTTACGGCTTTTCCACCATCAGGAGATATTACATATATCCACTTTCCTCCAGTCTTCTGGTAGAATGTGCCGCGGGGAATCAGCACCGCATTTTCCGGCTGACCCAGCTGGAGATTGAGGTAGTAGGTTTGACCTGTGCGGATGTTTGCAGGCTGCTCCTCGCTGAAACGGAAATCTGTCTGGAACTTGCCGCCTCGTACCTCCGGATATACCTTTCTGACCACTGCTGCAAATGTTTCGTTCTGGCGCTCGAAAGTCGCTGAAAGGCCTGCATTGACTCTGTCGATGTAATGCTCATCGATCTGAGCTTCAATCTTATAGCTTTCCTTTGCATTGATCTGACCGATCTTCGCTCCGCTTCCTATCGACTGACCTAATGCCACTTCAAGAAGGCCGAGTTCACCGTCCATAGGGGCCTTTACGTTGAGGTTCTCTTTGCGACGGCGGATTCTCTGCATGTTCTGCCTCATGTTGTCGAGGCTCTCCTCCATCTGCTTGACCTGCACTTCTCTGAAGATGCTGTCATTATGGGCGCGGGCGATGGTCACCTCAAGCTGCTTGAGGTTCAAGGTATAGTCCTCCTCAGAGCGGAGATATTCTTCCTTGCCGATGAGACCGTCGTCGAAAAGTCGCTTCTGCGACTCGAGCTCGCGTCCCTTGCGTTTCACATTGGTCTCAAGCTGGAGAATCTGCAGACTTACTTCCATCTTCTGCTGCTCCATCTCGATAAGGGTGTTTCTGAGGTTGTTCTCCTTCTCTGCAAGATTTGCCTCTGAGTTCAGAATTTCGAGGTCGAGATTATCGTTGCTCAGACGAACGATTACGTCGCCAGCCTTCACCTGCGATCCTTCCTCCATGACGATTTCTTCAACGATTCCGCTCTCGCGTGGACTGAGCTGGATCGTGGTCATCGGTACGACCTGGCCGCTTATGCGGATGTAGTCGTTGAATTCACCTGCCCTTACCTCGCTCACGGTGAGTGTGTCGCCGTTTACTCTGAGCGTGCTGGCGTCATCTCGGAAGATGAGCCACATTATGAAGATGACCATCAGACCTCCGAACCAGTAGGGGAGTGCCTTCTTGCTGAATACCAGTGCAATACCTTTCTTTTTTTCTAATACTCTATCCATAGTTTTTTGTTTTTTTTGAGGTTTGGATCCCCGATCAGGTCGGGGATGAAGTTTACTGTGCTTCGTTCGGGGTGACGTTTACTGTAGTTCGTCATGCCCGGGGCATCTATTTACATCACCATTTCATTGACATCGATTTCAAGATCACTTCCGGTCATGAAGTCATAAAGCGTATATCTGCGGAGAGTGTAATAATATATCCAGAAATTGCTCATGTCGTTGATGTACTGGCTCATGGCGCTGTCATTCTCTGTCTGTGCCATGTTCAGTTCAGTCACGGTGGCATTGCCTTCCTTGAATCTTGTCATCGTCAGCTCATATCTTTCCGATGCGATCTTCATGGCTCTTTCCGACACCATGCACTGCTGCCTCTGGTTGTTGAACTGGCTCACGGCGCTGAATATCTGTCTTCTGTAGTCATTCTCATACTGCTGCACCTGTGCCTTCACCACTTCCTGCGCTGCCTTCGCCTTCTGCACCCGACCCTTGCCGAGTCCCCAGTCGAAGATAGGAATGCTGAATGTTATTCCTACAACTTCCTGGTCAAGAAGGTCCTTATAAGCCTGCGGGAAATCAGATCCTGTCTGTGACATTCCGAAACGCGCGTTCAATGCGAATGAAAATCCGCGTGATGCCTTTGCGCTGGCGACGTTTGATTCTGCATATAATAGGCTGAGTTCATTGTCAACTGAAAAACTTGAATTCTCAAGAGACTTCGCCATCACAAGGTCATAATCCATCTGGATGTCAGGCAGACTTGTTTCCACCTGCGGAATTATTTCGTATGATTCGTCGTATCCGAGAAGAGAGTTGAGCTGCATCTGAGCCTCGCGGACTGCCACATCGCTCTCGTTGATGGAAATGCTGTCGTTGAGCATTCTGAGTTCAAGCTGGAGATAGTCAGCCTTCGTTACGTTTCCAAGGTTGTATCTCTCCTTGGCGATCTTGAGCATATTGCCTGAATTCACGAAATTGCTTCTGCTCTTTTCATTGCTCATTTTTGCAAGAAGAAGACGCTGGTATGCATACACCACATTGATGGTGATTCCTTCCATTGTTTCAAGATAGTTTCTCTTTCCTGCCTCGTATTCCTTCGGCTGGATCTTCTTGTCCCATTTGAACTGGTTGTAGGTGAAAAGAGGCTGATAATATGATACTGTCACAGGCTTCGAGTACCATGTAAGGCTCTTGTTGCTGCCGAACTGATCGATACGCGAAAGATCTGATGCCACTGTCAATGTACCGCCTGTGAAAGTGATGTTCTGGTTCACCTGGAGGGACAGTGAGTTCTGAAGGTTGTTGGAACTTACGTAATTGAGCGAACCGTCTTGAGGATTCTGAAGAAGGGTAAGCGAGCGGTTGAAGTTGCCGAGATTGCCGGACAATGTGAATGACGGCAGCCTGCTTGCCTGATAAGAACGATATGACCAATATGTAGAGATGAAAGACTGACGTGCCTGAAGTGCTTCGACAGACTGCTGGCGTGCAGTATGGATGGCTTCTGCAAGTGTCATTTCTTCCTGCGCTCCGGCGATTCCGAGAGCGGTACATATCAGGATTATTGTAAGAGTCAGTTTTTTTGTCATGATAAGGTTATGTTTTGCCCCATTTCTTACATTGGCTGTGCCAAACTATGTAATCGCCTGATTAGTAGGGAAGTGTGAAAATGAGCTATTTGTAAAAGTGTAAAGAAACTTTACAGTGGGTGTAAAAAATCTTACACTTTCCGCTTTACAGTCCTGATTGGAACTTATTTTGAATGGCTCAAAATAAAAACGATTATGCTCGAGCAGGAAATAATACTTCAGGACATGCCCCTCCTTAAACAGATGCACAGAGGGTCGGAAAAGGCTTTTGGGGCTCTTATGGAAAAATATATGCCTCTCATCTCACGCACTTCATTCCGTATTCTCTGCGACCGGTCCGACAGTGAGGCCGTGACGGAAAAGGTCTTCGTCAAGCTGTGGCACGACGTCATGTCATACGATGACCGTTTTACCCTTGACGAATGGCTCCTCAGACGTACATGTCTCTATTCGCGTCTGCGCATATCGCGCCGCAGGCTTCTGTATTTTACAGGTGTGCGTCCTGATCTCTTTGCCCTTTCCAAGCCGAAGGTCGAGCATGTGGATGACTATCTGACAACCATGGCCTGGGAAGTGTTCTGTCGTGCGTCGAGCAAGATGACTCCGGTCCAGAGGATCGTATTCAGTCTTGCCGTACTGGAGCAACTTCCAGATTATAAGGTGGCTGAGATAACCGGACTTTTCAACTACAGGGTGCATCTTGCCCTGCACAGAGCCCAGCAGAAGATTCATACGGAACTGAAGCGTTTCGGCAAGCCTGACGACTATGATTCATATATAGGTTTCGTCCGCAGGATTTCCGACAGCCTCATCGATCTTGACAGGCTTAAGAAGGAAGTGGTGGGACTTGTCAATTCCGGAAGTTGATTCCATACGCGAAAATTGTCTATCTTTGCACCTCAATTCAAAGACAGACAATGAAGAAACTATTCATATCACTAATGCTCCTTCTCCCTTTGTTTGCAGGAGCCCAGAACCGTACGCTAATCAGCGACAATGATTCCATCCCTTCGATTCTCGAGCGTATCGTGCAGAATCAGAATGCTTCAGATGAAAAGCTGAAGAACATACGGCATATCAAGTCGCATATCAATCTTGAGTTCGCCTCGTCGGCAAATGCATATTTCACTGCAGGTCAGTTCGACGAGATGTCATTCAAGATGAATCGTGTGAGACTCGAGATCTACGGACGACTCACCGACCGTCTTTCATATCATTTCCGTCAGTCCTTCAACAGATACAGCAATCCGTATTCTGTAGAGAACATGTCTTCATCCATCGAGTATGCCAATCTGAAATGGACCGTAAGCGACAGGTTCGACCTTGTGGTCGGAAAGCAGTTCCTTGCTACCGCAGGTTACGAGGGGTATGTCAATGGCTTGAAGGTGAGAGAGTTCAGTGAGTTCAACAACAACTTCGAGATTTTCCAGACCGGTCTGAAGGGTACGGTCTACCTCACTCCTGACCAGCATCTTTATTTCCAGGTCGTGAACCACAGGACCGGTACTGACAATGACATGTATATACATGGCCTGCCTGCAGGAGTCGAGTCGACAAAGTTCCCTCTTCTTGCCACAGCCAACTGGACCGGATGGTTTGCCGATGGCGCCGTAAATCTCATGTATTCTGCCTCTGCAGGTCAGCTTGCAAAAGGGAAGAACATCTATTATCTGATGTGCGGAAACATCTATGAAAAGGGGCCGGTGCTCGCTTATCTTGATGTCCTCTACCAGCGTTCAGGCCTCGACAACCAGCATCGTCTCACCACATTGTCTGCCGCTCCCGTGACTGCTCAGAACGCTCAGTATCTTACAGTCATCGCCAACTTCGACTATCGTTTCCATCCGAAATGGAACGGTTACATAAAGGGGGCATACGAGACTGCAGGAGTTTATGAGGACAACGGTATCTTCACAGCAGGTCGTTATATGACTGCCTGGAACGCCCAGGGCTGTGTGGAATGGTTCCCTTTCGAGGAAGAAGCAGGCTTCAAGGTCTTCGCCCACTATGTCTACAAAGGCTTTGATCTCACAGACCGCGCCCTCGCAATAGGCGGATACAAACCCCACATCCAGCGTATCTCCCTCGGCATCCAGTACATCATTCCTGTTTTGTAACAGAAAGTCATCATATAATAAAAGCCCTGCGTCCGCAGGGCTTTTATTATATGATATTCAATAGATTAAAGAATATTCAGACTCTGTTCCTTGATCTTCTCAAGCTCGTCCTTCATGAGGACAACCAGTTTCTGTATCTCGGTGTGATTGGCCTTCGAACCGGTAGTGTTGATCTCTCGGCCCATTTCCTGAGCGATGAAGCCAAGCTTCTTTCCAGGATAAGGATCGGTGTCGATGGTCTCGAGGAAATAGTGGCAATGCTGGCGGAGACGCACCTTCTCCTCATTGATGTCGAGTTTCTCGATGTAGAAGATCATCTCCTGCTCGAGACGGCTCTGGTCCGGCTCAGCCTTGAGTTCGGCAAACCTGCTCAAAATTTTTTCTCTGATGGCTTCAATACGTTCCTTCTCGAAGTTCTCCACCTGATCGGAAAGTGAAAGGATACGTGTAACCTTCTCAGTGACGTCCTTATAGAGGACTTCACCTTCCTGCGCTCTGAAAGCGTTGATGTTCGCAAGCGCCTCATCTATGCAAGCCTCCACCACAGGCCAGTTCTCCTCTGTGATGATGTCCTGTTTCTTTGCGTCCATGACCTCAGGCATACGAAGAATCATTGCAAGAAGGTCGTTAGGATTGTGGCTCCAGAGATTCACAGCACCTATCTTGCCTCCGAGTTCACTGATCTGCTGATAATACTGCATTGCCATTTCCATATTGATCTGCTTGGCGTTTTCTGCAGCATTAGGCTCGAATGTCATGAACATGTCGATATTGCCTCTCTGCAGCTGAGCTGCTATCTTCTGTCTCACGGCGATTTCCTTGTCCTTAGGAAGAAGTGATGTCTTGAGACTGATGTCAGCAGTCTTTCCGTTAAGAGAACGGACCTCTACAGTGATCTTTCCTGCTTCCAGAACTGCCTCGGCCTTTCCGTAGCCTGTCATAGATTTTATCATGTCTTATTGATTTTTCGGTTTGCGCTCGCAAAAATACTTAATTTTCCGTATATTTGCGGGATTATTTGCAAATTCATTATTACCATAGATATGGAAGAGGTAAACAAAGAACTCAACGAGACCAGAAATCTCAATTTTCTCGAGGAAATCATCGAGGCTGACCTTGCAAGCGGCAAATGTGAATCTGTAATGACCCGTTTCCCGCCTGAACCTAACGGATATCTTCACATCGGACATGCGAAGAGCATCTGCATCAACTTCGGCCTTGCAAAGAAATATGGCGGAAAGACCAACCTCCGCTTCGACGACACCAATCCTGTAAAGGAGGATACAGAGTACGTTGACTCAATCAAGGAAGACATCAAGTGGCTTGGCTTCGAGTGGGAGAACGAGCGTTATGCTTCGGACTATTTCGACCAGCTCTACGAGTGGGCTGAGGAGCTCATCAAGAAGGGGCTTGCATACGTTGACGACCAGACACAGGAGGAGATCCGTGCAGGTCGTGGTACAGTGCAGGTGCCTGGTACAGAGAGCCCTTACCGCAACAGAAGCGTAGAGGAGAACCTCCAGCTCTTCCGTGAGATGAAGGCAGGAAAGTATGCAGAGGGCGAGAAGGTGCTCCGTGCGAAGATCGACATGGCGCATCCTAACATGCTCTTCCGCGACCCGCTTCTCTACCGTATCATCCACGCACATCACCACCGTACAGGCGACAAGTGGTGCATCTATCCGATGTATGACTACGCACACGGCCAGTCTGACAGTATCGAGAACATCACACACTCTATCTGTACCCTTGAGTTCGACGTTCACCGTCCGCTCTACGACTGGTTCATCGAGAAGCTCGGCATCTTCCCATCGCATCAGTATGAGTTCGCAAGACTCAACCTTACATATACAGTGATGTCAAAGCGCAAGCTCCTCGAGCTTGTGAAGAACAACTTCGTAAGCGGCTGGGACGATCCACGTATGCCGACCATCTGCGGTATCCGCCGTCGCGGTTACACACCTGAGTCTATGCGTATGTTCGCAGAGAAGGTGGGCGTAGCAAAGCGCGAGCAGCTCATCGACCTCCAGCTCATGGAGTGGTGCGTACGTCAGGACCTCAATGAGCGTTCAAACCGCTACATGGTGGTTCAGGACCCTGTTAAGCTTACCATCACCAACTGGGAGCCAGGCAAGGTGGAGTGGTTTGATGCACCTCTCAATCCTGCAGATCCTGAAGGACCTTCACGCAAGGTTCCTTTCACAGGAGAGGTATATATCGAGAGAAACGACTTCATGGAGGAACCTCCTAAGAAGTATTTCCGTCTCAAGCCGGACGGAGAGGTTCGTCTCAAGTACACCTACATCATCAAGTGCCAGGAGGTCGTAAAGGATGCAGAGGGCAACATCGTTGAGATCAAGTGTACTTACGATCCTACTTCGAAGCCAGGCGCAGGCGAGTGGCGTTCTGTAAAGGGTACCATCCACTGGGTATCTACCGAGCATGCCAAGGAAGTCGAGCTCCGTCTCTACGACAAGCTCTTCACTGAGGCTCAGATGGGTCAGATTCCTGAGGGCGAGGACTATAAGAACTATCTCAACCCTGAGTCTCTCGTAATCGGAAAGGGTTACGCAGAGCCTGCTCTCCTCGAGGACAACTCAGGCATCGCAGTTCAGTTCGAGCGTGTAGGCTACTTCTTCAAGGACCCTGACACAACTCCAGACCACTTTGTCTTCAACAAGACTACTGCTCTTAAGGACAGTTTCAAGTTCTAAGAGAGACTATATTAAACAGAAAGCCCAGCGGAATTTCCGCTGGGCTTTCTGTTTAATATGTGTCTGTGATTATTTCCTGTAAGCGTCGATACCGCTCTTGAGGAATTTCACGAAGTTGTCCACTGAGAGATCGTAGCTGTGTGTCGGAACGAGGATCTCACCGTCAGGGGAGAGGAGCACGTAGTTAGGCTGTGCGTTCACGTTGAATCTTTCACGAGCGATATATGAGTTCACTCGTCCGAGATCCTTGTACACCTTTCCTGTCTCTGCGTCTGTAACCCAGTCCTCTTCAGTAAGCTTGTGCTTGTCGTCAACATAGAGAGCGACAACGACGAACTCATTGCGGAGAAGCTCGAGAGCAGCAGGATCGCTCCATACTCTCTGCTCCATCTCACGGCAGTTCACGCATGCATGTCCTGTAACGTCCACGAATACCGGCTTTCCTGCCTGCTTTGCAGCCTCAAGTCCCTGCTCAAGGTCGAAATATCCGTCGAGGTTGTGTGGGAGATGGAGGAAGTCGTATTTCTTCTCTGTGCTTGCTGCAGGTTCGTCACTCACTACTACATGTGATGCGCTGCCAGGGGCAACCACATAATCCTGTGTAGAAATAGGCGGAAGGTATCCTGAGAGTCCGCTGAGCGGTGCTCCCCACATACCAGGTACCATATATACTACGAATGAGAATACGAGGATCGCAAGTGAAAGTCTTGTTACTGAGATGTGCGGAACATCGTCATCGTGAGCGAACTTGAGCTTGCCGAGGAGATAGAATCCGAGGAGCGAGAATGTCACAATCCAGATTGCAAGGTAGATCTCTCTGTCGAGGACCAGTGATATGTCTGGTCAGCCATGCTGAGGAACTTGAATCCGAGTGCCACCTCGATGAATCCCATCACTACCTTTACGGTGTTGAGCCATCCGCCGCCGCTCTTCTTGAGGTCCTTCAGGAGTGAAGGAAAGAATGCGAGGAGGGTGAAAGGAAGTGCGAATGCTACAGAGAATGCGAGCATTGTCACGATAGGAATCCACCATGCGCCGTTGCTTGATGTAGCCTGGATGAGCACGTTACCTACGATCGGGCCTGTGCATGAGAATGACACGAGCACGAGGGTAAGAGCCATGAAGAACACACCTGCAAGTCCCTTCTTGTCAGATCCCTTGTCGCTCTTGTTCACGAGTGACTGAGGAAGAGTGATCTCGAATGCACCAAAGAAAGATGCTGCGAAGACCATGAAGATGATGAAGAAGAGGATGTTTGGAAGCCAGTGTGTAGCGATCCAGTTGAAGATGTCTGCTGTGACTGACTCTCCTCCGATGATTCTGGTCACTATGATGAGAATCGCGATAGGGAGGGTGTAGAGTGAAACGATGAAGAGCCCGTACATACCTGCCTTGAAGCGTCCCTGAGCAACTGACTCAGAACCCTTGAGGAAGAATGACACTGTCATCGGAACCATAGGGAACACGCATGGAGTAAGGAGCATTGCGAATCCCCAGAGGATGGCCTGAAGGATCAGAGCCCATGGGAATGCTGTCTTCTGTGCAGGTGCCTTAGCGTCAGCAGCAGCTACGGCTGAACCACCGCCTACCTTCACATCGAAGTCATAGTACTCTGCCTTGCAGGCACCGCCTGTACATGCGTTTGTGAAGATTGTTCCGGTGAATGTAGCTCTTCCGCTCTCTACCTTGATGTCCTGGGCGATTACTATCTCATTATAGTAATGTTTTGCAAGTTCGCCGAATTCATCGATTTCTTCAGTAGGAGTTCCGAGTTCGTATGGTTTTCCTACGAGTTCTCCGCCTTCAACTGCAGCGTCCATTACTTCGGTTGCAGAGAATTCATCGGTAAGAGTGTAGGTGTGGTAACCCTGAGCCACCTTTCCTGTAAATACTACCCTGTAGAGATCTACGTCCACGTTTTCAACGCTTGGAGTCCATGTCACAAGTTGTGACGGGGTAAGCTGGGCAAATGCTGCTACGCTGAAAAGAACAGCTGCAAGCATTGTCAAAAATCTTTTCATTGATATAGTTTTAAATTATTTAGCGAAAGCTACCGATCTTGTCTCGCGGATCACTGTTATCTTCACCTGTCCAGGGTAAACCATCTCCTCCTGGATCTTCTTTGCGATCTCGCCTGACAATGTCTCTGCATCCTGGTCTGTGACCTGGTCGGCACCTACGATCACGCGAAGCTCGCGGCCTGCCTGGATCGCGTAGGTCTTTGTGACACCTGGGTAAGACTGTGCGATGTTCTCCATGTCCTTGAGTCTCTTGATGTATGACTCGATCACCTCACGGCGTGCACCAGGACGGGCACCTGAAATGGCGTCACCGACAAGAACGAGTGGAGAAATGATAGATGTCATCTCCACTTCCTCATGGTGGGCACCGATGGCGTTGCATACTTCAGGCTTCTCCTTGTACTTCTCGGCGAGCTTCATACCGAGGATTGCATGTGGAAGTTCAGGATCCTCGTCAGAAACCTTTCCGATATCGTGGAGGAGACCTGCCCTCTTAGCGACCTTAGGGTTGAGACCGAGCTCAGAAGCCATTGTAGCACAGATGTTTGCAACCTCTCTTGCATGCTGGAGGAGGTTCTGTCCATATGATGAACGATACTTCATTCTACCGATGAGCTTAACAAGCTCGATATGCATTCCGTGGATTCCGAGGTCGATGCAGGTTCTCTTACCTGTCTCCATGATCTCGTCCTCGAGCTGCTTCTGAACCTTTGCCACAACCTCCTCGATACGTGCAGGGTGGATACGGCCGTCGATGACGAGCTGGTGAAGTGCAAGACGTGCAACCTCTCTTCTTACAGGGTCGAAAGCTGAAAGAAGGATTGCCTCAGGAGTGTCGTCAACTACGATCTCGACTCCTGTCGCAGCCTCGAGCGCGCGGATGTTACGTCCCTCACGACCGATGATGCGGCCCTTGATCTCGTCGCTTTCGATGTGGAATACTGTCACTGCATTTTCGATGGCAGTTTCAGATGCTGTGCGCTGTATTGTGTTGATAACGATGCGCTTAGCTTCCTTGCTTGCGGTAAGCCTTGCCTCGTCCATCATGTCGTTGATGTATGACTGAGCCTGGGTTCTTGCCTCTGCCTTCATGTTTTCCATGAGCTGGTTCTTTGCCTCGACGGCAGTCATTCCTGCAATCTCTTCGATCTGGCGGATAGCCTCGAGACGAAGTTTTTCATACTCCTCAGACTTCTTTGCGGCGATCTCTACCTGAGCCTTGAGGTTCTCTCTGATTGCGTCAGCCTCCTTGTTCTTGCGTCCAAGTTCGGAGTTCTGCTGGTTGAGACTGTTCTCCTTCTGCTTCAGACGGTTCTCAACCTCATTGATCTGCTTGTTCTTCTCGTTGATGAAATGCTCATGCTCGCTCTTGAGCTGAAGGAACTTCTCCTTAGCCTGGAAGATCTTCTCCTTCTTGATGCTCTCCGCCTCAAGTTCTGCCTTCTTGATGATCTCATCCTTCTGTCCTTTCAGTAGTATCCTGCGGACAAATATGTAAGTGCCGAGTGCCAGAACCGCACCCAAAACAGCAGACAAAATGTAAAATAAACTGTTCATAAGTGGTTATATATATATGGTTTAAGTTTCAATAAAAATGACCAATCCGCAATAACTGCAGATTGGTCAAGTAGTTTATAATAAAAAGCCGTTAGCCGGTTTGTCAGAAAATCTTAAAAAATAAGATTTGGGCTCCGATAACGGTTCTGAAATCCTCCGTCCCGCAAAGCGGAATCCCCCTAAGGGTCACATAGGTCAGTCATCCCCAATCGAGTTCGCCCGGTTACTTAAATAATGTTGATTTCAGCAAAAATAAGTAACTAACGGCTGTTTTTATCAATATTGTCAAGATAACCTTCAAGCTCTTTTGCAAGCATTTCCTCCTTCTCAGTCATCTCCTTCATCTGTTTCTGAAGGGTGATATTGGCTATGCACACATTCAGTGCCATGAATGAAAGCACGTCAGCCAGACTCTTGTCAGGAAACTTCTCCTGATAAAGGGCGATCTTCCTGTTGATGTCGTCGGCAGCCTTTCTGATGACTTCCTCCTGATCTGGTGAAGTCACTTTCAGAGAGTATGTACGCTCTGCAATCTTTATGCTTATGCTCTGTGCCATATCATCCCTCCATTGCCGAGATACATCTGTCTATCTCTCTGATGAGACTGTCAATCTTCTTCTTTGCCTGACTGGTGTCGCCACCTGCCATGAATGCTTCTGTAAGCTTCAGATTATCAATCTGTCTCTCTAACTCTATAATCTGCATTTTGTAGGTCTCGTTCTGCGTTTCAGCCTGCTTCAGCGCAGCCTGGAGTCTTATGCGCTCCATCTTTTCCTGTTCGTATGCTGCAATCAGCTGCTGTATTTTCTGCTTAACGTTATCAAGCATAGCAAAACATTTTAACCCGTCGTGCAAAAATAACAAACTGCATCGATTTCTCAAAATATAATTGAGCAAATCGATGCAGTTTATGTTATAAAAGTGCTGTTAGAGGACTTCTACAGCCTTCATGCCTTCTTCGATGGCAGCCTTGTTGAGAGAAATCAGGTCAGCATAGCGTGCAGGGATGCACTTTGCGAGGCCCTTGTCGATGTTCTCCGAGAGGATGATAGGCTTCATCTTGAGGTATGCACCCATGACTGCCATGTTGTATACCTTTGAGTTTCCTACCTGAGCTGCAACGTTGATAGCGTCGATCTTGCAGATCTTGATGTCTGTTCTGGTCGGCGGAGTGATGATTCCGTTAGGGTCGTAGATGAGGAGTCCGCCTGGCTTTACCGAGCTCTCGAACTTGTCAAGTGACTGCTGGTTGAGTGCGATCACAGTGTCGAACTTTGTAACGATAGGGGAGCTGATCTTCTTGTCGCTGAGGATGACGCTTACGTTAGCTGTACCTCCACGCATCTCAGGACCGTATGAAGGCATCCAAGTCACCTCCATATCCTGCATGATTGCGCAGTATGCGAGAATCTTACCCATTGAGAGGACACCCTGTCCTCCGAAACCTGCTATGATAATTTCTTCCTTCATGATTACTCTGCTTTTAATACGTCCTTAATGTCACCGAGCGGATACTTAGGGAACATGTTCTCTACCATCCACTTGTTAGCCGCAACAGGGCTCATCTTCCAGCCTGAGTTACAAGTTGCTACGATCTCGACGAATGAGAGACCGATGCCCTTCTGGCTGTATTCGAATGCCTTGCGGATAGCTGCCTTTGCCTTGCGTGCTGCCGGAGCTGTGTGTACAGACTGTCTTGTGATGTAGGCTGTACCGTCGAGCTGGGCGATCATAGGGGCGAGTACGAGAGGGAATCCGTTGAGCTTGGCGTCACGTCCGTAAGGAGTTGTCGCGGTCTTCATGCCGAGGAGGGTGGTAGGAGCCATCTGACCTCCGGTCATTCCGTAGATACCGTTGTTGATGAAGATCACAACGATGTTCTCGCCGCGGCTGCATGCATGGATGATCTCTGCAGTACCGATAGATGCGAGGTCGCCGTCTCCCTGGTATGTGAATACATACTTCTCAGGGTTGAGTCTCTTTGTTGCTGTAGCAAGAGCCGGAGCGCGTCCGTGAGCAGCCTGCTGCCAGTCAACGTTAAGGTAGTTGTATGCGAATACAGAGCAGCCTACAGGGCTGATTGCGATTGTCTCTTCCTGGATGCCCATCTCTTCGATGACTTCAGCGACGAGCTTATGTACTGTACCGTGAGAACATCCTGGGCAGTAGTGCATTACATTGTCTGTAAGAATAGGGGTCTTCTTGTAGACGATGTTCTCGGGTTTCTTGATATCTTCGATATTCATAGTGTTTGCTTATTTCAGATTGTTGAACTTCTTGAACGCCTCTACAATTTCATCAGGTGTGTAGATGATACCTCCCTGTCTTCCGTAGAATCCTACAGGAACAGCTCCGTTTACTGCGAGCTTCACGTCGTCTACCATCTGTCCGAGGTTGAGCTCGATGCTCATCATGCTCTTTACCTGACCGGCGAGCTCCTGGATTCTCTTTGAAGGGAATGGGAAGAGGGTGATAGGTCTGAGGAGACCTGCCTTGATGCCCTGCTCTCTGAGTTCGTCAACAACTGCCTCGCAGATACGTGCAGAGCAGCCGAATGCTACGAAGAGGTATTCTGCGTCTTCAGTCTGATATTCCTCATATCTTACTTCGTTTTCCTTGATCACCTCGTACTTGGCAGCGAGTTTCTGGTTGAATCTCTCCTGTACGTCTGACTCGAGGGCGAGGGAAGTGATCACGTTATACGGTCTGTCGGCAGGCTTGCCGTATGTTGCCCAAGGAGCGACCTTTACAAGTTCTTCCTTGGGCATGCGTGGCTTCTCAGGACGAAGCTCCACCTTCTCCATCATCTGGCCTACGATACCGTCGGCAAGGATGATGACAGGAGTGCGGTACTTGAATGCGAGATCGAAACCTGTGTCAACGAAGTCGTACATATCCTGTGCTGATGCCGGTGCAAGGACGATGGCGTTGTAGTCACCGTGTCCGCCGCCCTTCACGCACTGGTTGTAATCACTCTGGCTTGGCTGGATCGTGCCGAGGCCAGGGCCACCGCGCTGGCAGTTCACGACAACGCAAGGAAGCTCTGCACCTGCGAGGTAGCTGAGACCTTCGCACATGAGGCTGATTCCCGGAGAGCTTGAAGAAGTCATGACCTTCTTTCCGCAGCATGCACCGCCATATACCATGTTGATTGAAGATGTCTCACTCTCTGCCTGAAGGACTACCATTCCTGTTGTAAGCCATGGTCTCTCCTTCATGAGAGTCTCCATTACTTCAGACTGCGGGGTGATCGGATAACCGAAGTATCCGTCCGCACCGTTGCGAATTGCCGATATGGCAATCGCTTCGTTTCCTTTCATCAAAATCTTTTCTGCCATATCCTTAGAATTTAACTCTGTAAACAGTTATCTCCGAGTCAGGACATACGACCGCACAGTTTGAACAACCTATGCAGGCTTCGCCCACCATTTCGGCATAATGATAACCCTTGTTG
>JBGVNK010000022.1:0-64138 GCA_045125535.1 Candidatus Cryptobacteroides sp.
TGAATTACCATCTTTTGCCTCCTATCTCCCCATTAAGCCACAACTGTCCTGGGAGCAGATCACCTGCTCGGTCAGCAAAGTCATCCTCACTATATCTTACTATTCCCGTCTCATTGTTCTCATTCTTTTCGAATACCAGTATGTCATCAAGTTCAAAGGAATTCAGAAGTAAAGGAGAATGGGTTGCTATGATGATCTGAGAATCTTTTGAGGCTTCTTTCATCATCCTTGCAACTGAACGGATCATATCTGGATGTAAGCAAGATTCCGGTTCATCTATACCAAGCATGATACCACGAGATGGATTATAGAAGATGCTCATCAGAAGCATGTATTTCAGTGTTCCGTCCGAAATATGAAGTGCATCAATGGAATGAGAAAGATTCTTTTCTCTTAGTGAAAGATAAAGACGACTACCGAAAATGTTATATCCTATACCAGTAAAATTTGGATTCACATCCCTTAGACTCTCGCGTATCTTCTCATAATAGAAAGTATGCTGATTGTTCAGATTGCTGAGAAGATGGGCGAGGTTCTCGCCGGATTTAAGCAGTCTGACACTGATATTGGCCTCCGATGGCTGGCGAACAGTATTGAAGTTAAATTTGGAGTATACAGCAATGGATGATATGGCTTCACGTACCACATAAGAAGGAAGGTATCTCTGCGGATCAGTAATCTGCTTCAATACAAGTTCTTGAGGAGACAACATTCCTGCTTCATACTTCTCGCTTACAATGTTGCCATCGTTATTTCTGACAGAAATCTGACCTGCACCGGAGCGAAACTCCAAGTAAGTAAACCTCTTACTTTTATTCCGTGTATCTTGAGCAAGAAGCGTTTCACACAGAGTATAACTGGTTCCATCACCAACCGGAAAGACTGTAATCTTGTACGTGACATCATTTTGGAAAGGGGATGTCGGCACAATCTTTTTGAGCTGTTTCGCGTCAAACAGGTATGCAACACTGAAACATTCCGGCTTGTCTTTCCCACAGGCGTTAACGATAGAGTTGTAGCTACCCCACTGACGAAACAAATCATTAAGTCCAGTACCTGCTATTCCTTCATATAGCAAAGTGAATGCGTTCAGGAAAGAGGTCTTTCCACTTCCATTGACACCCAGCAGAATATTGATTCTTGGATTGAGTTTAATTTTGTGTTCTCCTTTGAATGAAAAGAAGTCACGAACGGTAATTTCTTTTATCATATGATAACTATTATTCATGCCAAATCATAGTAGGATTCAGCCAATTATATGCAAATTTATAAAATTTACTGATAAAACTTATGATTTTCCCAAAAACGAGAAAATCATAAGTACATCAGCATGTAATTTATCTTGTCATGAATATCTTTGCAACCATTCCTCTCTCACCTTCTGTCCTAGTTCCCTCAAACAGTGGAAGGAAAGTCAGTTCCATCGCATCAAGCGAACTCCATCCGTCAGCCACAAGCCTCGCAGCCGCAAGAGTCTCACGTGTGGATATCGTGCATGATATCTCCTGCTTGCCGTAGAGCGAACGGACCGTTCCGGCGACACTCGCGATGTTCTCCGCATCGGCTGGTTTGATTCCGCATCTCTTCGATAGTACCTGCACCTCGCTGTCAAGCGGCATATAGTCCAGCTCCAACGGGAAGAATCTACCCACTAACGCCCTGTCCATCGACATCGTTCCGGTATATTCCGCACCGACATTGGCTGTCGCGATGAACACGCAGTCAGGATGAACAGTAATCGATCTGAGCTCATCTCCACCAGCCATCTCAACCGGAAGCATCCTTCTTGAGTCAAGGCAAGGGAAGAGGATGTTGTTGGTTGTCACCGGCGCTCTTGAAAGCTCATCAAGCAGGATCACGCCAGGCTTCTGTATGTCCTGAGTGAACTTTGCGTAGTCGAATACCGACTCGCCTCCCTTCTGGAGTCTGTGCACGCCGAGCAGTCCCGATACCGGATCGTACATAGAACCCATGTCGTACACATGACAGTCAAGTCCAAGCTTCCTGCACGCCAGAAGCACGAGCTCCGTCTTACCTGTTCCGGAAGGACCTACCATCAAGGTGTTCACCTTTGACTTGATGTTCCTCATCAGCAGGTACCAGTCCTTCTCGGCGATGTGGAACCCTTCACCCTCTATCGTCGGAACCGCCAGTTTCCTGTCTGCCTTCATCTGAAGAAGCATCGAATTAGGCGCAGCTGCAGTTCCGTTCTCATTGAACAGGCTTGCTCCTTCGTCAAGAACCGGTCTTTCATTCTCCTTCACCTCAGACATATAGTCTTCATATGCCTGGTTCATCGCCTTGGACGGTCTATGGCTCTCTGACTGGTAGTCGCCGTTGTTGAGACCGATCGGGAATATATGTCCTGCTGAATAGAACGTAGTCGATTTAAGCGAGCGGAGCTCCAGGCTTTCGCTGCCGAACACTGTTCCGAGAGGGTAATCCTCTCTCATTCTGGAGTCTGCCTGTACATTCAAGTGTACATCGATCACTCTTCCTGATTGTTCCTTCTGTCCTGGAAGAGGTCTGAGCCTCTGTCTGCCGCCTACCTTTACTGTCCTGAAGAAATAGAATTTCTGTGCCATGTCTGATATGGATTTAATTGTGAAACTTCATCTGTTCGGTCTCACCTGAGCATCCATGCGGAGTCTCCTCCGAAGAGGTCTTCCGCGTCCCTGCTGCAGGATCGCTGATTACGGTGCAGACAAGCAGGACGTGATGCAGACGACTGCGGGACACAAGGAAAATTGATGCACGTATGTGTGTCCCATTTTCAGCAGTGGAGCGACGGAGGAAGCAATCGAGCGTCCTAACTTGCGCCGTACATCAGATCTGCAAGCGGACGCAAAGACATAGTCTTTGAATTCATTTAGTAAAAGATTTCTAATGTAAAGTAAAATTTCTATAAAATATTTTTATATATTTGCAGCACACTACTACTTTGCCTGGCTCAGAGGGTAAAGCAATGACGGCTATATTTCTTGCAGTAGCAGTCCTGTCTCTGGCAGCAGGCTTCTATATCCTGTATTCAGGACGCAGGTCTCCGGAAAAGGAAGTGCCTGCAAATCACAAGGTGAACATACGCAAGGCGGCAGACCCTGCACTTCAGGAGGTTTTGGAAAATCCCCCTGAGGGTCTGTCTGCCATAGAGGCTGAGGCTCTGGAACAGGAGGAAGAGGATCCAATAGATATCTTCCTTGACCTGGACCTGCCTTTCGATTGCCGTCAGGAGGCTCAGGAGAAGCTCATCGGAGCCGGATTCAAGTTTTCCTCTTCCCTACTGAATGAGGATCCCCATAAAGACAACCCGAACAAGAATGATAGTGATGTGGATGGCGACGATACGTCAGCAACAGACGAGGACCTTAGGCCCGACCTGGTGCTGACCGGCGAATAGGACACAAACCACATCAATATGAAAAACTTCAGCAAAACTTCAAAAATCACCTTCGCCGTCCTGCTGCTCATCGCAGTATGGGTACTTGCCTCCATTCCGGCAAGCGCACAGGTGAAGGACGTATCCACCATGCTCTCGTCGTGGTGGTCCACTCTCAAGACCATCGTCGATCCGGTGGTGAACATCGTATCCATCGTCCTGGGACTCATCGGCTTCGTGAAGCTCCTCCCGATCTTCGCCAAGTTCCTCAAGGGCGAGCCTACCTCTGCAGACGCCTTCCTCAATCACGGAGGAGGATTCGTCATCGCATTCGTGATAATGCAGCTCATCAGGCTGGTGATAATGTAGGACATGGACAGGCAGGACAAGGTCAAGGGCTACCGCACATGGCGTTCCCTTGACCAGCCGGCCGCCTTCTTCGGCATCAAGGGCCGGTTCATGACACTGTTCGCCATCATCGCCGGAGCGGCTGCTGTGATCGCACTGACTGCCGGAGGCTCATACGGGACCATGCTCGGCATTGTCGTATTCGGAGTCCTGGTCTTCTGCGACTACATGCTCATCCTCTCCCTGCAGGCGAAGATGTCCGACAAGGAGTTCTCAAGGCTCATCAGCAGGAGCGGTCTGACCCGCTACGTCAAGGTCACTCCTGATTCACTTCAGTCACACCTAAACAGGAAAATCACATGGAAATAAAGGCAAAGTCGGTAAGATTCGACAGATATATCCCCATCCTGACCATTCAGGACGGGGTCGTGGTGTCCAAAAGGGGCGAGCTCACCGTCGGATGGGATGTTGCCCTGCCACCTCTATGCTCTGTCACGGAAGACGGATACGAGGACATGCTTGAGTCACTCAGTTCGGCCGTTCGTTCCCTCGGACAGGGATTCATAGTACACAGACAGGACATCTACCTAAAGGACAGTTATCACGCAGAAAAGACGGGAGGATTCCTTTCAGAATCATATGAGAGGCATTTCGACGCAAGAGATCACCTCACCCACAGGCAATACCTGTTCCTGACGCTCGCTCTCAAGGATGCTCCATCAAGAGGCATATCATCATCTGGAGCTTTCGGGATTTCATTCCCGAAGGGGGAACTGCTTGCAAAGGATCTGGCAACCCTGCTGTCCAAGGCGACGGAGTTCGCGTCCGTGTTCTCAGGCAGAGGCGGCTACGGTCTCAGGCGGCTGGATGACAGGGAGCTTGCAGCACTGGTGCACAGGCACACCTGCCTGCACTCCCTTGACGGGGTCTTCGCCGACCTGGAGCCTTTCCCTGACAAGGTAAAATGCGGTCCACGCACACTCTGGGCTTATTCCATCAGCGAATCCCGGGCACTCCCCTCTCTTCTCAATCCATCGCAGAGGGCTGACTCGCTCAGCGGTGGTTCATCTGAGATAAGGCTGTCCACAGCAGCTGCCATCGGTCCCCTGCTGGATTGCGAACATATGGTGAACACATATGTCTTCACACTGAATCAGGGAGAGACCATGCGTGAGATGGGCGGAAGGAAGAGGAGGATGACCTCCATGTCCCAGAATGCGGAGAACAAGGTGGGGGCTGAGGAACTTGAGGAGTTCGCGGACCTTTCACACAAGGAAAGCCTCACATGCGTGAAGGCTCATACAAACATCCTCGTATGGGGAGAGGAGCATCAGGAACAGCAGCTGCGCGGAAAGATCAGCGCTGCCCTCTCCGGGATGAACATCCTCTGCGTTCAGAACACCTGCGACGCTCACGTCCTTTGGTACTCAGCATACCCCGGTGCTGCCGGTGAGATCAGTTCGGACAACCTCATGACAAGGGAACTGAAGAATTACCTCTGCCTTGGGATAAACGAGACCTTCGATGTGGGGATACCGGACGGAACGATGAAGATGTGCGACCGGTTCAGGAACATCCCTCTCCGCATAGACATCCAGGAAGCAGCCTACAAGGCCGGACTCATAGACAACTACAATGCCTTCATCCTCGGAGGTTCCGGAACTGGTAAGTCTTTCTTCACCAATTACTTCGTCAGAAGCTGCTATGATGCCGGACAGACAGTGTTCATCATCGACGTGGGAGATTCATATCAGGGACTCTGCTCGGTCATCAACGAAGAGTCAGGAGGCAGGGACGGCATCTACCACACCTGGGACAAGGAACACCCCATCACCTTCGACGCCTTCATCGGCATCGAGGACTGGGTGGACTCTACAGGCAGGCTTCAGCAGGACTGCGACGGAGTGAACTTCCTGCTGTCTTTCCTACAGACCCTGTGGGCGCCTTCCGGAGGATGGAATGCAGACAGCGCAAACATACTCAAGCAGATAGTAAGAGACTTCGCAAGTACCCGCAGGGAGATGGCGCAGAGACCCATCTTCAATGACCTCAGGGAATACATCATCCGGGTTATCGCTCCTCAGGCACATTCTCGGGAAGGATACATCTGTGATTCGGTACAGGTTGACCATAAGAGATTCGACATCGACGGGCTCATCCTCGCCATGGGCGACTATGCGGAAGGAGGAGCATTCGGATTCCTTCTCAATGACAGAAGTCCGAGAGACCTCTTCTCCAGCAGGTTCACCGTGTTCGAAGTGGACAAGCTTTCTGGAATCAACGACAGTAAGTTCTACTCTCTGTGCATACTCTGCATCATGAACTCCTTCAACGCCAGAATGAGAAGCACATCAGGAATGAAGGTGATGGTCATCGAGGAGGCATGGAAGGCTATAGCCAACGAGACCATGTCCGGCTATCTGGCCGGCCTGTGGAAGACAGCCCGCAAGTTCCAGACATCTGCGGTCGTGGTGACGCAGCAGGTATCCGACATCATGTCCTCTCAGGTCATCCGGGATACCATCCTGCAGAACTCCTCGGTCAGGATCCTTCTGGACCAGTCCAACAACCGGAACAGTTTCTCGCAGCTTCAGGAACTCCTCGGTCTGACCGACCACCAGAGGGATCTGATCCTGTCGATGAACCGCATCCACAAGGACGGTCTGCATTACCGTGAGGTATTCATCGCACTCGGTGACAAGAAGTACGGTGTCTATGCCACTGAGGTATCTCCTCAGGAAGCGGTCTGCTATGAGTCCAACAAGGAGAAGAAGAAACCGTTCCTGGAGTTGTCAGATAGAATCGGGGCCATCGGGGCTATAAGAAAACTTACAGGAGTCGGATGATGGAAAGAAGAATCATAACAGTCATCCTGGCGTGCCTGTTCTGCCTTGGATTGCGGGCCCAGCAGATCGTCATCGACCCCAGTCAGATCGCCGCTTCCGCCACCAATGCGGCGGAACAGGTGGACTATATGCTTGACCAGCTGGGCGAACTGGCCCATCTGGGTGAGCAGATGAACACAATGCGGGAGCACATCGACAATGTCTTCGGAGAGGACGGCATCGGCGGCAAGACAATCAGCGTCCTTCAGGATCTGGGTACGATCGCACGCCTGACCGAGTCATACAACAGCACGATGAAGATGACGGAGATGTATGCCAAGCAGATGCAGGAGATGGAGCGCTACAGGCTTTCGGACGCGAACATGATGCTCTCCTACCTCAATTCCATGAAGACCCAGGTGGAACTGGCCATAGAGACGGCCAAGAAGATCCTGAACACCATCGGATTCTCGAAGATGGAGAAGAAGCAGGAGGTTGAGAAGCTTATCGACGACATGGAATCCAACCTCAGGAACATGGAGAAGGTGATGCAGATCGAGACCCAGTCCACCGTGATTGCCGAAGGCCTTAACGACTTCATCGAGGTAGTGGACAGGGAGATGACTGCCGAGGGTTATGTGGCGGCCAAGCAGGCGTACGGAAGCAGCAGGAGCGCCGCATCCGGTTCTCTCGGGGTCATATCGCTGATCCTGGGACTTCTAGGCATTGCATCCTGCGCCCTGGGATACCATCTGTTCGTCAGCGGAGGTATCGCCGGAGACCCGACCTCGGAGCAGGTCTTCATCCGTATCGGCGAAGCCTTCCTTGCCGCCACTGTAGCCATCAACATCATTTCCAGTCTGTTTCACATCAATCTCTGACGCACATGTTACCACTCTCAATATGGAACACCCTTGAGACGGTCCGGGACACCGTGCTCTCGGGAAAGATCGAGACCATATCATCCTCAGCGGCCCTGCTGGCAGCCATCCTTGCAGCTGCTTCCCTGCTGAAGCTGTCCAAGGACTACATCCAGGGGCAGCCTCTGGACATCTGGGACCTGCTGCGTCCCATTGTCCTTCTGACTCTGGTCTGCCTGTTCCGGCCGCTTGTGCTGGGACCGCTGGACTCCCTCGTCAATGTATTCACGAGGGACGTGGCTGATGCCGTGAGCGTCAGTACAGGGGAATACGTCGAACAATGGAGCGAGAACATCGCCCGGATGGATGTCTACACGGTACAGAACTCCTTGAAAGAGGCCGGCAAGGAGATATCCGAGATAGCAGAGGACAAATCTGCTGTCGGGAGATTCTTTGCGATAGCATGGATCGCCATCAAGAAGGTGGTGATGCACCGTTTCCACCTGACCTCGATGGGCATAGGAGCACTCATCGGAGCGATACTCTTCCTGTTCGTGAAGATACTGCTGTTCGTGCAGCAGATCCTTTGCAACACATACCTGCTCATCAGTTCACTTCTGGGACCGTTCATCATGGCGCTGGCCATCCTCCCCGGTTATGAGACCGGGCTCAAGAACTGGGTTGCCAGATACATCCAGATAGCGATGTGGATTCCCATCGGATACTTCGTCATGTACATCAACCTGCAGATAGGCAATGCCTTCTGTACTCTGGCGGCAGCCGGGCAAACAGGACTGGCCATGGACTGGTTCATGATCGCTCTCCAGATAGTAGCGCTCATATCTGTCTCCAGCGTACCGAAGATGGCCGCATGGGTCATCGAGTCAACAGGTGCCAACGACGCCCACAGCGCACTCTCACAGCCGGCAAGGCAGATGGCACGCAAGTTCATGAAATTCTAAACTCAAAAATATGGAAAATCTCATCAAGCATTTCAACAGCATCGACACTTCATTCAGGAAGATGAAGTTCGTCACCGTCCTGGCTCTCGTATCCGCAGTCATCATCGCGGTTGGTTCGGTAGCCGCCAGCGGATGGTTCATGGAAAAGGCTAACGGAACCATCTACGTCGTGGACAAAGGGTCCGCTGTCATGGCATCGCGCACCCGGGAGGACAGCCACAGGGAACTGGAGGCGATGGATCACGTGTCAAGGTTCCACGAGCTGATGTTCAACCTCTCCCCCAGCGCCGAGTCCATCCAGAGGAATCTGGACAGGGCACTGGTCATGAGCGACAAGAGCGCCTACTACTACTGGATGGACCTGTCGGAAAGAGGATTCTACCAGAGGCTGGTATCCGCCAACATCTCCCAGGAATTCGTGGCTGACTCCATCAAGGTGGACATGCTCACCTACCCCCACAGCGTCACTACCTACGGCAAGCTCTTCCTCCTGAGGGAGAGCAACATCACGGCATACCAGTTCGAAAGCACCTGCCGCCTGGTAGATGTGGAGCGCTCGCAGAACAACCCTCACGGACTTATGATAGAGAGGTTCACTGTCACCAGGAACGAGAATATAGGGACACGTAAACGCCACTGACCATGCTCCGGATCTACCAGTACATAAACGAAAGGCTTTCCTCCCTCATGAGCAGGCATGAGAAGAGGATATTCACAACGGGAGCCAGGCTCCTTGCTGCCGTCTGCATCATCGTGGCGGTCTGCATAGTCAGGAACTGCTCCTCACAAATTATCTGACGGATATGAAGACAAGCACACGAAACGCACTCATACTCTTCGGCATAGCAGGCCTGGCTGTCATCATAGCATTGGCTTTCATGACAAGGACATCGAAGAGGGAAGAAGAGACTCAGCCTCAGAACGTCTATGTCGAAGTTCCTGAAGCCGAAGATATGGAAATCACCGGGTCAAAATCCGAGGCTTACATGAAGGACACGGGCGAAAGGTCCAAAATAGAGGCATATTGGGACGATTGCGCTCCGGATAAGGAAACCCCCGAACCGGAGCAGAAACCCTCTTCCGGGGCTGTTTCCGGTCCTCCTGCGACCTCCGCAGAAGATCTTCTGGGGCTGAACGAGGCAAAGGGAGGTTCCCCTGCTCCTAAAAAGGCGCAGAACAATCCATACAGGGAGACTGCCCAGGAGAGGGAGGCAAGACACCAGCGCCGTCATCAGGAAGCCATTGAACTGGCGGAAAGGATGCAGGAAGAACAGACCGGGCCAACCGGAGAGGAATCCTATAACGACCTGCCAGACGAGCAGGTCTCAGATGTTCCTCCCGCAGATGTCAGGAAATCCGACGCAATCTCGTCTCCGGACGGATGGAGATCCGGGCTGAGTTCCCTTGACGGAGATTCGGTACCGGTCCCTGACGACCCGTACACACCGTTCAGGTGCATGTTCGCCAGGGAATCGAAACTTACTGACGGGCAGAGGGTCACGGTAATCCTTCTGGACGACCTTACCGTCTCCGGTATTTCCGTACCGAGAAACACCCATCTGATGGCAACTTGCCAGCTGTCCAACAGGCTGGAACTGGAATTCGCAAACATCGAGATCGGAGGAAGGATTCTGGCTCTGGGATACGAGGCATACGACATAGACGGCTCCAAGGGCATTTACTGCCCTGACGTGGGTTCTACAGGAAAGACCGTCAGGAGCCGGAGCACAGACATCATCGGAAGCTCGCTTTCCGGACGACTCGGGAGGGTCGCCAGAGAGGTGACTTCGACCGGAATATCACTCATCCAGAATGCTGACGGGCAGAGAACGGTAAGCGTGCCTGCCGGTTACACCTTCTTCATCGTTAAAAAGAGACTGAACTGACATGAGAACCATTGCAATACTTGCATTCGCCATCCTGTCCTGTCTGAACGCAGCCGCCCAGACGGACACACTATGGATTTCAGATGCATACACGACTCATATAATCTTCTCCACCGACGTGACATACGCTGACCTTTCAAACAACAAGATTGTGGCCGCAAAGGTTGTGGAACAGAACAGGAACATCCTTGCCCTCAAGGCCAGGTGCGAGTTTGACGAATATACCAGCGTATCCGCCCTGGAATCCAACGGAACGATGCACACGTACATCGTGGGGTATATGGAAAGCCCTTCGAGACTCATCGTGGATACCCGCGTGTCCTCTCCTGCGTCTTCAGGCAGTCATTCCGGAAGCAATGTGACATCCAACAGAAAGGCGGACGCCCCTACCCTGCCCCAGATGCTCTCCGCTTCGCAGCGGCTACATCATCTGGGAGCACAGGCATACGGGATAACCGTCCTCTGCGAGAACATAGTCTCGTACAGCGACGTGACATACATAACGCTGTCCATCTGGAACAGGTCCGGAGTCAGTTACGACATCAAGGACGCCACCTTCGTTGTTGAAAGCAAGAAAAGGAGCCGAAGGAGCGTAGCCATCGAGAAGACCGTATTCCCTGAAGGAAGGCACGGAAGCCTCATCTGCCCGGCAGGAGAAAGATCGAAGATGGCCTATTCGTTCAAGAAGATGACCCTTTCCAAGGACCAGGTCCTGAAGGTTTACTTCTACGAGAACGGAGGACAGAGGAATCTGGAACTGACAATAGATACCGATGACATAAACAAAGCAGGAAAGAGATGAACAGAATGACATCAGAACAGCCGTTCCTGCTATTGAACGGTGACTGCATTGAACTCATGAAGGAGATCCCGGACGGAAGCATAGACATGATCCTGTGTGACCTCCCCTATGAAACTCTCAACAGAGGCAACCGGGGAGCATCCTGGGACAGAAGAATCCCGCTGGACAAGCTATGGGAGCAATACGAGAGAATAATCAAGGACAACGGAGCGATAGTGCTTTTCGCCCAGAGTATGTTCACAGCACAGCTTATGTTCAGCAAGCCTGAGCTGTGGAGATACAATCTCGTATGGGACAAGGTGCTTTCTGGAGGATTCCTGAACGCCAGAAGGATGCCTCTTAGATCCCACGAAGACATCTGTGTATTCTACAAGAAGCTTCCAAAATACAATCCCCAGATGAGCGAAGGCAAGCCGCTTCATGGAAGAGGGACCGCCTACAGAACCAAGGAACTCACCAACAACTGTTACGGAAGCATGGGAGCGGAATACATCTCCCGTGAAGGATGCACAGAGAAGTTCCCGACCTCAATCATCAGAGTTCCTAAGCCTCATCCCAGCACCACGATGCATCCAACCCAAAAGCCTGTCGGACTATGCGACTGGCTGATACGGACATTCACAGAACAGGGAGACATCGTTCTTGACAACGCAATGGGTTCCGGAAGTACCGGAGTGGCATGCCTGAAGAACGGTCGTAACTTCATCGGCATGGAACTGAACGGAGGCTTCTTCGAAATCGCCAGAAACAGGATAGAGCATACGAACAAGGAAGTGCAGGATTCGATGTAGAATCTGCACTTCCCTACTCTATATAATTATATAAAATCAGCCTACGATTACATATAATACACTTTTATATAAATATATTTTTATATAAAATTATTTTACTTTTGAGATTTGAGAACTTATGAAATTCGATATCAGATCCGAATAGAAACAATCTATTGGGAGTCCTTCAGCTTTACACCGGAATGTTTCAACAGCAGATATCACCTGCTTGATTATTGAGTCAGCGTTACGGACATCATTCTCCGAAGCAAGCCTCAAAAGTTGGTTTCTGGAGACAAGTCTATCATTCTCTTCTATGGACATAGCATGTCTATCACCAATAAATCTGTTCTTATAATTTACTGTAAAGGTCACATCATATGCCGGCGAAAGCCTCCATGAACCATTTTCTGACATAATGAAGGAAAAGTTTTTATCATGATCATCTGTCACTCCAGCCAGATAATTAAATACCGCACGCCTGAACAGCTGTTCAATATCATGATAAGGAAGACGCAGTATACGGCAAGCACGGAATATGTCATCATAGGATGTAACCTCACCGCAAAGCGAACGTAAAGTAGCAGAATGCTGCTTCACGCCACCCTTACGATCAAATCTCTCGGTAAGGAAATGGTTTACTCCGGAAACTGGCAAAAGTCGCGATGGTTCCATGTCAATTCCACATTCCACTGCCATCTGATAGAACACATATTCCACCTCCGCTGTAGGCCAAGTTTCAGAATCCTTAAACTTCAGAATATAGTGAGTGAAGCCTTCAGGAAGAAGGACCTGACCAGAACGTATATCTTCGGTCTTCCAGTTTATTGCAATTATGGCTTTAGGATGCTTTCCACCTGCACTCATGCCGACCGACATCAGTTCATTTATTCCCGGTCTGTCCTGCATATTCAGAACCGCTCCTTCTCGTGCTGACTCAATTTCTTTAGCCAAGTCGTAAAGTTCCTCCAGTACTATCGCATCATCAGATGAAGGATTATACATCTGTGGAACAAACTCAAAGCCGCCCATACCTCTTTTACCTATGAATGCCAGCTTATCTACAGAGGTAATATCATGATTACGTAAGTTGTTGGATTCAATCCACTGCGAGAACACCTGATTACCCCAATCATCAGGAAGAGAGCCACTTAGGAATCTAGGGAGACCTTCATATTCGCCTTGCCTGCAAATATCTGACATTCCTTTCTTCACGAGGTAAGTATCCAGTTTGTATGGTCCTAGTGGATCAACATCAAACCCATAGGTATGATAATCAGGATTAAATGATATTACAGACCCGACCTTACCAAACCCCTGCTTATAGCCACCCTGCCACTGAACCTTACAAATCTCCTTCCCAAACAGAAGGACGGCGATTACATTATTTCTCATCTTTACGCTTCTTAACTCTTCGTTTCACATTATTATCAACAGAAGGACGATCATATAGGCTTGTCGGGATATCAGGTATCGCCTCAGCAATACCTTCCAACTTCTGGATAGCTCGCATCAAGGCAATGAAGTTATCCAGACGTATAGCAGAACCCTCCCCTCTTTCAAAACGCACAATCGTCATAACCGAAACCCCTGCCTGGTCCGACACTTCCTTCTGAGTCAGGCGCAATGCGATCCTATAGTCTCGGAACCTCTGTCCAAGCTGGACAACTATATCATTATTGGACTTCTCGTAGATGTCCATGAGTGAAAAATTTGTCATAGCACTGCAAATATACATATTTGTTGATTTATTACAAATATTTATCCTTAATTTTTCATTTATGATATTTTATAATACTGATGTTGATGATAAGGATGCTTTCATATAGTCCGTCCTAGCCATAGAGGACAATATCTTCCTTAAAGAAATGACAGCCAACGCTCGTAATAGAAAAGATAATCACATCATACGAGGTGCCGTATGACTACCGCATAAGGCATTCGGGAAGACAAAAAGAAAAAATGACATCATCAGAGATAAAGACTTACCATGCTTAGATTCACAAATAAATCTATAATATAATAGCACATAACGTTATTTTATATAAATATATTTTTATATAATTATATAAACCTATAAAGGATTAATGTCGCGGGTCTGTAATGATTCCCTAGCCTTTCGCTTGTACTGTCTTACTATTTCCTCCGAAAGATTACGGCTATTGACATAGGCTCTGGTATAATCCGGTAACTTAGCCAAGGCCGTGGCCAGAAGCCAGGCGATAGCCATTCTCACATAGTAGGGTTCCTCCCCTATCGCGACACCTTTTCCCTCCGGCACCTTCATTCCCCTAGCCCTCCTTGCTGATATATACTCGGATTGAATGGAGTCAATCTTAAGACTATCCAGTTTGGAGCAAATCTGAGGGAACCTTTCTTTGTCAAGAAGATTGACCATAACCATTACTACAGCGAAACGGACCTCGAATTCACTGCACGAATCCCGGTACGGCAAAAGAAAATCCCAGAGCGGTTGTTTATCCTTCACCCATTTTGCATTACAACAGAATGTATCGCATACTCCCCAGTTGTTGATGACTGGAACAAATCAGCCAACAGGGATTTCCGTGCATCCCAAGGAATCTTTACCGAATCGATGACAAGACCCTATATGACAGCTCCTCGTAGGTAAGGCAGAAGGGATCCGCAGCATTGCAGGCCTTGAACTCCTGAAGAAGTTTCATCACATCCGCACTCACAGGCAATTGCTTAGCCAAGTGCTTCATCTCCGGTACATGAACACCTAGAATCCTTCTGCCAGGAAGGGCATTGATGATTCTTATGTGTCCCTCACGATAGCGTGACTCTGTCAGGAATCTTTCAGAGATCAGTGGTGTCAGAAGATGCTCCATCATATAAAAATATTTTTATAGTTTTATATATTTATATAATTATATTTTTATATAAATGTGCGATGTAATCAATCTAAAGAAGATTTTGCAAAAGTATCCAGAGTATCTGCTGCCCATCTGAGAGACTGAATCAGAGTATCTAACTCAGAGTCACCACCAAACATAAGCTCTACCTTAACCGAACCTGATTCAGATCTTGTTACCTTCGCATCAAAATCTGAATCGGCAATATTCTCAATAGACACATAGGTTCTGCCACCATGACCGGAGTCTCATCCCTGATACCCATTGGTAGCAACAGTAACTCCAAGAACGTTCAGGAACCCGAATTCTGTCGAGTCCTTTCTGTCACATACCTCCAAATCTCTAAAGTCTGCCATCATCTGTAAGTTTATTCAAATATAATAAAAGTAAACGAATGAATAGGGGAGAGTTTTTATAGAAAAATATATTTCTATAAAAGTATAAATATATAAAACTGGATTACCGTACAGAACTGGACCTGAGTTAATAAATACAGCGATCGATATTAAGCGGAAGGGTAGGGGAGTGGCGGCAATTGGCTAAAATTCATATAAATATATTTTTATAGTTTTATATAATATTGATGTATATACTATCATACAAGCATATTATATAAATATATTTTTATATAATTATATAAATAATTCCGGTCTTGAGAGAATTCTCAAAACCGGAATATAAGAATGAAAGGGTAGGGGAGTGCTACAACTTTCCGTATTTCTTCAACAGATCCTCGACAGCCTCACAATAGAGGTCACCATAGGATTTGCCAGTATCGAACTTTATGTAACCGAGAAGTCTCTTCATCTCCTTATCGATATGGAAGCTCACGAGCTCTCTTGAACTGTTCTTGCTTACCTTTTCTGCTGCAGGCTCTGCAGGAACAGGAGCAGGTGCAACATTGCGGACCGGAACGCGCGTATCTACAACCGGTGTTGCCGGGGTCTCCTTAGCCAAGGCATCCTTGAGAGGGCTGTTAGTCTGTCCTCCAAGTGTAGCTTCCCTGAATCTTTCAAAAGGGTCCTTCTTTGCCATAACTTATATTTTTATATAAATCTATAAATATATTTTTCTATAAAACTCTGTTCTAGTGGTGTAAAATGCGTAATGCTAGCTGCTGAGCAACTTCCACATAATCACTGGTAGCCTTACCGCTAGGATCAAGATCATAGATACTTTCCTTCAAAGCGACGGCCTGCTGCATCTTTGTTGCCTTTCGTATTACAGGTTCTATTACAGCCTGACCAAGATCCTGCTTGATCTTATTGAGGTAAAGTTCTGAGACCTTGTTTTTCTCATAGCGGGTAACAATAACTCCCGTGAGCTTGAGAGCCTTGTTAAGTCTTTCGTTTCCCTTGACATCCGCAAAGAGATTGGCCACCATAACCAGACCGGAGTAACTGAGCTGGTCTGCTGTCGTCACCATCACCAGGTGATCCGCTGCAATCATCGCGTTATATGTAATGAGTCCGAGGGCAGGCGGACAATCTATGAGGATGAAATCGTAGTTCGCCTTTACGTCTTTCAGAAGGTCAAGAAGGAGATATTCTCTTCCTGCAAATGCTGCAGTGTCTCTGTCAAAATTTGAGAGGGAAAGATCAGATGCGACAAGATCCATATTTTCCCCTATATGCTCGATAGAGAAAAGATCCGGATTCTGGAAAGCATCCCTGATGGAGAGTTCCCTCTGAGAAGGATCGAGTGGAGAAATGATCGAAGTCAGGTTGGCCTGTGAATCGAGATCCACGAAAAGGATCTTCTTTCCCATTCTTGCCCAAGCCTGACCGATGGCTACGCAGGTGGTCGTTTTACCGACGCCTCCCTTGTTATTTGCAAAACATATTGTCTGTCCCATAGTTATCATATTTGAATGCAAATTTATATAAAAATATAAACTTATCAAAATATAAATATAGAAATCTATAAATATATTTTTATATAAAAAAGCGGTAAAAGCACATCAGAGCCTGTTACAAGAATCATGCAGGGGAGGGGAGTATATGTATTGAAGAGAACTGTAAAACTTGAGTAGCGATTATAAAAACGAGGGAAAGAATTATGTATGAATATATGTAAGGAGAAACAGCAAGAGAGTAGATATATTACTGATATTCAATGTTTTATAGATGCAATCAAAAGTGTTTTAGCGAGAAAGAGAATAAATGCTGATAGTATAAAAGCGAGAAAAAGAATGTAATGACGATGAGATCTGGAGGACTCTTAGAATAGAAGTCATATTGAAAGGATCTGTTTCTTTTTTCGCTAGATCTGATGTGTATCTAAAGGACAGGACTTATTAATGTCTTAACGTGAATTTTAGAACCGCTCGTAACCACTTGTTATCCAGTCAGTATTCTGAGGTTCCTTTTCATATTAAGACGAGTCCTGGAATATTGTTGCGCGAGTTTAAGAATATAGAATATCTTAAATAAAGCGAGAATAGGAATTATCAGGCTATTTTGACGAGTTTTGGAATAATAAATTTGATCCTGCGGTTCGTTTGGTGCTTCTGCATCACTATTTATGGTTCGCTTTTCTTTTTTCAGTGTTCTGCAGCGTTTTCGTTTAATGTATTATAAAGTATTTTACAGTACTTATTAATGTCTTAACATTTTTTGTTAAATTTCAACTATTTATCTATGAATCAGTATTTTATGTTGATACTATTAAATTAATTAGCGAGTTGTGTAATAATATACAGCGAGGTATGTAATTATGTATAGTCGCCTGTTTTGCGAGTTACATAATCATGTTTAAAAAATGCGAGTTTTATAATAAATGCAGTCTCTTCTCTTTATTATTTTACTCTTGCTGGCGCGGATTATTTAATTTTTCCAGACATGAAGCGAATATAATTCAATGAAGAGCTTTAGTGTTTGAAAATGTAGTGTTTATCGTCTTGGAGTCAATGTGGATTTTATATTTAGCGAGTTTTAGAATAAATTACAATAGTTGATTTTAGATTCTTATTCTCGCAAATTTCTGCCTTAAAATTCTTGATTTTTGCGAGATTCTATTTATCTTTGCTCGCAATAATACGGAATGGCTTATTCTTAATCTCGTTTAATATGGCTAATCAGTCTGAATCTAAGGAAATTATTTCTAAGGAAGTCGTTGAGTCGTACATTTTTTCAACTGTTCGTCACGACTTCGGTATATATTCAGAGCGTCTTCTGCTGCGTCTTGTGGAACTCGCCCAGTGCGAGATCAACGGACTTGACTTCAAGGGAGGAACTGATATAGGTAAGGTGTCGGTTGGGCAATGGGGCCATGCAGAGATTGTGATTCCTGTCAAGGACATACTTTCTGGTGAAGATGATACCAATTATACTAAGGCAAAGGCTTCGGTCAGGGGTCTTATGGGCAAGTTCCTGGAGTATGAAGATGACAGTACGTATAAAGCCACCCATATTCTTAATGATGTCGATGTGGATAAGATCTCTGGCAAGATGGTGATCCAGGTAAACAAAAAGGTATGGGATGCCATGCTTGATTTCAGTAAGGGATTCAGGAAATATGAGCTTGAGACTGCTACGAAGCTTCGTGGTAAGTATTCTCTTCGTATATATAAGCTGGTCAGCAAGCAGACGCAGCCTATCACTTATCTGATTGAGGATCTTCGAAAGATGTGGGGTCTGACTGAAAAGTATAAGAAGGTAGACGACTTTATAAAGAATACGATAGTGGCTGCCAAGGATGAGCTGGACAGGGTCAGTCCGTATTCATTTGATTATGTTCTGAATTCAGCCAAGACAGCTGAAGTGAACAAAGGCAGAAAGGGTAGGCCGGCGATTACGTCGGTGACCTTCTTTCCGATTCACCGTATGAACAATGAGTCTACAGATGCAGTACGAAAGAGCGTCGATCCGTCAATGATGCTTGACAGGATGGTAAGTGACCTGCTCAGAAACAAGTTAGGATTCGACTGGCAGGGCATAAAGGCGAATATATCTCTCTTCGATATAGCGCAGAAGCAGTTCGACCTCTTCACATTCCTTAATCAGGTAGCTCCTAAGGCGCTCAGAGCTGTGAATCCTCAGGGATATGTGATCAATGCGATAAAGAAGCATCTCAGTGAGCATTACGGAATCGTCATTGAAGGCGGAATCATCCTTCAGGACAAGAAGATAGCCAAGAAGGCGACGGTGACAAGGAAGGAACCGACATCCCTTAAGGATATATTTGGGGGAGTGGATGAGCAGTGATGAGAGTTTCAGATAATCATATAACTTACGAGATCCATCCGGATGTGTGTGCTGGTACCATCGGAAGGGATGCGGCATTGCCGTGGCCTGTGCTTCAGATGAATCAGGTACATGATGTTCAGGTCGCCGTAGTGGACAGGCCTGATGTAACTCCTGATGAATTAGATGGTTTTGATGCTATGGTAACCAACCTTACCGGTTTGGCTATAGGTGTGAGAACTGCCGACTGCATTCCTATCATCCTGTATGATCCAGTAAGGAAGTCTGCAGCAGCTGTCCATAGCGGATGGAGAGGAACTGTAGCAAAGATATTGCATAACGTAATTGCCAAGATGTCAAATGTTTATGGTACTCAACCATCCGATTTAATTGCGGTTATCGGTCCTGGAATATGTGCTGACTGTTTTCAGGTAGGGGAGGAGGTCGCCCTGAAGTTCAAGGAGGCCGGTTTCAATCTGGATTCCGTGTGGTCGTTCCGTGGTCCGAAGACCGGAGCCGGAATGACGGGTGGTCATCATATAGATCTGAAGGAGGCCTGCCGTCAGACTCTTGTTGAATGTGGTATCAGAAATGAGAATATCCAGATTTCGGATATCTGCACATACGATGACAACAATCTTCTGTATTCTGCAAGAAAGGAAGGCATCGAGTGCGGACGAAACATTACATACATAATGATTAGTTAGAAGAGCTTCTCCAGCTTGCTCCGTGTACCAGGATAAAATCTTTCAACCTGAGCAATCAGAATCTCCCGGGATTCTTCCGGTGTGCAGTTCACGAGAATCTCGTTTTCCGTGCATGGCTCCAGATATTTTGTCCAGAACGGATTCTCAGAAGGTTGAGAAAATACTTCAAACAGAAGGTCGGGTGTTGTAATTGAGTTTTTCTGCCATCCCTTGTATTCGCAGTTTGGTCCTCTGTAAACCCTCGTGATATCTCCAACTATAGTTCAGGTTCCCATGTCAAGATATTGAATCAGGAAATCTACGGCATGCTTCTTTATGTTCGGAAGCAGATATTTTTCCAGGTGACCGCCTATCCGCTTTCTGGCTTCCGGCGGAACGAGTTCTTCAAGAAGGGGTCTGATCTCTGACGAGTCGAGCGACTCTCTTTCGCGGATCGAGGCGAGCAGGGGAGGGGAGAAGATCTGCACCAGTTTGTCATCAAGGGTCTTTGCCTTGAATCTTCCTCCTACTGGAATCTGATATTTCGGAAGACTTCTTCTCCAGTTCATCAGATGTCTGTAGAACTCGACTGTTGCGAAAGTGGATTTCCTGCTGATGAATTTTCCATAGACAATACCTTCTCGAACAGCTTCGACTTTCCAGTCCCATGGGCCGAGCTGATCTGAGGTCGTGAACCAGAAGTCTGGGTCGGTTATTTCCTGTATGGACCATCCGGGCACAATGTTTTTAGAGAAAGGTATTATTCCAATCTCCTTGATTGCATTTATCATGCTCTTCGTTGAGTATACATTTGTGAACAGCTCCATAACGTTACAAATATACTCAATTTTAGTTCTGGCAACGTAGAGTTGTTTATTGATTATGCTTTGAGATATGATATTTATAATCGAATGTTGTGTGTTTTTTACTTTTTTATTTTTTTGTTGTTATTCCTAACAAAAAGTTTATATATTTGTTAAATAAATCTAATAGAAATGCTTGGAGTGCAGACATTGGTTCTAGAAAAGATCCGAAAAATGGAGCGTGGAACAATACTCTTCATCGATGATTTCATTGAATTGGGAAGTCCTGGCTCCGTCAGACTTTCATTAATGGAACTTAAGAAGCAAGGTCTGATATTACGACCAGCTCGAGGGATTTACTGCTATCCCAAAATACGTGACGAATATTCTGGCTTTGTCGCCCCTTCTCCAGAAAATATAGCCGAAGCTCTGGCAAAAAAAGAGAGGGTGAGGATCGTCCCATATGGTGATAATGCAGCATACCGGTTGGGATTGAGTGGTCTTCAAGTATCTAATCTGAAGTATCTGACAGACGGGGCATCACGTGTCATCAATTTGTCAAGCGGACAGAAGATCTTCTTTAACCACACGTCTGAGGTGAAGATCTTTGACTTCTGCAATGAAACGATGCAAATGGTTTCTGCTGCCATTAGAGTTCTCACAGCGGAGTGCCTCGACGCCGAGAAGAAAAGAATAATACACAGACATCTCAGAACGGTTCCTGAAGAAGAATTTCGTAGAGATATTACCATTCCGCCTGCATGGGTAGGTGAGTTAATTCAAGAAATCTGGAATAACTGATCAATTATGCAAATAAAACAATACTTTAGGGGAAGTAATCACTATTATGAAAAAGGAACTATAAATTAAGGATTAGTATAAAACCTACTGAAAAAAAAGTCCCTACAGATTGTCCTCTGTGATATTCTGGAGATTCTTACTGCTTGTCCAACATTGAGATTATAATGAGTAGGGCAGGAGTATAATCCACAAGTGCCTTCTGCATCCTGACCATTGTCTTGCGGAGGCTATAATCTATCATTGCTGAAGATATACCAAGTTCGTCAGAAATTTCCTTGTATGACTTCCCGGCAAATTTCTTCATAATGAAGATGTCTCTATCCGTCTGGGACACCTTAGAAAGTTCCCTGTAGATTATATCATTGACTTCCTTCTCGTGGATATTTAGGATATCGAAGTTTTCTATGGCCCGGGTGTAAATTTCCATCATTCCTCTTTCCCTTTGGGCAATCTTGTCATACACATTCTTATGGACTGTGTTTCTGCGGCGGTATCGAATGCACTTGTTCTTGATTATATGGAATAAATAGTCGGCATGGTTTTCCACCTCGTCCTTCTTTTCCCACAGTGCTATGAATGAGTCATTGAGAATATCCTTTGCGGTCTCTTCATCGTGAACCATCTGCATTGCAAGGGCCAAGAACGTCTTGCGCTGCTTGATGAAAAGCAGTTCAACGGCGCGCGAGGATATTTCATCAAAATTCTCCATTAGTTGCAAAAATAGACAAAATTTCTGAAATTGCATATGCTCGCATACATATAGAACGCAGGCGTACTGGATTGAGAATTCAAAGGTGGAGGGAAATTTTTGAATAAAAAGTTCATTTTTCATCACGAATTTTTCTAAGATATGTCTCTTTATATATGAAGGGTAAGGAATAGTGACTTGATAAAGATGAATTATTGTATGGAAATGGACAAATATTTACTAGACAAATTTTTGATGGATGAGGCCACCGAAGCAGAAATCGATCAGATAAATGAGTGGATCAGCGAGAATGGGGAAAACGAGAAAAAGTTTCAAAAGGCATATGAAGCTCACGTGCTGATGACTCTAGCTGTATCAAAGAAGGAGATGAAGGATGAGATTGAGCTGAGCAGAAGAAGTCGTCTGTATGCTAGAATCCGAAAAGTTGTTGCATATTCAGCGTCTGCGGCTGCCGCAATAGCACTGGGAATGATCATCAGCTGGCAGTTTTTCACTCGTCCCCTTGAATATGATGCCCAGCGCCTGATGAGTTTTAATACTGAAGCAGGCCAACGAGCCTCTGTAACTCTTCCTGATGGAACAGTAGTCAAACTGAATTCCGGTTCCACACTCGAATATCCCGCAGTATTCTCAAAGAACGAACGCAGGGTAAGAATAGAAGGAGAGGCGATGTTCGATGTTGCCGAGGATACAGGTAAACCCTTCCTCGTGGAGACATATGCATATGATGTGAAGGTACTGGGAACCCGTTTCAACATTTTGGCAGAAGAAGAGACAGGAGAATTCTGCACCGCCCTAATGGAGGGAAGAGTGGCCATACTGGATAAAGAGAGCATAGCAGTCGCAAGTCTGGAACCGGATCAGATTGCAAAGGTTGTAGATGGAAGGCTAGAAACCATTCAGTCTGTGGATGTTTCATCGCAGTACAGATGGCCTGATGGTGTGCTCAACTGCAGCGGACTCGGATTCGAGGAAATGATGAGGAAGTTTGAACGTTCATTCGGTGTCAACATAGTCATCGAGCGTGAGGACATTCCGGATGTGCGTCTAAAACGAATGAAGGTAAATGTCAATGATGGAATTGTATATGCTTTTTCATTGCTTAAGATCTTCGTAGACTTTGAATACGCATATGATGACCATACGGACACATATTACATCAGATAGAAGAATACTTAACCAAGACAATAACACTAAATACTGATAACATCATGAAGAGCAGATTAATTTCAAGGGTCCAGATGCTCCTGATAGCCTCCTGTATCTTCATCACAACATTCTCTAATGTCTCTTTGGCCCAGAATGTCAGGGTGACCATAGATATGACAGATGTAAGGATGGAGACGGTGATTGATGCCATTGAGGAGCAGACCTCCTATCTCTTTACGGTGGATGAAGATGTCAACCTGGAGCTGCGCGTGTCTGTGAAGGTAAACGATGCCCCTCTTAGCAGCGCTCTTGACCAGATGGTCAAAGGTACGGATCTAGCCTGGCGTTTGAATGAGAAGAGAACGATTATCCTCGCAAGACAATCCGCACCACAGTCAAGATCAGTCAGCGGAATGGTTATTGACCAGTCAGGACTGGCTGTCCCTGGGGTATCTGTCTACATTAAAGGAACCGATATCGGAACCGTGACAGACCTAGACGGAAAGTTTTCTCTTGAGGTTCCGGGTGAGAACCTCGGAGGCCAGCTCGAGTTCAATAGCCTAGGCTACGGTATCGTAACAGTACTTATTGGGCAGCGCGGCATCTTCAATGTCACCCTTACAGAGTCTTCCCTGGAGCTTGAAGGTACGGTGGTTACCGCCCTCGGTATCCGCCGTGACCAGAAGGCCCTGAGCTACAATGTCCAGGAGGTCAGTTCAGATTTAGTGACCGGAGTAAAGGATGCCAACTTCATCAACTCCCTTTCGGGAAAGGTGGCCGGAGTGACCATCAATGCGTCTTCATCGGGAGTCGGCGGAGCGTCAAAGGTCGTTCTCCGTGGAAACAAATCCATAAGCCAGAGTTCCAATGCACTTTATGTCATCGACGGCGTACCGATGTATAACTTCGGAGGAGGCGGTGGCACAGAGTTCGACTCTCAGGGAGCCACCGAGTCCATCGCAGACATCAACCCGGAAGACATTCAGTCCATCTCGGTGCTGACCGGTGCGGCAGCGGCAGCCCTCTATGGCTCGCAGGCGGCAAACGGAGCAGTGATGATCACAACTAAGAAAGGTGAGGCTGGAAGGCTTAAAGTGACATTCTCCAGCAATACGGAGTTTCTCGATCCGTTCCGTCTGCCAGAGTTCCAGAACAGGTATGGAACAGGTCTGAACGGCAAGAACAGCGGTTCCGGCATCTACAGCTGGGGCCCTAAGATGACTCAGGAGAGCGGTTACACTCCGCAGGACTACTTTGAGACTGGTCATACCTATACGAATGCCTTTACCGTTTCCGGCGGAACAGACAAGAACCAGACATATTTCTCTGCTGCGGCAGTCAATTCGGACGGAATCATACCGAATAACCTGTATGACCGCTATAACTTCACATTCAGGAACACGACATACTTCCTCAATGACAAGCTCCGTCTTGATGCCAGTGCAAGCTACATTATCCAGAAGGACCAGAACATGACCAATCAGGGTGTGTATGCAAACCCTCTTACATCGGCATATCTTTTCCCTCGTGGCGAGGACTTCGACCTTTACAGGAGCTTCGAGAGATACAATCCGGGAACGAAACTGATGGAACAGTTCTGGAGCGATGACCTTACGGGAGACCTGCGTATGCAGAACCCGTACTGGATCAACTACCGTAATCTCCGCAACAACGACAAGAAACGTTATATGCTGTCGCTGAATGCAAGTTACGACATCCTTTACTGGCTCAATGTCACAGGACGTGTACGCATAGACAATGCTGACAACCTCTATACGCAGAAGTATTATGCGACGACCGAGTCCACCATCTCGGAGGGAGGAAAGAACGGTCACTATACTGAGGCAAGAGGCCTTGACACGCAGACCTACGCCGACATCATGCTCAATGTGAACAAGACTTTCGGGAAGGACTGGAGCCTTGTGGCCAATCTGGGTGCTTCCATCAACGACATCAAGACTGACGAGATGCGATATGGCGGCCCGATCCAGGCAGACGGTCTTGCCAATGTATTCAATGTGATGGACCTTGACGACACCAAGAAGAGGGCGACCAAGAGCGGATGGCACGACCAGACCCAGTCTATGTTCGGAAGCATTGAGGTGGGCTGGAAGAAGATGCTCTACCTTACAGCGACAGGCCGTAATGACTGGGCTTCGCAGATAGCAGGATCAAGCCAGTCAAGCTTCTTCTATCCGTCTGCCGGACTTTCGTGGGTACCTTCATCTCATTGGGATATGGGAGCCTTGAGCTATTTCAAGGTGAGAGGATCTGTTGCATCGGTAGGTATGCCGTTCCCTCGCTTCCTCACTGTTCCTACATACGAATATGACCCGACCAGCAAGATATGGAAGGACAAGACGCATTATCCTATCAGCGACCTCAAGCCTGAGCGTACCCTTACCTATGAGGTGGGTCTTGAGATGACCTTCTGGCAGGATCTCAGTCTCAATCTTTCATGGTATCTCGCCGATACATATAATCAGACGTTTGACCCGCTTCTTCCTCCATCGTCATCCTATACGACGATCTATCTTCAGACAGGTAACGTGAGGAATACCGGAGTCGAGGCTTCCCTCGGATACGGACATGACTGGAACGGTTTCTCGTGGGACAGCAACTTCACTTTCTCATGGAACAGGAACGAGATCCTTGACCTTGCATCCAATGCGGTCAATCCGGTGACAGGCGAGCCTCTTGACCTTGACCAGCTTGACATCAAGGCTCTCGGAAAGAGCAAGTTCATACTCAAGCAGGGAGGGACACTCGGAGACCTGTATACTACATCCAATATTCTTACCAATAAGAAGGGATATATTGAAATCGATGATAATGGTGATATATCCATAACAGATGAAGCGGATGAGATATTCCTGGGAACAGTATTCCCTAAATATAACCTTGCTTGGCGAAACGACTTCTCATGGAAGGGAATAAACCTCGGTTTCCTCTTCTCCGGAAGAATCGGCGGCGTATGCTATTCAGCGACTCAGGCTAATCTTGACTTATACGGAGTATCGGAGGCTTCTGCTGCAGCAAGAGATGCCGGCGGAGTGCTTGTGAACGGACGAGAATGGATGGATGCACAGAAGTGGTACCAGGCCATAGGTTCGCAGAGCGGACTGCCTCAGTACTATACCTACAGTGCAACCAACTTCCGTCTGCAGGAGCTGTCTATCGGATATACTCTTCCTCGCAAGTGGTTCAGGAACAAGATGGGACTTACTCTTTCTCTTGTCGGACACAATCTGTGGATGATATACTGCAAGGCTCCGTTCGATCCGGAGGCAGTCGCATCAACTGGAAACAACTATCAGGGAATCGACTACTTCATGATGCCTTCGCTCAGAAGTCTCGGTTTCAATGTGAAACTTGATTTTTAACGGGAGGACAGAATATGAAAAGCAACAATGCCAATTTGAGAGCTGCGAAGAATCTATTCCTCTCAATCCTCGCTTTCTGCGTAGCGTCATCCTGCACAGCAGGCTTCATTGACATGAACACCAACCCCAATCAGGTAACGGCTGAGCAGATGGAAGTGAACAACTATCGCACAGGAACAAAGGTCCTGAATCTTCAGAACCTCGTTATTCCGGTTCAGGAGCATATGTATCAGTTCAACGAGAGCCTTTCAGGCGGACCGTTCGGAGGCTACATAGGCTCTACGGTGGACACTTGGCTCACACGTTTCGAGACCTTCAATCCATCGGCGGACTGGAGGAAATGGCCGTTCGCAAATGTGATCACCGAGACATATGCGCCGTACAGAGGTATCGTGACAGCCACCGATGACGAAGTGTCCAATGCCTTTGCGGACCTTTTCAGGGTTGCCATCATGCATAGGGTTACGGATTCGTATGGTCCTATTCCTTATTCTGATGCCGTGGCTAACGAATCCATATACGTCAAGTATGACAGTCAGGAGGATGTGTATGAGAAGATGTTTGAGGAGCTTGATGCAGCCATCAAGGTATTCTCGGAAAATACCGGTCTGGCCGCTTCCGCCTGGAGCAGCTATGACCATGTGTATTATGGAAACATATCGCAGTGGTGCAAATACGCAAACTCGCTGAAGCTCCGTATGGCGATGCGCCTGAGCTATGTGAAGCCTGAGTTAGCCAAGACCAAGGCGGCCGAAGCCATTGCAGCGGGAGTGGTCACCTCGAATGCGGACAATGCAGCCATGCACGCCGCTGAAAACCGCACTGCATTGATCTATAATGACTGGGCGGACCACAGGGTCGGAGCGGACATCATCAACTACATGAACGGATACAATGATCCGCGTCGTGAGAAGATGTTCCTTCCGAATGACGCAGGCAACTACGCCGGTATCCGTATCGGATCGGACGTGTCCAGCAAGACAGCGGCGGTGAGCAGCTACTCCAATATGGTTGTCACGACAGATACCCCATATCTATGGCTCAATGCTGCCGAAGTCTCCTTCCTGATGGCGGAGTATGAGCTCCGCTGGGGAAGCGAAGAGGCTGCAAGAGAACTGTACGAACTGGGTATTGCCCTTTCGTTTGAGGAGAAGGGAGCAAGCGGTGCTGCCGAGTATATTGCGGATGCCGAAAGCAAGCCTGAAGTTTATGTCGATCCGCTCGGAGGATACAGCATGTCCATGCGTCAGAGCGACATAACGGTGGCATGGGAGAGTGGGGGAGACTTTGAACGCAACCTTGAGAGGATCATCACTCAGAAGTGGATCGCAATCTTCCCTCTCGGAGTGGAGGCATGGTCTGAGTACAGACGCACAGGTTATCCACGCCTGCTCCCGGCTCCTCAGGACAAGAGTGGCGGAACTGTGGATCTGGAACACCACGCCCGCAGGCTTACTTACCCTGTGGAGGAGTACCAGATGAACAATGCCAATCTGCAGGAGGCTATAGCGACGCTCAACGCAGAAACCCAGGGAAGCAGCACCGGTGATGGAATGTCTACCCGAGTATGGTGGGATGTTAAACAGTATAATTGATGAATGAAATGAAGAGAAGTATACTTACAGCTATGGCTGTACTTGCGTTATCCTCATGTTCAGACTGGACTCAGACGGAATCTCTGGATATAGAGATCATATATCCATGGCAGGAGTCTCCGGAACTTTGGGAGCAGTATGCGCAGTCTCTCCGCGATTACAAGGGAAGCGAGCATTATATCTTCTACGCCAGTTTTGACAATGCTCAGCAGAAGCCCGTCAGTGAAAAGTCATTCCTTCGCTGTCTTCCAGACTCTCTTGACATTGTCTCACTTACCAATGCCGAATCATTCTCGCAGTCTGATGCAGAGGATATGGAATGGATGAGAGCCATTGGCACAAAGGTTCTGTTTCACATTGATCTCAAGAAAGACGGTTCGGTGTCAATGGAGTCAGATCAGTTTGATTCGTATATAGATGGAATAGTGGCATCTGTTAACAGTAATGGTCTTGACGGTTATTCATTCACCGCTCCTTACAGACTTGATGATGAAAGAATGGCACAGGTGGTGGAATCACTCGCAGCCAGGCTTTCATCGGAAAGAAGGTCCGGGCAGCTGATTGTCTTCGAGGGGAATCCGATGGCAGTGCCACAGAGTTACAGGGATATGATAGACTATTTTGTCCTTGACACCCATATACTGGAGAACATTCACGATATCAAGATGACTGTTAACGAGGCTGTCGCACGATGCGGCCTTGACAGGAAGAAAATAATTCTTTCTGCTTCGGTTTCAGGAAATGTGTCTGACGAATCCAAGAAAGAGCATCCGGCCGTGGATGTACTTACGGAAAGAGCCGTTGCTTTTGGAGGCCTGGCGATATACGATATCCAGACAGACTACTACCACTATGATTCCAATTATGCGATGGTCTGCAGAGCGATCCAGACTCTTAACCCATCAAAATGAGTACAGATATGAAAAGATTATTGATATTCAGCACACTGATTGTATTTATAGCCATATCCTGCGACAGATATTCTTCTGATGGATATAGGTTCAATAACTCTATATATCTTGACATAAGTGCTTCTAATTCCCGTCAGGCGGCTACTTTTGGAAACAATATCCCAGAATTCACCAAGGAGTTGGCAGCGACCCTTACCTATCCGGCAGACGGGGATATCAAGGCGACAGTCACTGTCGATGAAAGTTTGGTGTCTGTATTCAACAGCAGGAACGGTACGGACTATGAGATGCTTCCGTTGCGGTATCTTGATTTTCAGACTGCTGAAGTATCCATTCCTGCAGGGAAAACCATCTCCGAAACCGTGACACTCCGATTCAAGAATCTGATGGGAGAAGGGGAGGATCAGATCGAATCTATGGATATCGATCACACCTATCTTCTTCCCGTAAGATTAACTTCATCCGATATAGATGTGATGGGTAATGCAGGTATTGCATATTATCTTGTTAGGCGTTCTTCGGCGATCACTGTGGCTGCGCAACTTACAGATAACTGGATCAATTTCCCTACACTTGATCAGCCTGGGCCGCAAAGTGAGGCATTCAATGGCCTGACCGCAATGACTTACGAAGCTCTTATCTATATGGACCGTTTTGATCTTGAAAATGATTTTGGAGCGTGCAACATATCCAGCATAATGGGAGTAGAGCAATATCTGCTGATGAGAATAGGCGACACCAATTTTGAACGTCAGCAGATACAGTTCGATGGCAGTGGCGGTGGCACCTCATTCGGAAAGTTCCCTGCCTCGGACGCTTCAAAGAAGCTCTATGACGGCCGATGGTATCATGTGGCTTGTACTTATGATTATGAAACCAGAATTGTAAGGGTATACCTCGATGGTAAAGTTCAGAGTGAAGGGAAGGAACTTGGTACGGCTACGGGAGGCATCAATCTCGCACAAAGAGCATTGGGAGAGGCAGAGGCATATCAGTTCTTTATCGGCAAGTCCTACAATGACTATCGTCCGCTCCAGGGAAAGATAGCGGAGGCAAGAGTATGGAACGTGGCGCGAACTCCGGAACAGATATGGGAAAACATGTACCGAATTGAAAATCCACAGGATGATCCGACTCTCATCGGCTATTGGAAGTTCAATGAAGGCAAGGGCAATACGATCAAGGATCATTCCCAGTATGGCAATGACGGTGTGGCTCAGTATGACCTTGTCTGGCCGGATGGAATTGAGATACCCGAAATCAACAAGAAGGAGGAATAGGTTATGAAATTATTTAGAATAGTGACATTCTGCCTGATGGCGATCACATTGTCATCCTGCGTAGATGAGGTGATAGATATGCCGTTAGGAGAACAGTTGGACGAGGATGCGGTTAATTCAACGGCAACCTTGCATCTGCGCGCGTCGGACACGGCCGGTGACCGTACGGATGTGCTGCTGAACAAGGGAGACAGTTTCCGCACTGAAGAGTTCTATGTCCAGGCCAGCAAGCCGGTAACAAGCAACCAGACCCTCCTTTTGGAGGCACGCCCTGATTTGGTGAGTACATATTCCCAGTCAACCGGTATTGAGTACAAGGAACTTCCTGCAAGTTTTTACGAATTCATCGGCGGTGGTGCATTTGAGTTCACTCAGGGCAGCAGACGCAGTGACATGAAGCAGGTGAAGATATATGGAGTAAACAAGCTCGGAAATGTTCTTGAATCTGGAAGATATCTTCTTCCGATAACTCTTGTATCTCCTTGGCAGGATTCGGAGAACAGCATCATATATATTGACGTGACTGTCAGGAACGCATGGGAGACCAAGGCTGAACTCCACGACGGTTCGGAGCTCTTTATGGTATTCTATCTGAATACGGCTCAGTTCGATCCTCGTCTTGCAACAGATTTCTACTTTGAAAAAGTAGAAAAACGAGAAAGAGTATGGTATCAGGGCGTCGGTAATATAGTTAATCTGAGAAAGTCTTCTGTCGGATATGATTATTCGACAGGACAGGCTACTCTTGAGTTGACTTCGGACTTGAAGTATATTCTGGAAAATTATGACACCTATATCAGGCCGGTGCAGGAAACAGGAAGAAAGGTATGTCTGTGCATTGAAGGTGGCGGCAAGGGAATAGGCTTCTGCAATATGACGGACAACCAGATAGATGATTTCGTGTATCAGGTGAAGACGATAGTTGAAAGGTACCATCTTGATGGTGTGAATCTCTGGGACCGGGATTCAAAATATGGAAAGGACGATACTTTTCCGGAGGTCAACACAAAGTCATACCCCAAACTTATCAGAGCTCTCCGTCAAGCACTTGGAAACTATAAGCTTCTCACATTGGTGGATTATGATGAGCCGACAGAATATTTCTGGGATGTCGAGGCTTGCGGTGGCATAGAGGTGGGCGGCTTTATAGACTATGCTTGGTCCGGGTATAACCAGCCGACGGAGGAGCCCTATGAGATTGAAGTCATAGATCCGTATCATCAAGGAATGCCCGGAGTCTCTGTAAAGTATCCTCGCAAGCCTATTGCTGGGCTTAATCCGAAGAGATACGGGTGTACCAATGCCTATTGGCATAGAGGTCAGAACAGCTATACATATCTGATTCAGTGGGAAGAGAACGGATTGCGTCAGAATAACATATTCGTTTTTGAAGATATAAGATCTTTGCTGCAGGATGCGTATGAAGGTGGAACTTGGAATCCTGAGATGTTTTTCAAGAATTTATTTGTTTCAGAATCCTTCCAATATAATATCGATGTTATGCAGTTGTCTGATAGAACTGGAAGCGGATATAATAAATGGATTAAGACATGGTAGAAATACCATCCAACCACAATATTTAATAACCTTTAAATTTTAAGCATCATGAAAAAGATTTTTTCATTTTTCGCGCTTTGTGCTGCGATGCTCGCGGTTCTTTCTTGTAATAAGATGGAACCTTCGGTTGTTGCAACTGAACCAGACTTTACTGAGTCAATCCCAATGACAAGAGCAATTGGGGACAAAGATTTGGTTATGACAGTATATGTCGAAACAAATGATGTCAATCCTCTGAATGCCATGGATTACATGCTTGATGAGGAAATCACATTATTTGATATTGTGGAGCTGTTCGCATCGAATATCCATAAGACGACAGTGAATGGCGCTACAGAACCTACGCTGTTTCTCAATGACAAATTAGCTCCTGTTTTGGAGGGGAATGGCGCAAATACTTATGTTCGTCCACTTCAAAATTCGGATATGAAAGTCCTTTTGACAGTGCTTGGTGATTGGCAGGGAATAGGTGTTGCCAACATGAACGCTACTCAACAAAAACAATTTGCCAACATACTTGCCTGGGCTGTACAGAAATACGGTCTGGATGGAATCGGATTCGATGACGAGTATGCTGATTATGCTACTGCCTTAGTTTCAGGTTCTTACAGCAATATCATTTCCTATACAAGGGATCTGATAGGGGATGATAAGATTATCACTGTATTTGATTGGGGAAATAGCGACATGATTTCTTCATCAGCATGTGCAGATGTAAACTATATATATCATGGCTATTTTGGATCGTACTTATCGAAATTATGGTGCACAATGCCAGGGGTGACTAATAATCAGTGGTTTCCATTATCTTTAAACTTAGGTAATTCATATAATGCAAATACAATTGCAGGATATGCTGAGGATGCTGTTAATGATGGATATGCTGGAATTATGTGCTTCAATCTCCGCACTAAAGCAGAAAAGGATCCGACTCCTGTTCTCCAGGCAATTTCAGACGGGGCATTTGGCGGAATGACAGTTACTTGTACGAATGGCAATAGAAGTCGCGACGCTGGTTCAGATCCTGATGGTTATACGCTTACGAATACTGAGGCTAAAGCTGGTCTTGCAGCTGCTGGAAAACCATACTATAACCTCTAAATAAAACCGATATCAGTCTGCCCCAGAATGTAGGGCAGACTGATATAAACTGTTATATCTAAAGGCAAAATAAAATGAAACTATATAAAAATCTTCTGACAATCTCGGCAGCGATTTTACTTGTCGGATGTTCGTATGATGATACAGAAATAAATAACAGACTGGATAAGGTTGAACAAGATGTTACAGAATTGAGGGCAATGGTTGCTGACATAAATAATAATATCAGTGCCCTTGTCACTACTGTTGACGCATTGAAGAATTCAGACCAGATAACATCAGTCACTCCTCTTGCAGACGGAAGCGGATATGAGGTCACTTTCTCGAAATCCGGTACGATTATCATATACAATGGAAAGAATGGTCTTGACGGAGAAGATGGAAAGGATGGTACAGACGGCGCGGATGGTCTGACACCTCAGATCAGTGTGAAACTTGATACAGACGGTACTTACTATTGGACTGTAAATGGTGAATGGCTTCTTGATGATCAGGGTAAAAAGATTCCTGCAACTGCTCATATCGCAACACCTCAGATACGTATCAACGAAGGAAATTTCGAGATTTCATATAATGAAGGGGTAACTTGGGAAGTGATTGGTAATGCAGGAGCATCAGACAGTATAGTATTCAGGCAGGTAATAGATGGTGAAGCATCAGTTCTTTTCATTCTCTCAGATGGTACTCAGATAGAAATTCCTAAGGCTCAGCAGTTTGTTATAAATGTTAATACGACTGATGTGATTGCGTCTCCAGGAGAGACTGTAAATGTCTCATATACAGTCTCTGCGGCAGATGATCAGACTGTGGTTGACGCTTTTGGAACTAAAGGGTTTGAGGTTGAAATCTCAGCTACCAGCACATCAAAGGGTAAAGCGATTGTTACGGTTCCCGATCCTATAACTAATGGCAAAGTATATCTGATAGCGGTGAAGAGCGATGGTTCTACTGCAGCCCGAATACTTTCATTCGAGGAAGGACAATTTAGTGTCGATGAGACCGCATTTGCTGTAAAGGTACCAGCAAGCGGTGGAACGGTGGAGGTTCCGGTAACTACGAATATGGAATACATGGCAATGGTAGATCCTGCATTCGGATGGATTACCCTTCTTGAAACAAGAGCAGTCAGGACTGAAACATTAAGTTTTGTCGTGGAAGAAAACACCTCTGAAGAAGAAAGAGAAGGTAAAGTGATTATTATGAATGATCTCAACGGCAGAATGGAGTATACTATTGTGCAAGAAGGAAAATCTAATGATGTGCCACCTGCATCTGGCGGTAGCGCGGATCTAGATACATTTAATGAAGGAGAGACTTCTGGAACCACGGTTGGAAGTTACACATCAGCAACAGGTTGGGCCGTCGAGAACACACAAATCATAGATGCTTCTGGAAAGCTATCATCATCAGGTGTTAGACCTAACTTACGAGCCAGATCTACAGTTATTGGAACTTTAACATCGCCGATTTTAAATGGAGGTTGCGGAAGCTTATCCCTTTCATTTGCAAGATATGCAGCAACATCGAAAACAGGTACATCCTTTATTATTGATATCAAGGATGAAAGCGGAAATATTCTGAAGTCTCAAACATATGAAAATGCGGAAACTGTAAAATATACAATAAATGATGTGTCTTATGATATAAATGTCACGGGGGCATTTCAGATTGTAATCACTGCAGTATGTTTTAACAGCACAAATTCCGATGTCGCTTTCACAGATATCAGTTGGACAGGTTATACTGAATAAAAAACATCATTGTATTTAAGTGGTAAATGGGGCTTGTATTCGTATGGTATACATGCCCCATTCTGTAACCAATTGCAAAAGGACGGAATATTCAACCCATTAAAGGAACAAACGCTCATGAAGTACCACAGTTTACTCATTGTTGTTGTCATAGCCACTCTTAATTCCTGTACTACTGTAAATAGGATCGTGTCACCATCAGGCAGTAATTCTGTCAGTATGTTTCTAACAGATGAGGGAACTCCATGTCTTGAATTGGCTGCTGAAAGTCATCCTCTGATTTCATTGAGTTTGGGTCTGGAATCTCCGGATGCGAATCTCCGTGATGGCTTCAGGATCACAAAGGTCCACCGCACATCTTTCGATGAGGAATGGACGCAGCCCTGGGGAGAGAACAAGACGATACGAGACAACCATAATGAAATGGCTATAGAGTTGAGAAATGATGACAATGTAGGTATGACCGTCAGAGTCCGCGCCTTTGATGATGGAGTTGCATTCAGATATGAGTATAATACAGATATGGATTCACTCACTGTCTCGGATGAAATCACTCAGTTCCGTTTTGTCCAGGACGGTCTGTCATGGTCCATCCCGGGAAGTTTCGAGACATACGAACTGGATGTGGTCAGAAAGAACATCAGTGAAGTCGAGAGAGCAAATACTCCGTTTACTTTCAAGATGGGAGATATCTACGGCAGCATTCATGAGGCAGCTCTTTATGACTTCCCCGAAATGAACCTGTGCCGATGCGATTCCCTCGTATTCACTGCTGAACTGGCCCCGAGACCTGATGGATGCAAGGCACGTGTGGCAGGAGTATTCGTTACTCCATGGAGAACGATTCAGACAGCATCATCTGCCGTGGGACTGATCAATTCCTCCATCATTCTCAATCTGAATGATCCATGCCGGATAGAGGACACATCATGGATACGTCCGCAGAAGTATGTCGGAGTATGGTGGGGGATGCATCTCGGAACACACGGATGGATATGTGACGAGAGGCATGGCGCGACAACCGAAAATGCCATAAGACATATCGATTTCGCTGCGGAGAATGGCATTGACGGAGTCCTCTTTGAAGGCTGGAACCGCGGATGGGAGAGCTGGGGAGGACGGCAGCATTTCGACTATTGCAACGCCTATCCTGATTTCGATCTTGAAAGGATCGCGCAGTATGCGGCCGAAAGGGGCGTATCCCTATGGATGCATAATGAGACCGGAGGAAGCATCTTCGAATATGAGGCTGCACTCGACTCCGCTTTTCGCAAGTATGAGGACTTGGGGATCCATACGGTCAAGACAGGATATGCCGGTGGAATGCCAGGCTCGATCCTGCACCATTCCCAGCGAGCGGTGCAGCATTATCAGAAAGTGGTGGAAAAGGCAGCATGCCATAAGCTGATGATCAATGCACACGAGCCGATCAAGGAGACCGGAATCAGGCGCACTTGGCCCAATATGATGACAAGAGAAGGTGCCAAGGGCATGGAATGGAATGCATGGAGCCGGGGCAATGATTCTGAATATCTCTGCACCATACCTTTCACAAGACTTCTTTCCGGTCCGATGGACTATACTCCTGGCGTGTTTGACATATATTTCGATACCGCCAAGGGATATGAGGATCGGAAGGCATGGAACGGTGATCATTCGCAGTGCTTTATCAAGACTACACTGCCAAGACAGATCGCGAACTGGGTGCTTCTCTATTCTCCTCTCCAGATGGCCTGCGACCTTATCGAGAACTACGAGGGCCATCCGGCCTTCCAGTTCTTCCGCGACTTTGACCCTGACTGCGACTGGTCAAAAGCTCTGCAGGGCGAAATCGGGGAATACATCGTCATTGCCCGGAGAGCAGGGGACCGTTTCTTCCTCGGTGCAGGTACCGACAGCATCCCTCGCCAACTTTCCGTACCTCTCGACTTCCTTCACGAAGGAGTATCATATAAGGCTGTTGTCTATTCCGATGATCTCGATGCTCCGATGGTAACTCAGCCGGATGGGACCGATGCCCCTGACAAGGCAGCCTACTTGATAAGAAAGGAGATATTGTCTTCAGATGACACACTGATATTATCACTCGCTTCTGATGGTGGCGCCGCAGTCTCTTTCATTCCTATAAAATGATCTATAGGAATACATCATGATGGCAAAGTTAGAGTGCTATGGACTGATTATATAACATATAAAAATTAACATACCAGACTATAGGAAAGTTATGAGCAATGGATATAAACATAATCATTCTCCCTGAATATTTTAATAAGGAAAGTCCCTGCATTTTTTACAGGCATATGATTTAATGTAGTAGATTTATCATGTAATATGATTAATAATTAATTTTGCAAAGTTTATTTTGATCTTTTTATGATTATGAGACCGTATTATTTCCTATATATTCTACTTTCCATTTGTATAGTATCTTGTTCCAAAGTATCAAATATTGAAGAGGAGGAATATATATCGCAATCACTCATAGGTGAGCCCGGAGCTGTGTTTGCTCAAATAGTGCAGCAGAATATAAATAATAATAACTTTAAGGATTTTGTATTGAACAATGCCGCACTACGCTTTGACGGAGACTATAACTTTTTAGTTGTTCCCACACTTTCTAGTAAAACAAAAGCAGGTAATGATGTTTTAGCTGTTCCATCTGAACTGATGAATGACATTGCGAAAGAAGATCCACTACTTCAGATTTTTGTGCTTCATCCAGAAAACTGGACAGAGAACAATTTACCTTTAGTGGTTTATTTGCCGCTTGATTTTGATGATCAAACCACTGAATACATAGATGCATATACTCCAGATGGAAATATTATTTCTGTGAAAGTAAGAGACACCTTTGAATCTCAAGCTGTTGTCGTAGTAAGCCATAATGAAAGAACGGTTGCAGTTTCCACAGATTTAAGAGAGACAAAATCTCACACTATGGATGCCAATCCAATATATGAGACAGACTATTATACATATTACTTGCAAGAAGATTTGTCCAGTTCGTCGCTTAACGATGAATCTGATGTTCCACAAACGAAAGCGACAGCTGTAGCCGAAAAAACTATAGCCGGTTTATTGGGAGGAGACTACCCTTCTTGTGGGAGAATGAACTTATATCCTACTAAAGATTATATAACTCGAGTTAGGCCAACATCCAAGTCAGCATGGTCAGATATTGAACCAGCAATTATGGGTGATCCTGAGTTATATTTTTATTTTGAACTTGGAAGCATCTTAGGAGGAAAAGGGCAAATTAAAAAAGAAAAAAAATATATAGGTAAAGGATATAAAAACAGGAATAATATTCACTGGTTAGACCTTGCAGAAGCTGGTATAGATACAGAGTTATTCAGATGGTCATTGGTTGATAATGGAACAAATATTCGATACGAGTGGTGGGAAGATGATGGTGGAGCTCTCATTGATCATACAACTTCCGTATCAATTGAAATTCCCAATGCATTGGGTGAACTTATTTCTCCTGAACCAGTCGAGGTTAATGTCAAGATTGGTAAAAAAGATGACTATGCAGGTTCTGTATATGCTTATTATATTGACGAGAATAATCATATATATAATACCTCATATGTAATGTTTGAGATAGAATATAGAAAGCAGTAGTTCCATATGAAATTTAATAGTTTTGTAAAACATATCGTGTCGATTATTATGTCTATGACTCTGTTATCCTGCACAAAAGGATATAATACAGAATCATATTTGGGAGATTATACATTTTCAACGGTTGGAGAGATAATCGCTAACGAGATTATTTATAATGAAGATATTGGTTCAGAGGTTGTGTCTCCGCATAAGGCAAGTTTTATAGTCAGTCCGATATCTGGAAATATGAAAATATTCAAAATGAAAGATGATTCTTTGAATGAACTTCATATCAAGGTGGATTACAACAATAACACTTCAGTAGTAATAAATGCATTAGTAGATGCCACAAATAATATTGAGCTGATGTCATATTCAAGAAACATAGTCTTGCTTGATAAAACTGGAGAAAGAATAGTATATAATGGTCCTGTTACAATAGATGGCACAGGAGGGATCGTTGATGGTATACTCACATTAAAGCTAAAGATAACAAGTGTGTTTAGTACAAACGAAATTAAATATGGATTTTGCTCAAGTGGAATAGTTACTGTTGCAGACAAATTACGATAGATTTATCACTCTCATTTATATATCGCCACATTCGGATAAGGATGTGGCGATAATAGTATTACTAAATCCCCTTATATTTTCCATAATAGAGATTAATTTGTAACCGTAATTTTGATGGATTTGTATAGATTACGATAGGAAAAAAGTGTATATTTATCACGAATTTTCACCGCTTATGTCTCTTTATATATAAGGTTTGAAATGCCGGAATAACAGACATAACGATGAAGACTGAAACCAATCATCCACTAAGGTGGGTTCCGTCGGCATATTTCGCCATGGGACTGCCTTTCGTAATCCTCAACATGGTATGCGTGCTGATGTTCAAGGGACTCGGCATCGCTGACAGCCAGATCGCACTCTGGACATCCATCATCATGTTTCCCTGGACCCTCAAGTTCCTCTGGAGTCCGCTTCTGGAACTTCTCCCGAGCAAGCGCATGATCGTCGTGGCGACACAGATCATCAGCGGCGCCGGCTTCGCATGCGTCGCCCTCGCCCTGCATCTGCCAAGCTTCTTCGCAGTCTGCATCGCTCTGCTTGCAGTGGTAGCCTTCAGCGGCGCCACCCATGACATCGCCCTCGACGGACTCTACATGGCAGAGCTCTCGGAGCAGGACCAGGCCAAATATATCGGCTGGCAGGGAGCGTTCTACAACATCGCCAAACTGGTAGCTACCGGACTTCTCGTCTATCTTGCCGGTGTGCTCATCGACGCACGCGAGGCAGCAGGAGCGACTTCCGGTGAGGCAGCGCTCCACGCATGGACCATCATCATGGGAGCCGCTGCGGTGCTGCTTGTCGTGCTCGGACTGTACCACCGCTTCAGCCTCCCGGCTGGACTGAAGGCTGAAGGCACGGAAAAGAAATCCGCCGGCGAGGAGCTCAAGGCTGTGATCGGTGACTTCTTCAGGAAGAAGCACATCTGGCTTTACATCGCATTCATCATCCTCTACAGACTCGGAGAGGGATTCGTGATGAAGATCGTGCCTCTGTTCCTCAAGGCCGACGTCGCTTCAGGCGGTCTCGGACTGAGCGAACAGCAGATCGGTCTCTATTACGGAACATTCGGAGCGGCGGCATTCGTGCTCGGCTCCCTGCTTGCGGGATACTACATCTCGCACAGAGGCCTCAAGAAGGCTCTCTTCTCCCTTGTCTGCATATTCAACCTTCCTTTCCTGGTGTACGCCTGGTTCGCATGGGCCCAGCCATCATCTGCGCTTCTGATCGGCAGCGGAATCGTGCTCGAGTACTTCGGCTACGGATTCGGATTCGTCGGACTTACACTGTTCATGATGCAGCAGGTTGCCCCTGGAAAGCACCAGATGGCGCATTACGCATTCGCCAGCGCTATCATGAACCTATCTGTGATGGTTACCGGAGCGGTATCCGGATTCCTCAGCGACGCGCTCGGCTACAAGATGTTCTTCATCGTGGTGATGTTCGCTACTATTCCTATATTCATCCTCAGCAGGGTGATACCTTTCAATGAAAACAAAAACTGATAACGATATGAACAAAGATCTTAAAATCGTCGGCATGCCCATGCCCGACATGCCATGGGAAGAGCGTCCTGAGGGATGCAGGAAGGTGATGTGGAGATATTCGGGCAATCCTGTGATTCCGCGCGACCTTCTTCCGAATTCGAACAGCATCTTCAACTCCGCCGTGGTTCCGTTCGAGGACGGATATGCCGGAGTGTTCCGCGTCGACGACACCAATATCCGCATGACCCTCCATGTAGGATTCTCAAAGGACGGCATCAACTGGGACATCAACCCCGAGACCCTCAAGTTCGACTGCGACATCCCGGAGATCGGAGAATGGGTATACGGCTATGACCCTCGCGTATGCAAGATCGAGGACAAATACTATGTGACATGGTGCAACGGCTACCACGGCCCTACCATCGGCGTAGCATGGACAAAGGACTTCAAGACCTTCCACCAGCTGGAGAACGCATTCCTCCCATACAACCGTAACGGAGTGATGTTCCCTCGCAAGATTGGCGGCAGGTACGCAATGCTCTCACGCCCGTCAGACACAGGCCACACACCGTTCGGAGACATCTTCTATTCGGAGTCGCCGGATCTCGAGTTCTGGGGCAGACACCGTTTCGTGATGGGTCCTTCGGACTTCGAGGACAGCGCATGGCAGTGCTGCAAGATCGGAGCAGGCCCTATCCCTATCGAGACTTCAGAGGGATGGCTCATGTTCTACCACGGCGTACACCGCACATGCCAGGGCTACAACTACTCTTTCGGAGCAGCCCTTCTCGACCTCGAACAGCCTTGGAAGGTCATCGCGCGCACAGGCCCATATCTCATTCATCCTGAGACACTTTACGAGTGCACTGGAGATGTTCCTAATGTATGTTTCCCTTGCGCTGCGCTTCATGACCCCGAGACCGGCCGCGTAGCCGTATACTATGGCGCAGCGGACACAGTGGTGGGAGTCGCTTTCGGCTACATCGACGAGATCATCGAATTCACTAAGAAGACTTCAATCGTAAAATAATGAAATCCCTTAATCTGGCTGTTGCTTCAGGACTCCTGCTGGCGGTTTTTTCAGCCTCGGGAGCACAGATTGCCGGTCAACCCGGCCATGACAGAGTGACCCCCTATGTCAACTCATTCATCGGAACATCAAACTTCGGAACGACGAACCCCGGTGCCATATGTCCTAACGGAATGATGTCAGTGACTCCTTTCAACGTGATGGGATCTGACTTGAACACATGGGACAAGGACAGCAGGTGGTGGTCGACTCCGTACAGCAGCGACAACTGCTTCTTCACAGGATTCTCACACGTCAATCTGAGCGGCGTAGGATGTCCGGAAGTGGGCCTGGCGCTGACGATGCCGACTGCAGGTCCTCTGCAGGTCGACTATCATATCTACGGGTCGGAGCAGCACGGCGAGACTTCTTCACCGGGCTACTATGCATGCGATCTCCTCGCATACGGCATCAAGGCCGAAGCCAGCGCAACCACACGCACAGCCATTGAAAGGTACACTTTCCCAGGCGGCCAGGGCAACATCCTGGTCAACTTCGGGGAGGGTCTGACCAATGAGACCGGAGCATGGATCCGCAAGATAAGCGAGACAGAAATCGAGGGAATGAGGCTGGCGGGAACCTTCTGCTACAATCCTCAGGCAGTGTTCCCCGTATATTTCGCGATCCGCATCAACAAGGTACCTTCGAAGGGAGGCTTCTGGAAGAAACAGCCTTTGATGAAAGGGGTCGAGGCCGAGTGGACCGTAGACGACGGCACATATAAGATATATGAGAAGTATGGCCGCGAGATCGCCGGAGATGACATCGGATACTGGTTCTCCTTCGAGACCGAGGAGGGCGAGCAGGTCGAGCTCCAGATGGGAGTATCGTTCGTGAGTTGCGAGAATGCCTGGGAGAATCTCAATGCGGAGCAGGCAAAGCTTGCACCGGGCGTGTCGAACTTCGAGACCGTGCGTGCCGCCGCCCATGATGCCTGGGAGTCGGACCTGTCGCGCATCAAGGTTTCCGGAGCTACTGACCGCGATCTTGAGGTGTTCTACACCGCACTTTATCATACCCTCATTCATCCGAGCATCCTGAATGACGTGAACGGGGAGTATCCGTTGATGGAGTCTGACGGGGTGGGTCGTGTACCTGCGGGACAGAACCGCTACAGCGTATTTTCGCTGTGGGACACCTACAGGAATGTGCATCAGCTGATGACTCTCGTCTATCCTGAAAGGCAACTGGACATGGTCCGCTCGATGATCTCCATGTATAAGGAATGGGGCTGGATGCCTAAATGGGAACTTTTCGGACGCGAGACATTCACGATGGAGGGAGACCCTGCAATTCCAGTAATCACGGACACTTGGCTCAAGGGTCTGCGCGACTTCGACATCGAGACCGCTTATGAGGCATTCGTGAAGTCTGCTACCACACCGGGGGCACAGAACCTCATGCGCCCTGACATTGACCCTTATCTTGAAAAGGGATATGTTCCTCTCGGATTCTATTCGGCTGACGCATCGGGTGACAACTCCGTGTCACATGCACTCGAATATTACATCGCCGACTATGCGCTTTCACTGCTTGCGGAAGACCTCGGCCACACCGAGGATGCAACGAAGTTCCGTGCGCAATCGCTTCAGTATAAGCATTATTACTGCCATGAGTTCGGCACGCTCAGGCCTCTGAACGCTGACGGCACCTTCCTTGAGCCGTTCAATCCGCGCCAGGGAGAAAACTTCGAGCCGGTGCCGGGCTTCCACGAGGGCAGCGCATGGAACTACACCTTCTATGTGCCTCACGATGTGCTCGGACTGGCAAAGCTCATGGGCGGACGCAAGGCATTCGTGAACAAGCTGCAGAAGGTATTTGATGACGGACTTTATGACCCCGCAAATGAGCCTGACATAGCATACCCTTACCTCTTCAGCTACTTCAAGGGCGAGGAGTGGAGGACCGCGAAAATCGTTTCCGAGCTTCTTGACAGGCACTACACGGTTTCGGCGGCCGGCCTCCCGGGTAACGACGACACAGGCACGATGTCCGCATGGGCGGTATTCTCCATGATGGGCTTCTACCCCGACTGCCCGGGCGATCCGTCATACACCCTCACCACCCCTCGCTTCGACCGCGTCGAAATCACCCTCAACCCTTCATATTGCGACGGCCGCGACCGCCTGGTCATCACCAAGGGCCGCCACATGAAAGGAAGGGTGTCACACAACAACCTGATTAATAATAAGTTTTAATATTTATGCGGTACCTCGGATTTTTATTTGTGGCGCTGCTGGTGCTGGGATGCACTGCAGAGAACAGCATTGAGAACTACACTGACTATGTAGACCCGAAGATAGGTACAGGAGGCCACGGACACGTGTTCGTGGGAGCCAATGTGCCGTTCGGACTGGTACAGCTCGGACCTACCAGCATCCCGCAGGAGTGGGACTGGTGCTCGGGCTACCATGACAGTGACTCTACGGTGATCGGCTTCTCGCACACCCACCTCAGCGGTACGGGCATCGGTGACCTCTTTGACGTCACGGTAATGCCTGTGACAGGAGAGGTTACATTTGCACGCGGAACCGAGGATGACCCGCAGTCAGGCCTGTGGTCATATGCAGACCGCACACGCGAGATCGCAAAGCCGGGCTACTACAGCGTTCCGCTGACCCGCTACGGCATCACTGCAGAAATGACCGCGACAAACCGTGTCGGATTCCACCGCTACACCTTCCCTCAGTCAGAAGAGGCTGGTATCGTGATTGACCTTGATAACGGCGGATGCTGGGACGACCCTACCGAGACTTACATCGAGGCATGCGGCGACAACGCAGTAAAGGGATACCGCTATTCAAAGGGATGGGCCAACGCACAAAGGATCTACTTCTATGCGGAGTTCTCGAAGCCTTTCAATGACCTTTATGTCCACAGCGTCAACTATATGCCGCTGTTTGCAAAGGCTGACTTCGACACAGCGGAGGGAGAGCAGATCCTGATGAAGGTCGCGCTCTCTCCTGTCAGCATGGATGGCGCTTACGCCAATATGCAGGCAGAGATGCCAGGCTGGGACTTCAACGCAGTACAGAAGGATGCCGTCACTGCATGGGAGAAGGAACTTTCAAAGATTCGTATAACGACGGCTGTGCAATCGGACAGACAGGTATTCTATACGTCAATGTACCATGCAATGACAGCCCCTGCATCCTTCTGTGACTGCAATGGAGACTATCGCGGAGCTGATGGAGAGATACATAGGAATCCAGGGTTCGATACATATACGATTTTCTCTTTATGGGATACATATCGGGCTGCGATGCCCCTTTACAGCATCTTCCAGAGCGAGCGCTACACTGACTTCATCAACACCATGCTCTCGATATACAAGGAGCAGGGCAAGCTGCCTGTATGGCACCTGCACGGCTGCGAGACAGACTGCATGGTCGGCAACCCGGGCATCCCGCCTGTGGCTGACGCCATCGTGAAGGGATTCGGGGGATTCGACTATGAACTTGCATTCGAGGCCATGAAGGCTTCAGCCCTCAGACCTGACAGAGGCCAGGAGCATAGAATGAAATACGGTTACATCCCTTGCGACCTCTTCGGAGAGTCTGTAGCATATGACCTCGAGTATGCCCTCGCCGACGGCGCTCTTGCAAACGCAGCGAAAGTGCTCGGCAAGGAGGCTGACTACCAGCACTTCCTCAACAGAAGCAAGTCATATGTTCATCTCTTTGACCATGAGCTCAGATTCCTCAGGGGAAAGGACAGCAAGGGCAACTTCCGCAAGGAATACAGCCCGTTCGCTTCGACACACCGCGCAGACGACTACTGCGAGGGTAACGGATGGCAGTACACATGGCTTGTACCGCATGACTTCAGAGGACTCGTAAGCTGCTTCGGCGACAAGGAGAACTTCCTCGGCAAACTTGACTCGCTCTTCACCGTTTCATCTGTGATCGAGGGCGCCGAAACATCACCGGACATCTCCGGCCTCATCGGACAGTATGCACACGGCAATGAGCCAAGCCACCATATCCTTTACTTCTATACAATGGCAGGACAGCCATGGAAGACTGCGGACAGGGTACGCGAGGTTCTCTCTACCCTCTACAGCGCAAAGCCTGACGGACTTTCAGGAAACGAGGATGTTGGCCAGATGTCATCATGGTATATCCTTTCATCTCTCGGATTCTATGAGGTCGAGCCTGCATCTGCACGCTACTGGTTCGGCTCGCCGATCTTCGACAAGGCGCAGATCGAGGTTCCTGGCGGTACATTCACAGTAATCGCAGAGAACAACAGCGCGGAGAACCGCTATATCCAGAGCATCACCCTCAACGGAAAGGCATATACAAAGGGCTACATCGGGCATAAGGACATCGCCGCAGGCGGAGAGCTCATCCTCAAGATGGGCTCGGAACCTAAGGTATGGTACTGCGCCAACGAGCCTGAGGAATATGCTGACCAGCGTCCTCTTCCCGAAGACCGCCTTTTCACCTCAAAGGCAGTAGAGGAGGAGATCGCAAGGGTCGTGGACATGCTTGAGAACCCGCGCCTGAAGTGGATGTTCGCAAACTGCTATCCAAACACCCTTGACACTACTGTCCATCCGGTAGAGAGCGAGGACGGTCAGCCCGACACCTTCGTCTATACCGGTGACATCCCTGCAATGTGGCTCCGCGACTCGGGAGCGCAGGTATGGCCTTATGTGCGCTATGTCAACGAGGACCCTGAACTCAAGAAGATGATCGCGGGCGTGATCAACAGACAGTTCAAGTGCATCTGCATAGATCCGTATGCGAATGCATTCAATGTCGAGCCAATAGGCGCTGCAAACCATACTGACTGGCCTGAGGCCGATCCGTATGTGTTCGAGCGCAAGTGGGAGATCGACTCGCACTGCTACCCTATCCGTCTGGCGTACGAATACTGGAAGACCAGCGGCGACGAATCCGTATTCGGAGAAACCTGGAAGGAGGCCATGACCAAAATCCTCGCCACTCTCAAGGAGCAGCAGCGCAAGGAAGGTCACGGAAGCTACTTCTTCCTCCGCGTAACCGACCGCCAGCTCGACACCAAGTGCGTCGTAGGCCGCGGCAATCCCGTAAACCCTGTAGGACTCATTGCCTCGTCGTTCCGCCCGTCGGACGATGCGACAACTTTCGAGTTCCTCGTTCCTTCGAACTTCATGGCCGTGAACTCTCTGCGCAAGGCAGCCGAGATACTGACCGAAGTAAACGGCGAGAAAGAGCTTGCTGACGAGTGCCTCGCGCTCGCTGCAGAGGTCGAGAAGGCTCTGAAGGAGCATGCGGTGGTGGAGCATCCGAAGTATGGAAAGATCTATGCTTACGAGGTCGACGGATTCGGCAGCCGCTTCCTCATGGACGATGCAAATGTCCCTTCGCTTCTTGCAATGAGCTACCTTGGCGATGTTCCTGCCGATGACCCTATCTATATGAACACCAGAAAGTTCGTATGGAGCGAAGCCAACCCTTACTTCCACCGCGGTCCTGCCGGCGAAGGCATCGGCGGACCGCATATCTGGTCGGAAGTGATCTGGCCTATGAGCATTATGATGAGAGCCTTCACCTCGGACAGCGACGAGGAGATCCGGCACTGCCTGTGCCAGCTCATGACCACAGACGCCGGCACAGGCTTCATGCACGAGTCCTTCCACAAGGACAACAGCGAAGTGTTCACACGCGAGTGGTTCGCATGGCAGAACACCCTCTTCGGCGAGCTCATCCTGAAGATTATCGACGACGGAAGATTACATGTTTTGAACAGTATAATTTAAAGATTGCCACGGACTTCGTCCTCGCAATGACGTAAAACAATATGAAAAAAGCAGCATTTATCATTTTAGCAATCAGCCTTATGGCAGGCTGCTGCAAGCCTAACGACGAACTCGTAGAGAATCCGGTGGACTATGTATCCACACTCGTAGGTTCGCTTTCCGAGCACTCTTTCTCTACCGGAAACACCTATCCTGCGATCGCCCTTCCTTGGGGCATGAACTTCTGGACTCCCGTGACAGGCACTATGGGGGACGGCTGGGCATACAGATATGACGCCCACCGGATCCGCGGCTTCGAGCAGACCCACCAGCCTTCTCCATGGATCAACGACTATGGCCAGTTCGCCATCATGCCGGTGCGCGACGCTGCCTCTGTGGACCAGGATGCACGCGCAAGCTGGTTCTCGCACCTGAGCGAGGTTGCAAAGCCATACTACTATCAGGTTTATCTCGCTGACCATGACATCAACGCGGAGATCACTCCGACAGACCGTGCCGTTTCTATGCAGTTCACCTATCCTGAATCAGAGACTTCCGGCATCATCGTGGACGCATACAACGAAGGTTCATACATTAAGGTGCTTCCTGAGCAGAATGCTGTCGTAGGCTACACTACACGCAATTGCGGCGGTGTTCCCGAGAACTTCCGCAACTGGTTCGTAGTGAAGTTCGACAAGCCTATCGAGGGATTCACCGTTTATGCCGGACCTGAGAAGGCACTCGCAGATGCCGCCGAATTTGAAGGCGACCACGCCCTTGCGGCAGTTACATTCAAGACCGCGCGCGGCGAGAAGGTGAACGTACAGGCAGCGTCATCATTCATCTCGCTCGAGCAGGCCTGGACCAACTTCAAGGAGGTCGAGGGCAAGGCTTTCGCACAGGTGAAGGATGAGGCCATGACACGCTGGAACGAGATTCTCGGACGCATCCAGGTGGGTGGCGGCTCAGACGATCAGTACCGCACATTCTACTCATGCCTGTACCGCGCGACCCTCTTCCCTCGCAAGTTCTATGAGATTTCCGCTGAGGGAAAGCCGATACACTACAGCCCGTACAACGGACAGGTATGCGACGGCTATCTCTATACAGACACAGGATTCTGGGACACTTTCAGAGCATTGTTCCCGCTTTTGAACCTCGTATATCCTTCTGTAAATGAGGAGATTCAGCAGGGTCTGGCAAACATTGCGCGAGAGAACGAGTTCCTTCCGGAATGGGCAAGTCCGGGCCACAGAGGCTGCATGGTCGGAAACAACTCCGCATCAGTCGTGGCTGACGCCATCCTCAAGGGCATCACCCCTGAGGAGGAGTGGCAGGCGCTTTACGACTGCATCGTATACGGTACAGAGCATGTACACCCTACCGTAAGCTCTACCGGCCGTCTCGGACATGAATATTACAACACAATCGGCTACATTCCATACAATGTAGGTATCCATGAGAACGTCGCACGTACACTCGAATACGCATACAACGACTGGTGCATCCTCCAGATCGCGAAGAAGCTCGGCCGTCCGCAGGAAGAACTCGACAAGTGGGAGGCGCGCTCAAACAACTGGAAGAATGTGTTTGACCCGTCCCACAATCTCATGCGCGGACGCAACCTCGACGGCTCGTTCCAGGAGCCGTTCAGTCCGTACAAGTGGGGTGACGCCTTTACAGAGGGCAACGCATGGCATTACACATGGTCAGTATTCCACGATGTAGACGGCCTCATGGAGGCTATGGGCGGAACCGAAGAGTTCGCTTCTATGCTTGACTCCGTGTTCGTGGTTCCTCCTGTATACGATGACAGTTATTATGGATACCGTATCCATGAGATCACCGAGATGCAGGTTGCGAACATGGGCAACTATGCTCACGGCAACCAGCCTGCACAGCACATGATCTACCTCTACAACTGGGCGGGACAGCCTTGGAAGACCCAGAAGTGGGTACGCGAGGTGATGAACAGGCTCTACAACGCAAACCCTAACGGATACTGCGGCGACGAGGACAACGGCCAGACATCCGCTTGGTATGTGTTCTCGGCTCTGGGATTCTATCCAGTATGTCCTGCTTCTGACGAGTATGCTGTAGGAGCGCCTCTGTTCAAGAAGGCTGTTGTACACCTTGAGAACGGTCAGGACCTTGAGATCAATGCCGAGGGCAACGATGTCCATACACCGTATGTCAGAGACTTCGGGGTAGGCGGAAGAAAGGCGCAGTCATGGTTCCTCAGCCATGAGGAAATAGCGGACGGTGCCGTGATAGATTTCTCTATGAGTAAAGAACCAGCATACAGATAGTATATGAGTATAAGATGCATAGTGATTTTTTTGTCTGCTTTGCTTTATTCGGCAGCTGTATATGCGGATGACGGGTGGGTGCTTAAGGCAGAGGGTGAATGTCGCGACTATACGGGAGCTGCAGCAGCAAACGGTACTATGGGGATACTTCATTGGAAGGAACCTTTTTCGGTAAGACAGATAGTGCTGAACAATGTGTTTGAGATCAGTGATCAGACAGATGTGAATTGTGCTGTGCTGGGACTTAATCCCTTTGCTTTGTCATTGACTGTGGATGGCGTTGCTCCTGCAGGCTATTCACATTGGAGTCAGAGTATAGATATGAAGAATGCCCAGCACAATATGTCATTTACAGTCGCAGATAAACTGGAGGTCAATTACTCGCTTGTGGCTCTTCGGAATCTGCCGCATGCGGCTTTATTCAAGATAAGCATAAAGGCATTGGACGATGCTTCGGTGGCGTTAGAGAAATCTATTTCTGTTCCACATGGATATCAACGGCCACGAGATTCCCACAAGGAGTTTTTAGCAGAGGGGAGACGCATACGTATTCAGCAGACAGACGCTCGCACCGCACATGGCAGATATGATGTTTCGGCTGCATCGATGTTTATCTACGATGAATCCGCTGGAGATTATACTGTAAAAGGTGATAGAGCGGTACTTTCATTTGATATGACCTCGGGAGAAGCTGTCGAATTTTGCGTAGTCGGATCCATCTGCACCACGGCAGAGTACTCAGACCCTTACAGCGAGGCTCGCAGAGAACTTGTATATGTGGACCGGATTGGAGTTGATGCAGTGATTGAGGGGCATAGAAGGCTTTGGGAAAGATTATGGGAGTCTGATATAATCATTGAAGGGGATATTCTATCACAGAGGATTGTACGCTTCGCTTTGTATAACCTATATTCTTCATGTAGGGAGGGCACAAGGTACAGCATCCCACCGATGGGCCTGTCATCGCAGGGATATAACGGGCATATTTTCTGGGATACGGAACTATGGATGTATCCGCCTATGCTGCTCATGAACCAAGGCATAGCCAGATCCATGATGGACTATAGGACAGATCGCATTGCTCCTGCAAGACGCAAGGCTTCCGATTATGGATATCAGGGACTGATGTTTCCATGGGAGTCGGATTCGGACGGTCAGGAAGCAACTCCGGTATGGGCTCTCACAGGACCTATGGAGCATCATGTGACGGCTGATGTGGGAATAGCAGCGTGGAACTACTATCTGGTGACAAAGGATCTGCGATGGCTGAGAGATGAAGGCTGGGAACTTCTTAAAGGTATCGCTGAATTTTGGGTTAGTCGTGTTACAAAGAATGTCGACGGCAGTTATTCTATAAACGGAGTCGTTGGGGCCGACGAATATGCTCAGAATGTAAATGACAATGCCTTTACCAACGCCTCGGCAAGCGTGTCAGTGCGTAATGCTGTTAAGGCGGCCGAGATATGTGGATATGATGCCCCGGAGATATGGAGCAGGATTGCGGAAGGACTACGTCTTCATCGGAACCCTGATGGCGTGACGCTGGAGTATGATGGATATGATGGCGAACAGATTAAACAGGCTGATGTAAATTTGCTCGCTTATCCGTTAGGAGTGATTACAGAGCCTGACCAGATCAGGCGAGACCTTTCATATTATGAAGATAAGATCGATATGGTGAACGGTCCGGCGATGACTTTCAGCATATTCGCTATACAATATGCACAGCTCGGTGACATACAGAAAGCTGAAGAGATGTTCCGCCGTGCTTATGAGCCGAACATCCGTCCCCCGTTTGGAGTATTTGCCGAGACCCCGACATCCAACAACCCTTATTTCATGACAGGTGCCGGAGGACTCCTGCAGGCAGTCCTGTTCGGCTTCGGCGGCCTTTCCATAACAGATCAAGGCATTATTCAAGGGAACACGCTCCTGCCTTCCGGTTGGAGAGGACTTACCATAACAGGGGTAGGACCGGAGAAGCGTACTTATGTGGTAAACCGATAATCAGTAAAATCATGGGAGACTATCTTTCAGACAAGCGTGTTGTACTCACGCTGGATGCCGGTGGAACAAATATGGTGTTCGGTGCGATGAGAGGCGGCGAGTTCGTGGTAGACCCGCTCACACTTTCGTCCAATTCAGACAACCTCGACAGGTGCCTATGCACTATGGCAGAAGGATTCCGGAGAGTTATTGAAAAGATCTCGGAGCAGCCGGCGGCCATAAGCTTCGCTTTTCCGGGACCGGCGGATTATCCCAACGGAATCATAGGCGGTTACTTGCCTAACTTCCCGTCATTCAGAGACGGTGTCGCCTTGGGGCCTTTCCTAGAGGATCGGTTCGGCATCCCCGTATTCATAAACAATGACGGAGATCTCTTCGCATATGGAGAGGCCTTATGCGGTGCCCTCCCTGAAATCAACAGGAGACTGATGGAGTCAGGCAGCACAAAGCGTTACAGCAATATGCTTGGCTATACCTTCGGCACTGGATTCGGTGTGGGTATGATTGTTGGCGGACGTCTCAATCGTGGCGACAACTCCTGTGTGGAGACGTTCTGCCTTAAACATAAGAAGCTCCATAATGTCATAGTGGAGGAAGGCGTTTCAGCCAGAGCAATCAGGCGCGTATATGGTGCTCTGTCAGGCAATCCCTCTCATGACCTGGAACCGAAGGATATCTACGATATCGCAGAAGGACTCAGGGAAGGGGATTGTAAGGCCGCGCGGGCTGCCTTTGCGGAAATGGGAGAGACTGCCGGAGATGCAATGGCTACGGCGGTCACGCTGACAGACGGAATCATAGTCATTGGAGGAGGGATAATGTCCGCGCGCAAGTATATAATGCCGGCCCTGCTCAGGGAACTTCGCGGAACGCTTGAAACTCTTGATGGAGAATTGCTGAACCGGGTTCAGATGAAAGTCTATGACCTTGATGATGAGGATGAACTTGACGCGTTCTGCAAGGGAGGGCAGCGTGAGCTGACGGTTTATGGATCGGACAGGAAGGTAAATTATGATCCGCAGAAAAGAATCGGAGTGACGGTTTCCAAATTGGGAGCCAGCAAGGCAAATATCAGTCGGTGCATATGCATTTGCACTGAATCAGTTGGACAGTCAAGGATAAAAGCTATGTTATACCCGTTAAAATTCGAACCGATACTGAAGTCAAAAGTATGGGGAGGCACCAGAATAGCCCAATACAAAGGTATTGAGACATCGGAAGAGAGAATTGGTGAAAGCTGGGAACTTTCTGCCGTACCAGGTGATGAGTCAGTAGTGTCTGACGGAGAGCTAGCGGGCAAAAGGATCTCTGAACTGGTATCCGAGTATAAGGATATGCTTCTCGGAGACAGGGTATACAGGAACTATGGAGAGAGGTTCCCGCTGCTGGTGAAGTTCATAGACGCAGATGACGATCTATCAATTCAGGTGCATCCCGACGATAAGATGGCGTTGTCATACCATGGCGAACGCAATGGCAAGACCGAGATGTGGTATGTGGTTAGGGCCGGACGCGGGGCCAGCCTGACCTCAGGATTGTCTGCAATGATCAGCAAGGATGAGTACGTGCGGCTTATCGGCGGGAAGCGCATCACGGATGTGCTGTGCAAGCATCAGGTGTCCAGCGGAGATGTGTTCTTTCTCCCGGCCGGACGCATCCACAGCATAGGAAGAGGGTGCCTTATCGCAGAGATACAGCAGACCTCGGATCTCACCTACAGGATATATGACTACGACAGACCGGGGTTGGACGGCAAGCCACGCGAACTTCATACAGACCTTGCCAAAGAGGCCATCGATTATTCAGTGTCGGATGACTACAGAACGTCATATGACCCAGTCCGAAACGAGGACATACCTCTGGTTGAATGTCGGTATTTCAACACCCATCTTCATGACCTTACCGAGCAGAGGTCCATTGAGGTCAGATCCAAAGGGTCGTTCATGATAATCATATGTCTGGAAGGCAACGGAAAGCTGAATGACTCGGAAGGAAATTCCGTCGGATTGTCACAAGGTGAGACCGTACTTCTTCCAGCAATTACTGAAAAGGTAGAGTGCTGTCCGGTAACTCATATGCTGATCCTGACATGCTGGGTCTGATAATATGGCTTACTCGTGAACCGGGAGCTAGTTAGGCCTACAGTTTAAAGATTCACATTGTTAAAACCGTATATGGTTATCCTGAAAGGGGTAACCATTTTCTGTCAGTAAATCGGCCATAAGAGCGTTCCTTTCGACATTCCGCAAAACCTTGTCAGCCTTTCGATACTCCTGCCTGCATCCTCGTTGCATTAGTCACCAAAGTCATGAAATCCACATTGCACTCAAAAGCCCGCAGAGAAAAGCCACAAGATCTCTTTTCGAGTAATAAGACTCTAGAGCGAGCATCTGCTGGACTCTCCAGGCTACGCATATATCCCCAATCACAAGCCTCTTCGCCTAAGTCAAGAGAGTATATTATAAGATTAGTACGTCCGTTGTAAGATGCTTTTCTTTTGCAGTTAAATGAATTATGCGTAAATTTGTTATGGTGATTCTTGATTGCTATGAAGAATCTGAACAATAACGAAGTTTTGATCAGGGAAAGTTTCCTCTCAAACTTTTGTCGCATGTGAATTGCACGATTTTACATGAATCAATTTATGTGTGATAAGACCGTGACTTACATCGCGGCATAATGTAGTATTGGTTAAATTTGCAAATTACTGCGTTGCATATATGCTGAATACCATAAACAGATATCTCCGCTGCGTCGATGCAAGGGAATCCACCAGAGCCACCTATCGAAAGGTACTGGACAGTTTCGCACAATGGGTGGAAGGAAGAGATTGCGCCTATTTTGAATTGACCCAGGCGGACATCATCGCCTACAAGGACAATCTTCTGAAGAACAACAAATCTGCCATGACGGTCAATCTGTACCTCTCTACAATCAGAGGGTTCTACAGATGGCTGGCAGCGGAAGGCATCTGCGACAATATTGCGCAGAATGTCGGAAGCGTACGCACTAATAAATCCACCTTCAGAAGAATGCATCTCGAGAATGAGCAGGGAGCAGAGCTTCTGACAGAAGCATACCTGCCCAAGAGTGTGACTGGTGTGAATCCCGGTGTAACCCAGAAGCTAAGAGACAATGAGAATATCTTAAGCCTTAGGAACTACGCCATGCTCAACTTGATGCTCCGCACAGGCCTTCGTACAATTGAGGTTTCACGCGCAGATGTAGGAGACATTGCTTTCAAGCGTGAAAGGAGAGTTCTGAAAGTGTGGGGCAAGGGACACGCTGAGAAGGATGACTTCGTAGTCCTCACGGATGAGGCATGGATTCCGATAGAGCAATACCTTCAGGAAAGAGGGGATTGCAAGCCTCAGGAGCCATTGTTCGCAACTCATGGACTTGGGCATGCCGGCGGCAGGATGTCAACCAGATCGATACAGGATATCTGCAAGAAGAATCTCAGAGCGATAGGACTGGACGGTCATGAATACTCAGCCCACTCTTTGCGACATACTACAGGAACTCAGATACTGAAGAACGGAGGAACGATGATGGATGTGCAGCAGGTTCTGCGTCATACATCACCATCTACATCTCAGCTGTACGTCAACACTATCATGGAAGAGAAACGTCTTGACGATGCAAGCGAGCAGATCCTGGATGGTTCGTTCAAGGTCAGTTGACCTAAACATTTGCGTCAAAACTGCCGCCACCGAAGAAATGTCTTACTTTCGGCAGAATATAATATAGTATATTTTGCCATTTATGCATTTTTATATATCTTTACGGCAAATTATAACGAGTATGAGCAAAATAGTCGGTAGAAAATCTGAAATAGCAGAACTCAATAAGCTCTATAATAGTGATAGGGCAGAGTTTGTTGTAGTCTATGGCCGCAGACGAGTCGGTAAGACGTTTCTTATCAAACAAACCCTCAAGAATCGATTCACATTCCAGCATACAGGTGTTTCTCCAGTAGATCAGGAAGACGAAAAGAATCGTATGAAGACTCAGCTTGAAAGTTTTTATTATTCTTTGCTGAGTCATGGACTTGAGGGCTATAAGCAGCCAAAGACATGGATGGAGGCATTCTTTCTGTTACAACAGCTACTCATCAAGCTTGATAAAGGGGAACGTATGCTGATTTTCATAGATGAACTACCGTGGATGGACACGCCTCGGTCAGGTTTCCTTTCTGCTTTCGAAAGTTTTTGGAACGGATGGTGCAATGGTAGGGACAACATTATGCTGGTTGTGTGCGGCAGTGCAACATCATGGATACATGGTAAATTCTTCAAAAATAAAGGAGGACTTTACGGACGCATAACAGCTAATATTAAAGTATATCCTTTTACACTGAAGGAATGTGAGGAATACTTTGAGAATGAAAACATCGATATCAGCCGCTATGATATCGTACAGTCTCACATGGTGTTTGGTGGCATTCCATACTACCTCAGTTACTTTGAAAAGGGACTAAGTCTTGAGAAAAATGTAGATAAAATCCTATTTGGCCCACATCCAAGACTCAAAGACGAGTTCAATAGGCTATTTAATGCCATCTTCACCAATGCAGCTGACTGCAAAAAAATCATTCGTCTTTTAGCAAAGAAACATTGCGGATATACACGAGAAGAAATCAGTGAAGCTACTGGCCTCTCCCTCGGTGGAGGTTTGAGTGATACTCTAAAAGCACTTGAAGAGAGTGATTTTATTATACGGTATAATCCCTATGGAATGCCTAAAAATATCGAAAAGTATAAACTCATTGATAACTTCTGTCTATTCTGGGATAAATATGTGGAACCTTCTCAGAAAGAGGCAGATTTCATGTCAGATAATATGACATCTGATATATTGAAATCTTGGAAAGGTGTAGCATTTGAAGAAGTATGCTGGCAACATGTTCCTCAGATCAAGAGAGCATTAGAGGTTGGGGGAGTCAAGTCATCAACATCAATCTGGAATGTTCATGGCGATAATGACAAAGAAGGTGTCCAGATAGACTTAATCATCAAAAGGAATGACAACGTTGTGAATCTTTGCGAAATGAAATTCTCGTCAGCCGAGTATTCGATTTCAAAAGACGAAGACCTTAGGTTACGCAAGAGAATTAATATGCTGAAGGATACACTTCTGAAAAAACAAACTGTCCACCTAACAATGATAACAACATACGGACTATGCCAAAACAAGTATAGTGGCATTGTTCAGAAGTCACTTACTATTGACGATCTCTTTGAATAGCATTATCTCTCCCCCTCTTGTATCATTGCGGTAAAATAGTATTTACCGCAATGCTTGTTATATATAATATTTACAGCCACTGCAATAAATAAGGCTGACCACTGGCCAGCCTTCGCACATTCCCTATGTTGTTTTATTTGACGGCTTCCACAGATGCCTTGCGGAACTCCTTCAGGAGTTTTTCAAGTTCAAGTGATGCCTTGCGCGCACGCGTGCCAGCAGCTTTGTTTCCGGCAACGTTCTTCTCAGCATTCTCAGCGAACACTGCCCATGTTGCATTGATCTTTTCAACTAATTCTTTCATGACTTTTATGTTTAATGTGTTTATGAAATGTTCTATTTCTTAGGCCTGATATCTATCTTCAGCTTCATGCCGGTCAGCTTGGCAATCCGGAAGAAGTATGATATGAAGCACATGTCGTGTCTGAACCAGTAGTCGATAGTCTCGACGTCTATACCCAGTTTCCTGGCCAGGGCATGCTGGTCAATGTCATTATCATAAAGGGCGTGCCTGAGAAAATCCAATCTCTTTCTGCCCTCAGAGCCGGTGACATCCTTCTCATCTAGTTCAATATTGATGATCTCTCTCCCCTTCTGAGGCATGTCCATGCTGAAGATTACCTCATATCCGATCTTGTCAAATGCGTTGTTCAATGTGGTGAGCTGCATGTCATCCACCTTGAACCAGTGATAGACGCTCGCCTTGGTCATGCCGATCTTCTCGGCAAACTGCGGCTTGGTCCACTTCATCGTCTTAATGAACCTGTCCAGAAACTTCAGGTTCTCGACCTGCCTCTTCCTTACATCCTGCAGGTCTTCCTTGCTTATGCGTCTAGGCATACTCACATCATCTTACTCAGAACCTAAGGAAAAAAGTTTGTCGTTTGCACTGGAAACCTTTACCTTTGCTCCTGAAATATTTACACATCATCATCCTGTCCCGAAACAGGGACAATGCAAAGATAATAAAAAATATCTTTCATTTTACATTACATTAGTATTTTTTTACTATATTTGTCGCATGGCACAGTATACGGAACAGGAAAAGCAGGTGCTGCATTCGATATCGGTCCTCGAGATCATGGCCCGCATGGGCAAGAGTCTCGAGCATGACCGTTCCGGCATGTACTATTCCCCTTTCCGTAACGAATCCACACCGTCCTTCCATATTGACGAGCCTACCAACAGGTGGTATGACTTCGGCACCTCAGAAGGAGGCGGTCTGTTCGAATTCGTGTGCAAGATCGCAGGAATACAGAGAAGCGAGGTATATGACTGGCTTGCAGACTTCAGGAGGATGGTTCCTGAGAGTGAATACAAGGCAGTGGAGACGAAGATAAGGAAGGAAAAGAAGGAATCGAGAGTCTTCATCGACTCGACCTCGCATACTTTTACGCGCCGAAAGCTTATAGAATACGCAAGGGAACGTGCGGTTCCCAAGAATATTCTGGAGCGGTACTGTGAGGAAGTCATTTATAGTGTCGCATCCGTGCCGGACAGGAAATTCTATGCCATAGGATTCAGGAACAACACAGGAGGATATATCCTTCGCTCCGGAGCGGCCAAGCTGTGTTCATCGAGCGATATGACGACAATGGGCCCTGACGGAGTCCTTACCGAAAAGGTCTCAGGAGACAAGGTGATCGTGTTCGAGGGATTCATGGACTTCCTTTCCTGGCTGGCAAGTGTGGATCAGGAGATCCCGGAGCATGACTGCTGTGTACTGAACAGCGTGGCCAACATAGGCAAGGCTCTGCCGTGGATCACGGCTCACAGCCACATAGCAGCCTTTATGGATAATGACAATGCAGGGCGCAGTACCCTGCAGAAGATAATAGACAATGTGCCGGCAACGGCCGGAGATGTGTGTGTGTATGACATGGCGAAACTCTATGAGGGATACAATGACCTCAATGAGAAGCTGTCGGATGAATTGCCCAGCAAAGAACATTCATCCACTAATACACACAATCATGGAGACAACACTATCTAAAGACGTCCAGGAAAAGCTGGACATGATCAACTGGGACAGCCTGAAAGACAAGTACGGCATCTCCCGCGACACATTCTACAACAATCCTCATCTCGCTTCGCAGCTGGTTTACGGCCAGATGACGGATCTGGTATTCGCTTCTAAGGAGGACTTCAGCGGTCTTCTCTCCCTTCGCGCCAACATGGATGCATCCGGTGAGAAGCCGGAGATGAAGGTCAAGGTCTTCACAATGGAGAAGCCCAAGACCATGGCGGACACGCTCTACCTCTATCGTCAGCCTATCACCAGCGAGAAGGTCAAGGAGGCCCTTCTTGAAAGGGGTGAATGGACCGGTCCTGACGGAAAGAAGGCCTATGGCTATCTGAACGTCAACGGCGGAAGACCTATCTCCATCAACATTGACGGAAGAAAGCAGCAGTTCCTCGTTTCTATCCATCAGCCTACCAACAGGGTGGTCGGCATGTCACTTGACAGCGTCAGGTCGTTCTTCTTCGACAAGGACAACAATCTACGAGGCCGAGGCATGTACGGAGTGCCGTTCACAGCCGAGCAGGCCAATGCGCTGATCGAGGGTAAGGCCGTGATCCACTCCGGCCAGAGGAAGGACGGAGAAAGCTTCACCTGCTGCATCCAGTTCGACGCGGCGAGGAGGGAACCTGCGATCAGCCATCCATCATGGTTCAAGGAAGCCCAGAGGGCTGGCATGGACATGGCCCCAAAGCAGAAGCAGGAGGAGAAGGCTGCACAGCAGCAGAAGACCTCCCAGGAGCAGAGCCAGAAGAAATCAGGCGGCTTGAAGAAGTAGAGTTTCACTTTCTGATGAGGGGATGAGGAGCGCCCTCTCCCCTCTTTTCAATCCCAGCAAACAATGGAAACTTCAGATGTACTGGACAGGCAGTACAGCATCAGACTGTTTGACAGCATGCCTGCCATGGACGTGATGTGTTCTGTCGCGTCATATGCGAACAACGGCACACTGGCCGTACAACTCTTCAATCGCCCGGATATTCCGGAAGGTCTCCCCATGCCGTCGGATCCGAAGAAGATTTTCTGCGAACCGTTCGGAGTAGTTACAGTAAATTTATTCGAGTCAGCGTACCTCCCTCATAACGTGCAGTTTGTTGATGAGAACAACCTTCCCGGCATCGGGGCCTGGCTGCGGTCAAACGGAATTGCGGAACCGACCGGTCTGCACTCCCGAAGCGGTTACTGTATGTATGAGGCCTATAAGTTCAATATCCCAGAAAAGGCACTCAAGGAGGTGATTGAAAGAAGGCAGCAGCTTGGAACCGTCCCTCCGGAGATCAAGCCAGCCCAGGAACGGAAAATGAAATGATGACCATGAGAAAAGGAGGCGGCAAGCAGGAGAGATACGACCTGTTAACCCGGCATCTCTCTGACATATCAAAGGCCAGCTCCCTCATGGAGATTTTCGATCTGCATAAGAGACTGTGGAATGACGGTATCCGGCATCGCAACATAGGCCCCGATGAGTACGGGATGTTCAGGACAGATGACATATCCCGGATGAGCCCGTCACAGGTCTATCTTGGGAACATATATGGGTTGTGGACCGCACCACTGCCTCAGTGGGTCGGCACTCCTGATGAGCGTATCATTACTGAGCAGTACCGTCAGCACCTTATGTCAAATCTCGAGTGGCTGCGCAGCCAGATATTTGACAACGGAATAGACAGGCTGAAGGTAGAGAAAGCCATTGCAGCTGATGCTCCCGATTGGGCAGGAATAACGCATGTCAGGATATCGGACAAGGAGATGCGCGATGACAGGCTTATGGAGTTCACGTATAATGCGAACGGAGTTTCTGGCAGGAGCAACGTGATACTGATACCCGTATCCATGAAGACGGATCTGCTGCTGGTACCCAGAAACTGGTACAGGGGTGAACATGTCGGAAGCAGCTTCAAGGTGGACAAGATCGGACAATGGAAAGACCTGAGTTATAAGGACCGGATGTTTTCCGTGAAGAAGGAACTTTTCGGTAAGGGCTTTTCTCTGAAGCAGATTCCATCAGAATCACAAAAGGAGCAGAATACACCAAGGCTAAAGAAATAGATTATGTTAGGAGCGGTAGCGGGAGACATCATCGGATCTCCATACGAGTGGAACAACACTCAGGACAGATACTTCGAGCTTTGCAGAGGGACCAGGGGATGGTTCCGTGGTAGAGAGATCACCTTTCATCCCAAGTTCACGGATGATACGGTGATGACCCTGGCTGTAGCACGGTGGCTGATGAGTGACGGAGACCGCAATGCTTCAAGGCTGACCCAGGTGATGCAGTCCATGGGCAGGGAATACATAGACAGCGGCTTTGCACCGATGTTCAAGAGGTGGATCCTCAGTGAGGACCCTCGCCCAAACAACAGCTACGGCAACGGAGCGGCCATGAGGGTAAGCCCTGTGGCCATGGTTGCCGGGAGCCTTCCCGAGGCCATCGCATTGGCACGCATGACCGCCGAGGTGTCCCATATCCATCCGGAAGGAGTCAAGGGAGCGGAAGCTATGACTCAGGCTGTATGGATGGCACGCCACGGAAGATCAAAGGACGACATAAGGTTTGCGATGACGCACGATTTCGGCTATGACCTGGACATGCCGGAAAACGAGATGGTCTCACTCTTGGCTGGCTGCGTGAAGGAACCCATACTGATAAACGGAGAGGAGACCGGAGAGTTCTATTTCCGTGAGACAGGCAAGATAGACTCCTCGTGTCAGAATACAGTCCCCGCAGCCGTAAGAGCCTTTCTTTCGGGAGACAGTTTCGAGGATACCGTAAGACGGGCAGTAGCCTATGGAGGTGACTCTGACACCATTGCCTCCATGGCGGGTGCAATTGCGGCTCCATTCTATGGCGGAGTACCCGAAAAGATATCTGGGATGTGCGATGTGTATCTTACTGCAGAACTTCGGTCTCTGATGCAGTCATTTGAGAACGTAAGCCTTGAACGTCGCGCTGCACACCCCATAAAGGTGGAGCATCGCAGGGATGATTCATTCAAGATCATCAGGACCGGGAATGAGAAGATATACGTTGCTCCTTCCTACAGAACAGATCTAATAGATGCTCTGAAGGCACGGTTCGGAGATGGCATCCGCATCATAAAGCCATCACAGATGCCCCAGCTGCTGGTGTATATGTCTCTTCAGGACAAGAACGGAACCTATCTCGAGAATCCTCGACCTGATGTCAGGACAATATACTTTCAGGACGGAGAGTTCCGTACCTCGGCAACGATGACGGGAGAGAATCTGCCTCTTAAGGAAGTCCGCGAGGAATCCCGACGCGACTTTCTCGAGATTCATGACTATGCCTTGCAGGTAAAGAGCCAGCTGCAGCAGGCATGCGGATATTTCGGTGACGGGAGCATTCATTTCGCCAACGCCTATTTCCCGGTGGTGTTCAGTGAGAGGGTCGAGGTTTGGAAGGGAGATATATTTGCCGGCAGTGTCGGGCTGGATCCTTCAACAGGCCTCATGAAGATAAACCAGGGAGGTGACTATGGCTCTATGGAATACTTCGGTCCGAGAACAGAATCCGTGTTCAATTCAGTAAATATCGCTTCCATAAAGGAGTCTTTGGGGCGATACTGTCTGGATGAGGGAATCGGTATCTATGATAGAAACAGGACATCAAACATTGAGACTGCAAACAAGGATGTATCCTCATCAATGGATAAGAGCCTTCTAAATGCAGTCGAAGCTGTCCGACAGAAACATTCAAACTCCGGAATGAAGAAATAATTTATGTTCTTGTACTTTAGCAGAAGTGAATAGTCCAATTTATTCTTGTAGGTTAAGTTCTATTCTATATGATCAAGCCTATACACAATAATCATTGAGAAATAATAGTCTATCATATTTATCTTGATGGCCATAAGTACTTACACTCCCGACATAAATTCCTTTACATGTTCAATAGACTCGTCAAGCGGTAGTTCATTATAAGAAGGGTATTCTTTAACATCGTGTATTTTAGCCCATATGCCAAACATATGGAGCGTAAGTATTTTATACTTATCGTTATCATTTTTTATATTTTCTAATATAGAAAAGATTCGTTGGTCTTCTCGAGGGTGAATACCATCCCCAGACATATCATCGTTTAGATATAATAATGAGAATAAAACAGAAAGTATTCCACATACGGCAGTAAATTGTTCCTCCTTTTCAAAGCTAGAATAAATATCCCAGAATGCAGTCATATCTGCATCTGTTTCTTCCCCGTATTCTTCTGGCTTACCTATATGGCCTAATGTGAAATGTGACAATTCATGTAATAAAATAAAGGTTATGCCATAACAATACATTGCATTGACCAATTCTTCATATGGGCCATTAAAATCAATTTGAGAGTATTTCCCTGTATCAATCTTTGAACAATTGCCAGTTAATTCGGCAATCATTTTACATGTCAGTTCTAGTTCTTTTTTTGTTTTCCCAATGTCGGTCAAGTGAGTAATTCTATCTAAGAAGCCTATGAATCGTTCTGCATCAATGTCTTGAGCATTGGATTCCAGCATTATTTGCAATTCTTCTTTAGGAATATCAAGCACTGTTCCCACAATGTTGTTATAGTCTGCCAGGCTTATCCCAAACTCTCTGCACACTTGACAAACATTGGCAAGATCTATCGTCTTCAGCGCCAGGTTGCATATAAGCCATAGGTATTGACAATATGCAGATGATAACCTAACATAACACTTCCCATCTATACCAGATGGAATTATTTCAGACACCTCCTTGACATTAGAGCCATCTTCTACAAAAAATATATCATTAGACAGGCCTTTATCAAGGCAATCACGGATATCAATGCTACTTACCTTGCTTAAGATGAGGGTTATGTTAGGATTTAATCTGTGAATAGGGTAAATTCTGAGTTCCATATATAGTTTCGTTTGCATTAATCTTATACTTTCTGATGGTATAATCAGCAGAATCAAAAGATTGTCTATATGCCTGCATTCCTCTCCGGCACAAATATAATCCACTTCCTTTTCAGAAACAATTAATGTCACATACATCTTTCATCTAAAAGACCGCTATTTTGAACAGTATTTTTGTCACATTAATTGTAATTTGTTGGAATTACATTAGGTTGCATTCCAGGAAGTGTCCCGGTGGTTTTTCCTGGCATTCCCCAGCCTGTGAAACTGGGATTGGCAGGCGGCCCGCTGATAGTATCTATCCTCATCAGCCACTTCGGTCCCAGATTCAAGGTCATCACTTATACGACTACAAGCGCAAATCTAATGATCAGGGAAATAGGCATCTCGTTGTCCCTTGCCTGCGTGGGCCTGGAGGCTGGTGAAAAATTCATTGAGACTATAGTGCATGGAGGTGGTCTGATATGGATAGCCTACGGAGCGCTGATCACGATTATACCTGTCCTTATGGGAGGATTATTCGGACGATTCCTTTTCAAGATCGACTGCAACACGTTGACCGGAGTACTTTCAGGAGCCTGCACAACCCCTCCTGCA
>JBGVNK010000023.1:0-51226 GCA_045125535.1 Candidatus Cryptobacteroides sp.
TGGCGTGAAGGTAGGAGATCCTTTAAGCAAGGTCAGTTCTCTGAATCCGGAAGTGGCGACATGGCGATCTTCAAAGAATAATATTTATTACATATCGATACTCGACACGAACGTGTTCTTTGTTGTTTCCGACGGCAAGATCACTAATATAAATTTTTCGCTTCCTGTATAGTCATCTCAACTGCTATTCATTATGTTGACCTCCAAAAATCGGCCTTTTCTTGGAGGTCAACTCTGAAAAACTTGCAAAATCGTCTGTTATAGGCGGTTTTCGAGAACTGACCTCCAAAATTTCTGCATTTTTTGGAGGTCAGCCTTCTTATTGTCAGGAAAGATAATCTGTTATGCAATGAGTTTTGAGTCGTCTTTTCGGCGGGTGGTGATGACCATGCCGGCTACGGAGCCTAGAAGCAGGAGGATGAGGAGGATCGAGCTGGCGGTCGAGATGTTTTTACCGACGGCGTATGATTCCGGTTCGAATCGCATGATGAGCTGGCCTTCGCCTTCAGGGATGATGGCACCACGGAGGATCCAGTCTGCGCGGAAAAGTTCGACAGGACGTCCTTCTGCAGTCGGACGATAGTGGCCGCCACGAACCTCACCATAAGCTCCTGCAGGCTCTATCCAAGCCTTCCATCCTTCCGGATAATAGATTTCGCTGAATATCGCTGCGCTCTCGACTTCTGTGCTGAATGCGTAGCGGAGTTCGTTAGGGGCGTAGTCGGTCATGGTTATTGTACGGGCCGGAGATGCATCGGCTTCTGATGCGTCAGCAAGTGCCGGAAGGTTTTTACGGGCCCATGCAAAATCATCACCGATGACGGCGGTCTTGCTCAGATCCACAGCTCCGATAAGGGCTATTTCTTCGTCCGGATCGGCTGCTGCAACTGCAGAATCCACAAACCAGACGTTACCTTTGGCGAATCGGTTGAAAATTGGCGGATAATCTCCTCCGAGTATGATATACTTACCATTTAACAAAGATGTTATGGCTAATTCAGGGAGATTGTTCTCGATATCCTGAATGGTCTCAGAATCATTAATTATACCATAGATTTCATTAATTTCAGATGTGAGGTATTTCTCTATAAGGTCCTGATAGCGTTGCAATTTAACAGGACTGTAACCCCCGATTGTCTTATGGTGATAGCTCGGAATTGCGTCGTTAAAAGTGTTCACACTGATGTCGAGCACGCGGTAGTCAAGAGATGTGTCTTCAAGGATGACTTCATCCACAGGACGAGGCTCATAAATAGAGGTGAAATCCTTCTGTGTCACGAAATGATCCTTGTTGAGGAAACGCTTTCCGACACTGAAAAGGTCGAGCCATACGAGGAGGATCACGCTTACAGCTACGATGGTCATCCTTCCCTTCATCACAAATGAACCGTTCTTTCCGACAGCGTCATACTTCGGCTTGCGGAACGCCCAGAGAATGAGCAGACAGAGGATGGTAATGAGGAAGAATGAGCGACGAGCATCATTAGCCAGAAGGGTCTGACGGTCAGCCATCAGTGCTTCTGTGATAAGTTCGTGCTGTCCGGCATCAACGGAACCTGTGAATGTGCCTGCAATACCTGGTGCGAGCCAGCATACGAGACAGAAGAGTCCGGTTATGATGTATGCAGGGAGGGCGGCCTTGAAGAACTCCTGTGATGTGTATTTCTCCTTTATGATCCTGTCAAGGGCATAGAAGCCGAGCAGCGGCATGAGCACCTGCAGGGTGGTCAGAGCCATCGAGACTGTTCTGAACTTGTTGTAGAGCGGTGCATATTCAAACCAAAGTCTTGTGAACCACATGAAGTGGTTACCCCATGCAAGGAAGATGGAAATGACAGCAGCCACGAGCATCCACCATTTCTCACGACCTTTGCAGAGGAAGAGGCCGAGGACAAAAAGGAATACGGTGATTGCTCCCATGTACATAGGTCCTGCAGTGAATGGCTGAGGTCCCCAGTAGAGAGGCATGCTCTTCATTGTTTCGCGAAGGTTTGGCTGTCCGGCTCTCTTTAAGAGTTTGGCTGTCTCTGAATCCATAGGGAGCTCACCTGATGATGAACCACCGTTGTAGTTCGGGATCAAGAGGTTAGGCATTTCCTCGATGCCGTATGACCATGCTGTGGCGTATGCCAGGTCGAGTCCCCTGTCATTGTGGGTGTCGCTGTCGGCTGAGAGTTCCGAGCCGCCGCGCATTGTGTATGGAGTATATTTGTAGGTCGGGATGAGTTTATTGGCATTAGTTGCGATACCGACCCCGCCGATTACCAGAAGAAGGGCGGAGGCTATGAAGAAACGCTTGAGCAGCGCTCTGCGGGTCTTGTCGATGCAGAGGCTGATGAGCAGCGCAATGGCATAGACGATGATTACAATTGCGAGATAATATGTGATCTGGATATGGTTGGCCTTGATCTGCATGCTGAGGGCTAGGGCGAAGAGTGTCGCGCCAAGGATGGTCTTCGGCAGCCATGATTTCCAGCCTTCAGTATCGTTCTCCTTTCCAGAAGCCGATTTGCTGTCTTTTTTTATCGAATCGAAGAATCCATGTCCCAATGCAGCCCGGTAAGTGAAGATAATGCCGGCCAGCACCCAAGGGAAATAGGCGATTGCCTGCATCTTGGTGTTGTGACCCACCTGGATGATCTGGAAATTATATGAACAGAAGGCTATGGCGATTGCTCCGGCAATGGCTATGAGTTTGCTTGTTCCCATCGAAAGCATGAGCAGGAATCCTCCGATAAGGGCGAGAAGAAGGTAGCTGGCCGGACGGCGTCCAGTGAGGAGGAACTTGTAGATCTTCTGAGTCCAGTCACCGTCAAAATCATCGATGATGGCTGTCGTGGGCATTCCTCCGAACATAGAATTCGTCCATGCGGTCTGGTCTTCAGGATGTGCCGCATTATGTGCAACAGCTTCCTGTGCCATTCCCTTCCAAGCGGAAATGTCGCTCTGGTTCACTATCTTGCCGCTGAGCACCTGCGGGGTGAAGCTGTATGCCAGCACTGCAAAAAGCAGGATGATTCCTGCGTATATTCCAACCTTCTTCAATAATTCCTTATTCATAATTTCAGTTTTCTTGTCCGGGAAATGATGGCTATTTACGGACGGCGTTCCTTTTTTCTGTGTTTCGTCCGGAAAATCGCCTTGTTTTCCGGATGAAGTATGTTTTATCTTGATGTCGTCCGGGAATATCCCGTTTTTTACGGACGACAAGTCGTTTTTGCCTAAGTTGTCCGGAAATCAGTGGGATTTTCCGGATGAGATGCATTTATCAAATAACTGCGCCATTCGGTGGGTGAGGTTTCGGCGGGTGAACTGTGAGATGTCCGCGTCGTCCACGGTCAGATTGCCTTCCAAGTGGTTTTTCCAGCACAGATCTATGAATCGGCTGATAGATTTCTTATCGTCCCAGTTCAGAACGAAGCCGGTCTTGGTGGTGTTGAGGATCATGGACATTGCTCCGTCAGGCTGACCTATGCCGAGAACAGGCCTCCAAGAGGCCAGATATTCAAAAAGTTTTCCCGGAAGCACAGCCTTGTACTCCGGCTCTTTTCTCAGAGGAAGAATGAGCAGAGAAGCGTTTCTCTGTTCCTGTACTGCAACAGAATGCGGCTGGTATCCCAAATCTGTAAGATTCTGACTAAGTCCTGCAGCTGAAATGCCTTCCAAAACGATTTCATCAGTCTTCCCCACAAGCCTGATCTTCAAAAGTTTCTTGAATTTAGGATCTTTTGCGCACTTCTCAGCAAGTACTTCCCATAAAGTCGTCGGATTTCCGTCCGCTGCAAACAATCCTGTATGTGTTATCACGAAATCCTTGTCAGGACCGCCTGCAGCATGCCTGCATTTATGGTCAGAATCTGTTGAAGCATCCTCACATGCCGGGATTTCATAATCGCACTCATCAAAGCCATTAGTGATAAGCTCAACAGGAGTCTGGGTCATTGCCTGGAACTCCTGCTGCACGAGCGGCGACACGGCCACCACGACGGTCGCGTCGTCCAGCACCTTCTTCTCCATCCTCTTGTGCCATCTTTCAGTAGCACGAGTCATTGACAGATGCTTGAAATAGAATATCTTGGTCCAAGGGTCGCGGAAGTCCGCAATCCACGGAAGTCCGATCTCGCGGGCAAGTCTGCGTCCGATAAGGTGCATGGATTGAGGTGGTCCGGTGCTGACGATAAGGTCAACAGGATGCTCTTCCAGATATTTTTTCAGAAACTTCACCGAAGGTCTGATCCAGAGACAACGGGGATCGGGACGGAAAAGATTGCCTCGAACCCACATCGCAGCTTTCTGAGCCAGTGACTTGTTCTGAGCGTTCACAGGGTTGACCTCCACAACTTCCTTACTGTGGCCTGAGCGTCTCAGAAACTTCTTGTAAAGTTCGTAAGGCTCTGTTATATGTGTCTTTATGATTTCAGCCTCTGCAGGAATATCTGCTTCGAGAGAAGCATCGACCGCCAGCTGCTCAGGATTTTCAGGAGTATATACCACCGGCTGCCATCCCTCGCTCGGAAGATATTTGGCGAATTTCACCCATCTCTGCACTCCCGAGCCTCCGGTAGGCGGCCAATAATACGATATGATAAGCACTCGTTTCATAATAACCCACAAAGTTAGCAATATTCTTTGAAAGTCATTGCAACTATCTCAGAGGCAAAAAATCGCACTTTTTTTCCTCTGGAAAACCATTATAGGCGTTATACATGCCATTTTGAGCTCTTCAGAGGAAAAAAGCCCGTATTTTTACCTCTGAGGGAATGATAGTGAGTGGAAAATTCTGTAAATTTGCCTGATTGTGCGCGGGACCTGCAGGTTGAGGTGCAAAGGTGGCACATGAAAATGAAAACAGACAGAATATGGCCGAAAAAAGACCGACAGAAACCCCGATGATGAAGCAGTATTTCGCCTTCAAGGCGGACTATCCTGAGGCAGTGCTGCTTTTCAGATGCGGTGACTTCTATGAAACATACGGAGAGGACGCCCTCATTGCCAGCAAGGTGCTCGGAATCGTGCTTACAAAGCGTTCCAGCGCCACTCCCGGTGCTATTCCGATGGCAGGATTCCCTCATCATTCCCTCGAAACCTATCTTCCGAGACTTGTACGCGCAGGCTACAAAGTGGCGGTCTGCGACCAGCTCGAAGACCCTAAGCTTACGAAGAACATCGTAAAGAGGGGAGTGACAGAACTTGTAACTCCGGGCGTGGCTTTCAATGAGCAGCTGCTCGAGCAGAAGGAGAACAACTACATCGCCGGACTTACCTTCCATAAGGACAGATGCGGCGCGGCTTTCCTTGATGTTTCCACAGGAGCCTTTCAGGTGGCGGAAGGATCGCTCGATTATATCGGCACTCTTCTCAGTTCCTTCGCACCGAAGGAACTTCTTGTGCCGAGAGGCTATGAAAAAGGCGTCAGAGAGCGCTACGGAGACGGTTTCTATGTTTCGACACTCGAAGAATGGGCCTTCATTTATGACAATTCTGTCGAAAAACTCAAGCGTCAGCTTCAGGTCGATTCCCTCAAGGGTTTCGCCATCGACAGCTTCCCACTTGGAATCACTTCGGCCGGAGCCCTGCTCATCTATCTCGAGCAGACTCACCATACAGGCCTGACAAATATCTGCTCTATATCTCGTATAGACGAAGGTGCATTCGTCTGGATGGACCGTTTCACTTTCCGCAATCTCGAGATCTTCTCTTCGACAGCAGGTAAGGAAGGCACATCTCTGGTGGATGTCATGGACAAATGCTCTTCACCTATGGGTGCTCGTATGCTCAGAAGCTGGCTGTCCATGCCGGTGATGGACCTTCAGGAGCTTGAGGACAGATATTCGGTCGTTCAGCATTTTGTTGACAATGGTGAGGACCTTTCTGTTCTTCAAGGAATGATAAGTGAAATAGGCGATCTTGAGAGAATAATTTCACGCGCTGCCGCAGGCAAGATCATGCCGCGCGAGGTCATGCAGCTTCGCCGAGGTTTGAGCCAGACTGCACCGATAATCAGACTTTGTCAGGGCAAGGTGGAGGCGTTGGACGCGCTTCTCGGGAAGATGAGTGACTGCGCGGAACTTCTTGAATATCTTGGAAAGACCATGCATCCGGAAACGGCTGCAGCTGTCGGTAAAGGTGATGTCATTGCCAGCGGCGTCAACGATGAACTTGACGACCTCAGGAAGATAGCTCGCCACGGAAAGGAATATTTGCTTGAAATCCAGCAGAGAGAGATCGAGCGCACCGGCATCTCGTCGCTCAAGGTGGGATTCAACAATGTCTTCGGATACTATCTCGAGGTGCGCAATGCCCATAAGGATTCAGTACCGGAGGAATGGATTAGAAAGCAGACTCTTGTAAACGCGGAGCGTTATATTACTGAAGAACTGAAGGAGTATGAACAGAAGATCCTTGGTGCTGAGGAAAGGATATATGTTCTTGAATGTCAGATATATGCGGAATTGGTGGCAAAGATTCAGGCTAATATTTCCGCTATTCAGAAGAACTGCCGCATCCTTGCGCGACTGGATGTGCTCGCCGGCTTTGCCGATCTTGCAGTGACCAACCGCTACTGTCGTCCTCAGATGGATGACAGCAAGGTCATTGACATCAAGGACGGACGTCATCCTGTGATCGAGACCATGATGCAGGCGGGAGAGGAGTTCGTTCCTAATGACATTTATCTCGACGACAAGGGACAGCAGGTTATCATTCTTACAGGTCCGAACATGGCCGGTAAGTCGGCTCTCTTGAGACAGACGGCGCTGATCGTGCTTATGGCCCAGGTGGGTTCATTTGTTCCTGCGTCTGCAGCAAGGATAGGATATTGCGACAAGATCTTCACCCGCGTCGGTGCATCGGACAACATTTCCCGCGGCGAATCTACCTTCATGGTGGAGATGCTCGAGACATCGATGATCCTTCACAACCTTTCATCGCGTTCGCTGGTGCTTCTTGATGAGATCGGACGAGGCACTTCCACCTACGACGGTATGTCCATTGCGCGCGCTATCGTTGAATATGTACACGAATACGGCGAAGGTGCAAAGACGCTCTTCGCTACTCATTACCATGAACTTAACGATCTTGAAGATATCTATGACCGCGTGAGGAACTTTCATATCGCGGTGAAGGAAGTCGGCAAGAATGTGATATTCCTCCGCAAGCTCAAGGAGGGAGGCGTCGCGCACAGTTTCGGTCTTCATGTGGCCCGCATGGCGGGTATGCCTAAGCAGGTGCTTGAGTCGGCGGAGAAGACTCTGGCGATGCTGGAGAAGGGAGATAAAGTAGTTCTGTCCGGCACATCTTCAGTTATCCCGAGTGAAGCCGAGATGTCTGTTAAAAAGAAGAAGCACACCGTCAAGCCGCACAACATCAAGGAAGGCCGCGTGGAAAGCGACGGTTCGCTCCAGCTTTCGTTCTTCCAGCTCGAAGACCCGCTTCTTTCTTCTCTGAAGGAAGAGCTCGACAAGGCCGATCTCAATAATATGACTCCGCTCCAGGCCTTCGACCTGCTGCGCTCTATGAAGGAACAGTTGGGAATATGATGGCTTAGGGAGGATTTCGATGATTATGCTGAGATTGAAAAGGATATGTCTGGTGATACTGATGATTTTCGGTTTGTCCGGGATTCATGATGTGTCGGCTCAAGAAATTTCAGTGCCGGAAGTTGCTGCAATGGAAGCAGACGATGCTGATGAAACGCGCGATGCATACGGATTCTGGGCGGGAGCTATGTTTACAAAGTCTTTCGGAGCCGAGAAGAAATGGACTGCCGGATTATTGGCTCAGTATCATCATATCTTTCACGAGGGTGTTTCGCGGTATGACCAGGTCTTTGCTCGTCCTTATGTAGGTTACAATATTCTGCCTTGGCTTAAAGCTCAGTACGATATGGATCTTGCTCAGACTCGTGGAGGATTTCAGATGAGATTCATGCCGAGCGTGTCCGTGTCGAAAAGGATTTCAGGTTTTTCCATGTCGTTGAGGCAGCAGTTCTATTACATCTGGTATCCCGGTTCAGGAGCAACCGCTCATCTCTTCACTACCAAAGGAAGTCTGACCTACATCATTCCGGACACTTCGCTGGCCCTGTCGTTCGCTATGGAGCCTTTGTATAGAAAGATATTGATCAGAAACCGAATATTTGCAGGTGTCAATATCCGCCTGAACGACCATCTTACCCTTTGCCCGCAGTATCTCCGCAAGGCTTATCACAACCGTTCCGGCAAATATGACCGCCGTACCTATGACGATCATCTTTTTTACCTTCTGCTTTTGGTGAGATTGTAATTTATATTTTCTGAAGGAATTGATTTAAAAACATATTTCATGAAACGTATAACACTCGTCGCAGCTTTATTGTTCAGTGCTGCATCTGCCTTTGCCCAGCATTACACTGTGGATGTCGAGAATCCTGAAATGCTCCGTTTTGCAGACTTTCGCGAGCCTGCTCGTAAGGAGATTGTATTGCCTTGTCAGGTAAATGGCTATAATGTGTATAAGTCTGACCTTCATACACATACAGTGTATTCTGATGGTACTGTCACTCCGCAGTTCAGAGTGAAGGAAGCTTGGCTTGATGGACTTGATGTCATTGCTGTCACTGAGCATATCGAATATAGACCTTTCGAGTCAGAAATGGCTGAATATCTCGGTATGAAAGAGGAATCAAAACCAGATCTCAATGCTGCTGTGAAGATGGCTCAAAAAGAAGCGGCGTATTGGGATATATTTATCATTCCTGGCACAGAAATCACTCGTCATGGAACGACTGTAGGTCACTTCAATGCCCTTTTTACAAAGGATAATAACAAGATTCCTCACGATGATCCTGTTCAGGCGATGAGAAATGCTAAGAAGCAGGGAGCTCTTGTGCAGCATAATCATCCAGGTTGGATCAGAACCAATATTGACTACACCGAGACAGAGAAGGTGGCATATGACGAAGGTCTTATCGATGGTGTTGAGGTGATGAATTTCTATGAGTTCTATCCTGGCATCGTTGACAGGGTCCGCGAAAGAAATCTTTATATTTCTGCAAATACAGACATTCATGCAAGCACTGCAGAGGATTTCAATCGTGAGGAATATATGCGTCCGATCACTCTTATCTTTGCTTCGGAGAGAACAGAGAATGGCCTTAAGGAGGCGTTGAAGTCTTGCAGAACATTGGCTTTTGGTTTCAATACTCTTTGTGGTGAGGAGCAGCTTCTGAAAGACTTTTTCATGGCTTCGATGAAGGTAAGCAAGGTGGCGGACAATGCTTTTATGCTTACAAATACTACATCGGTTCCTTACACACTTCGTCAGCAGGGAAAGAATCCTATAGCCTTGGCTCCATTCTCGACAATAAGAGTTGAGGGACCTATGAAATTTACAGTGCTCAACATGTTCTGTGGAAAAGAAAAGCATCCAGAGGTAGAGTTTGCTTTCTAAAAGCGCAAAACTTGCCTTTTTTCAATTTTAATTTGTTACCTTTATCTGTTGAAATAAAGAAAATTATAATAAATAACACTTAAAATACTAATAATCATGGAATTACCTTTTGCAGAATCGTACAAGATCAAGATGGTGGAGCCACTCCGCATGAGCACTCGCGAGGAGCGTGAGCAGTGGATCAAGGAAGCTGACTATAACCTCTTTCAGCTCAAATCAGACCAGGTTTATATTGACTGTCTCACAGACTCAGGTACAGGCGCAATGAGCGACCGCCAGTGGGCTGCCATGATGATGGGTGACGAGAGCTATGCAGGTTCTTCATCTTTCTTCCAGCTTAAGGAGACTATCAACAAGATCACAGGTTTCGAGTATGTCATTCCTACTCACCAGGGTCGTGCTGCCGAGAACGTTCTCTTCAGCCACCTTGTAAAGGGCGGTGATATCGTTCCTGGTAACTCACACTTCGACACAACAAAGGGTCATATCGAGAGTCGTAAGGCATTCGCTATCGACTGCACAGTTGATGAGGCTAAGAACACCCAGCTTGAAGTTCCTTTCAAGGGTAATGTTGATCCTAAGAAGCTCGAGAAGGTGCTTGCAGAGAATGCTGACAAGATTCCGTTCATCATCGTTACCATCACAAACAACACAGCTGGAGGACAGCCTGTATCAATGCAGAACCTTCGTGAGGTACGTGCAGTGGCTGACAAATATGGCAAGCGCGTTGTTTTCGACTCTGCTCGTTTCGTAGAGAACGCATATTTCATCCGCACTCGTGAGGAGGGTTATGCAGACAAGAGCATCAAGGAGATCTGCAAGGAGATGTTCTCATATGCAGACGGTATGACAATGTCATCTAAGAAGGACGGTCTCGTGAACATGGGTGGTTTCATTGCAACTCGCCACGAGGACTGGTATGAGGGTGCCAAGAGATTCTGTATCCCATTCGAGGGTTTCCTTACATACGGTGGTATGAACGGTCGTGACATGGCTGCTCTTGCAGTAGGTCTTGACGAGAATACCGAACTTCCTACAATCGAGACTCGTATCAAGCAGGTTCAGTACCTTGCTGCAAAGCTTGACGAGTATGGAATTCCTTACCAGCGTCCAGTAGGTGGTCACGCAATCTTCGTTGATGCTGACCGCGTTCTCGACCAGATCCCTAAGGAGGAGTTCCCTGCACAGACACTCGCAATCGAGCTTTACATCGAGGCTGGTGTACGTGGCTGTGAGATCGGATACATCCTCGCTGACCGCGATCCTGTGACTCGCGAGAACCGTTTCGGTGGTCTTGACCTTCTTCGTCTCTGCATCGCACGTCGTGTTTACACCAACAACCACATGGACGTGATTGCAGCTGCCCTCAAGAATGTTTACGACCGTCGTCACGAGATCACACGCGGTGTGAAGATCACTTGGGAAACCGAATTGATGCGCCACTTCACAGTAAAATTAGAGAGACTCTAATTTTACTGTGAAAGTCTCGCGACTATCATCAATAAATAACACCGATGCTACACAAAATCCTATGAAACGTGTAGCATCGGTGTCGTTTTTAGTCCAAAAATCAGGCTATTTTGGTGAACGTTGCTACAAGAATATATCGGAAACGTGTAGCATCGGTTATCAAAGATATCTATGCGTTAAAAATCACTTCTGCCGGTTATGGCCTGGAAGACGATGTCTGCAAGGATGCCTGCTCCTTCAGCAGTGGGATGCACCGAGTCCGGGAGGAGTTCGGGACGGGAGTCAAGTCTTGAATTGAAATCAATAAGTTCCACCTGTTCGGTTTCTGCGATTGCCGATATTTCTTTCTGTATGGCAGCATGCCATTCCTTTGTTCCGGTATTGTATCTTGGATGTTTCGGCGTTACTGGACTTAAAAGAGCTATCAGAATCCTTACATCAGGGTTGGACGCACGTATAGAATCTATCAAGGCAAAATAGTCAGATGTGAATTCATTCCCATAATTGGGCCAGTTACGGGGGTCTGTGTCATTCAGTCCAAGGTGTATTACTGCAATGTCGCCGGAAAAAGATAGGGCATCAGTAAATTCCTGCGACTCCATATAAGGACAATGTCCTTTCTTGAGGACAGTAGCACTTGGTTTTCCGAAATTACCCACTTCGTATCCGTCTCCGAGCATTCTCTGAAGTTGTGCCGGATAGGAGTTGTTTTCCCTGTCTTCAATCAGCGACCCATATGTCACACTGTCACCAATGCAAGCCACCTTTACGGGTTTTTGTCCGTAAAGGTGGATGCTGCTTAATAATATGACGACAGTCAATATTTTCTTCATTGTCTCTATAGGCTTCCAGCCAATTTCTCGGCAAGGGCGATGAAGGCAAGACCGTCCGGACGTGATGAGAGCGCTGCCGGTTCTCCGAGGTCGCCGCCTTCGCGGATGCTCTGCACGATCGGAATCTGACCGAGGAGAGGAATGTCGTATTTTTCTGCCATGCGGATGCCTCCGTCCTTTCCGAAAAGGTAGTATTTTTCATCCGGATGTTCGGCTGGAGTGAACCATGCCATGTTCTCCACGAGTCCGAGGATAGGCTTGTTCACATCCTTGTTGCGGAACATGTTCACACCCTTTTCTACGTCGGCAAGGGCCACGTCCTGTGGAGTGCTGACGATCACGGCACCCTGGAGAGGAATGTCGTGCACAAGGCTGATATGGATGTCACCTGTTCCCGGAGGCATGTCGATGAGGAGGAAGTCAAGTTCTCCCCAGCGCACCTGAAGGATCATCTGCTTGAGGGCATTGCATGCCATAGGGCCGCGCCAGATAAGAGCCTGTTCAGGACTTGCGAAGTAGCCGATGGACATCCATTTCACTCCGTATTTCTCCATAGGAAGGATGACTTCCTTGTCGCCTTCCATGATTGCATCCGGCATAAGTCCTTCTGTTGCAGTCATTTTAGGAACTGATGGTCCGTATACGTCCGCATCAGCAAGTCCTACCTTGTAACCGAGACGTGCGAGAGCGACAGCAAGGTTCACCGATACGGTAGATTTGCCGACTCCTCCCTTTCCGGAAGCGATGCCGATGATGTGCTTCACATTTGCAATCTCTTCAAAACCAAGGTCAAGTCCCGGTTTCTTCTTAGGTGCCTCATCCTTGATTATTGTCTTTACCTCGACCTGTGTGCCGGTGCGGGTGTGTCTGATGAGGGAGGCCTTTGCGCTTCCGATCAGATATTCTGCAAGAGGGTCGCGGTGCTTGGAGAAGGCAAGTGTTACGCAGATCTTGTCTTCATCCACCTCGATCTTCTCTACCATTCCTAGCTCCACGATGTTCTTGTCTCCCTTCGCAGGGTGCTCAACTTCCTGGAGCCAGTTTCTTACTTCGATTTCAGTCATATAAAAAATATTCTTATCAATCTACCTGAAGATTGATTACCTATTATTCAACAATAGTCATCTCGGCGTCCGGAGCCCGAAGGGCGACAGGGCCTCCCGGAGAGGGAGGCGGTGGTGGGTGATGCCCCCTGTAGGGGGCTCCGCAACGCGGTGGGGGTTAGATTTTGGATTTTAGTTGACGAGAGTCATCTCGTCAACTAAATGTCCTGCTCCACCGAACTTCTCGATGATGAAGAGAACGTAGCGGATATCCACGTTGATACATCTCTGAAGGTCAGGCTCGAACATCACGTCGCTGCTCATAGACTCCCAGTTTCCATCGAAAGCAAGACCGATAAGCTCGCCACGAGAGTTCATGATAGGACTGCCTGAGTTACCGCCGGTGATATCATTGTTGCTGAGGAAGCATGTAGGCATCTTGCCGTCAGCAGTGCCGTAGCGGCCGAAATCCTTGTTCTTCCAAAGTTCCTTGAGCTTTGCAGGGACAACGAACTCCCAATTGTCAGGATCTTCCTTCTCCATTACTCCGTCGAGAGTTGTGTAGTGCTTATATACTACAGCATCCTTAGGAGAATAACCCTTCACTGTACCATATGTGAAACGCATGGTAGAGTTTGCGTCAGGGTATGAAGGCTGGCCCTTCTTCCACTCCAGGAGACCTGCTGTGTAGACCTGACGTGCAGCAGCAAGATCTTTGCTTGAAGCTCCTGCAAGTGTCTGAGCCTTAATTGCTTCCTGATAGATTGAAATACCTGTTACAACTGCAGGGTCCTTCATCACATCGATACCTTTCTCTGCAATAGCTGCAGCAAGTGCCTCCTCTGAAACAAATGCGCTGTTGTCAAATAGGTTGTCTACATATGCATCGATATCCATTGTAGCGAAGTCCTCAGAAAGTCCCTTGAGGTAGTTTGCCGGATCAGCGATGTCGCGATAATGCTTCATAAGAGCCTTGGCCACCTTTCTGTCGGTAGATACGGAATAGTCTCCATACTGGGCTGCAATGCTCTTGAGTGCTGTGTTGAGAGCTGTGAGAGTGTCCTGTCCTGCAGTAATTGCTCTCTGAGTTGCAGTATTGAAACTGAGTGCGAAATTTGTAATTTCGATTCTGTATACGCTTTCATAAGCCTTTGTGAAGGCAAATTCAGCTTCCTTACCGGCCTCGATGCCTGCCTTGAGGTCAGCGAGTGCGCTGCCGTATTTCTCCTGACGCTTCTTGTTGGCATTCACCCATGCGGTGAATTCAGCCTCTTCCTGCTCCGCACGTCCGATGATGTCAAGTTTCTCGAAAGCGAGCTTCATGCCCTGCCACTTCTTCCACGCGTTGGTAGATCCTGAATACTTGCTTGCATACTGGATCTTCACCTTAGGATCAGCGAGCATGTCCTCGAGCATCACATCCTGACGGATTGTACGAGCTGCAATGGCGATGTCATTGTCCTCGATCTGGAACTTGAGCTCAGGTGAAGTCTGGAAACGGGTTGTGCGGCCAGGATATCCCATGATCATTGTGAAATCACCTTCCTCGACGCCCTTGAGAGAGATCTTGAGGTGGTTCTTTGCCTTGAGTGGAACGTTCTCAGGTGAGTAAGCGGCAGGTGTTCCGTCCGGTGCACTATATACTCGGAACATTGAGAAGTCTCCGGTGTGACGTGGCCACATCCAGTTGTCTGTGTCAGCGCCGAACTTACCGATAGATGAAGGCGGTGCACCTACGAAACGTACGTCCCTGTAAGTCTTATAGACGATGAGGTAATATACATTCTCATTGTAGAAAGAAGTCACCTGCACCCTGCAGTGAGGGTTCTGCTTCTTAGCTGCTTCTACGATCTCGTTCTTTGCCTTGGCAACTGCTTCAGCGATCTTTGCTTCATCTCCTTTGAACTCCTTTACGGCCTTCTTCTGTGCCTTGTCCACCACGGCAGTAACGTCCTGCATGTATTCAAGGAATGTTACGCTGAGTCCCTCGCAAGGAAGTTCCTCGCTGCGGTTCATAGCCCAATATCCATCCTTAAGATAGTCGTGTTCTACCGAGCTGAGCTTCTGGATATTGCCATATCCGCAATGGTGGTTGGTCACAAGGAGACCTTCTGCAGAGATGATCTCACCTGTACAACCGCCTCCGAACTGCACAATAGCGTCCTTAAGCGAAGACTTGTTGATGCTGTATATCTGCTCAGGTGTGAGTTCACATCCGAGGTCCTGCATGGCCTGAGCATTCATTTTCTGAAGAAGAGGCAAGAGCCACATGCCCTCGTCTGCTCTTACGCTGCCGGCAAATACTGTCAGCGCTGCGATAATACTTAGAATCTTTTTCATAATTATATGGTTGTTTATATTTTTAATATTCAAGTAGTCCTGCCTCTTTGAGAAGCTCTATGTATTTCATGACAGATTCAAGACTGTCTGAGTCAGGGAACTGAGCGTCCAGCATCTTCTTGATGTCCAGAACGCTGTTCTTGCCGTCGCTTGCGAGTTTTGCAACTTCAGCGCTGTAGGTAAGTCTGACGCCATATTTTGCTGTCAGGTCTGATGGAATGCTTCTGAGTACTCCATAGCCGTATTCCTTCACCTTAGATGTGCTGTGAGGATAAATCTTGGATGCAGCCTTTTCTTCTGCAGAAAGTTCCACCTTTACAGGAGCATATCCGGAGGTTGCTGCCTTAGCCTTCATGGCTGCATCGATGTTCTTTCCGTTTGCTGCTCTGATAGCCTTAAGACCAGCCTGGAGAGCCTTGACATAGTCATCCAGAAGAACTGAAGAAGGGGTGAGTTCCATTACTGTGGCCAATGTTGCAGTCTCATTGCTGAGAAGGGCATCCTGATTGAAGACAGCGGTTCTGTAAAGATCTTTGAATTCCTCTTCAGAAGCTCCATTGAGTTGCGCCAGATCATATCTCATCTTGAGGGACATTCTTTTCTCTGCATTTGATGCAACCTCAGACGCTATCTTGATCGCCATGTTTTCATCTGCACCAGCAATGGTATATGCAGAAGCTGCAGCAATGACAATCGCTCTGTGAAGCTGTGTAGGGTCACAGATCTCAGGACGGTCTCCAGAGGTGTGGTAATAGTTGTCAGGCCATGTGATCATTATGATTCCGGGCACCTGCACGCCCCAGTCATTGAAGACCTCATGGTCAGAAGAACCGTAATGTGCATTGATGGAATAATAGAACGGATCTCTTGATCCTGTCATGCTGTAGACAGGCTTTATTGCATCAGGTCTGCCTACTCCTGTGGCTACGAACCCTCTGTTTGTGGCTCCCATATAATGATAGTAGCTTTCTGCCACATCATTAAGGTAGTGAGGGTTGCCCATTGTTGTTCTGTGCATGCAGTAGACAGATTCGCTCTTGCTGAGCCATAGGCCTACCATATCGAGGTTGAAGTTGCACAATGTGTTTGCAAGGATATCCTTATGCTTTGCTGCCCATGGCATGCTGCCCTGGAACTCCGGTACCCAGATGAATCTAATGGTGCGTTTCGGACGTGGAAGCAGCCCGTCATTTATAAGGTCATTGAGGGTGCGGGCCACCTCAATGAGGGCCGCAGAACCAGAAGTGTTGTCGTTTGCTCCTAGCTTGACATATCCTTCGAAAAGATGGGCGCTGAGAATCACTTCTCCGGCATCCGGGTCAGTTCCCTTGATGACGCATGTAGGAACTTCGATTTCTGTCTCCTCAGTCGTTGTCTCGATGTCTGCTTTTACTGTGATTTTTTCTCCTCGCAGAAGTCTGTCTCTCAATGCGTATCCATCTCTTGGAGGCAGATTTATGCAGAATGTGGCATTGTCGCCGCCCCTGATGCTTGCGTTAGGAATCTGGATAGGATCCTTGAGAGGACGAGGGGAATAATAAGATATGACTCCTACGGCTCCGGCAGGAACGGCAAGATTGTGTACACTTGAACCTGAGGCTTCGGTCACTGCTATCTTGCCTTTCAGGTCTACAGACTCTATTTCCTGTCTTGTTCCGCGACCCACCCAAACAAGTTCGGCTGTGACATGAGCACTACGGCTTCCCTGTGCGAGAATTGCTGCAAGGTCTCTGTAATCGGCAATCTTGGCTGTCTTAGGAGAAACTTCCCACAGACTTGCACTGACACCGTCCCATGTCTGAGTCTTGCCTAGAAGTTCAACTTCCACGCCCTCGAGTCCATACTCATTCAGTTTTCCCGCTACATATGCGGACTCAATAAATAGTCCTGAATATTCTTCGCTTCTCCTGTCTCTTTCGTATGGAGCAAGGTCCAGGATATGATGATATGCCACATCTCCGGACGACTCTCCCACGATGAGGTCGTAATGATGCTCGTCAAGAAGACTATGACTGAATGGAGTCATGTACTCCTGTGCATTCAGACTGAGAGAGAGAACCGATAATGCAATAATCAATGACTTTTTCATAGCGCGTTCGTTTTATGTTTCTAAAATAATGTGGGTTCAAGCTGCTTGAGATGGAAACTCTTTCTGTGGTGCGGTGTATATCCGTGCTTGATGATGGCATCGACATGCTCCTTGGTAGGGTATCCCATATTGCGTTCCCATCCGTACTGGGGATATTCCTGCGCCAGGTGGCGCATATATTCGTCCCTGTAGGTCTTTGCGAGGACGGATGCTGCAGCTATTGATGCAAATGTGGCATCTCCCTTGACTATGCACTGGTGGTCGTAACCCTTAAGAGGCTTGAACCTGTTGCCGTCAATAAGAAGGAAATCCGGCTTTACGCTCAGGCGTAGCACGGCTCTCTGCATTCCGGTGATGGATGCGTTCAATATATTAATAGTGTCGATTTCCTCTGCGCTGACCTCCTCTACTGCCCATGAGACCGCCTCCCGTTCGATAATCGGACGGAGAGTCTCACGAGACTTTTCCGTCATTTTCTTGGAGTCGTTCAGCAGAGGATGATGGAAGTCCTTCGGGAGGATTACGGCTGCCGCAAAGACCGGTCCTGCAAGAGGACCGCGTCCGGCTTCGTCGCAACCCGCTTCGATCAGGTCTGCGTGAAGATAATTCAGAAGATGAGGTTCATTGCGCATTCTGCAAAAATACGCATTCTATTTGGCCTCATCAAGTGTTTTGCGAAGCATTGTGATGATTTCGTTCTTTGTTGCGACGGTTTCTTCCAGCGAGTTCACCAGTTTTTCGAGGTCATGAACCCTTTTTTCGAGAATGTCTATCCTGTTGCCGTATTCGTTTCGTACGTCTTCAAGCAGAACACCATGCTCCTGTGACGGACGGTATCCGAGAACCAGTTCTTCAGTTGTGGTTTCGAGAAGATCTGCGATTCTGATAAGATTGCTGTTAACTATAGATGTACCTCCTTTTTCAATGTCGCGGTAGGCGGTAAGGGAGATTCCAAGCTGATGCGCCACCTCTTCCTGAGTGAATTTCCTTTCTTTCCTCTTATTTCGGATGTTGTTCTTTATGGAAGTGTTGTCCATGTCACATATCTTTAGTTTCCGCAACAAAATTATCCGATAATGGGGTGTGATATAAACAAGAATTTCCGACGAAAAGCAAGAAAAAGCGACTAAAAAAGAGTGAAAAACAATAAAAAAAAGAAAAATCTGCTGTTGTTTTTGCTGTTGTCGTCACAAATTTTTGGATATTCCGATGCTTTATTCCAGTTTTGCCGGAAAAGGCGACGGTTATGAAAAAAGAAATGATTTATGCAAAGGTGTGCGGGCTTCTTTCATCTGGCAAAATTTACCGCAAGGCAAACGCGAATTTCAACGACATCTGTGCAGATGCAGGTGTAAAAAGAGTCGGAATGGATAATCTTCTTTATGAAAGATTCGGGATGTCAGGCAGCGACATGCTGATGGCCTTTCGAAGAGGTGGCCTATAGATTCTGTGTTAAAAAGATAGGCGGTTTTATTGATTTTGTGACTTTGATTTTTTAAATTTGCGAGGATGTGTCTTTATCGACACGGAAAGATCACAAAAAATAACACAATAACACACAGAACTGATGAAAGCTTATTCAACTCAAAACATCCGTAACGTGGTTCTCCTCGGCAGCACAAAGTCAGGTAAGACCACATTATCTGAAGCGATGCTTTACGAAGGTAAGGTTATCGACAGGAGAGGTACTGTAGAGGCAAAGAACACAGTATCCGACAATACTGAAATCGAGCAGATGAACCAGAGGTCAATCTATGCTACTCCGCTTTACGCAGAGTTCATGGACACCAAGTTCAATATCATTGACACTCCGGGTGCCGACGACTTCGTAGGTGGAGCAGTTTCCGCTTTCAAGGTATGCGACCTCGGTGTACTTGTCATTAATGCACAGCAGGGAGTTGAGGTGGGTACCCAGATATACTCTCGTTATGCAGGAGAATACAATATTCCTCTCATCGCGGCTGTCAACCAGCTCGACGGCGAGAAGGCAAACTGGGAGGGAACTCTCGAATCAATGAAGGAGGCATTCGGCAACAAGCCTATCGTAGTTCAGTACCCTGTTGAAGTTGGCCCTGGATTCGACGGCTTCATCGATGTCCTCAAGATGAAACTTTACCGCTTCGAAGGCGAAACAGGCAAGCGTCAGGATCTTGAGATTCCTGCTGACAGGCTTGAGGAGGCTGAGGAGCTCAGAAACGCTCTCATCGAGCGTGCTGCAGAGTATGACGACACCCTTATGGAGACATTCTTCGAGCAGGGTTCGCTCTCAGAGGATGAGATCAGAAAGGGTCTCGGTATCGGTATCCGCGAAGGAGCTGTGATGCCTGTATTCTGTCTCTCTGCAAAGAAGGATATCGGCGTAAAGCGTCTCATGGAGTTCACAATCCGCACAGCGGCTTCTCCAGCAGAGCGTCCATGCGTCACTAAGGACGGAAAGACATACGAGTGCAAGCAGGATGCTCCTGTATCACTCTTCATATATAAGACCGCTGTCGAGCAGCACCTTGGTGAAGTCGCATACTTCAAGGTGATGACAGGAGAACTCACAGAGGGAGTTGACCTCGAGAATCCTGAGACAGGTGACAAGGAAAGAATCACTGCCATCTACGCTGTTGCAGGAAAGAAGAAGGAGAAGGTTACAGACCTCAAGGCCGGTGACATCGGATGTACAGTGAAGCTCCGCGCGGCAAAGACAAACGTTACTCTCTGCGCTCCAGGTTCAGACATCGTTTATAAGGATATCGTATTCCCTCACTACAAGTATCGTTGTGCTGTCAAGGCAAAGGACGCTAAGGATGAGGAGAAGGTAAGCGAGGCAATGGCAAAGATTGCAGCTGAGGATCCTACATACATCATCGAGTACCACAAGGAGCAGAAGCAGACTATCCTCAAGGGTATGGGTGAGCAGCATGTGAACACTCTCAAGTGGAGACTCCAGAACGAGAACAAGCTCGAGATCGAGTTCTCTGCTCCTAAGATTTCATATCGTGAGACCATCACTAAGGTTGCTACTGCAGACTATCGTCACAAGAAGCAGTCAGGTGGTGCCGGTCAGTTCGGAGAAGTCCACCTTCTCATCGCTCCTTATCAGGAGGGTGTTGATCCTGGTAACCGTTTCAAGGTTGACGGAAAGGAACTCGTTCTCAATATCAAGGGTAAGGAAGAGTTTGACCTTCCATGGGGTGGTAAGCTCGAGTATTACAACTGCGTTGTAGGTGGTGCTATCGATGCACGCTTCATGCCTGCAATCCTCAAGGGTATCAACGAGAAGATGAGCGAAGGTCCTCTTACCGGTTCACTCGCACGTGACATCCGCGTTTACGTTTACGACGGTAAGATGCATCCGGTAGATTCAAATGAAATCTCATTCGTACTCGCATCCCGTAACGCATTCAAGGAAGCTTTCCGCATCGCAGGTCCTAAGATCATGGAGCCTATCTACAACGTTGAGGTTCTCACTCCGACCGAGTACATGGGTGCATGTATGTCAGACCTCCAGAACCGTCGCGCGATCATCGAGGGTATGGGAACAGACAAGGGATTCGACACAATCAAGGCTCGCGTTCCACTCGCAGAGCTCTACCGTTACTCGACAACCCTCAGCTCACTCTCATCAGGTAGCGCAACCTTCACAATGGACTTCGCAGACTACCAGCCGGTACCTGGTGATGTTCAGGAGAAGCTCTTGAAGGCTTACCTCGAGGAAGAGAAAGAAGACTAATTTCCAAATAACCGCAAAGCAAAGAGGCGACCCATTTTGGGCCGCCTCTTATGTTTTGCTCCGGACGGGAATAATCGTTCGGGATTGAAAAATCTTATCGGATGAAGTTGGTCATCACAGGCTTTTCCTTTACAGGATCAGGGATGCCGGCGGCACGGCCGGCTTCGATGCATTTGAGGAGCCATGCCATGTTGCGGCCGAGTTCGCGCATCACCTGCATGCCTTCTTCGTCCTGACGCACCTGGTCTGGGGTGTTGCCGTGTACCATGTTCCAGTATTTCGATGAAACCACTGGCATTGAGGAGATTGTGAAGTACTTGTTGATCTGGTCAAAGGCTGCTGTCGATCCGCCACGACGGCAACTTACAATGCCTGCAGCTGGCTTATATCTGAAAATCTTGCCCTTTCCGTAGAAAGCTCTGTCCATGAATGAAGTGAGGGCACCAGAAAGTGCTGCATAGTGCACAGGACTTCCGAATACGAATCCGTCAGCTTTTTCTGCTTTGTCAAGGAATTCGTTCACAGGATCATCCATGAAACATCTCAATGATGCAGGTTCGCCGTTCGGGCCTCTCTTGATGCACTGTGCGCAGCCGAGGCAGCCGGATATAGGCTTCACACCGAGCCAGATGATCTCGGTTTCCACACCTGCTGCGTTGAGTTCCTTTTCCACTTCTGTCAGTGCTGTGTATGTGCATCCCTCTTTGTGAGGGCTTCCGTTTACAAGTAATACCTTCATTTTCTATAATATTTAATTATTTTTCAGAATCTGCAGATAAGAATCGTCCTCGCCGTTCTCGCGCTTGTTCTTTATCCTTCTCTTCCTGTCCTGCTCGGAGAGCTCGCCGACTTTCATCAGACCATCGACGGTGAAGTCGCCTCTGAAGTAGAGCAGGGTCTGGTCGGGACTGACAATATATAATATAAGTTCGTTGAATCTGTCTCCTTCGAGTCCGTCGACATAAATAAGCATGTGTGAGAGTTCGTCATCAATCTCTTTCACCAGCATGAAGCCTTTCAGGACCTTGTCCACCTTTCCTTCAAATTCTCCATGGTCTTTTTTGCTGATCTTGCCTATCGGGCAGTGCATCATCATTTCGATGTCGTCCATCACTGCAACCATAGGAGTCTTTTTCAGAATAGGGCGGGCAATTTTAAGTGTGGCGCCTTCCAATCTTCTGGTCTTTTTTCCTGACTCGATCACCCTTACAGCCTCGCTGTACGCAATCTTATCTGCAGCGGCATGGGTGTTCTGACACAGCAGCAGTGCTACAAGTGTCAGAATCATTATATTTCTGGTTTTGAACATGGTCTATGATCTGGTTTTAATGGGCCGCAGTCAGGATATTCCGAAATTATGCCAGTTTCAAGGTCAGTGCGATGAAGTCTTCTACACTGAGTCGCTCAGGACGGAGTTCGAAAACAGGGTCTGCAACGAATTCTGCGAGCTGCTTCTCTGACCATCCGCAGCGGTCTGCCTTTGCACGGATAAGCGGCTTGAGAGAGTTGCGCAGAGTCTTGCGGCGCTGGTTGAATCCTGTCTTCACGACTGTCTTGAACAGGCTTTCGTCGCATCCCAATGAAGTGCGGGAGTTGCGTACGAGACGGATTACTGCAGACTTCACTTTTGGCGGCGGGTTGAAAGCGCCTTCACCGACAGTGAAGAGGTATTCTATATCGTACCAGGCCTGAAGAAGGACAGAAAGAATTCCATAGGTCTTTGTGCCAGGCTTTTCCGCGATACGCTCTGCAACTTCCTTCTGGATCATGCAGACCACCTGAGGCACCTGCTCCTTGTAATCCAGAATTTTGAAGAATATCTGTGATGAGATGTTGTAAGGGAAGTTTCCGATGACGCAGAACTTCTCTGGGAAGAACTGCTCGAGCTTGAGCTTGAGGAAGTCTGCTTCTATGAGTTTTCCGTTCACCTGCGGGAAGTGTACGAGAAGGTAATCTACTGATTCTGTGTCGATTTCTACCATTCTGAGGTCCACTTCCGGTCTCTGAAGCACATACTGCGTGAGTACTCCCATACCGGGACCGATCTCGAGGGCAGGCATAGGATTGGACGCATCGTTCTGTGCCTCTGTTCCCGGACAAGGCACGATAAGCGCCTCCGCAATCCTCTGTGCGATCGACAGGTCTGTCAAAAAATGCTGGCCAAGGGCCTTCTTCGCTCTAACTTCCATATATGAAATGACCGATGCTACAATTTTTTGCTTGTTTTTGTAGCATCGGTTCCAAAAACACGCTGAATTTGCTGAAAAATCGGAGTGATGCTACAAGAATAAGCCGAAACATGTAGCATCGCTTTGCAAAGATATATAAAATCATGTTGACTTTGTAAGGCAGTCTCAAATTAGTGATGTTTAAAAAATGATCCATGCCAACCTTTTGTTTCATTTTATTTCGTACTTTTGTCAGATTTTAGGAAATAAATACAACACATATATGTACAGAACACACACCTGCGGAGAACTCCGCATTGAAAATGTCGGTCAGACAGTGACCCTGGCCGGATGGGTACAGAAATCAAGAAAGCTCGGAGGTATGACCTTCGTAGACCTTCGTGACCGTTATGGCATCACTCAGCTTGTTGTAGACGCTCATGCGGCTGCAGAGCTCGTTGAGACAGCTTCAAGCCTCGGTCGCGAGTGGGTGCTTCAGGTGACCGGTGAGGTTGTCGAGCGCCAGAGCAAGAACCCAAAGATGGATACAGGTGACATCGAGATCAGCCTCAGCGAGATCAAGGTGCTCAACAAGGCAAACACTCCTCCGTTCACAATCGAAGAGGAGAGCGACGGCGGCGAGGAACTCAGAGCAAAGTATCGCTACCTCGACCTTCGTAGAGGACCGCTCCAGAGAGCTCTCAAGATCCGTCACCAGATCGCTCACGAGGTTCGCAACTATCTCGATGCTCAGAACTTCCTCGAGATCGAGACTCCATATCTCATCAAGTCTACACCTGAGGGTGCACGCGACTTCGTGGTTCCTTCACGCATGAACCCAGGTCAGTTCTACGCTCTTCCTCAGTCTCCTCAGACATTCAAGCAGCTTCTCATGGTAGCCGGTTATGACCGCTACTTCCAGATTGTACGCTGCTTCCGTGACGAGGACCTCCGTGCTGACCGTCAGCCAGAGTTTACACAGATTGACTGCGAGATGTCGTTCGTGGAGCAGGAGGATGTTCTCAATACATTCGAGGGCATGATGAGAACCCTCTTCAAGAATGTCCTCAATGTCGAGATCGCAGAGCGCATCCCACGCATGAGCTGGTACGATGCTATGGATTTCTACGGCAGCGACAAGCCGGATATCCGTTTCGATATGAAGATCCATGAGATCACAGACCTCGTGAAGGGCTGCGGATTCTCAGTGTTCGACAGCGTTGACTATATCGGTGCAATCAATGTAGAGGGCACTGCAAACTATACCCGCAAGCAGATCGACGAGCTCACAGAGTGGGTTAAGAGACCTCAGGTGGGTGCAAAGGGACTCGTTTACATCAAGCTCAACGAGGACGGCACTATCAAGTCTTCAATCGACAAGTTCTACACTCCTGAGCAGCTTCAGGCAGTTGCAGACCGCCTCGGCGCTAAGAAGGGCGACATGATGCTCGTTCTCTGCGGTGCAAAGAGAAAGACCCAGACCATGCTCGGAGTACTCCGTATCGAGATGGGTAACCGCCTCGGTCTCCGTGATCCGTTCAACTTCGCACCTCTCTGGGTGGTGGATTTCCCTCTCGTGGAGTGGGACGACGAGACCCAGCGTTTCTATGCTATGCACCATCCATTCACAGCTCCTAAGCCAGAGCACCTCGACCTCTTCTACAGCGACAAGAAGGAAGACCTTGAAAGAGTTTGTGCCAACGCATATGACTTCGTGCTCAACGGTACCGAGCTCGGTGGCGGTTCTATCCGAATCCACGAAGCAGCAATGCAGGAGCGTATGTTCGAGGTTCTCGGCATCAGCAAGGAGGACGCAGAATACAAGTTCGGCTTCATCATCAACGCATTCAAGTTCGGTGCACCTCCACACGGCGGTCTCGCATTCGGTTTCGACCGCGTATGCTCGCTCTTCGGAGGCCAGGAGACAATCCGCGACTACATCGCATTCCCTAAGAACAACCAGGGCCGCGACGTGATGATCGACTCTCCTTCATACATCGATCAGGAGCAGATGGACGAACTCTTCCTCAACTCGACAGCCGAGCGCAAGGAGTAATCCTATACCTTGATATATACGACGGGTGGCAAAAATGTCTTTGTCACCCGTTTTTCTGATATATGCATAAACTCTAAAATGCTGTTACACAGAGCTTTGCTGTAAATCGCCTGCGCCATTTGACGCAGGCGATTTATTGTAAAGGGTTGATTTGCAGGCAAATAGATGTCTATCGAAGATTTCTTGTAGAATCGGCGGCAAAAATATAAATTTGCCGTTAACAAATTTCCCGGCAGTGCGTCTATAAAGGTGAGCGCTCAAAAACAACGGACTTAAAACCAAAGAAACATGAAAACGAACATAACAGATTTTGATAGTATGAAAAAGCTCATAACAATATTGCTCATCGTCGTATTGGCAGGGGGAACGGGACTGACTGCATGTTCTGCCTCGACAGGAAATACAAAGACAGAAACAGCAAAAGCAGAAACTGCAGCTCCCATAAATAAGGAAGCCGCACATAAGAAAGTGAATTCCGGAGCCGTGACCGGTCTCATAAGGGAATACAATCTGACAGAAGGTTTTGAAACGGTCTCTGTCGGCGGACTGGGTCTCGGACTCATCAGGATGATAGCCAATGCTTCTATGGATGAGGAAGAAAGAGCGGCTCTGGAGCTTATGGACGAACTTCGCAGGATTGTGGTTCTTGATTATGAAGATGCCGATCCGGCCAAAAGAGAATCCTTCACAAGGAGGATGACAGACATTCTTGACAGAGCGGAAAAGATAATGGAAGTCAAGGACGACGGGGAGATCCTGAACATTTACGGAACCTGTGCCGATGACGGGGACAGCATAGATGACCTTATAATATTCAGCCCCGGAGATTATTCTCTTATATGCCTTTTCGGAAGCATAAGTTCACAAAAGGTGGCGGATCTCATTGAAATGGCGAATGAATGATCTCGATAACATATTGATATCTCATGCAGAGAGGTTCTACCGGGTAGCCTTCCATCTTCTCGAGTCCCGTGAAGATGCCGAAGATGCAGTCCAGGAACTTTACCTCAAGCTGTACGAGTCGAAGCACCGTCTGATGGCAGTATCCGAACCCTTGGCCTACGGTATATCGGTCCTCAGGAACATCTGCATAGACAGGATAAGGCGAAGGACGGTGAGAAAGGCGGAACCGGTCGATGAAAGGATACCGCTGGAAGAAGCTCCTCCGGACAGCGCGGCCGTCTCGAAAGACCTTCTGGAAAGCCTGATGACAGAAATGGACAAGTTGCCGGACATGCAGGCCAGAGTCCTGAAGATGAAAGCGGTGGAAGGTCTTGACTATAAAGAGATAGCGGAAATGACAGGACTGTCTCAGGTGCATGTGAGAGTGCTGGTGAGCACAGCAAGAAAAACCCTCAAAAGAAGATTAAGGATATGAAGTCGATAAAGGAAATAGAGAATATGAGTCTCGAGGAGCTGATAGCGGTTTCTTCGGACGAGGCTACAGCTGCTCCTGATGGCTTCGCTGAAAGGATAGGAAAGCAGGTGGAGGCGCAGAAGATTGCAAAAGATCTTGAAAATGACGCATACCGCGTCAGGACTGTGAGATGGATAGGCGCAGCTGCCGCCGTAACCCTTCTTGCAGGCACTGCACTGGGCATTGCCAATTGGCAGAACCGGCCGAAAGACACCTTTGACGACCCTTATCTTGCCTATGCCGAACTCGAGAAGGCTTTCGCCACCATGTCGGAGGGACTTCAGAAGGGACTTGCAATGGCTGACAAGTCAGAAGATATAATTGACAGGACAATTAATGTCTTTGAAGAATAGTCTGTTTAGAGCAAAGGTGAAGAAATCCTTCGCTGACGCTCAGGATGACAAAACAAGTTCTGAATAATAAAAGAAAATCATTGAATATGAAAAAGTTATATATGCTTGCAGTTCTGCTCCTGATCGCAGTGGGAGCATCTGCTCAGGAAGGAAGAAACATCTACAACAAATACTCCGGAAACAAAGGAGTGAGCGCGGTCTACATCTCTCCGTCCATGTTCAAGCTTATAGGAAAGCTGCCGGAACTCCAGGTAGAAGTAGGAGAAGGGGAATCGATGGACATAGCACCTCTGCTCAGGTCGTTCAGCGGGTTCTACATGCTTGACATCAGCAACTCCGCATCTGCAGCTGCATCCTTGGCTGCCGACATCAAGGCAATGGTCGACAATGACCGCAGCAAGGCCCATTATGACCTTCTTATGGAAGTCAAGGACGAAGGGGATGTGGTGCAGATCTACACTGCCGGCACCGATAAGATCATAGAAAGCTTCGTGTTCTATGCAGTATCCGACTCCGATGTCCAGTTCATCTGCCTCGACGGAACGATGAATCGCGAAGAAGTCGAAACCCTCATCGCCAAAGCCGCAGCAGCTTCGATGTAAATATTATCCATGACAGCTTGTCCAGAAAACCTATGAAATCTGTACAAACTGTCCACAAAATAAGGCATACTGCAGCAAAATCAACACACCTCGATCACTTATTGCAATAAAAGTGACCGCGAGGTGTGTTGATTGTTTAATCTATCGGAAATGTTATCTGTCTAATGTCAGTGCGGGAGTTTTATGATGCAAGCAAGGCTGGAGAAACCTGATATGAGGTTTTTCTATGGTGTATATGAGATTTATAATTTGGTTTGAGATAGGAAAGTTTCTAAAATTGCATCGTGAGCTCACACACATATTATATTAACCTTTTAAAATTGCGAAGATTATGAAAAAGAGAATTACACTGATCCTGCTTACGGCCTTTGCCCTTTGTTCTTGCCTGGGAGGACAACAGAATCCGGATAATAGTATGAATATTCGCCAGAAAGAGCCTTATCAAGATGCATCATTTGTGTTGGCTCAAATGTGTCATTGGGATAATTTGGTTTTTGAGGATGGAGAGTGGAAGGTGATCGAGATGACAAAAAGTGAAATTGAAGAATCCTGGTTTGATAAAAAGTCCTATGACAAAGCCAAACGTCTCGCAAAATCTCATAATAAGACATTAAAACAGATGCTCTTAAGATTGGAGGATGAATTAGGAATAAAAGACTATGTTCTGCATAGTGCAGTATCTCAGAAGGAATATGCTAATTCTGCTAGAGTGCCAGGCGCTGGTGCATGGAGGGGGCTTGAAATGAATACCTATGACTCGTCTTTTTCTCAAAAAACTTTTGAAGTGGAAGAAGGTGTAACAAGGCAGGTGTTTGTTATCGATGACCGGGACTATATGACAAAACTTGCAGAGCATTATCCTATACAACCCAATACCGTCATTACTATCAACGAAGCAACAGAATGTTTACATCTGATAGCTGTGCAATTTGATGAAGAAACCCATGTGTATGTTACATTTGTGTCAGGTCCTATGTATGTTGCATTGCCAGGAATAAATGAAGAAGTGAGAGTTACATATATGACTACTTGTTCACATGGTGGACGAATGATGTGGTAAAAATAATTTAATAAAACATTACTTATGAAAAGGAGAGTTATATTATTTATATTGTCTATTATATTGGTGATATCTTGTACAAAAGAATCGATTTTACCTATTCAAACTGATGTAATAGAATTATCTAGAGAGATAATTGAAGATGGAGGTTTTGCGTTTAGAAATGATCAATTTGAATTGTTGATTTCTAAAAACGATGCAGTTAAACAGGGCTATTCAGAAGAAGCATACGAATATCTTCAAGAGTATGCAAGAAAACAAAATGAAGCAATTCGTATTCGTAAAGAGAAGATGAGTAATTTCACTGTTTATAAAGACAAAACCAATTCTTTGCAGGTTGTTGATCAAATTAATGCAATGATGATTAACGGCTATATAAAATCATCAAATGCGCGGAGTTATTATTTAACTGTTTCTATTGAAGAAGCAATTGATTTAGGCTACACAAAAGAAGCATACGAAACCGTTGTACAACGTATTAATGATGAAACAATCTATGAGTGTGATTTTCTTTTACAGCCATCTCAAAGCATGATGCCAAATGTAGAATGTTCGACTAAAGCTTCTGGGTTGCCTCTTTTTGGTGGTGGATTTTTGCAAACTACAGTTGAAGAAAGAAAGATTACAGAATATTTCGATATTTCTAATATTCCGTTGAATATCCTATACATATCTATTAATGTTATATTTAGGACAGACAGTGGAAGTGGAAAACATAATTTTTATGCTCAAACAACAGATACTTATCCTACGGGTATAGTAAACGGATCTACAGCATGTCAGCAATCGATAGCTGTTTATAATGGTGGTGATACCATCGCTATTACATATGAGTGTACAGATTCTTTATGTGGCTCATGCTCTTATTATAGAGCACAGTAAGATCGTTTGAATAATTAGAATATTAGGTATGTTCAGATTTATATTCATAGTGCTATTTCTGACCTTTGTTTCCTGCACAGGGCGTTCGGGAAGTACGGATGATCGGTTGGGGGAACCCGAACGCCTTCTGACTGACAGTGTGTCTTCGGGGGCAGCGGATTATCTGGCTGTACTGATGAGCAGGGAGCTGACGGAGAAGACAACTTTCGTGGTCGATGATCAGGTGCTGGACGGAGTGCTGCAGAGCAATGGCAGAAGTTCTGATTTCCAGATGCATCTCTTGAATGGAATCATCCATAAACAGAAGGGGAATTATGCGGATGCGATGACTTCTCTCATTCAGGCGGAGGAATGCATGACCAAGGAGGTGTCGGCTAAGGACAAAGGACTGCTGTATATGGGTAAGTCGGTTCTGTATCGCTACATGAATGCACACTACAAGGGTGTAAGGGCTGCTCTGAGAGCATCTCAGTATTTTGATCAAGAGAAGGATGCGGACGCCTTTTTCGATTCTCTGATAGAAACTGCAAGGTCATATTCAATGCTGGGATATCATGCGGAGGCTTTGTCCATGCTCACTATAGTCAAAAGCAATCTTTCAAAGTTGGAGCAGGAATCTATCTCTAAGTATTACGATTCGATGCTTACCGGTCTTATGACTTTGGATCCGACAATGGTGCGAGAGACAATAGATTCGATGAAGAATGATGTAGAAGATAAATATATCTATTGGCTCAATATTGCTTATGTGAACAATAATATAGGACAATTGGATTCCGCTGTAGTGGCACTTGATAAATATCGTCGATATAATCCGGATTTTGAGGATAACCCGGCATATCATGGAGTGGCGGTCGGCATTTTCAACGACCAAGGACTCTATAAAGAGGCTTCGGAAAGCTACATGAAATACAACAAAGGAATAGAATCCATGCTTGTTGAGCTGGTTGGCAGTGATATCCTTAATCTGGAGCAGGTCAAGGAAGCAAGAATCAAAGGAAAGAAATATAAATATCTCTCTCTGATTCTTAGTCTATGTATTGTCCTTATATTGCTGCTTGCTTATGTTATCTGGTTCGCAATGAAACGTAACCTGAACAGAAAACAGGATGAAATAGACCGACAATCTGAACTTCTTAAAGCTGTGGAGCAAGAGTCAGACAAACTGAAAGCTATGTATGAAAACAAGACATTGGACAAAGAGCTCAGAGATGTCCTGATGGAGAGAATGGCTGTTTTCAATCAGTTTACTCTCAGCAGAATGAGTCCCAATTATTCTGAGAAGCTTGCTGAGGATGACCTAATGAAACTGATAGATTCAAAGGATACTTTTCTTGAGTCAACGTGCAAGACTTTCGAAATTCTTCATCCTGAGTTTGCGGCCTATCTGGCTGAACACAATCTGACGGAAAAAGAAAGGGGATGCTGCTGCCTTTATTGCATGGGCATGCGTGGAACGGAAATAGCTGCCTATATGGGACTTACAGACCAGTCATATTATAATTTCAGCGGTGTGATAAGAAAGAAACTTGGCCTTATGGAATACAAGACGAAGCTAGATATCTTCTTGCGTGAAAAGCTGGTTCAGCTGGATGAGTTATGAACATATTAATTTGTCAGATCATGAAAAGAAATATTATCATATCAATTCTGCTCCTGACCGTTGTGGGTGCATCGGCTCAAGACTATACTCCTACGGTCAATTGGCCGTATCTCAATCCGGATTTCTATGAAGGCGAAATGCGTTTTATGGATGGAAAGATATCCCAGTCAATGTTCAATATTCATTTAGGACATGGTGCTCTGCATATGGTAGATACTGATGGAATAATCGGAGAGACATCTGTTGATGATGCGCTTTCTGTCCGGATCGGAGATGTTGAATTCTATAATGTAGGCGGCAAGATGTTGAAAGTGCTGGCAAAATCAGATAAGGGAATGGTTCTCGAGGAATCTCTTGCCAATTACGCTGCTGTGTCAAGAAAGGATGGTGCTTTCGGAGGTGGTAATGCCAATTCTGCTCAAGGTCATTCTTATGACGAAAATTTCGGAAATGATGCTTACCTGATAACTAATAAATACGATGATCTTTTCAGTCAGAAGGAATATGGAGAAGAACTCCCGATGACGGTTTCACGTTTCATTCTTATTGATGGAGTGTCTGTGCCGGCTGCCAAAAGGGATGTGTCTGCTATTGAAGGGGTCGATAAGAAAGCATTTACGGCTTTCTTAAAAGAAGAAAAGATAAATTGGAAGGATCCTCAGGATCTGTTGAAGGTTATTGACTATATTGTAAAATGAAGAAAGAGTCCTGCTCAATAGAGCGGGACTCTTTCGTAGAATATTTGTCAGATAAGATTACATCTGCTTTACAAGCCAATCCATAGCTGTGCCCTCTGAGTAGTCGTTGAGGAGCGGAACCCATGAGAAGTGGCTGATCATCTTTGGGATGCCGAATGACTGCATGTAGGCATCGTCGTAGATCTGGATGAGGTCATTTGTCGCGCCGAGACGCTGACGAGCTCCGTAGTATGCGTGTGAGCTGATCACCTTGCAGGTTGTGTCGGAATTTGCGTGTACGAAGTACATAGGGAGGTCGCAGAATGCCTTAGTGTCGATGTCCTCGAGTACCATGTCAGTGCCGTTCCACTTGTATACCTTCTCCTGGAATGCCTTTGTGATGTCGTCCATGAACTGGCCGTCATACTTCTCCTTAACCATGTGGATAGGAACGATAGGGTCCATTGCGCAGCAAGGGATTGCAGCCTTGAAACGGTCTGGGAACTGCATCATGAAACGCATTGTACATCCGCCGCCGCTTGATGCGCCTGCGCAGAAGAGCTTCGATCCGTCAACCTTTCCTTCCTCGATGAGAGTGTCGATGAATGCCATCTGGAGAGCGTTGTTGCGGTCAACGAGCTTGATCTTTTCAGGATCAAGAGATGCACTGTATGAGTAGTTAGGGTTTGCGATAGCGAACATGAGGGTTGCGCAAGGTACGCCTGCCTCTGGAAGTGAAGTCACGCAGCGGTTTGCTGTAACGGCTGTCATGAGGTCGCGGTTGTACTCGCCGCCACCGATCTGCCATACGAGGAGAGGAGCGTTCTCGATAACGTTGCCCTGAGCATCCTTTGGAAGGTGGAGGATGTACTCACGGGTAAGGCCTGCATATGTGAATGAACCCTTGATGCAGTCGTCAAGAACTGCGATGCGCTGGTCGTTCACCTCCTTGAGAGTAACGTTGAGGCAAGAGTCAGCCGAGCAAACGAGCTTCCAAGGCTCTGTGCGCCACATCTGACCTCTGAGACCGTTGATGTTGAAAGGTTTGGTCTCGATGCGGAGAGTGTTCTTCTTGCGTGTTACAACGATGCCGTCATCTTCGTATGCCTGAAGACCGCCGCCTGTTACAGGGTCAACGAATCCGTCAGGACCGTTATTTACGAAATCGAAGTCTGCTGCTGTAAGACCCTTGAGTGACTTAGGATTGCTTACTGTGATTTCGATAGCTTCTACCATAAGGTTTCCGATATCGCCTACCTTGGTGTGAGCAACCACGTTCTCGACAACGGCTGCCTCTTTAGGGCCGCCGCATGCTGCTAAGGCAAGTGCCGAAGCGCAGAAAAGGAAAGTTTTGAATGTCATGATAGTGTAGTTTAGTTCTGCCTGCAAAGATAGGCGTATTTTCTAAAAATTTGCTAATTTCGTGGCTTATAATAACCAAGACTATGAAGCGTATAATCTTTTTTCTGTCAATTCTTCTTCCTTTGACCGCTGCAGCTCAGTGGCCGATGGGTCAGGCACCTGCCGGTGAAAAGAATTATGTCTATAAAGACACTGTGACCTATAGTGCAGACGGACACAAGATGGTGACCCAGATGTATATCCCGAAGGGAGAAGGACCGTGGCCGGTGGTGGTGTACAGAACACCGTATCATAACTTTCCTGCAAGCGATGTCTTCGCTTCTTACCGCAGATATGCGGAGAACGGCATGGTGTTCCTGCTTCAGCGCTGCCGCGGAACAGGTGGATCTGAGGGAACATATGAACCTAACATATATGAAAGAGGAGACGGAAAAGCGCTTCTGGATTGGCTTCAGGAGGCTCCTTGGTGCAGCAGCATCGCTCTGACAGGCTGCTCGTACATGGGTCTGACAAGCTGGATTCTCGGCGACATCCTTCCTGAGAAGGTGAAGGGAATGTATGTGGAGCATTATGGAGTGGACCGTCATCTTTCCGCATATTCGAGCGGTGCGTTCAGGCAGGACATCCTCACTGCATGGGCGATCGACAACGCGAAGGAGCCTATCACAAAGCCTAAGGTCGATCGAGACAGGAAATATTATGAAGAGATGATGTATATGCCTCAGATCACAATGGATGTGGACCGTCTTGGCGCAGAACTTCCATGGTACCGAGATTGGATCAGTCACACTGATTACACCGACCGCTACTGGCATGAAGGCTTCTGGGGTACTCTCAAGAGTATTCCTGCACAGATCGATGTGCCGATGACTGTGGTTGCGGGACATTTCGACCACCACATGGAGGGAACTCTTCTCGGTTATGAACTTCTTTCGGACGAGGTCAAGGCCAAGAGCCGTCTTATTGTTGGCGGATGGGATCACGATTTCAAGACAACTCCAAAGCTCGAGGGCATTGTAAACGACAAGCGGGTAAGCATCGAGGATGACAGGTTCAACTGGCTTCGTACCCTTCTCGTAGAGGAAAGAGTGCCCGAACATGAAGTGAAGGTGTACGCAATCGGTGCAGACAAATGGCTTGACCTTGAGGAATGGCCTTCTGCAGGTTCCCAGACCGTTACATATTATCTTGGAAGCGAGGATGAGGGACTGGACACAAAGCCGGAGAAGAAGAAAGGCGAGTGGTCATATATGTATGACCCTAAGAATCCTGTGATATCTGTCGGGGGAGAGACGCTGTTCAGCTCGAACAGCCGCAAGGGCAGCATCCTTCAGCAGCCTGTGGGATATCGTGACGACATCCTCTTCTTCCTTAGCGAACCTCTGGAGAAGCCGATGATGATTTCGGGTCCGCTTACAGCAAAGGTATGGTTCTCTTCGGATTGCGAGGATACTGCTGTGACAGTGAAGGTGAGCGAAGAAAGAGCCGATGGCTCTACCTATAACATAAGGACAGGAATCGCGACTCTCGCGTTCCGCGACAACAAGCTCGGCAGCCGCCAGACCTACACTCCGGGCGAAATTGTCGAGGTTACCGTGGAGATGCTTCCTATCGTATGGGAGCTCCAGCCTGGCAGTCGCATAAGAGTCGATATCTCATCATCGGACTTCCCGCAGTACAGCGTCCATTCGAACTATCCCGGTGTCTGGTCTGAGCAGACAAAGACCAAGGTCGCTTCCCAGAAGATCTGGACCGGAAAGAAATATCCTACATCGGTGACAATACCGGTACTGTAAGAACCTGTGGATGATAGACGAATCATATTATAAATGATTTCCGTCCGGGAAAAAGCCTGTTTTTCCGGACGGAATCTGTTTTTTATGCTTCTCGTCCGGAAAATTGCAGGATTTTCCGGACGGCATGGATTTATCTTTTTGTAGTGATGAGGATCACTCCGTTGGCGCCGCGGGTGCCGTAGATGGAGGCTGAACCGTCTTTCAGGACTTCGACTGAGCGGACATCGCGAGGGTTGATGTGGTCGATGTTGTCGGTTTCGACTCCGTCAACAAGGAAAAGAGGATCCGATGATCCGTAGAGGGTGCTGACGCCTCGGATGACATATTTATATCCGTCACCGTCCTGGTAGACCGTCAGGCCGGGAACTCTTCCCATAAGATATTCTCCCATGTTGCTGTATGATCCCATCTGATTCTCTTCAGGTGAGACTTTTGAGACTGAAGTGGTAAGATGACGGCGCTTTACAGTGCCGTAGCCGACATTGATCTCCTCGTCAAAATATCCTTCAAGCTTCAGGGAATCCCTGATGGCTCTTTCCATCAGACGGGCTTCCTTTCTTGCCTGTCTTCTTTCTTTTGCGGACATCGTCTGCGCTTCCTGCGCTGAAAGTACAGCGCCCGAGCAGAGGAGCACGATGCAGATGAGTGAAGTCTTCATAAGATTTCTCATATCAGTTCTTAAGATAATAGGTTACTGATGTCACGACTCGCACCTTCTTTATATAAGGTGTGTTGCTGTCGCGGTTCTCTATGGTGAATGTGCCCTGATTGGCGTTCTTGATCTTTCCGAGCCTGCTGCCGGAGTCCTTGGCGAACTTCTCAGCAGCTTCGCGTGCATTCTGTGTCGCCTCCTCGATCATCGCCGGCTTGATGTCGTTCAGACCTTCATATTTGAACTCTATAGGATTCTCCCAGTCGTTTCCGACGATCACAAGTCCTTTCTTCATGAGTTCCGACTGCTTTGACATCAAGGCAAGTACAGCATCCACATTGCCTGTGCATACGGTCACGACATTCTTTGCGATGTAGCGGTAGGGTCTGTCATTGCTCCCGTATTCGTTTGCATATTTGTCGGATACGGCCGGAACGGCAATTGTTATCTCCGAATCCTTGATTCCTCCTTTTTCAAGGAATTTGCGGATTACCTCATTATAAGTGTCTGTCTGATTGTAAACAGATGTTATGTCATCAGACATCACTCTATACACTATAGGCCAGATGACCTTGTCTGCAGAAATCTCTTTTTCGCAGAGACCCTTTACGTTTACCACTCTGTCGAATGATCTGTATCTGCTGACTGCGTTCGGAATCATGAGTCCGAGAACGATAAGACCAGCCATTATGAACAGGCCGTTTAGCATTTTACCTTTATCCATAGTTAGTGTCTTTATATCCTTTTATCATCAACAAAAATAATGCATATTCGCTCAAATTTCGTCAATCATGAGTAAAAGTTGGTCAGAATGTAGACTTTTTGCGGAAAAATCAGGTGTTATACCTCTGTTAAGTATGATTTTTAAAGATTTTTTGAAAATTTTTGCAAAAAAGTTTGGAAGTATAAAAAATGTTCGTACCTTTGCAATCCCAAACGAAAAGAATGGGTCTAAATGCGGAAATAGCTCAGTTGGTAGAGCATAACCTTGCCAAGGTTAGGGTCGCGAGTTCGAGTCTCGTTTTCCGCTCCAAAAGTCAGCAGAAATGCTGACTTAAATTTTGAAATCACCCGACGGGGTTCAATTATATTTAGGTCGTCCATTACTATGGTCGGCTTTTTTTATTGCAGATTGCTCCCTTACGCACATCGGGTTCAAGGGATCAGTCGCAAAAGTATGTGTTTCGATAAATAAGGGCTCAACGGAAAATCCCGGTTGTTTTACATTTTTTGAGGCTACCCGAGGTCTATCAATATGAGTCGACGTTTGAGTTCTCGTCCCAATGCATATTCCCCGAAGTCCGTTGTAGGGTCGCTCAGAATACTTGTCAGGCAGAGGTCGTCACCTTTGAATATTGTTGCCTCCGCTCTTCTTTGAATCTCGGTAATCTTATCTATTGTCTCCTTGGGAACAATGAGGTGGCACGGTATCACGACCGAAACAGGATTGAGGCCAATGGCGTGAGCAACTGCTCTGACACCTGCGCGGTTGTTGCACATCTCTGCAAAGTCACTGTAACTTAGTAGTTGCGGAGCCTCTTCGGGTGAATGTGTCAGGTCATAAAGCTTCTTCCAGACCTTTTTCTGAAATTCGGTGCCGAAAAGCAGCAGGTCGTCCCAAGACAAACGGTTTCTAAGCTCCAGGACTTCTTTGAAATCTACTGTAACAGCACTTACTTCCCCATAAAGAGGAGAATTCTTCATAGGTACAGAAGCAAGACGTGCGGAAATCTCAGAAAGCAGCCTGTAGTCTGTGGATATGGCTGCAATTTTCCCGTCGATACGGACTATGATCCATTTTCTGTCGGTGTCCATGGCTTACGTTTTTATGGTTATGACATCTTCCCTTTCACGACCTGCCCACAACTTCCAAATATACAAAAACTTACGCACAAAAGAAAGAGCTTTCGCAAATTGCGTGTTTAAATACGCAATAAATTCAATATTTAATTTTTCCGATTATTTATATTTGTACCAAAATGATAAGCAGACCATTATGAAAACTCGTCTTATTCTTATTTCCATGATGCTTGTGTCGTTTATGACATCATGCTCAAATGCTGCTTCAGTAATCTGGACAGAGGGTGAAACCGATCCAGCTACAGGACGTGCGGTCAATGTGATCACTGTCGTGAATGCACCAGAAGGCACTGAATGGGCCTTATGGATGACTTCAAACCATATGGTGGCCGGTGCAGTTGATGGAACCGAGGGAACGATTGAAATGCATCACGGATGTCTCTACAAGATGACTCCTGCAGACCGCGAGGGTAAGGACCTTACAGTAATCTACACAGACAGGCCTCTTCAGCGTCACTGCTGGGCACCTGAAGGATTCGTGCTCGAACATAACGGCAAGACAAAGGCCTTGAAGGTTGAATATGTGTTCCTGGAGTCTGAAGATATTCCCGACTTCCCTTACAATCAGGTGGAAACACAGGTGTGGGATATGGTGCCTTCTCTCAAGAATGTAATTCCTGCAGAGGGAACAACCGTCGTTGCCGAAATGCCTGAGGTCATCATGGTGCAGAACGATAAGGCGGGCTGGTACAGAATAACTCTCGACGGAAAATGCACTGTGGAGGCTTCAGACGAAGACGGAGCATATTATGCAAAGGTGACACTTGATAATCTCAAGAGGAACGCGGGCGGAAACGAGATTCCGAACATGGTGGTCGAGGACTGGCCTGACTTCGGCTACAGAGGCTTCATGCTCGATATTTCGAGAAATTTCACGACTAAGGACAATATCCTTAAGTTCATCGATCTTCTCGGACATTACAAGGCAAGCGTGCTTCATCTTCATTTCGGTGACGACGAAGGCTGGAGACTTGAGATCGGAAAGTTCCCTGAACTGACTTCTTATGGTGCATACCATGCGTTCCCTCAGAAGAATGAGGCGGGTGAATATGTAGAGGTCGAGGCTCTCATGCCTTCATATAACGGAAGCATCGATCCTAAGGATATGACATCGTCAGCAAACGGTCATCTTACAAAGGAAGATTATATAGAGATCATCAAGCATGCATGGAACCACCGCATCCAGGTCATCCCGGAGTTCGACACTCCTGGTCACTCGCGTGCCGCGATAAAGGCGATGGAGGCATACGCCAAGCGTACAGGCGACAACAGCTACCTTCTCAGCGATCCTAAGGACGTGTCTGAATATGAGTCTGTCCAGTATTACCGTGACAACGCTATCAACGTGGCTCTTCCATCTACATACAGATTTATCGAGGTGGTGTTCGACGAGATCATATCTTATCATAAGGAAGCAGGCGTTCCTCTTCCTGCAATCCATGTCGGTGGCGATGAGGTGCCTGAAGGAGCATGGGTGGGTTCTCCTGACTGTCAGCATGTCATGGCTCAGCGTGGCTGGACTGATGTAGAACTGCTAAAGTCATACTATATCGAAAATGTGCTTGATATAGCTGAGACCAAGGGTGTTAAGATTTCAGGATGGCAGGAGTTGGTGATGGACCTTGAGGACCATGTGTATGACAGACTGAAGAAGAATCTCTATTCTGTCAATTTCTGGCATACAGGAAGCGGACAGGAGGAATATCCATACAGATACGCGAACGACGGCGTTCCTGTGATCCTGTCCAACATGACCAACACATACGTGGACTTCGCATATACTCCTGACAAGAAGGAAAGAGGTCTTTCATGGGGCGGTTTCGTCGACGAGCGCCGCAGTTTCTCTCTTCTTCCGTACGACATCTATCGCTCGGTACGCTGGGATGATGATGGAAAGATCCGCGACATTTCGCGTCTTCCTGAAGGTAAGGAGCCTCTCGAGGCGCGTCAGAACATCATCGGTGTGCAGGCTCAGCTCTGGACAGAGACAGTGAGAAACTTCGATCATGTGACTTCATACGTATTCCCTAAGGTCTGCGGTGTGTTCGAAAGAGCATGGAATGCAAGTCCTTCATGGGAAGGAACGCTCAAGGCGGATGATCCTGCGTTCATGTCTGAACTCGACAGATATTACAGTACTGTGGTTTCACGCGAGATGCCATATTATGAGGATATGGGCATCGCTTACCGTCATAGAAAATAACATTAAAAAATTCATACAATGAAGAAGACTATTTTAATGGTAGTGATGCTCTTCGGATGCTCGCTCCTTTCATTCGCACAAATCGACACGACAACAAGGGACAAGTCGAAATATGCGGTCAATAATTTCGCAGATGATGACCGTTACACCATGCTCGAGCCATACGAGACAGTGAAGGTCACAGAGCCTAAGGGCAAGAAGGTGAAGAACATCATCTTCATGATTGGTGACGGCATGGGTCTGGAACAGATCAGTGCGGCATGGGTCTGCAATGGTGGAAAACTCAATCTTGACAATTTCACTAAGGTGGGCCTTCAGAGAACCTGGTCGGCAAGCAAGCTTGTAACTGATTCTGCAGCAGCAGGATCGGCATTGGCTACCGGTCACAAGACCAACAACGGAATGATTGCAATGACTCCGGACGGAACTCCAAGGAAATCTCTTGCCGAGGAGGCTATGGAGAAGGGCAAGAAGGCGGGTGCTGCTGTAACTTGCCGTGTGAACGATGCCACTCCTGCAGTGTTCTTCAGTCATAATGAGACCCGCAACAATCAGGAGGATATCGTAGCTCAGATGGCTCACAGCGGTGTTGACTTCCTTGCAGGTGGTGGAATCTATTACTGGACAAACCGTGAGGATGGAAGAGATATCGTAGCTGAGGCTAAGGAGCTTGGCTACACTGTGGCTACTACAAAGGAAGAAATGATGGCTGTCGAGAGCGGCAAAGTGATCGCCCTCATGGACCAGACCGAGCTTCTTCCTGCGCTTGACAGAGGTGACATTCTTCCGTCAGCGGCAAAGAAGGCACTCCAGCTTCTCGACAACAAGAAGGGTTTCTTCCTCATGATCGAGGGATCCATGATCGATGACGGCGGACATGCAAACAAGGCCGGTCTTACAATGGAAGAGCTTTTCGACTTCGACCGTACTCTCGGAATCGTTCTTGAGTGGGCTGAGAAGGACGGCGAGACTCTCGTCGTCGTGACAGCTGACCATGCGACAGGCGGCATGACTCTTCTTGGCGGAAGCATTGCCAATAAGGAGATCAAGGTCAATTTCTCGACAACAGGACATAATGGCATAGCTCTTCCGGTGTTCGCCTGGGGTCCTCATTCCGAGGATTTTGTAGGAATCTATGAGAATGCTGAACTTTCAAACAAGATCCGAGCTCTCATCAAATAAATGAATGGGTAAGATTGTGAGAAATTTCATAGCTCTGATAATCTTGCTGTCACTTACTTCGTGCGGATGCAGTTCTGAAACAAATGTTGATTACAGCGGTATCTTCGAGAAGGATGAAGACACAAGATATCTGCCTGTGATTGGAAAGAGGACTGTCTTTGATGTGGATGTGGAGGAACTTTCCGGCCTCTGTCTCAATAAGGACAAGACGGCCCTTCTTTCTGCTTTTGCGACAGAGGTGGCAGGTATGTGTTATGATCCTGTAGATGACAGACTTTGTATCGTGGATTCAAATGAGGCAGAGCTATATCTTGTCACAGTTGACGGCAAACTTGAAGCGACCTATTCTCTCGGAAAGATCGAAAATGCTGAATCAGTCTGTCTAGATAGAGAAAGAGGCTGCATCTGGGTTGGCAGCGATGAATACAGTCCTAAACTGTATCGTTACGAGATAAGTTTCTGACTCTCCACTCATTTGGCGAACAGCCATAGACTGCTTTGAATTTTTTGGAAATACTTTTTGCGTCGCTCTCTCCTAAGGAGAGGGCGATGTTTATTACCTGGTCATTGGTCTCAAGCAGCATATCGGCGAAGATCTTGAGCTTGAGGTCTGAGATATACTGCCATATGCTTTGTCCGGTCACTTCCTTGAATCTTATCTCCAGAAGTCGTCTGGACAGGGCAACCTTCTTCACTACATCCTCAACGGAAATCTTTCGGTGGCTGTTCTGGTGGATGAAAAGGACAGCTTTCTGAATTTCTCTGTCATCTGTGGCATATGCGGCTGTAGAAAGTCTGCCTACGATTCGGATAGGCCTCAGCACGATGTCCTCATGTATTGCATCCGGATTGGAAACGAGGTGCTCTATCATCTGGGCCGCTCTGTATCCTCCTTCCTCTATGTCAACGGAAATGCTTGAAAGACTCGGCAGGCTGAGATTACACAGCAGGTCGTCATTGTCAACACCGATTACTGACACTTCAGCTGGGATGCGTATTCCTGCAGAATTACATGCCTCGATCAGGTTGTTACCCTGATTGTCATCGCAAGCCATTATTGCAATCGGTTTAGGCAGGCTGCTGAGCCAGTCTGTCAACTTCTCTCTTTCGTAATGCCAGTTCTGGTCGATATCCTGCATGTTGTATTCGTAGAACGAATCACCGAATCCGGCATCCTTTATTTCTTTGCGGAAGCCCTCTCGTCTTTCATCAGACCAGCACACGTCGTTGAATCCGAAGAAACCGAAGTTGTGAAATCCTCTTTCGAGATAGAATCTGGCGGCCATCCGGCCTGTACCTATATAATCAGCAGTTATGTTAGGGATGTTCTTGAACCTCTTTTTGAAATCTTGAGCCACCACGATGATCCCGTTATCTCGGATCAGATCGATGTTGTCACTTTCCTCAAAACGACCGATGATGGCATCAACCTCCCAGTCCTTTGCCCATTTGAGAAGTCCCGGAATGCCGATCTCGTTTTTGTAACTTGAAGGCATTCTGCAGATGGACCATTGTCCCTTCTCCTCGGAGTAGTTGGTTATGCCCTTGAGAAGCTTGTAAGAGAATGTCTCTGTATAGTCAGTTATGAAAAGTAATCTCAACATATGGTGCAGATTTATAACTGAAAGCAAATATCGAAAAAATAAAATATTGTTTAAGCTGTCTTACGCAAATTGCGTCTACAAATACGCAAATCTCCATACACACCACTGCAGATAGTGGTAATTTTGCAAAAACTACCATATAATGACATTAGGAATTGATCTCGGGGGAACCAATCTCTGTATTGGTCTTGTTCACAACGGTGTTGTCAGAAGAATGATTTCTGTCCCCTCATTTGACCGGACTTTTACTCTTGAACAGACTTTGGAATATCTGTCGGAACAGATATCGGCTGTGCTTACACCAGAAGTGACGAAGATAGGAATTGGTGTTCCTACCGTTGTGGATGTGGAGAACGGCATAGTCTACGACGCTGCAAACATTCCTTCCTGGAAGGAAGTACATCTGAAGGTCTATCTCGAAGAGAGATTCGGTCTTCCTGTAAGTGTGAACAACGATGCGAACTGCTATGCCATGGGTGCCTATGGAATGTATCCGGAGGATGCGAGACCTAAGACGCTCATCGCCGTAACCCTTGGAACAGGCATGGGTATCGGAATAGTAGATCACGGACGTCTCTTCTGTGGAGTGAACTGTGGTGCAGGTGAGTTGGGTTACCTTCCTTATAAGGACGGATGCCTTGAGGAATATTGCAGCAAGCAGTTTTTTGCCAAACATGATATAGAGGCATACGATGCGGCAAAGGCTGCAGAGGCTGGTGATGCAAAGGCTATTGAGATTTTCAATGAATTCGGAAGACATCTGGGATATGCTCTCAAGATCCTGATGTATGCCTACGATCCGAGCCATATCGTGCTTGGCGGCGGCATAGCCAATGCTCTTCCTCTTTTCCGTGATGCTCTTGTGGCATCCCTGAAGGAGAATTTCCCGTTCGAGGCGAATGTTGACCGACTCTGCATCGACGTGCAGACAGCAGGCGAGACCCCGATCATCGGAGCAGCGTTGATTTAAGAATATAATAATCCCTACTATATGAAAAGAACAATGAATCTGATTATGGCTGCAAGCATGCTTTGTGCCTGCGCCGGCCCCGTTTCTTTGGAGAACGGCGGTGAATTCGTATTGGACTCATGGACACTCAATCAGGAAGGATCGCTCCAGCATTATGATGTGGAGGTGCCTTCGACAGTGGCAGGAGTCCTCTTCGACCAGGGCTTGTTAGGAGAAGACCTTTTCGAAGGCCTGAACTATTATCAGGCTGACAAGAGCATCTTCGACGAGGCATGGATATATAAGACACAGTTCAATATGGATGTGGTTGAAGGCCAGAACTATGAGCTTGTCTTCAACGGATTGAACTATTATGCTGACATCACCCTCAATGACGTGTGCATCGCTACATCTGACACCACTTACGGTGTGTTCATCAAGAGACAGTACGATGTGACAGGACTTCTCAAGGATGTCAATAATCTTGAGGTGAAGATCCGCAGGGCACAGTGGGGAGACCTCAACATCGGTTTTGTGGACTGGAATCCAAGACCGCTTGACGAGAGCATGGGCATCACGCAGACAGTGAAGCTTCGCGCAACAGGTCCTGTAAGCGTTCAGGATGTGTTCGTGATTCCTTCTCTTGATGTGGAGACATTCGCAGAGGCCGACCTTGAGGTGCGCGTGACCTTGAAGAACAACCTTGCAGAGCCATTCAGCGGCAATGTGGTACTCGATCTTCAGGATAACGGCGTGTGCTCGGTTCCTGTGGAACTTGCTGCCGGAGAAGAAAGAATCATTGCAATAACTCCTGAGCAGGCGGCAAATCTTCATGTTGACAACCCACGCGTATGGTGGACATACGACCTCGGAACTCCTGAGCTTTATGCCCTCAACGTGACAGTAGAGGCTGACGGCGTGGCTTCTGACAAGAAGGATGTCACCTTCGGTATCAGAACCATAGAGAGCAGACTTACCGAGAATGATTACAGGCAGTTCACCCTCAACGGCAAGGACATCATCATCAAGGGTGCCGGCTGGACAGACGACATTTTCCTCAGAGATACTCCTGAGCAGCTTGAGAGACAGGTGAAGTATGTGATGGACATGAACATGAATACCATCCGTTTCGAGAACATCTGGGGCAAGGACGACACGATCTACGACCTCTGCGACCAGTACGGAGTGCTTGCACTCGTCGGCTGGAGCTGCCAGTGGGAGTGGGAGAACTATTGCGGTCTTCCTGAGGTGGAGCATGTAGGATGTATCATCCAGCCTAAGGAGATCGATCTTGCTTCAAGATATTTCGAGGATCAGGTGATCAGACTCCACAACCACCCTGCAGTATTCGCATGGATGACAGGTAGTGACTGCGTTCCTGTTTATGAGCTCGAGCAGAGATATCTCGAGACTTTTGCAAAATATGACTACCGTCCTTACATCAGCTCTGCAAAGAATCTCAAGAGTGAGCTTACAGGCTGGTCAGGCAGCAAGATGGCAGGTCCGTATGAGTACGTGGGTCCTGACTACTGGTACCTCGACACAAAGAACGGCGGTGCTTTTGGTTTCAACACCGAGACAGGTGTCGGAGCCAACCTTCCGCAGGCGGAATCACTCAAGAAGTTCATTCCTGAGGATCAGCTCTGGCCTACTTCAAAGGCTTGGGACAAGCACTGTACCACTTCAGGCTCTGCAATGAACACCGTGACAGTCCTCACAAACACCATCAACGGACAGTACGGTGAGGCTACAGGCTTCAACGACTATGTGAGAAAGGCTCACGCCGTTGATTATGATGCAACCCGCGCGATGTTCGAGGCTTTCCGCGTCAACACTCCTCTTACCACCGGTATCGTACAGTGGATGCTCAACTCGGCATGGCCATCGCTCTACTGGCAGCTCTATGACTTCTACGGAGTGCCTGTAGCAAGCTACTATGGTACAAAGAAGGCATGCGAGCCTATACAGCTCATATATAATTATAAGGACAGTCAGGTTTATCTTGTGAATGAGGGCAACATGGTTGCTGACGTAACAGTTTCGGTGAAGGTATATGACGAGGCTTCAAATATTCTTCTCGAAGATGCCAAGACTCTCGCGACAAGCTACCGCAACACTGTGAAGGCATTCGACATGAAGCCTTTCGACGGAAGACCTCATTTCATCGCTCTCGAGATCAGAGATGCTGAAGGAAACTTCATCGCCGATAACTTCTACTGCATCGCAGCTCAGAGAAACGTATATGACTGGGATGAGGACACATGGTATGACACTCCTATCACTTCTTACTCAGACCTCCGCTTCGCATTCGCTCAGCCAGAGGCAGACGTGACCATGGAGATATCATATGCAGATGGCGTCTATACCGTAGTCCTCAAGAACAATTCCCCTGTCATCTCTTACATGAATATCCTCAAGGCAAAGGACGCGAAGGGTTACCTCCTCGTTCCTGCATACTGGAGCGACAACTTCTTCCCTCTTCTCCCTGGTCAGGAAAAGACCATCACCTGCAGGACAGAGGTAAAGGCTGCCGCCATAGAACTCGACAATTAGCTTAAACCTATTGTATTTTAACACACTAACTATTAACACACACAGTTATGAAAAAGGTAAAAGTCCTCTTTCTGATGATGGCGTTATCTCTTGCAGCGCTCAGTGCGTCTGCACAGAATATCGTTGTCAAGGGAACGGTCACTGATGCTGCGGACGGTACTCCTGTTCCGTATGCAACGATCGTTGTCAAAGGTGCTTCAGTCTGGACAACTACAGAAAATGATGGTACCTATTCAATTGAAAGCCCGGTAAACGGTGTACTCTCTGTGTCTAATCTCGGTTATGCAGAAGCAGAGATCAACGTAGAAGGCCGTACAGTGGTGAACATCCAGCTCGCACCTGAGTTCGACGCTCTGTCGGAGTCAGTGGTGATCGGTTACGGTGTTCAGCAGAAGAAGCTCCTCACAGGATCTACAATCCAGGTGAAGGGTGACGACCTCGCAAAGCTCAGCACAACTTCAGCTCTCGGAGCTCTTCAGAGCCAGAGCCCAGGAGTGCAGATCACTCAGAACTCCGGTCAGCCAGGTCAGGGATTCAAGGTAAATATCCGTGGTATCGGTACTATCGGTGATTCAGCTCCACTCTACGTTATCGACGGCGTGGCAGGTGGTGACATCAATGTACTCAACCCATCTGACATCGAGTCAATCGACGTGCTCAAGGATGCTGCTTCAGCTGCCATCTACGGTGCTCGTGCTGCAAACGGTGTCGTACTCGTGACCACTCGTCAGGGTAAGGAAGGACGTGCAGTCGTTTCTTATGACGGTTATGTAGGTGCTCAGTACATCGCAAAGATGCCGGACCTCTGTACAGCTCAGGAGTATATGATGCTCCAGGATATGGCTCTCACCAACTCAGGTTCACCTGCATATGATTGGGAAAAACTTCTCCCTTCCGACCTCTACAAGTCTATCAAGGACGGTTCATGGACAGGTACAAACTGGGTTAAGGAGATGTACAACAAGGGTGCTCTCACACAGAACCACTCTGTGAACGTAGCCGGCGGTTCAGCTGACAACAAGTTCTCTCTCGGTTTCTCATACACAGGTCAGGACGGTATTCTCGGTTACAACGCTCTTGAGTCAGTAAACGCTGAGTACAGACGTTACACATTCCGCGTGAACTCAGACCATGTCGTAATCAAGAGAAACGGTCTCGACATCCTCAAGGTAGGTGAGACTCTCAACTACAGCTTCGGTACAAACAGCGGTATCGCTGAGGGTGACATCTATTGGAACTCTCTCCACAATGCCATCGGTGCCAACCCGCTCCTTCCTGTATATGCATATGACGCAGAAGGCAACATCACAGGTTTCTATGACACAGAGGCACGTGAGAAGGACGGATGGAAATTCGACGACAACGCAAAGCATCCTATGGGTCTTGACTACTACACTTCAAGAGGTAGAAACACTTCTAAGTCATACTCTCTCCAGGCAAGTGCTTACGCAGAGCTCCAGCCGATCAAGAACCTCCGCATCAAGTCACAGGTAGGTTACAGAATGTCAGGTTCTTCATCTCGTTCTTACACTATGCTTTATGATCTCGCAGGTTCACAGTATTCTGACTATGACGAGCTTTCACAGAGCATGAGCCTCGGACACAGACTTACTTGGGAAAACACTGCTTCATATCATTTCGACATCAACTCTGACCATGTATTCGACATCGTTGCCGGTCAGTCTATCGAGAAGTGGGGAATGGGCGAGAGTCTTTCAGGAGAGTCTGCAAACTCTATCTTTACAAACGACTTCGAGAGAGCATATCTTTCAAATGCAAAGCCTGAGCGTCTTGACCAGGTAAGCCTTTCAGGCCGTCCTTCATCACAGGGTGCCCTCGCATCTTTCTTCGGTCGTCTCAACTACAACATCAAGGAGACTTACCTCTTCTCTGCTACACTCCGTGCCGACGGTTCTTCTAACTTCGCAAGAGGTCACAGATGGGGTATCTTCCCTTCTGTTTCTGCAGGTTGGGTAATCTCTAACGAGAACTGGATGGGCGGTTCTAAGGGATGGCTCGATTTCTTGAAGCTCCGTGCATCATGGGGTCAGAACGGTAATGCAAGCATCTCTAACTTCCAGTACCTCACTACAATCGGTCTTTCAAGCAGCGCTGCTTACTACTATGCAAACAAGGGCGTTCCTTCAACAGGTGCTATCCCTGGTACACTTGCAAACCCTAACGTAAGCTGGGAGACTTCAGAGCAGACTAACATCGGTCTCGATGCAAGATTCTTCAATTCTGCATTCGGTGTGACAGTTGACGGTTACATCAAGAATACCAAGGATTGGCTCGTTCAGGCTCCTATCGCTTCTGTATACGGTTTCGAGGCTCCATACGTAAACGGTGGTGACGTAAGAAACTCAGGTGTCGAGCTCGCTCTCGATTACAGCAAGTACACAGGTGAGTTCAACTGGGGCGTGAAGCTCAATGGTTCATACAACAAGAATGTCGTTACCCGTATCGATAACGCAGAGGGTATCATCCACGGTGAGGATGACGTTCTCAGCCAGGGTACAGGCGAGATGTATCGCGTACAGGAAGGTTATCCTATCGGTTACTTCTACGGATACAAGACAGCCGGTATCTTCCAGAACCAGGCACAGGTTGACGCAACTGAGGCCAAGTATGATGACGCTAAGCCAGGTGACGTAATCTTCGTTGATTACGACGGCGACGGTGAAATCACTGATGACGACCGTACAATGATCGGTAACCCACATCCTGACTTCACAGCAGGTCTCAACCTCTGGTTCTCATACAAGGGATTCGACCTCAACATCACAGGTTACGGTGCATTCGGTCAGCAGATCGCCAAGTCATATCGTTCGTTCTTCGACAGCCCACGTGAAAATTTCACAAGAGATTTCCTCAATTGCTGGACTGGCGAGGGTACATCCAACAGATATCCTACCCTTACACTTTGTAACGACAGAAACTGGTCTAACATCTCTGAGATCTACATCGAGAACGGTGACTACTTCAAGGTTTCTAACGTTACTCTCGGATACGACTTCAGCAGACTCTTCGGCAAGAAGTCATTCGTAAGCAAGGCAAGACTTTATGTATCTGCTCAGAACCTTCTTACCATTACCAAGTACTCAGGAATGGATCCTGAAATCGGTTATGGTTTCGATGAGGACTGGGTATCAGGTATCGACCTCGGATACTATCCAAGTGCAAGAACATTCCTCGTAGGAGTTAACCTTTCATTCTAAAGAACATCATGAAAAACATTATAAGACCAATTGCCGTTTTATTGGCGATGACGCTCTTTGCAGGATGCGAGACTTTCCTCGATACAGAGAGCTACACAGAACGAAATTCCGGCAACTTCCCTGCAACTGAGACTGATGCTCTTCAGCTCATGACAGGTGTGTACAACACCCTCAACAGCGGTGTTTACGAGCCGGGTTCATCATACTGGATGACAGCTATGCTCCTGTCTGACGAGTGCTACGGTGGTGGCGGACAGGATGACTATGACGTTCAGGCTACTGACCATCTCCTCGTTTCTGACGAGAACGTTCACAGTGACTACTGGAACACATACTATTCAGGTATCGCACGTGCCAACATGGCAATCGCCAACCTTGACAAGGTAGAGGATGAGAAGATGCGCAACCAGCTCATGGGTGAGGCTTACTTCCTCCGCTCGTTCTTCCTCTTCGACCTTACTCAGCTTTGCGGCGAGATTCCATTGGTAGCTGCTATCCCTGAAGATGTAGAGGCTGCTGCACAGTATCCTGAGCAGGCTTCAATCGAAGAGATCTACGGAACAATCGCTGCAGGTCTCAAGAAGGCTATCGAGATCATGCCTAACGATCCTTGGCATGCAGTTATTTCAGGTCTCCGTCATGCTACAAAGTGGGATGCTGAGGCTCTCCTCGCTCGTGTTTACCTTTTCTACACAGGTTTCTACAGCGACAAGAACAACACAACCATCACAACCCTTCCACTCGTAGACCTTGAGACAGGTGAGATGCTTACAGAGACAATCGACAAGAAGTATGTAATAAGCAAGCTCGAGGACTGTATTGCAAACTCAGGCCACAAGCTCGTTTCTGACTACCGTCTCCAGTGGCCTTACATGAACTCAGCTACAAAGGCTGACTATGAGTATGCAAAGGGAATCGCTGGTACATGGGTAACTGACGACCAGAACCCTGAGTCAATGTTCCAGATCTGTGTTTCAAACCTTTCATCTTCATCACGTTTCTGCAACAAGTACAACCAGTACCTTGGTGTACGTAAGCGCAGCAACTGGACAAAGAACGCGTTCCCATTCAGCCGTGGTTACGGTTGGGCTACTGTCAACCCATATGTATGGGAGAAATGGGGTGAGGAAGAGCCAGGCGATATCCGTCGTGAGGCTTCTATCTGGAACCTTGAGACAGAAGGAAACGACTCTTACACTTGGGGTAATGACCAGCAGATGGAAGAGACAGGATTCTGGCAGAAGAAGTATCAGACTTGGGGCGCTATCGTAGACGGCGAGTTCTTCTATGAGTTCTCTTCAGTTGCAGAGTACGGCGGATCAGGCACAGACCTCGGTCGTGGTCACTCTCCACAGAACATCCAGATCATCCGTTTTGCTGACGTTCTCCTCATGCACTCTGAGCTTACTGAGACTGTTGAGGGTATCAACCAGGTACGTGCACGTGTAGGTCTTGCACCAGTAGGAGGTTACAGCTTTGAGGTTCTCGAGAAGGAGCGTCGTCACGAGCTCGCATTCGAGGCTATCCGCTGGACAGACATGCGTCGTTACGGTAAGGAATATGCTAAGGCAGCTCTTGCAACTCAGCTTGGCGGTACAATCCGCAACGCTAACGGTGCTCCTCAGCCAATGAAGGATCAGGGCGCAGGTTACGTGGCTCGTTACGAGGCTACTTACGGATTCCGTCCGTTCCCTCAGTCTGAGATCAGCCTTTCAGACGGCGTCCTCAAGCAGAACGCAGGTTGGACAGGTGCTGACTCAAAGTACACAAACTGGAAATAATAGGTTTTGTTATATGTTATCGGGGCGGTCCTTTCGGGGATCGTCCTTTTTTATATATGCTTGTGTTCGAAGTTATCAACAAGGCAATATGCTGAATTTCAGCTTTTTTGTTGATAAATAAAAAATTATTCGTATATTTGCAGCCCCCAAAATATGGGGAAATGAACATAAATTATTTATTTACAAACATTTATGCCTACAATTCAACAATTAGTTCGCAAAGGACGCGAGGTTATCGAAGAGAAGAGCAAGTCTCGCGCGTTGGATGCTTGTCCTCAGAGAAGAGGAGTATGCGTACGTGTGTACACTACTACACCTAAGAA
>JBGVNK010000024.1:0-3362 GCA_045125535.1 Candidatus Cryptobacteroides sp.
AGGTCAGCAATGTATCACTGAGCGAAGCAATAGGCGTAATGGTGTTCATGATCTCATGGGTCAATACCCTGATGAGCTTGGACCATGACTGCTGCTCGTTCTCGGCAATCTCATTGCTTATGTCGTTGAATGCGATGATCCTCACAGTATCCTTACCGATCTTTGCCTCTGATGCTGTAAGAGAGATAGTCATCTTTCCGCTTTCATTGTAATAGCTCGCCCTCTCCTCATTGCCGTCTGCAATAGTCTGGAACGAGTCATAAAGAGAGTCGCTCACTGCACGAAGCTGTCTGATGTGGCCGAATGTGGCAATGCCGAGCAGATTAAGAGCTGTATTGTTGGAGTATGCCACACGACCGTCCTTTTCGATTACCGCAATGCCTGTCTTGACGTGATCGAGCATCAGGCCGAAATACTTCTCCTGTTCGATGATCTCGTGCCTTTCCTTGTCGAAGATGTTGCGCAGGCGATTCAGAGTCCTGTTGAACTTCCGTCCTCGGAGCCTTCTTTCGTCAAAGCGGAAATTTAGCTCCTTATCTTCTAGGGCGTCAAGCATGTAGGTTACCTTGGCCCTCATTTTTCTTGATGTGACAAAAGAGGTGATGGCAGACGATATTAATATCGCTGCAAGAACAATCAATATGACGGTTATGGTTGTCATCAGATGTTATACTTCTTCAGCTTCGCATATAGAGTAGGACGGCTGATCTCCAGCGACTTTGCTACCATAGACAGATTCCCCCCAAAACGTGCCATAGCTGCACGTATTGCCTTCTCTTCTGTCTCCTCAAGCGTGTCTGTGCTTGATACATCGATGGATCCCACTGTTCTCGTCGGTATTATCTCCAGGTCGGCCGATGTCAACGATTCACTCTCGGAAAGAATGACAGCCTTCTCAATGCAGTTGGAAAGTTCGCGGATATTACCGCTCCACGAATGTCCTTTCAGGAGTTCTGCCGCATCTGCGGAAATTCCGTTGACGTTTCGTCTGTATTTCTCAGCAAACTTCTTTACGAACATCTCTGCCAACGGAAGGATCTCATCAGTTCTTTCCCGAAGGGCAGGGAGGTGGAGCTCGAATGTATTGATTCTATAGTACAGATCCTGACGGAACTCGCCGTTTGCGACCATCTGCTTCAGGTCCTTGTTTGTTGCGCAGATGAGCCTGATGTCCACCGGTATGGACTTGTCATCGCCGACTCTTGTGATGCATCTGTTCTGAAGAGCACGCAGCAGCTTCGCCTGAAGATGCGGAGGGATGTTTCCGATCTCATCGAGGAAGAGCGTGCCGCCGTTTGCCTGCTCGAACTTGCCGACATGATCTGTGTGCGCATCAGTGAATGCACCTTTCACATGGCCGAAGAGTTCGCTCTCGAAAAGAGTCTCCGTGATTGCTCCGGCATCGACGCACACCATCGGTCTGAGAGTTCTGTCCGACATCCTGTGGATCTCACCAGCCAGCACATCCTTTCCGGTACCGTTCTCACCGGTAATCAGCACCGTGGCGTCGGTAGCGGCGATCTTCTCGACAGTCTGTCTTATGCTGCTCATCGCCGGACCTTTGCCCCAATACATCTTCATTGATGAAGGAGCCACCGGAGCCTTTTCCTTCTTGCCAGTCCTGTCATATGCAGTCTTTAGAGTCTCTACCAACTTCTCATTATCCCATGGCTTCACGATGAAGTCAAACGCCCCACGCTTCATTCCTTCAACTGCAAGCTGGATATCAGCATATGCAGTAAAGAGCACGACCTCAGTCTCCGGGCTGAGCTTCTTGATCTCCGAGAGCCAATATAGTCCCTCGTTACCAGTATTTATGTCGGTATGGAAATTCATGTCCAGCAGCACGACATCCGGACGGAAGTCGGCCAGCTTGGTAACCAGTTCCTTCGGAGACGGAATAAGCTCCACCTGCGAGAAATGCAGCGGCAGCAGCACCTTCAGTGCCGCCCTGATTCCGCTGTTGTCATCCACAACCAGTATTTTCGCTTTGCTTTTTGCCATAGATTATTCTGCGTTGTTTATCTTCCAGAGAGCCATAGGGTGTTCCTTGATTCTTTCAATGATTTCACCATCATCAAATAGAAGTTCCGGCTTGTATTCGCCTTGATTAAACGAATCAATAAATTTCTTCTCCGCGTCTCCTAAGATAAGGAGTGTTGATAAGAAGGAGATAACATTTGATTTAGCCTCCTCAAAGTCAAATTTCTCAGTCTTTTTCAGAACCGGAATTAAGGCTGACCTAATCTGAGGAAACTTGATATTTTGGATTCGTTCAAAAGAATACTCCTTTTCTGGTTTTTTCTTTCCTCCAACAGCAAGATAGAATACAACTATCTTTCGTAGCATATCCATCTGGTCTTCCTTGAAAATATTCTCTTTAATCATGCGATTGACATCATACATGTCTCTTGGAGCCGCTCTTTCAATTAAGGCCTTTATCTTGCTGCCGAACAGCTCAAGAGGTGACAATGCATAGACATCAACCTCATCAATAAAAGGAACTGATGTCTTCCTTGTCCGAGGCTCAAGAATATGAGTCCTCATCATATAATTGATTTCAATCTTGATGTTGTCCTTGTTTCCGCCGGCATTCAAGTAACTGAATACCCATGAATCAAGTGCATGCGTGTTCTTACTTGAAGGATGAACAGTATATCCATTGGACTGCATATGTCCGAGAATCTCCTGGCCTATGACAGCCCTGTCCGCCATCATTGTGTCCTTGTCTGAATTGCAGCAATAATCAAGGTCAATATCAACCGACAAGCGAGGCATATCAAACACAGTAAGATTGATAGCCGTACCTCCCTTCAGGACAACCTTTCCTTTCAAGCTATCATTTGACACGAGAAATTCCAGGATATTGCTTAGGCGGATCACCTTCTCAAGATTATCCCTTATGAAGCCAGTCTCTCTAGCCACCTTTTCCAGTTCTATCCGATTATATGCCCTCATACTCTTTAATAGTCGAATGAATTAAACGTGTCTGGATATGAAATATTCCATTCCCTGTCATACTCAGTACAATCCTCGCATGATGTAAGCACTTTAGAGCCTACATTTGCCCTTTCCCTGCATGTCTGGAAGAACGCATCACTTAGGTTGAATCGGCTCCTGAACCTGCTCAGAACAAATCCAGCCTTCTTATAAAGGGTTGCTTTGTCATAACTTGCAAGAACTTCCAACAACTTGGCTTCACTGATATGCATTATCATTCCAAAGCACTGAAGCATCTCTTCAGAACCTCCGCACCTGTCAATTCTGTCAATGCAGTCGATTACGGTTCTTTCCAGACTTGTAATCCTTATTCCGTATGACATCACAGGAGTTTCGATTCCAACGTTTGTCGGACTTTTAGC
>JBGVNK010000025.1:0-6008 GCA_045125535.1 Candidatus Cryptobacteroides sp.
GGCACACCTACTGTATTAGAGATCAACAGACCTACGATAAGAGCCCAGAACGCCCATTCCAGATAACGATTTAAAGTAAACTCAGCACTTATCAGGCGTACCACTATGGCAAGAACAAAAAGAGCGACGAAAGCAGGAAGATATTCCTTAATCTTTACTCCCTGAAGCTTGACTCCAGCAGTGAATAAAGCGCCAAGCACTATAAAGGTCCGCAGGAGTCTGATCCAGAATGCTGAAGTAAACTGACTGAAAAGAGATTTCTTCTCTGCTACCTCTTCCCAAAGATGCCATGTGGAAAATTTGGCTGCACTGAAATCAAATGATCCTGTAATAACAGATACTGCAGCTACTGCAATTATGAGAAAGCCGATCCAGACGGTCAACCAATCTTCTTTTTTCCAGAGATTTGATATGGAATTTTTCATTGTTTTTATAATTTTGTAAAACTTTTATACTATCTCACCATGTTACTATCTAAAGAAGTTACAGTAGAACTTCATCTGACTGGATGCAGACTGAAGCAATACATCGCCACCATGCTTAGGCAGAAGGACGTGCCACTAACGCCAGAACAGTTCATGCTGATTGATCTTCTCTGGAATCATGGAGAGATGTCGCAACAGGAACTTGCCGATCAATTGCAGAAGGACAAGAACTCAGTAACAAGACTTGTGGACGCAATAGAGCGTAAAGGATTCGTTGTTCGTCGTCAGAACACTAGTGACCGAAGATCGAACACTCTTGTGCTGACAGAACAGGCTGAGAAGCTTAAGGCAGATGCAAAACAGAAGGGCATATCCATTCTCGACAAAATGCTTGAAGGGATTTCTGAAGATGAACTCAGAACATTTCTTACCACCTTGCGCAAACTCAGCCTGAACATGAACATATCCGGTTCAGAGGATTAAAACAGATTCTTTACCGCCTTGATCACCTCCTCTGCCGGCAGGTCTGGGGAGAGGATCAGATCCGGTTCCTTGTGTACAAATCCTTTCGACATTGCTCCCAAGATTCCTCCTCCCGTACAGTTCAGCATTATATAGTCATCCTTTTTCACTTTACCGTCACTGACAGCCTGGGCAAGAGCTGCAACAGCTACACATGCGGCTGGAAGAAGTTCATATCCCTCCTTGTTGCGGAATTGAAGAAGCCAGTAGAATATATCGTTGTTAGTCGCAAGGAAAAAGTCTCCGTTACTTTCTTTCAGTACATCATAGAGTCCGCCTGCTATGCTGTATGGAGGTTTCCTGTTTGAGAGAACTGTTGCCAGAATCCTTTCTGACTTTCCTCTGCCTTCCTCAGGGGTCATTTGAGGCAATTCTCGCGTACCGGCCTTCCATGCATCATACATAAGTGTAAATGGTGCATTCTGAGCTACATATACACGCATCTTGTTCGGACCAAAGCGTCCATCATCAGCGAGTCGGCACGCGTTTTCCCAAGCCGCGATTGCGCCTGTTCCTGAACCTACTGCCTGGAAATAAGCATCCGGTATACGTCCCATCTGTTCCACACAGCTCAGTATGGTAGTTCCCATTCCATCTCGTCTGGCTATATTCTTCGCTCCACCTTCCAGCAGAAATCCCGGATCGGTAGAAAGCTTCTCGCCTAATGATATCGCATCGTAATAGTCGCATCCATGTGGTACTGCGACAAGTTTCACACATTTACGCAAAGGCTTACGGAACCACAGGTCATGCAGATTATCCTGAGGCACACATATAACAACCGGGATACGATTATCCGAGCATATCTGAGCGAACGCTCGAGCTGTATTTCCTGCTGACTGAACAACGAGAATGCGTCTCTCATATGCTTCCATCCTCGCAAGGATACTATACGCCTCTGTCTCCTTGAACGAACATGTACGCATCTTCGCACCAATTTTAGGATTCCAACCCGAAAAAGTAATATAAAGGTTTTCCAGGCCTAGGAAGGATGCAAGACCTTTTGACTTATAAGTCACAGGTGCGGATGAGTTCTTGAGTATCCTCTTTACGGGCATCCACCCCGCGTATCGATAAATTCCGTCTAGATCTTCTCGCGGAGTAAAAAGTTTATTCTCATATACTGCACGAACAAGAGATGGAGATTCTGACTCGGGATCGGCTAGAGTCCATCCAGAATCTTCAAATTCCCGTCCGTCAGCCACATTAATAAGATGATATTTGGTCTGCTTGAATTTCATCGCTCGGCTTTTAATATAGACATATTTGGCATCTCCTTGTCAAACTCTCCCCTATCAAGCCTTTCCTTCATATCCTTGAAGGCAGCAAGAGTTCTTTCAACATCTTCCATCGAGTGGGTTGCAGTAGGGATTATGCGGAAGATCACCATTCCAGGAGGAATTACTGGGTAGATTACAACTGAACAGAAGATGTGATACTCCTCGCGTAGGGCAACGGCGATATTTGCTGCAGAATTCACACCTGCTTTCACATGGACTGGTGTGACGCATGCCTCTGCTGGCCCTATATCAAAACCTAACTCTCGGAAACCTTTCTGTAGACTTCTAGTAACCTTCCATAGCTGAGCACGGAGCGCATCACCCTCTGGACTATCTATGATATCCAGTCTTTTGAGGCATCCCTCCACGATTGGCATAGGAAGTGATTTTGCGTATATCTGTGAGCGCATGTTATATTTCAGGTAGTCTATGATATCCTTATCAGCGGCAACAAAGCCTCCGATGATTGCCATTGACTTAGCATATGCTCCGATGTAGATATCAATCTCGTCCATCACTCCGAAGTGCTCGGAGGTTCCTCGTCCATGCTCACCCATGACACCGAATCCGTGAGCATCGTCAATCATGATTCGGAAATTGTATTTCTTCTTGAGTGCGGCAATCTGATCAAGTATTCCCAAGGCACCTGTCATACCGAAGACTCCCTCTGTAATAAGGAGTACACCTCCACCGTTCTTATCTGCCTCTTCGCAGGCCTTTGCAACAACTCTTTCGCAGTCTTTAATATCATTATGACGGAACTTGTATTTGCTTCCTACATGTAAACGGATACCGTCAAGGAGGCACGCGTGATCTTCTGCGTCATAAACGATAACGTCATGTCGGTTTACAAGCGCGTCAATTGTAGATACGATGCCCTGATATCCGAAATTAAACTCAAAAGCAGCCTCTTTCTTCTCGAAAGCAGCAAGACGGCGTTCAAGCTCTTCGTGCAGGTGTGTCTGGCCTGTCATCATTCGGCTGCCCATAGGATAAGCAAGACCCCATTTGGCGGCAGCTTCTGCATCTATCTTACGGATTTCAGGATGATTTGCAAGTCCAAGATAGTTATTGAGGCTCCAGCAGAGGACATCCTGACCATTGAACCTCATGTTTGGACCTAATTCCCCTTCGAGGCGTGGAAATGCAAAATATCCTTCTGCTTTTTCACGGTACTGACCAATAGGTCCACCGGTTGATTTTCTTATTCGTTCAAAAATGTCTGTAAACATATGGTTTGGTTTTATGTGATTCTATTTCATCTTTTCTTTCATTACAAGGCCCATAAGCCTGAATAGGATTTTAGGAAGAGGCTTAGATGGATTTCTTTTTGTCATATCAATGCCGAATCCCAGCTTTTTTACAATCGGGACCTTCCCTGTTTCAACAAGTTCCACCAATGTTCCGTCAGGATCTTCAATATATGCGAATCTGCCTGAAGCATCACCCATATCAAATGTCTCTCCGTCAGGACAACTGTCGACTGTGAAAGGATGTCCCTTTTCTGCACAGAACTTCTTCATAGCATCCATTCCTGTTACGTCGAAGCATATCTGTATGAAGCCAGGGTCTCCCCAGTAACGGCCCCCATATATTTTTCGTGGCGTATGTTCCAAGGCCTGCACGAGTTCTATTTCGGAATATCCGAACAACTCAGCAAAGGCACCTTTTCGCTTAGGTGCAGTCAATATTACTCTTCTGCAACGCTTTTGAGCTTCCGGCATAATGTCATGGTTGCTATAAGGTCCTGTGAAATCACATTTCACAGTATCATAACCTAGCACCTCTTTATAAAAACGGAGCGAACGTTCCATGTCTGTGACACCGATAACAGCTCCTGCCATTCCTCCAGTCAGGCGATGTTGTTCGATAAACACCTCTTTGTTTTCTATTATCTGAAAAGTGTTGCCGTATAAATCTTTTATATAGAAACATGGACTTCCATCCGGAAGCATTTCAGGTTCGGTACAACTGTTCCACTTAGCTGAGATGTGCTTATGGAAAGATAGGACGTCGCGGCATTTGAGTTTGGCCGCGAATATGCCAAGATCTCCAACGGCTATTTCAAAAGGACATGGCTCAGGTTTACGATCTGAGTACTGCCATATCTCGAATCCACCTCCACCCTGAAGGTTTACAGCTATACAGGCATGACGTTTCTGAGGTTTTCCACCAGTATATGGCAGCATTCTTTCTGCTACTGTATCGTCTTCAAGAATTCTAATATCGATTCCAAACATATCGATGTACCAGTTCCATGACTTTCTGAAGTCAACTGTACCGACACCTATCTGTTGGATTCCAGAAATCATAAATGACTCCATATAAATTTGTTTTAATAACCAGTAATAAAGTAAACCAATATATAGTATATGCGTTTACTTTTTCGTTGCAAAAGTAAGGTAATTTTTAGAAAAGTGAGTAACTTTGTGGAAAAATAATTTAATAAATCAGATAAATGAAAGATTTTAAAGGCAAGAAAGTTCTCGTAACAGGCGGAGGTTCAGGTATAGGAGAAGCAATGGCATATCAGTATGCAATGAAAGGTGCAGATGTGATTCTGACTGGACGAAACACAGCTTCTCTGGAAACCGTAAGAAATAAATGCATGAAGTATGGCGTAAAGGCATATTGCCATGCTGTGGATATGGAAAAACAGGAAACTATAGACGCACTTGTCAACTGGATATATACTGAGGGACATGAGATTGATTTCCTTCTGTTAAATGCAGGCATTTCTCAAAGGTCACTGACACTTGAAACAGACATGAGTGTTGACAGAAGACTAATGGAAGTGAATTATTTTGGCGGAATATACCTTGTCAAGTCACTAAAAGATATGTTCCTGAAACGAGGTGTGCACATTGCAGTCGTCTCATCGGTATCAGGCGTATTCGGATTTCCTGTCAGATCTGCATACTGCGCTTCCAAACATGCAATACACGGATTCTATGAGACTATCGCTCTTGAATACCCTCAGATTCAGACTACAATACTCATCCCAGGCCGAATACATACCGACGTATCGAAAAATGCACTTGACGGAAATGGTAAACCTACAGGAATAATGGATCCAGGACAGGCAAATGGGTATGATGTAAACAAATGTGCTAAGATTGCAATAAAAGCGATTGCAAGAGGCAAGCATGAAAAAGTAATAGGTGGATTCGACACCATAATGGTACCGTTTTACAGGTATATCACATGGCTTTTCAGACTGATTGCACGAAATGTGTCAGCCAGATAAAGACAGACATAGCAGATTATGGCTAAGTACATTATAATCCCACCATCTGAGACCTTACTCAAGATGGTGGGATTATCTGATATATGGATAGCAGAACTATCTGTTTCTTGCTGCGTTCACAGCATCCTTGAAATCCTTTACTGGGCGTATGGTGAACGAGTAGTTATAGGCCTTTTCAAGGAGTCTGTGATGAACCTCTGGCCTGGCCTTGATGCTCCAGGTGTCAGTACCTCCGACCCCTGCCTGCACGCAATCGACATTGAGCACGAATGAACCGTCAAGGAGTTCTTCCTCACCGATATGCTTTGCAGCTTCGAGTGATTCCTGAGTGGTGTTCCATGCAGACATGCTCAGAGGTGCATCTCCGATGAACTGGATACCCTTTCCTATCTTGTCAGTAAGGGTGAACCAGCGTACACCAGTCCTGTTGCCGTTTTCCTGCGGATAGACATAGTCTGTCATCAAACCCTTCACGTCAGTCTTATAGGTTCCGAGGAATACTCCTGCATGTCTGTCGCAGTAGTTCTCCCATGG
>JBGVNK010000026.1:0-72418 GCA_045125535.1 Candidatus Cryptobacteroides sp.
CTACCCCCCTGGCCGCAGGGGGAGGGGCCCACGAAGTGGGAGGGGTACTTTTCACCCCCTCTGCCACATCACAAAGCCATTGACGCACACCGAGATAGTCGGAGTTATGCGCCTTGATACCTTCCGGAGTCTTTATCAGAATATTCGCCGCACCGATTCTCCTGCACTCCTCGGAAAGGATATCTGCCTTGCGGACAGCCAGCTCCTTGAACGGAGCTGTCACATTGATTCCGTCATAATCCTTCAGGAATCTCTCGTATGCCTCCTCGAAATCCTCCGTCTCGATCAGATCGTACTGGTATCTGCCGTCATAGCCCGCCTTGAACAGGGCAGGGGAGAGCGAATGTGCTATCGGATGGCCTATGAGTCCGAATCTACCGTGTTTCATAAAGTGTTGTCAGGTAGCAATTTACCTTAAATCGCCTGCGCCAGATGTCTCATGCGATTTGGTGTATATCTCTGATTTATCGGTTTTTATGGGTTTAGCTGTTTCGCTGGCGTACGGCTTCGAACAGCAGGATTGCTGCAGATACTGACACATTGAGCGAATCAAGACGACCCAGCATCGGGATCTTGATGTGAGCGTCAGCCGCCTTGCGCCATGCATCAGTCAGACCGGTAGCCTCGGTTCCCATCACGATGGCCGTACCTCCCTTCATGTCTGTGTCATAATACCATTCCGAATCCTGAAGTTGAGCAGTATATATCTTTATTCCCTTATCCTTCAACCACTTGATGGTCTCTTCCGAAGTTGCTGTAGCCACAGGAACAGTGAAGATAGCTCCTATGCTCGAACGGATGAGATTGGGATTGAACATGTCAGTAAGAGGGTCGCATACGATGACTGCATCAGCTCCAGCTGCATCCGCACTTCTGAGAACAGCTCCCAGATTGCCTGGCTTCTCAACGGCTTCGAGCACAACTACCAGAGGGCTGTCCTCTAGCTGCAGTGACTCCAGAGTCATTGCCTTGCAGTGCAATTCCGCTATCACTCCCTCTGTGCCGCCACGATATGCCACCTTGTCGTAAAGATGCTGAGGAATCTCCACCCAACCGCATGGCCTGCCGGCTACAGCATCCTCAATTTCCTTGAAATCCTCTGCGGAAATGATTTCAGGGCAGAAGAAAATGGTGAATGGCTTATAGCCCACTGCCATGCAGTGCAGCAGTTCGCGTCGTCCCTCGACCACGAACAGCCCCTTCTTCCTTCTTTCTTTTGATTTCTCCTGCAGAGCAAGCAGATCCTTGATCTTCGGATTCTGTGCAGAAGTTATTGTTTCTATTCGTACCATGTCTTGTAGTGGAGATAATGTTCGGCGTTGGCGTGTGCCTTTTCGCGGACAGCATCCGATCCGTCCTTGATCTTGCGTGCGGGGATGCCTGCCCAGATGCCCGGTTCGAGTTTCTGATTGGCAGGAACGACGGCACCGGCTGCTATGATAGTACCGTCCGGAACGACAGTGTTGTCCATGACTATGGCACCCATTCCGATGATGACATCGTTGCCGATGATGCATCCGTGTACATTGGCTCCGTGACCTATGGACACATCATTGCCGACGATGCATTCAGACTGCTGATATGTAGCATGCAGCACCGCATTGTCCTGAACATTCACCCTGTCACCGAGCCTGATGGCGCCCACATCTCCGCGAAGCACGGCCCCGTACCATATACTGCAGTCATCACCTATGCTGACCGTTCCTATCAGAGTCGCAGTTTCTGCAAGAAATGCCCTTTCACCGATTACGGGCGTGTCACCGTTGAGTTCCTTTATTATTGCCATTGTACTGTTCTTATCAACTTACAAACTTACAAAATTTTGATATACCTTGGCAGAAAAATCTAAAAAGATAGGATGCAGGTGCCGCATAACACTAAGACAATCAGACAAATAATAAATCATCCCCTACGGTAAAAGCAGAGGGGATGATTAGCTATCGTACTGATATAAAGCGCTTTATGTGCCACACCTCCAAATAAAAAAAAGACTCCCGACGCGTAAAAGCATCGGAAGTCCTGAATAAAGAATGTTTTGGGAAGTGGAACTGTATCCACTTTCTCTTTAGCGCACAATCACTACAGGATTATTGCACTCCTTGCCGTTGAGAGTCCAGGTCTGCTTGACATTGCCGGACATGCTGTTAATCTTGCGACTGTAGTCTATGACGCTGTATTTCTTGTCCGGCCATGAGATGAAGAAACTGTCATCATATTCGTCTCCACCGTCAAATTCTCCGAACACGAGCTCCCAGCAGTCAGACATCTTTTCCAGACGGAACCCCTGATATTCGACCGGGCCATATTCCTTTGTTTCAGGGACGGTGATGTTTGTCTCATCCAGTTCGACGATGATTCCACGGAAAGTGATGGTCGTGCCGAGGAGCCATGAGTTGTCGTTTGCCGGGTCGAGAAGGTCCTTTCCTTCATTGTCCTGCACTTGGACCCGCAGGTTGATCGGGGTGTAATCGATGATTCTGCATGAATTGGCAGATAATGCGATGACCGCAATGATGATGGCTGTTAAAATTCTTTTCATGATGTTTTTATGTTAAGTTGTTATTCAAATGTATATTCTATCACTTCCATTCTTCCTGTCATGAAATATCTGTTGATATCGAATATGTCTGTGTACAGGAAAAGTTCAGGGTAATTATATGCAGGACTATCTTTAGTAGTGACCTCGCCTGGCAGTCCCAGACCTCCGAGAATGTCACTTATATAGAAAAGATGTCCGCCTGTATTATTGTCCGCATCTGTAATCTTCCAGACAGTTTCTCCATCCTCGTCTTTCAGTGTCATCCTTACATCTCCGGGGTTTATATAAGTGTCGCCTATATCCTCGCGAGGCTCTTCGAAATGATATTCTCCCTTTGCCAATGTCTCATATTCCTTTCCGTTCCGGGAGACAATCCTGTACTCGTTCACGGTCTCGTCCTGCAGGAAAAGAATCATGGTCCCGTTCTCAAGCTCTTCCGCAGTCGATTCGCTGACTGTCAGACCTATATATTGATGTACTACGTCTATCTGCACATGCAGGGTTTCGTCCGTGTCATTGTCCGTGATGCTCACAACGGTGCTTCCAAGCTTGTGCGGAAGCAGAACTACTGAGGCTGGGAGTGTTTCTGTGGGGATGTGTGAATGGCCCGCCCCTCTTCCATTGTAATGTGCTGTCAGGATGCTCTCGTCCTGAACTTCGACTGTGTGGTTGTCGCCCATGCCGCCCACTATGGACAGGGTTCCGCTTGTGATGATGGACACATACATCTGCTCTACCTGTTCACCGTTTTCGTCAAGAATCCTCATTTCCTTCTTCTTGCCGTAAAGATTGTCCGGGTCGTCGCATGAGGCTGCCGACATCACTGCGAGCAGCACCGTGGCGATTCTGATAAGATTTCTGATCTTCATTTTTTGAAATGTTAAAGGTTTATTGTCAAGTATCGTTCAGGTTTCAGCGTTCTGCATATATAACGGCAGGCTTGCCGAAATACTTCCGGATTGTCTGTTTTTTTTGCAGTATGATTTTTATCTATCTTTGCGGAAGTATTTTCGCACACCCAGCGTTATATCGTCAGAATATTTTGGGAACAACTGTCAACATAGAGGACTTTCGACTGGCCCGTGAGTGTGCCAGTGGCGATGAAAGGGCTATGAAGGAACTGTATAGCAGATATGCATCAGGACTTTATGGCCTTTGTATCCGTTATGTAGGCGACCGCGAACTTGCACGTGACCTCATGCATGACAGTTTCATAAAGATATATGACACGATAGGGAAGTACAAGCCGACGGGCAGCCTGAAGTCGTGGATGGCGAGAGTTACCGTCAATCTTGTGATAGATCATCTGCGGAGGTCCCGCAGGCTTGAAACGGTGACTATTGATCCGATGGCGGAGAAAATACCCGACGAACCGTCGCAGGAGGATATGAAGATGGTGCCGAAAGAAGAACTGATGAAGATGGTGGGAACTCTTCCTGAGATGAAAAGGGTGATATTCAACCTCTTCTGTGTGGAAGGATATTCGCATAAGGATATAGCGGCAATGCTCGGGATTAAAGAAAAGACATCATCTTCGCTGCTTTTCAAGGCAAGGGAACAGCTGGCGCAGATCGTCAGGGAATATATAAGGAGAAACGGTTTATGATGAACGACTGGACAGATATCATTGAAGAGGAACTCAGGGAATTCGAGGCTCCTCTGCCTGCCGATGACTGGGATGTGCTGCAGCGCAGGAGAGCGGTGGCAGCCCGTCGTCGCAAGGTCGTGGCATGGTCTTGGGCCGGTGCCGTGGCTTCTGTAGCTGCTGTCGTTGCTGTTGCCGTGCTGATTTTCCGTGACGCAGCTGTTATGCCTGACGGAGGAATCCAGCCTCCGCTTCTGAGTGAGAGCAATGTGTCAGTTGTTGATACTCTGGAAATCGTTGGAGACCGTGTGCTGGAAGAAGGACTTGTTGCAGAATCTTTTGATGTAACGGAGCATGATGCTTACGTTACGGATTCAGATGCTTCTGAACCGGCTCGGAATGATATGGAGGCTTCTGCAGATGATGACAGGTCGGGGAATCCGGACGCTGTCTTGCCGGAAAATGCAGAAAGGAATGGTGGGGATGATGAGCAGCAAGGGGAAAAGACTGGACCAGAAGAAGTTCCGTTTGATGTCGTGAAAGATCAGCCGGATTCGGATATGGACAGGCTCCTGGCAGACAATGTCGGGACCGGGTCTGGCGAGGACGATTACAAAGATGGCGGGCTAAGATTCGAGGATCTGTCAGATGAAAAGCCTCGTCGCAGAGTAAAGATGTCTCTGGCGGCTTCCGGAACAGGATTGTCGGGTGGTATGCCGCTGATACCTAAGGTTATGGAACCGGGTTGGGGAGATATTGTCGGACCGTCAGAACCCGGGTATGAACAACCTGAACCGCCTGTTGATACATCTGTCGTGTCGCAGTCATCGATGAGACATGGACCTGCCATGATGAACTCTGACGCCAGACGGGTTGTTAATACCGATTATGATCATTTCCAGCCTGTGTCCTTCGGCCTTTCTGCAAGATTCGCGTTCAATGAAAGATTCTCTATCAACACCGGTATCAACTATACCCTTTACAACTCCCGCAAGAAGTTGTTGTGGTCTGACGGTATCGAGGAAACCCTAAGCCAGAGCGTGCATTATATAGGAATCCCTGTCAGATGCGACTGGCTGCTGGTTGACAGGAAGCATTTCGGTCTTTATCTCGGAGCCGGTGCACAGGTGGATAAGGCAGTCTATGCCAAGGCAGGTACAGAGCGCCTCCGCGACCGCACATTCTTGTTCTCTGTAAACGGCGTCTGCGGTCTCCAATACAATATCAACGACCGCTTCGGCCTCTATCTCGAACCCGAACTGGCTGTTAATCTCAACAGACCGGAAATAACAACATTCCGCTCTAATCGCGAACTGATGCTTTCAGTCCGTGCCGGTCTGCGTGTCAATCTCTAGACATTCCTGCCCGGATTTCGTCACATTTTTCTGAATTTTTAACGGATTTCTTTTTTTTATATTCTGAATTTCGGAGTTTGTCTATATTGCAGGCAAAAAATTATGGACGGAATAGTTGAAATTCAGAACAAGATTTATGAAATCAGAGGAGTGAGAGTCATGCTGGATTTTGACCTTGCTGCGCTTTATCAGGTGGAGACGAGAGTGTTGAAACAGGCAGTAAGAAGAAATATGGAAAGATTTCCGGATGATTTTTTGCTTAAATTACCTAAAGATGAGTTTAAGGCTTTGATTCTCAATGGGGTATCACAAATTGTGATACCCGGAGGATACAATACGGGAGGAGCTGATACCTTTGCCTTTACAGAACAGGGTGTAGCAATGCTTTCAAGTATTTTACGCAGTTCATATGCTATTTCGGTTAATATTTCTATAATGCGCGCATTTGTCTCTATGCGCAATTATATAATGTCAACAAGGCATATAGAAGCAGAACTATCAGAACTTCGGGCGAAGTTGGAACTGCTGGAACGTGACGGTGAAGATAATCTCGAAGCTATCAATGACTTGTCCGAGGATATGCGTGGCGAGATAGATAACATATATCAGGCGCTAGCGGCTTTATCCGTCAAGGTGTCTTCCCATGAAGTCAGGAGTCCTCGTGAACGTATCGGCTTCAAGACAAAGAACGACTGATGCTCTTGACCGTGACTGGGGTTGAGATGAAATGAAAGCAGGATGCCGTTGATGAAATGAAAGCAGGATGCCGTTCAGGCATCCTGCTTTCACGAGACCGAAGAATAAGTTTACTGATTCTTCGGTCTCATCTGAGGGAAGAAGAGAACATCCTGGATGGTAGGAGAGTTGGTCATGAACATAGTCAGACGGTCGATTCCCATACCGAGTCCTGATGTAGGAGGCATACCGTACTCGAGTGCGCGTACGAAGTCCATATCGATGAACATAGCCTCGTCATCTCCCTTGTCCTTCAGCTTGAGCTGATCCTGGAAACGCTCGTACTGGTCGATAGGGTCGTTCAGCTCGCTGTATGCATTCGCAAGCTCCTTTCCGCATACGAAGAGCTCGAAACGCTCTGTGAGTTCAGGGTTTGTGCGGTGACGCTTTGTGAGCGGAGACATCTCCACAGGGTAGTCTGTGATGAATGTAGGCTGAGTGAGATGCTTCTCGCAGTACTCGCCGAAGATGGCGTCGATGAGCTTGCCCTTTCCGAATGAAGGGTCAGTCTCAACGTGAAGCTTCTTACATGTCTCGCGAAGTTCATCCTCTGACATGCCTGCAACGTCAACGCCAGCGTACTCCTTGATGGCCTCGAGGATAGGGAGGCGGCGGAAAGGCGGCTTGAAGTCTACAGCGTTCTCGCCGATCATGACCTCTGTCTTGCCATGAAGCTTGAGAGCGATCTTCTCGAGAAGCTTCTCCACGAACTCCATCATCCAGATATAGTCCTTGTAAGCGACATAGATCTCCATGCATGTGAACTCAGGGTTGTGAGTCTTGTCCATACCCTCGTTACGGAAGTCCTTTGCGAACTCATATACACCGTGGTATCCTCCGACGATGAGTCTCTTGAGGTAGAGCTCGTTGGCGATACGGAGATAGAGAGGAATGTCGAGAGCGTTGTGGTGAGTGATGAACGGACGTGCTGTCGCACCGCCTGGGATGCTCTGGAGGATAGGAGTCTCCACTTCAAGGCATCCTGCCTCGTTGAAATACTCACGCATTGTAGCCACGATCTGGCTTCTCTTGATGAATGTGTCACGAACCTGTGGGTTCACGATGAGGTCCACATATCTCTGTCTGTACTTGAGCTCAGGATCCGAGAATGCATCGAACACCTCGCCGTCCTTCTCCTTCACGATAGGGAGGACGCGGAGTGACTTGCTGAGGAGGGTGAGCTCCTTCACATGAATTGAAAGCTGTCCTGTCTTTGTGATGAATGCGAATCCCTTGATTCCGATGATGTCACCGATGTCGAGAAGCTTCTTCCATACGGTGTTGTACATTGTCTTGTCTTCGCCAGGGCAGATCTCGTCACGGTTCACATAGATCTGGATACGTCCTGTCTCGTCCTGGAGCTCGCCGAATGACGCTGCTCCCATGATTCTTCTTGACATGATGCGGCCTGCGATCACGACATCCTGGAAGTTGCCTTTCTCTTCGTCGTACTCAGCCTTCACCTGCGCTGCAGATGTGTTGATAGGGAAGAGAGGAGCCGGATAAGGCTCGATTCCAAGTTCTCTGAGCTTAGCGAGCGATTCTCTTCTGAAAAGCTCCTGCTCGTTGAGGTCCATAATGCTCATAGTATATTTCTTTTTATATGTTTATATTCATCAGATGTCGGTCGAATAATCGGGTTGTCGTCCCTTTTCCTTCACGTCTCAGCGACGATCAAGACATCTTTCCGACCAATCTGCAAATTTAACATAAATATCAATACCACCGACAGCAGATGGCAAGAAGCTGTCTCATTTTTGCTTTAAAAATCAAAAACTCTTTCAAAAAAAACGCTCTTGCATGAATATTTCCATCGGAAATCCAAACAAAATTCATATCTTTGTTGGATATGGCAGTTTCGAAGAAATGGAAAATTCGCGAAAGCGCTGACAGACAGACGGTCAAACAGCTTTCATTTGAACTGGGAGTCGATCCGGTATTGGCGGAACTTCTGGTTCAGAGAGGCGTGTGCACCTTCCATCAAGCGCGTTCCTTCTTCCGTCCAGACCTTGCCGACCTCCACGATCCGTTCCTCATGACGGATATGGACAAGGCGGTGGAGAGAGTACATCAGGCTGTCATAACAGGTGAGAAGATTCTTGTCTATGGCGACTATGACGTGGACGGAACGACAGCGGTGTCTCTGGTTTATTCATTCCTCCGCCGACTCACCCGTAACATCGATTTCTATATCCCTGAAAGATATGACGAAGGCTACGGCGTGTCCTACAAGGGCATCGACTGGGCTGCCGAAAACGGTTTCGGCCTCATCATTACCCTCGACTGCGGCATCAAGGCCAACGAGAAGGTGGAATATGCGCGCGAACGCGGCATCGAGGTCATAATCTGTGACCATCATCTCCCTGAAAACGAACTTCCTAAGGCTGTGGCTGTCCTCGACCCGAAGAGGGAGGACTGTTTCTATCCTTTCGACGATCTTTCAGGATGCGGTGTCGGATTCAAGCTTGTACAGGCCTACTCTCAGAGATATGACATACCATTCGAGTCTCTGATTCCTCTGCTTGACCTTCTTGTGGTCAGCATCGCTTCAGACCTCGTGTCGGTGACAGACGAGAACAGAATCCTTGCTCATTACGGTCTCAAGCAGCTCAACAGCCATCCACGCGAAGGCCTTCTCGCGATGATCCAGCTCTCAGGCCTTGAGCCGAACCATCTCACAATCGACGACATCGTATTCAAGATCGGCCCGCGTATCAATGCAGCCGGCCGTATGGAGTCGGGCAGAATTGCAGTAGAACTTCTGACAGCATCAGACGAGGCGACAGCGATCCGCATCGGTTCGGAGATCAACGAGCACAACAACGAAAGAAAGAACATCGACCGCCGCATCACCCAGGAGGCGCTTGACATGGTGCGTGAAGGCAAATGCCTCAGCAGCGGCAATGCGACAATAGTATATAATCCTCAGTGGCACAAGGGAGTCGTGGGAATCGTTGCCTCAAGACTTGTGGAGGCATTCTACAAGCCTACAATCGTATTCACTCAGTCGCAGGGAGGTCTTGTGACAGGTTCTGCACGAAGCGTGCACGGCTTTGATCTTTATGATGCGATCGAGAGTTGCGCAGATCTTCTCGAGAATTTCGGAGGCCACCTCTATGCAGCAGGTCTCACACTAATTGAAGAGAATCTTCCTGCGTTCTGCGAGCGCATCGAGAATGCGATTTCAGGAAAGATAGTTCCGCAGATGCAGGTGCCGGTAGTAGACATTGACGCGAAGCTCAATTTCTCCCAGATCACTCCGAAGTTCCTCCGCATCCTCAAGCAGTTCCAGCCGTTCGGCCCGGGCAACAGCGCACCTGTGTTCATCACCGAAAACGTATATGACAACGGAATGGGACGCAAGGTCGGCGCAGAAGGCGGCCACCTCAAGCTTGAACTCATCCAGGAGTCGCATCCATATCATCACATCTCGGCGATAGCATTCAACATGGCCGACTTCTTCGACCACATCAAGGCAGGCAATCCGATCGATGTCTGCTACTCCATCGTAGAGAACTACTATCGCGGTACAGCCAACACCCAGCTCCGCGTCAAGGATCTCCGCGAACGCGACGAACTGGTATAATCCACAGATCATCTCTTCCCGTCCGGAAAAACATTATATTTCCCGGACGAGAAGGCTTAAATAATAAGTTCGTCCGGAAAAACATTATATTTCCCGGACGATATCAGGTTTACAATACGGATAGGATTGCTTCAGCTATGGAATCGATTGTTTGACCGTCTGTATCAATAATGATATGGGCGGTCTTTTCATAAGTGGCGGCGCGCAGAGCCATCAGTTCTTCGATGCGGGAGTGCAGACCGGCCCCCTGCAGCATCGGGCGGCCGTCGGCTTCGCCCTCAAGGCGTTCCGCCAGCGTCTCCGCCTCCGTCCGCAGATAAATGCAGAAGGTCTTTTCATGCACGGTCTCCGCACATTCCGGTGTCATGACCGTTCCGCCGCCCAGCGCCAGCACACACTGTGCCGGCTGCACGACCAGACTGTGTAAGGTATCTGCCTCCATCCGGCGAAAAGCACCTTCGCCATCGGATGCGAAGATTTCCGGAATCGTACGGCCTTCGGCCTTCTCTATGACCTCATCAAGATCCATAAAACGACAGCAGAGCAGCTCCGAGAGTCTCCTCCCGACACTGCTCTTGCCGCATCCCATAAATCCTGTCAACGATATAATCATAATCTAATCTTCAACTCAAAAAGGCAATCAAATTTTAATAAGGCGCTTCAGCGCCGCGACATCCGCGTAAGCAAGGTTTTCGAAGAAAACCGCAGCAGCGGGGTCGCCCGACATTGCATAGCAATGGCGGCATGCCCCTAGGGGCTGTCGGCGAAGCCGACTGGGGGTTTATAGCTATGCGCAGTTAACAGTTAAGTCTGTTCGCTAGAACAGACTTAACTGCGCATCGTCATCATCAATGTTGAGGTCAAGCGGATCCTCGACATCAGAATTGTCGATCTCCCCGGCCTGATTCTCACCCGCATGAACGCCATCAGCAAATGCATCCTCCGAAGCCTCCGCCGGAACATCACCCTCCTTCACAAGCGGCTCAACAAAAGCAACAGAGCTGACATCAAACGGACTTACCCTCTTGCCCTTTGCCTGAAGACCCTTCTTCGCAATGAACTCCTCTGCATCCACCTTCTCGGCATCGCGGTTCACATTCTTTCCTCCGAATATGATCTCGAACTGTGGATGAAGATCGTCTGAAATCTCCACGAGATAAGAACCCTTCGAATCCGAAATGAAACTTACAGGAGTATTGTCGCTCACATCAAACGAGAATCTCTTGACATAGAACGAAGTCACGGACTTGTCGTAATAAAGCACTGTGAACACCTTCGCAGGGTCAAGTTTCTCGATGCGGAGCAATTCACCCTGGTACCTGTTGCTGAGATCGAATGTAGTCGTATAATATGTACCGTCCTTGAAGATTGCAAGGATATGGTCACCTGTGTTGAACTGACCGAGGTGCAGACCGCGTCCGTCCTCGTTGAGTCTCTGGATGTCCTCGTCAAACCAAACGTCCTTGCCTCCGATTGTAGATATACCCTTCGATTTCAAAGTGATCTTTGAAATCGGATTCTTGGATACAAGGTTACCGCGCGACGCACGACCCTTGATGAGAAGCTGCGAGAAGTCATACTCGTCGCTGGTCTTCTTGAGCTTTGGACGTGGTCTGAAATTGATACGCACTGTCTCTGCCTCACCGTTGTGGTTCACTGTGAACCAGAGGATTGCAGAACCAGGAGTTCCCATGGTGATGTCATACTCCTTGTCGCGTGTGATGCTTGTCACGGCAAATCTCTTCGCATAACTCAGAGAAGTCTTGCCCTCACGATAGATAACATTATATATGGTACGAGTGTCATTCCTGTCGAAGAGGCCCACATAAAGGATGTCCTTTCCGAAGAATGCCTTCTCAGAAACCTTGGTCACAACATACTTTCCGTCCTTGTGGATCACGATGATCTCAGAAAGGTCTGAACATTCGCAGATGAACTCTGCATTGTCCTCCTTCTTGAGAGCGATACCCACGAAGCCCTCTGCCTTGTTTGCATAAAGCTTTGCGTTGTTGCTTACAACACGTGTGGTCTCGATATTCTCGAACTCGACAAGTTCGGTAAGACGCGGATATGCGCTTCCGTACTTCTTCTTGAGGTTCTTGAAATAGTTGATAGTGTATTCGGTAAGATGGTCGAGATGATTCTGAACCTCCTCGATCTCTGACTCGATGCCGCGCAGTTTCTCGTCCACAGCCTTCACGTCGAACTTCGAGATCTTCCTTACTGGCTTCTCCACAAGCTTGTGGATGTCTTCCATGAGGATAGGTCTCTTGAGAAGTCCCTGGTAGGTGAGCATCTTTGCGAATACCTCTGCAAGTTGGTCCTCCCATGTCTTTGCATCGCCTTCGAGGATCTTGTAGACCTTGTTTTCGAAGAAGATCTTCTCCAATGAGTTGTAGTGCCACTCGTTCTCGAGTTCGCTGAGCCTGATCGAGAGTTCCTGGCCCAGGAGGTCACGGGTGTGCTCTGTGCTGTAGCGGAGCATGTCGTTGACACTCAGAACCTGAGGCTTGTTGTTGAGGATCACGCATGTGTTCGGTGTGATGGACACCTCGCATGCGGTGAATTTATAAAGCGCATCGATGGTCTTGTCCGGAGACACGTCGTTAGGAAGGTGGATCATGATGTTCACCTTGTCTGTGGTGAGGTCGTCGATCTTCTTGATCTTGATCTTACCGGTCTCCTTGGCCTTGAGGATAGTCTCGATCACCACCTGAGTCGTCTTGCTGTAAGGCACCTCGGTGATTGCGAGAGTATTCTTGTCGATCTTCTCGATCTTTGCGCGGATCTTGATCTTGCCGCCCTTGCGCTTGCTGCTGTATTTCGAGCAGTCGGCCGCACCACCTGTGAGGAAGTCAGGGAATATCTCGAAATCCTTGCCCTGAAGCACGCAGACGGATGCATCTATGAGTTCGTTGAAGTTGTGCGGGAGAATCTTGGATGCATAACCTGCACCGATACCTTCTGTACCCTGTGCAAGGAGGATAGGGAACTTCACCGGAAGTTCCACGGGCTCCTGGTTACGACCGTCGTATGATGTCATCCAGTTGGTGGTCTTAGGGTTGAACATCACCTCCTTGGCGAACTTTGTCAGACGCGCCTCGATGTAACGGGGAGCCGCATTTGAGTCACCTGTGAGGATGTTACCCCAGTTTCCCTGGCAGTCAATGAGATAGTTTCTCTGTCCGATCCATACCAATGCTCCGAGGATGGACTGGTCGCCGTGCGGGTGGAACTGCATCGCCTGGCCGACGATGTTCGCCACCTTGGTGTAGCTGCCGTCATCCATGCGCCACATGGCATGGAGAACGCGCCTCTGCACAGGCTTGAGACCGTCGATGAGATGCGGCACGGCACGGTAGAGCACGGTATATGACGAATAGTCGATATACCATTCCCTGAACATGCCGGAAAGCTTGAACTTCTTGCCGTCCTCTCCAAGCAGTCTGTCGAATCTGCCGGAAGGAGCGGCCTCAATGGCCTCTTCGGCAGTTTCCTCTTCGTTTAATCCCTCCTCTGGGAGTTCGATTTCTTCAAAACTCATATATGTGGTCAAATCTTATGTTATCGGCCGCAAGGCCGCTTCAAATCAATATTCGTATCCGAATCTTCTAAGTTCCTTCTTGCTCTCGCGCCAGTCCGGATCGACCTTTACGAAAAGTCTGAGGAATACTTTCTTCTGGAAGAAGTCTTCCATTTCGATGCGCGCCTGGGTTCCCACCTTCTTGAGGGCCTGTCCGGCCTTGCCGATAATGATGCCCTTCTGGGTGTCGCGCATCACATAGATCACCGCGCTGATGTCATAGCGCTCTGTACCTTCCTTGAACTCCTCGATCTCCACCTCGCAGCTGTACGGAACTTCGTCCTTATAATTAAGGAATATCTTTTCACGCACGATCTCTGATGCGAAGAAACGGAGGTTCTTGTCTGTGAACACATCCTTGTCATACCATGCTGGAGCGACAGGAAGGTTGTCCACGATCGCATCGAAGATGTTGTCGAGGTTGAACTTCTCCTGAGCCGATGCAGGGAAGATGATAGCCTTAGGAAGCTGCTCCTTCCACCAGTTCATGAGCTCGAGCACCTGCTGCTGGCTGCTGATGTCGATCTTGTTGATCACAAGGATGACAGGGCAGTCGATCTTCTGAAGCTTAGCGATGTACTCGTCGTTCTTGTCACCCTTCTCCACGGTGTCGGTTACATAGAGGATGATGTCTGCGTCACCGATGGCGGTGTCCACGAAGTTCATCATGCTCTGCTGGAGCCTGTAGTTAGGCTTGAGGATGCCCGGAGTGTCGGAATAGACGATCTGATAGTCGTCTCCGTTCACGATACCCATGATCCTGTGCCTTGTGGTCTGTGCCTTGGCAGTGACGATGGAAAGCTTTTCGCCTACGAGGGCGTTCATAAGCGTAGATTTGCCAACATTAGGATTACCTATGATGTTGACAAATCCAGCGCGATGTCTTTTGTTTGTTTCACTCATTATTAAAGCAGTGATATATTAGAGGTATGCACCCATTCTGAGAAGGTTGGTCTCACCCTCTGAAAGGTAACGCCACTCTCCTCTCTTGAGACCCTTCTTTGTGAGTCCTGCAAAATATACTCTGTCAAGAGCCTTCACCTCATATCCGAGAGACTCGAATATTCTTCTTACGATGCGGTTCTTGCCTGAGTGGATCTCGATGCCGAGCTTGCGGTGGTCATCCTCCTCGATGTACTCGAGAGCGTCTGCAGCAATCACTCCGTCAGAGAGTTCGATGCCGCTGAGAATCTTATCGAAGTCCTCGCCTCTGAGCTTGCTGTCGAGGGATACCTGATAGATCTTCTTCTTGTCGTATGAAGGATGTGTAAGCTTCTCTGCGATCTCGCCGTCGTTAGAGAACATGAGCACACCTGTAGTGTTCTTGTCGAGACGACCGACAGGGAATACTCTTGAAGGACAGCCCTTAAGAAGATCCATGACTGTCTTGTCAGCATGAGGATCGCTTGCAGTTGTCACATAACCCTTAGGCTTGTTCATGATGATGTAGATCTTGTTCTCGCCCTTGAGTCTCTCACCGTTGAAACGGATGTCGTCAGTATTGATGTTCACCTTTGTTCCGAGCTCAGTCACAACCTCACCGTTCACTGTAACCACACCTGCAAGGATGAAGTTATCAGCCTCTCTTCTTGAGCATACTCCTGAGTTTGCAATGAACTTGTTGAGGCGAACCTCCTCCTTGATAGGAGCTGCAACCATGTCATTATCAGAGAAGTGCTCGTTGTCAATCTGAGGTCTTCTGCTGATCATCTTGTTGATGCCGCTCTCGTTCTCATCACGGAAATAGTTGAAATCCTTCTTGTAGAAGCTCTTCTTTGCGCCGAAGCTTCTTCTCTCTCCGCCGAATGACTTTCTGTCACCGCCGAAGCTCTTTCTCTCGCCATTGAACGATCTCTTCTCACCGCCCTCGCCGAAGCTTCTGCGTGGTCTGTCGCCGAATGATTTTCTCTCGCCGCCGAAGCTCTTTCTCTCACCACCGAATGATCTTCTTTCTCCGCCTTCACCGAAGCTTCTTCTCTCACCGTTGAACGGCTTTTTCTCGCCGCCCTCTGAAAATGATCTGCGCGGTCTGTCGCCGAACGACTTTCTCTCACCGCCGAAATTGTTGTCACCGAAGCTTCTGCGTGGCCTCTCGCCACCCTCACCGAAACTTCTACGTGGTCTGTCACCAAATGACTTTCTTTCTCCGAATGGCTTTCTGTCGCCGTCAAACGATCTTCTTTCGCCACCCTCGTTGAATGTTCTTCTTGGTCTGCTGCCGTACTCTCTACGGCCTTCCGGTCTGCGGCCATTGCCGCCTCTTCTGTTGTCTTCCATTGTGTTATGCCTTCACGGCTGTTAAATTGTTTATAAATATCTGGCTCACGCCAGTTCTGTTTTTTCGGCTTGCGCCGTATCTTTCCCGGCTTCCGCCGTTATTGATTCAAGTTGAATATATATGTTATCGTTCCCTTCTGCAGCGCCGGTGCTTCAGCACTCATGTTGAAATGCGCTCCGAGAGCTGCCTTGCGGGCTGCCTGCCAGAGGTTCTTGTCCGACACTGTCGTTCCTTCCACTCCGGCCACGGCCTTCTGAACGTTTCCGTAGTTGTCCACCCATATCTCCACAACCACCTTGCCTGAAGCCTGCACTCCGTAAAAAGGTTTAGGAAGTGTTCCGTTCACAGTTCTTCCGGTCAGCTTCGCATTAGGCTCTCCTGCAGTCTCTCCGACAGCGGTGTTTCCCTGAGCATGACCTGCCTTCAGGTCGTCGCTGGCTTCGTAAGCAGTCTGCGGAGCGAGAGTGTCCTTCTGAGTCTTGTTGTCGGCAGTAGGGAAGAGCGCCTTGCGGTTGATCTCCTTTTCGCGCGGCTTCTCTACTATGTCCACATCTCCGAAATCATCCACAGTGGATTCCGGCGCCTCGTTGCTTTCTGTACCCTCATTCGGACCTTCAGATGCCTGTACGAGATTGATAGGCACGGTCGGATCGGGTTCCGCAACCTTAGGCTGGGTTCCGTTCCAGATCTGCTTAGGCTCTTCGATCTCAGGTTCAGTGAAATCTATCAGTATCTGTTCCTGCTCAGGCGGAGGGGGATCGAGGTAGGTGAATCCTGTAACGAAACAGCATGCCACGATCAGACCATGCGCAGCAACGGTCAGGACAGCGCCTGTGATCGCGGATCTCCTGGCCTGCCTTTCCCTTTCCTGTATGTATTTCTGCTCTGACATGTTCTGCTGTATATGTTTCTATGTCATCGGCTTTGATGCCGAGGACCTGATATCTTCCTATTCCGGCGAGGTCGCCATGATCACCTTGTAGTGGTTTCTCTTGGCGATGTTCATCACTGCCACCACCTCCTTGATAGGAACTGTCTCGTCTGCATAGATCGAGAAAGTGGGGTCCTCCTCAGTCTGGAGAAGCTCGATGAGCTCATCCTCGATGAGATCGAATCTTATAGGAGTCTCGTCGCCGTTGATGTGATATGAGAATGAATCGGTGTCCTGCCAATGCTTGATCGAAACGCTCACTGTGGCCTTTGCTGACACCTGACCAGTGCTCTTCGGAAGCAGGAGCTTGAGAGCATTAGGGTTGATCAGCGTCGAGGTCACGAGGAAGAAGATCAGAAGCAGGAACACGATGTCGGTCATTGACGACATCGAGAATCCCGAATCCACCTTTGTTGTCCTTTTGATTGCCATGTTGTCTTACTTTTCTGACGGTTCGTGAAGCATGTCGATGAACTCGATGGTAGTGTTCTCCATCTTGAACACGAGGTTTGAGATCTGTGATGTGAGGAAGTTGTATCCGAAGTATGCGATGATACCCACGAAAAGACCTCCCACTGTTGTCACCATAGCCTCATAGATACCACCTGAAAGAAGGGTGATGTCGATATTGTTTCCGGCAGTAGACATGTTGAAGAATGCACGGATCATACCAGTGACGGTTCCGAGGAATCCGATCATAGGAGCACCTCCGGCGATGGTCGCAAGCATAGGAAGGTTCTTCTCAAGTCTTGCCACCTCTACATTGCCCATGTTCTCTACTGCTGTCTGGATGTCATTGAGCGGCCTTCCGATTCTCTCGATACCCTTCTCCACGAGTCTTGCGATAGGAGAGTCGTACTGTCGGCAGAGTTCGAGGGCTGAGTTTATCTTACCGTCGTGGATGAGGTCATGGATGTCGTTCATGAAGTTCTTGTCCATCTTGCCGGCCTTGCGGATGAGCCAATACTTGTTGCCGAAGATGTAGATCGCAAGGATCGAAAGGATAAGGAGCACGATCATGAGCCAGCCTCCCTTTGAAGCAAGGTCAATCAACGAAAGCTTCTGCTGAACCGCTACCGGAACAGCCTCTGCGGATGTCTGTAAAACATTGAAAAGCATATCTTTACGTTCTTTTAAATTAACAATTCACGATTGTGCAGCCTCGCGTAGGCGCACAATCGTGCAAAAGTAGTCAAAATTTCCGACTTTACGAAAAAAAAAGATGCAGGCAGTTCAAGGTCGCGATTTGCGGCCTTGAACAGTTTGTCAGTATTCCGCGCCAGTGAAGAAAAGGGGTTCGCCGGGGACGGAGGAACCGGCGTCGGAGCGGTTGCCTGAGGCTATGAGTTCGAGGATCCAGGATGGGTCTTTCTTGCCTCGGCCGACCTCTACCAGAGAGCCAACTATGGCGCGGACCATGTTGCGGAGGAAACGGTTGGCTACAACTTTGAATACTATGTAGTTACCTTCTTCATAAGGATAGCCTAAGAGCTCGCAGTGTGAGGGTTTGTAGACGCTCCATGAGGCCTCGGTCACTGTGCATATCGAGGTGGCGTTATTGCCTCCTACTTTCTCGAAACAGCTGAAGTCGTGTTCGCCTAACAGGTGGGATGCGGCTTCATTCATTTTGTCGATGTCGAGAGGGTATCGCATGCGGTAGGAGAACTTCTCACAGAATGGATCTTTGACGAAGTGGATGAAGTAGTGGTACTCGCGTGAGCGGGCGTCGAAGCGGGCGTGGAACTCGCCTTCGCAGGCGCAGACTTCGTGGACTGCAATCGTGCGCGGAAGGATGGCATTTAATTTGTAGGATAGTTGCGCCGCGTCGACTTTGACTTCGTCAGGGACTTCGATGTGGGCGATATAATTGATGGCATTCACGCCGGTGTCTGTGCGGCCTGCTCCAGTGACGGGGATGTGCTGCCCGAGGAACTTCTGAAGGGCACTTTCGAGTTCTCCTTGCACTGATGAAGCATTGTTCTGGATCTGCCAGCCGCAGAATGCGCTGCCGTCGTATGAGAGCCTGATTTTATATCGCATATTACTAGGAAGTTGTATTAAATTTTTTACGAAAATACTTCTAAAATTGAGTATCTTTGTCGGTTTGAAAATGCAAAAATAACAAATACAAATATATGGAGAGCATAAACATAAAAGAATTGAATGACCGCATCGCGCGTGAAAGTTCATTCGTTGACATCCTGACCATGGAGATGAATAAGGTCATCGTGGGTCAGAAACACCTTGTGGAGAATCTTCTGATCGGCCTTCTGGCTAACGGACACATCCTTCTTGAAGGTGTGCCTGGTCTTGCTAAGACTCTCGCCATCAATACATTGTCACAGGCTGTAGATTCAAAATTCAGCCGTATACAGTTCACTCCGGACCTTCTTCCTGCGGACGTGCTCGGTACGCTCATCTACTCTCAGAAGAGCGAGCAGTTCCAGATCAAGAAAGGTCCGATCTTCGCTAATTTCGTGCTTGCCGATGAGATCAACCGTTCTCCGGCAAAGGTGCAGTCAGCCCTTCTCGAGGCCATGCAGGAACGTCAGGTTACCATCGGTGACGAGACTTTCAAGCTCCCTGAGCCTTTCCTCGTGATGGCGACTCAAAACCCTATCGAGCAGGAGGGTACTTATCCGCTTCCTGAGGCGCAGCTCGACCGTTTCATGCTCAAGGTTGTCGTGACCTATCCTAAGAAGGAGGAGGAGCGCCAGATTATCCGCATGAACAACAGCGGCAGCTTCCCTAAGGCAACTCCAGTCCTCAAGCCAGAGGATATCGTGAGAGCCCGCGAGGTGGTGAAGGATGTTTATATGGATGAGAAGATCGAGAAATATATCGTGGACATCGTGTACGCTACCCGTACTCCGCAGGATTATAATCTTTCGAAGATCGCAGGTTTCATCTCTTATGGTGCTTCGCCGCGTGCCAGCATCTCGCTTGCGATGGCAGCCAAGGCTTATGCATTCATCAAGAGAAGAGGTTATGTGATTCCTGAGGACGTGCGCGCCGTATGCTACGAGGTGCTCCGTCACCGTATCGGCCTTACATACGAGGCTGAGGCGGAGAACATGACCACCGATCAGATCATCTCTGAAATCATCAATGCAGTAGAAGTTCCTTAATAGATAAATCTCATAGTATTATGAGTGAATTATCAGCAAACGACCTTCTGAAGAAGGTCAGGAAGATAGAGATCAGGACCCGTGCCCTCTCGCACCAGATCTTCGCCGGTGAATACCATTCGGCCTTCAAAGGCCGTGGTATGGCATTCAGCGAAGTGCGTGAGTATCAGTACGGTGACGATGTGCGCAACATGGACTGGAACGTCACTGCGCGCATGCGTTCGCCGTATGTGAAGGTCTTTGAAGAGGAGCGAGAGCTGACCGTGGTGCTTCTGGTGGATGTGAGCCGTTCGCGCCTTTTCGGTACTGTCGGCACCAGCAGGAAGGATATGATTGCGGAGATCGCGGCAGTTCTTTCCTTCTCGGCCATCATCAACAACGACAAGGTGGGCGCCCTGTTCTTCAGTGATAAGGTCGAGAAGTTCATCCCTCCTAAGAAGGGCCGAAGCCACTTGCTGCACATCATCCGCGAGATCATCGAGTTCGAGCCGACTACCGACGGCACAGATATTTCCGAGGCGCTGCGTTATCTGACCAATGCCATCAAGAAGAAATGCACTGCCTTCCTTCTTTCGGACATGATTGATGTGAACAAGGACGGTAGTCCGCGTTACGAGGAGGCCCTGAAAGTGGCCGTGAACAGGCACGATCTTTCAGTAATCGAGGTGTTTGACCCTCGAGAAAGAAGCATTCCTGACATCGGACTTGTACATATCAAGGATTCGGAGACCGGTCAGGCTGCATGGGTGAACACTTCCGACAGGAAGATGAGACTTGCGTACGAGGAATGGTTCCGCAATGTGGAGCAGACTTCTTCGCGACTTTTCATGAAATATAATGTGGATAAGGTCAGCATAGCAGTCGATGACGACTATGTAAAAGGCCTTATGACTTTGTTTAAAAACAGATAGCATATGCGTAAAGCATTTACATATATATTGTTGCTTTTATTTCCTCTTGCTTTGGCGGCTCAGATTCCGGGCAAGGTGGTCGAGATGGAAGGCTCTTTCCTCGAGCAGATCCAGGAAAGGGATTCCGTGCTTATCGCCGACCAGCTGCGCTACGGTTTCGACCTCAAGCAGGTGGAGGAAGGCACTGTCCTGGGACATGCTCAGCTCGGAGATACCCTCATGACCAATGTCCGTGTTGTGAGTCCGTGGACTGTAGATACAGTGAAGGTCTCAAAGCAGAAGAAGGGCATGCCGAAGCTTTACGACATCAGAAGCAGCGTGGTGATCACTTCATTCGATGAGGGAAATTACATCCTGCCTCCTCTTGCAGTACTCCGAATGTCGAAGGATCAGGTGGTTGATACTCTGGTCTTCGATCCTCAGAGGCTTGAGGTGAGGAGCATGCCGATAGATACCGCGACATTCGAGGTTCATGACATCAAGGGTCAGATACGTTATCCGGTGACATTCAAGGAAGTAGCTCCATGGATTGCAGCAGGACTCGTCCTGATCGGACTGATCTGGCTTGCAGTATGGCTCATCATGAGATACCGAAGAAATCATGATCCGGAATTCATGCACAAGGATCCGGCACATATTGTGGCTCTCCGCAAGCTCGACAAGTATAGAGGCAACGCCATGTGGGCTCCGGAAAAGCAGAAGGCATTCTATTCAGGTGTCACTGATGCGCTCAGAGAGTATATTTCCGAGAGATATGGTATGGGAGCGATGGAGATGACGACTGCAGAACTTTTCAAGGACCTCAAGGATACTGATGTCCCTAAGGAACTTGCTGCAGAACTCCGTGAACTCTTCGAGAGGGCTGACTTCGTGAAGTTCGCCAAGTTCACCGCTTCCGATGAGGATAATGCGGCTGTGCTTCCGGTGGCTGTGAAGTTTGTCACTTCCACTTATCAGACCGATGTCGAGGGTGATGCGGCTGAGGCGAATGCTCAGGATGTCAAGGTGGAGGATGAAAGTGAAAAAGGAGGTAAGTGATGTTTTTCGAATATCCTAAATTGTTATGGCTCATGGTGATACCGGCATTGCTGGTATTGCATTACATATGGCAGGAAGTTGCCGGAAGGCATCCTCATATGAGGGTGTCCTCTTCCGTTCCGTGGACTGTCAGAGGACGTTCCTTCATGGCTGTCCTCCGTCATGTTCCGTTCCTGTTCAGGATTCTGGCGCTTGCGCTTATTATTCTTGCTATCGCGCGTCCGAGGTCTTCGGAGCAGATGGAAAAGATCGATACAGAGGGAATCGATATCATTCTTGCGATGGATGTGTCGACGAGTATGCTTGCCCGCGACCTTACTCCGGACCGAATAAGTGCGTCGAAGGATATCGCCATCGAGTTCATCTCGCAGCGTCCTACAGACAGGATGGGTATAGTGGTCTTCGCTGGTGAGAGTTTCACCCAGTGTCCTCTTACCACTGACCGTGCTACGCTCATCAACCTTATGAAGGAAGTGCAGACCGACCTCATCGAGGATGGTACGGCCATCGGAAACGGCCTTGCTACTGCTGTGGCGAGGATGAAGGATTCTGATGCCAAGAGCAGGGTGGTGATTCTCCTGACCGACGGTGTGAACAACCGCGGTGAGATTTCTCCTCAGATGGCTGCCGAGATCGCAAAGACTTATGGCATCCGTGTGTATACGATCGGTGTAGGAAAGGAAGGAATGGCTCCGTATCCTGTGATGACTCCATGGGGCGTCGAGGTTCAGAATGTGAAGGTGGAGATCGACGAGGCGTTGCTTTCGGAGATTGCGGAATCTACCGGAGGCCGTTATTTCCGTGCTACGGACAACACCAAGCTTGCGGAGATCTACAGCGAGATCAACAAGATGGAAAAGGCGCGCACGACCATCGACAGTTTTCCTATATATAAGGAACTCTATGGCGGACTCGCCTTGCTTGCATTGCTTCTGCTTATGGCGGAACTTGTTTTGAAGTGGTTTGTAATCAGGCGATTGCCTTAATGTGGGGAGGATAAGATATGATTCATTTTGCACAAGCACAATATCTGCTTCTTCTTTTTCTGATCCCGTTCTTCTTCGTGATCTATGCTCTGGTCATGAAGATGCGCAGGCGCAGGATAAGGAAGTTCGGTGACGAGACTCTCGTTGCCAGGCTCATGCCTTCATATGCCAAGGCAAAGGGTTGGCTTGGTCTGACTTTCTTTGCCATCGGTTTCTTCTTCTTCGTGATAGGTCTTTCGAGACCTCAGATCGGAGCGAAGCTGAAGGAGCATGAGACAAAGGGAGCGGAGATCATGATAGTTCTCGATGTGTCGAATTCGATGCTTGCCGAGGATTATTCTCCAAACAGACTTGAGAGGGCGAAGCTGGCTATCTCGCGTCTTGTGGACAAGCTTCGCGACGACCGTATCGGTCTTATCGTGTTTGCCGGAAATTCTTTCGTGCAGCTTCCGATCACGACTGACTATGTGTCGGCCAAGATGTTCCTCAACAGCATTTCCACCGGTTCTGTGCCTGTCCAGGGTACTGCCATCGGTGATGCTATAAACACAGCCATGCGCAGTTTCAGCGTGCAGAGCGAGAAGAGCCGTGCGATCATCATAATCACTGACGGTGAGAACCATGAGGATGATCCGGTGGCTGCGGCTAAGACTGCCGCTGATCTGGGTGTGAGGGTGTTCACTATCGGAGTCGGTTCTCCTGAGGGCAAGCCTATTCCTATGGATGGCGAACTTTTGAAGGATAAGGATGGAAATATTGTTGTGACTCGTCTGGATGAGAAGGTGCTGCAGGATGTTGCAGCGGCCGGTGACGGCGTCTATGTGAGGGCGGGCAACAGTGAGTTCGGTCTCAATCCGGTTATTGATGAGATCCGTAAGATGGAGGATGAGAGGTTCAGTTCTGTGGTCTTTGAGGAGTATGATGAGCAGTTCATGTATTTCCTTGGGATTGCGCTTTTCTTTTTCGTTCTTGAGCTTCTTATTGGTGATAGGAAATCTAAAAAGCATTTATTCAATCGCGATTGATGAGTATGCCTTTGATCTCCAGTGGCCCCCTCCCACTTTGCGGGCCCCTCCCCCTAGCCGGGGGTGGCCATGCCACTTCCGCTTCAAAGGCACACTTGTAATCAATCGCTATAGATAAGATTAAGTGATACTATAATTAGTATGAATAGATTAAGATATATAATTGCAATACTTTCACTGCTGGTGGCGGTAACGCAAGGTTATGGTCAGGTGGACAGGAGGGATGTGCGCCGGGGTAATCGTGATTTCAGGAAGGAGAACTTCAGGGAGGCGGACATCGACTACCGCAAGGCTCTTGTGAAGGATTCGCTTTCTGTAGCTGCGAACTACAATCTGGCTAACAATCTCTACCGTCAGAAGGATATTGAGCAGGCGAAGGCTGCACTCGAGAGGATAGGAGAGATTGCTCCGGAGATCGAGCAGGCAGCGGACTATTATTATAATCTTGGTGACGTGGCCATCGCTCAGCAGGACTGGCAGGGAGCTGTGGATGCTTTCGAGCAGTCGCTTCTTAGGAATCCTGGTGACATAGATGCGAAGGAGAACTATATCTATGCGAAGCAGATGCTTCAGAATCAGCAGAACCAGCAGCAACAGAATCAGGATCAGAATCAGGATCAGAACCAGAATCAGGATCAGCAGAATCAGAATGATCAGAACGACAACCAGAGTGACGAGAATGATCAGGACGATAAGGACAAGGATAATAAGAACGACCAGAACGATCAGAACCCTGATGACCAGAAGGATCAGGATGGAGATCAGAAGAAGGATCAGAATCAGCAGAAGCCTCAGCAGAATCAGGGCCAGCAGCCTAAGATAACCCCTCAGGCGGCTCAGCAGATGCTTCAGGCTATTCAGGCAAAGGAAAAGGAGACTCAGGAGAAGGTCAACAAGGAGAAGGCCGAGGCTCTGAAGTCAAGACAGAAAGAGAAGAACTGGTAAAGGAGGATGGATATAATGAAAAGACTGTTTATTACAGTGATTACGGCCCTTATGGCCTTGGCGGCGGCAGCGCAGGATGTCATTAAGGTGGAGGCACCTAATGTGGTGGCTGCAGACGAGCAGTTCAATGTGACGTTCATCATAGAGGGCGAGAATTCGCCTTCGGACTTCACATGGAGTGCAGGCAGCAACTTCCAGGTGCTTTGGGGGCCTCAGTCGGGACATTCGGTGAGTACCCGCATCATCAACGGACAGCGCAGCAGGTCAGAGCAGACAACATATACATATGTGCTGATGCCGACATCGACAGGTAAGTTTGCGATACCGACTGCTACGGCCAAGGTGAAAGGCAAGGAGATAAAATCTGCAAGCAGGACCATCGAGGTGGCTGCTGCAGGTTCGGCCTCGTCGAGATCACAGGGACAGCAGCAGGGTCAGCCGGCGCAGAGGCAGCAGGCCGGAGTGTCTGATGACGACATCTTCCTTACACTAGATCTCAGCCGCACCAATGTGGTTGTAGGTGAGCCTATTACGGCCACCCTGAAACTTTATCAGAGAGTGAATGTGGCAGGATTTGAGAATGTCACATTCCCTGATTTCAATGGTTTCTGGAGTCAGGAGATCGAGGCTCCGACCAACATCGAGTTCTCTCGTGAAGTCTATGACGGACAGATATATAATGCGGCTCTTCTCAGGAAATTCATCCTCATACCGCAGCAGCAGGGAGCGGTGACCATCACTCCTGCCGATCTTGTCTGCCTTGTAAACATCCGTGTGGCTTCTGCAGGCAACAGCATATTCGACGGATTCTTCGATGACTATCGTACGATCCGCAAGAGAGTCACTTCTAAGGCTGTAACGGTCAATGTCTCACCTCTTCCTGCAGGGGCTCCTGCATCATTTGCGGGTGGAGTGGGTACATTCGAGATTTCCGCAAAGCTCAGCAAGGATGTGCTCAAGACACATGAGGCTGGTTCTCTTGTGGTTACAGTGACAGGAACAGGTAATGTATCGCTCCTTGAGGAGCCTAAGGTCAGCTTCCCGCCTGACATGGAGGTGTATGATACCAAGATTTCCGACAGGATCGACAAGTCCGGTCTGAGCGGCAGCAAATACTATGAGTTCCCGTTCATTCCGCGCAGTTACGGCGATTTCGTGATCGAGCCGATAAAGTATTCATATTATGATGTGAATGCAAAGAAATATGTGACCCTCGAGACCCCTGCCATCCCTCTTACAGTGGAAAAGGGAAATGAATCGGAAGCATCCGGCATAATCATTTCTGGTTCTTCGCAGAAGGATGTACGTACTCTCGGAAGCGATATCAGATTCATCAGCACAAAGGCTCCTGAACTAGTTTCAAAGGGAAGTTTCTTCGTGTGGTCTCCTGGATTCTGGACTCTGACCATCCTTCTTTTCGTTGTCGCTTTCATTCTCTGGGCAGCACTCCGCAAGCTTGCCGCAAGGCGTGCTGATGTGGTCGGAACAAAGAACCGCAAGGCTACGAAGATGGCTCTCAAGAGGCTCCAGCTTGCAGGAACCTTCCTCAAGCAGAACCTCTATACAGCATTCTATGAGGAACTTCACAAGGCTCTCATCGGCTTCATTTCTGACAAGCTCAACATGCCTATGGCCGAGCAGTCCAAGGAAAGAATGTCTGAGGCTCTTATCTCTAAGGATGCTGACAAGGCATTGGTTGACAAGTTTATAGGTATCCTTGATGCTTGTGAGTTTGCCCGTTATGCTCCTGATGCAGGCCATGAAGCGATGGCTGCTCATTATGAGGAGGCTGTGGATATCATATCATCACTTGATTCGGAAATGAAGACAAAGAAGAACAGTTCCAAGGCTTCCATGCTTGTTTTGGTGGCACTGCTTGCTCTTCCTGTTGCGGCTTCTGCGCAGGATGCTTATGTGGATTCGCTCTGGAACGCGGCAAATGCTGCATATGTTGACGGACGGTGGGCAGATGCCGTGGCTGATTATGAACTGATTTCGGGAATGGGACTGGAGTCTGCTGCGCTTTACTGCAATACAGGTGACGCTTTTTTCAAGGACAGCAACATTCCTATGGCCATCCTCTATTACGAGCGTGCCCTCAAGGTCGATCCTTCGTATGAAGATGCAAGATATAATCTTACCTTGCTCAACAGCATGATCCAGGACAGGATCGAGCCTGTTCCGGAGTTTGTGCTCAAGGCATGGGCACGTGACATCTGCTATGTCATGGATTCGAATGCATGGGCAGCATGCTTCATCGTATTCCTCGCATTGACTCTCGGTCTGGTACTTCTTTTCCTTCTCGCACCGACAGCAGCAGGAAGACGTACGGGATTCTTTACTGGCATCGTGACCTTGCTTCTTGCAGTCATCGCTCTGAGTTTCTCGGTGTGGCAGAAGAATGATTATAATGATGCAGACAATGCAATCGTGATGAGACCTGTGACTTCAGTGAAGAGTTCTCCTGCAGCAGGTGCTTCGACCGACCTCTTCATCCTCCATGAAGGCACAAAGGTGAAGGTCATCGACTCAGTAGGTACGTGGGACAACATAGAACTGGCTGACGGTCGTCAGGGCTGGATCCCGGCTTCCGACATCGAACGCATATAAAAAATGGTCCGAGATTTTTCTCGGACCATTTTTTATATAGATTAGAAATAGATTACATTCCCATGCCCATGCCGCCTGCAGGCATTGCCGGAGCCGCTGCAGGTTCAGGGAGGTCAGCGATTGCGCACTCTGTGGTGAGGAACATTCCTGCAACCGAAGCTGCGTTCTCAAGAGCTACGCGCGATACCTTGGTTGGGTCGATCACACCTGCCTCGAACATGTTCACATACTCGTCTGTGCGTGCGTTGTAGCCGAAATCGCCCTTGCCTTCGCGGATCTTGTTGATGATCACGCTGCCCTCGACGCCTGCGTTAGCGGCGATCTGGCGGAGAGGCTCCTCGATTGCACGAGCAACGATGCGGATGCCGGTGGTCTCGTCCTCGTTCTCACCCTTGAGGTCTGCAAGTACCTGAGAAGCACGGATGTATGCAACTCCACCGCCCGGTACGATACCTTCCTCTACTGCTGCGCGTGTTGCGCTGAGAGCATCTTCCACTCTGTCCTTCTTCTCCTTCATCTCGACCTCTGTCGCTGCACCCACATAAAGCACTGCAACACCGCCTGCGAGCTTGCCGAGACGCTCCTGGAGCTTCTCACGGTCGTAGTCTGAAGTGGTTGTCTCGATCTGCTTGCGGATGAGATCTGCACGCTCCTGGATCGCATCTGCTGCACCTGCGCCGTTGACTACTGTAGTATTGTCTTTTGTCACGACTACCTTCTCTGCCTTTCCGAGCATGTCAGGTGTAGTGTTCTCGAGAGTGAAGCCTCTCTCCTCGGAGATGACCATACCACCTGTGAGGATTGCGATGTCCTGAAGCATCTCCTTGCGGCGGTCACCGAAGCCCGGAGCCTTCACTGCAGCGATCTTGAGCGTGCCGCGGAGCTTGTTCACTACGAGAGTAGTAAGTGCTTCACCGTCAATATCCTCGGCGATGATGAGAAGTGACTTTCCTTCACGCGCGATAGGTTCAAGGACAGGGAGGAGGTCCTTCATTGTAGAGACCTTCTTGTCTGTGATGAGGATGTAAGGAGTGTCGAGCACAGCCTCCATCTTGTCACCGTTTGTCATGAAATATGGAGAGATGTATCCTCTGTCGAACTGCATTCCCTCTACGACCTTCACTTCGGTCTCTGTACCTTTTGCCTCCTCGACAGTGATCACGCCGTCCTTCTTCACCTTTGACATTGCGTCAGCGATGAGCTTTCCGATGTAGTTGTCATTGTTTGCAGAGATGGTTCCGACCTGCTCGATCTTCGCATAGTCCTCGCCGACCTCCTGGCTCTGCTCGCGGAGATTCTTCACTACCTCAGCGACAGCCTTGTCGATACCTCTCTTGAGGTCCATAGGGTTTGCGCCTGCAGTGACGTTCTTCAGACCTACGTTGATGATGGCCTGTGCAAGAACTGTTGCAGTGGTTGTACCGTCACCAGCCTGGTCGTTGGTCTTTGAAGCGACCTCCTTCACCATCTGTGCGCCCATGTCGGCGAACTGATCCTCAAGTGAGATCTCCTTTGCCACGGTCACACCGTCCTTTGTAACCTGAGGTGCGCCGAACTTCTTGGCGATCACCACGTTGCGACCCTTAGGGCCGAGGGTTACCTTCACTGCATCTGCAAGTGCATCAGCGCCTTCCTTCATCTTGGCGCGTGCGTCCATATTGAATTTGATATCTTTTGCCATGGTAAAAATCAATTAAAGTATTGCCAATACGTCAGACTGCTTCATGATGAGGTAGTCCTTTCCTTCCACAGAAACCTCTGTACCTGCGTACTTTCCGTAGATCACTGTGTCGCCCACCTTGAGCTCCATAGGCTCATCCTTCTTGCCAGGACCTGCCGCTACAACGACTCCCTGCTGTGGTTTCTCCTTTGCTGTGTCAGGAATGTAAAGTCCTGATGCTGTCTTAGTCTCAGCCGCCTTTGGCTCGATGACTACTCTGTCTGCTAATGGTCTGATCATATTAATTGTAGTTTATTTATATTCAATTTATAGATATCTCGTCTTCACTGTGTTTCGCTCGATATGACAGCTGTTGTCATTCCGAGTGAGGGGAATATCGAGTCGAGGAATCTATTGGACAAACAAAATGCCAGTCCCGAAAGACTGACAAAATGTCATGCTAAAGGTTCAGAAAAAGTCTGAAATGCCAGAGGATGACTCCCACTGACACAGAAACGTTAAGAGAATGCTTTGTTCCGAACTGCGGTATCTCAAGGCAGAAATCCGCCTCATCCACCACGTCCTGGCGTACTCCTGCCACCTCGTTACCGAAGACTACTGCATATTTTTCACCGGCAGCAGGCCTGAATGTGTCGAGCATCACGGAACCTACTGTCTGTTCAGCGCATACTATCTTATACCCCTCCTCTCTAAGTCTCTTGATGGCCTCCAGAGTATCGTCCACGTGCTCCCACTCAACACTGTCTTCTGCTCCGAGGGCTGATTTGTGGATTTCAGCCGAAGGCGGCACTGCACATATTCCGCATAGCCACACCTTGTCGATCTTGAATGAATCAGCGGTTCTGAAAGCCGATCCGACGTTATGCGCGCTGCGGATGTTGTCGAGAACCAGAACCACTCCGGATTCCGGCAGTTCCTTATATTCGTCTGCAGAGACTCTGCCCAACTCTATGTTCAATAATTTTCTGTTTGCCATATATGATCAAGTCTGTTCACCGGCTTATGAATGCCGCTTCCGAAAAAGTTATCAACACAAAGGTAGTAAAAAATAAAAAATGATTATTTTTGTGTTTTGATAAAAGGGAAAAACTATGAAACAGGATCTCCAGATTTTTAATTTGATCAAGAAAGAGGAAGACAGACAGACATCCGGAATCGAGCTCATCGCATCGGAAAACTATGTGAGCGGGCAGGTGCTGGAAGCACTCGGATCCATCTGCACGAACAAGTATGCGGAAGGCTATCCGAACGCAAGGTATTACGGCGGCTGCGAAGTCGTTGACCAGATAGAACAGCTTGCTATCGACAGACTCTGCGAACTTTTCGAAGCGGAATATGCCAATGTGCAGCCGCACTCAGGTGCTCAGGCCAACATGGCAGTGATGATGGCATGCATCAAGCCGGGCGAGACATTCATGGGTCTTGACCTTGCTCACGGCGGTCATCTTACACACGGCTCACCTGTAAACATGTCAGGACTTCTCTATAATGCTGTTTCATATGGTCTCAAGGAATCTTCAGGCATGATCGACTATGAGCAGATGGAGGCAAGAGCCCTCGAGTTCAAGCCGAAGCTCATCATCGGTGGTGCATCAGCATATTCGAGAGAGTGGGATTACGCAAGAATGCGCGAGATCGCTGACAAGGTCGGTGCTATCCTCTGGATCGACATGGCGCACACCGCAGGTCTCATTGCTGCAGGTCTCCTCAGCAACCCTGTAAAATATGCTCATATTGTGACATCTACAACTCACAAGACACTCCGTGGTCCGCGCGGAGGTATCATCCTTATGGGCAAGGATTTCGACAACCCATGGGGACTTACAACTCCTAAGGGAGTGGTGAAGAAGATGTCGCAGATCCTCAATTCAAGTGTTTTCCCAGGTGTGCAGGGAGGTCCGCTCGAGCACTGCATCGCGGCGAAGGCTGTTTCGTTCTATGAGGCCCTCCAGCCTGAATTCAAGGAGTATCAGAAGCAGGTGGTTTCAAATGCTACTGCAATGGCAGATGCTTTTGTTTCAAGAGGTTACAAGATTGTGTCAGGTGGTACGGACAACCACCTCATGCTTATCGACCTCCGCACCAAGTTCCCTGAACTCACCGGTAAGGTTGCAGAAAAGGAACTCGGAAAGGCAGACATCACGGTCAATAAGAACATGGTTCCGTTCGATTCGCGTACGCCGTTCTCGACTTCGGGTATCCGCGTAGGAACTCCTGCGATCACTTCACGCGGCTTCGTTGAGAAGGATATGGAATATATAGTTGACCTTATCGACACCGTCCTCACAGCCGCAGCAGCCAATCTCGATCTCATCGCAGGCAAGACTGAGGAAGGCCGCGAGGCATATGAGGAGGTCCTTGCAAGTGTAAGGAAGATGGTCCGCATGAAGACCACAGGCATGCCGCTTAACAGATACTAAACCACAATAGTCATGAAAAACATCTTTAAACTTTTTGCTTTCGCAGCAATCGCGCTTATGGGACTTTCATCATGCGCCGGCAGCGGCAATTCAGCTGATGCGGCACTCGCAAACATCCATGCAAGAAAGAGCGTACGCTCATATACATCAGAGCCTGTATCTCCAGAGCAGGTGGAAATCCTTCTCAAAGCTGCCATGGCAGCACCTACAGCAATGAACGTGCAGCCTTGGAGCTTCGTCGTTCTTGACAGCCGCGAGGCACTTGATGCACTTTCTGAGGCGCTTCCATATGCAAAGATGCTCAAGCAGGCTCCTCTTGCTGTAATCGTGTGCGGAGAGACAATGATGGGTGAAGGAAGAGAGAATCCATTCTGGGAGCAGGACTGCTCGGCAGCCACTCAGAATCTTCTTCTTGCAGCAGAGGCTATCGGACTCGGCGCAGTCTGGACAGCAGCATATCCTGACCTGAACCGTTGCAACGGCATCAAGGAAGCTCTCGGAATGCCTGAGACAGTTATGCCGCTCTGTGTTGTTCCTATCGGACATCCTGCAGGCGACGACCAGCCTAAGGACAAGTGGAAGCCAGAAAAGATTCACTACGGAAGATGGTAAAACAAAAAATGCGGCGCTCAATCGCCGCATTTTTTGTTTCAGTCGGTCACTCCGTCGCGGAGGCTGCCGTTCTGCTCCTGTACAGGCTTGTTTCCGCCAGTGTTGTCAACGATGGCCAGATTGGTGTTCATCTCAGCAGAGGTAAACCTCATCAGCCACCAGCCGTCGTCGGCAGTCATATTGAATCTGAAAGCTTCTGGGACATTGCTCGGAGCACCTTCATGGAACCGTACCAGAGGCTTGTTCAGACGGCGGGTGTCCGAATTGGAAAAACCTTCACCCCAAAGTTCCACTCGTCTCTGAAACCATATCTCATCTTCCAGACTCCTTCCGCCGTCATCGACTGAATAAGACGGATCACGATAGGTCTGAACGAAATCTTCAAGCAAAGCCACAGCCTCAGCAGTCTGTCCGCTCTTCGCAAGGCCCTCGACCTGAATGAGTATCATCTCCTCAACTCTCATGAACGGCCAGTCCTCATCATTGGTGGTACCTCCCACCTGATACATGCCGAATTTCACATTGGTGTAGGGGAGGAATGCCATCTTCACGTTGTCGATTTCAAGTCCCGCCACATCAGAGCCGCTCACTCCGTCCCATGTGACAGATTCAAGCAGAGGCGATTCCATAGAAGCATCCACCCACCATCCCTTTCGCACATCAGTCGCAGGAATCTTATCATAAAGAAGCTGGTTGATGCATGCATAGACCTGGCATGCGGCAGCATATCCGTCTCCGGAGAATGACCTCAGCCATGAACTTGATGTGGCATAAGGATTTGCAAGAGCGATATCGCTTCGCATGTCATATCCCCATATCCAGTTATGTTCCCCTATGTCATAAAGGAACGGCTTTGAAATTTCTGCCAGAGATGCCGGTGTGTAGCCGGCTGCTGCCTTGGATGCATCTGCTGCGGCAAGAGCCCACTCTTCCATATTAAGATACGCTCGAGCGCGAAGTCCGTATGCGACCTGCTGGTCTATACGTGATCTGTCGGTGCGGACATAGCCTTCGAGATTCTCAATGGCGAAAGTGAGGTCAGAGATTATCAGATCGTAGATTTCCGCTACCGTTGCTCGAGGATTCTCTGTGAAATTCTCAGTTGTCTCGGTAACGAGCGGAACACAAGGAAGATCGGCCGCTCCCTCCGCATATCCGAACTGGAAATACGGCGCAAGGTTGAGGTAGGCGAATGCTCTTATTGCGCGGGCTTGAGCCACCTTATGGATCACTTCAGCGCCTTCATACGGCTGCGGGTATGCATTAAGCACTTCGTTCGCTGCCGCTATCTCATTGTAAGGAGCAGCATAGCGGACATATGGGTTCGCATAGTCTGCATTGCGTGACGCGAGATTGCCACAGGCGGAGAACCAGTTGTATCCGCTGTTGGCCAGCACGACATCCGCAGCCTCGATATCGTTGGAGAACGACATCATAAGGAATCCCCAGTCATCAGGTCTTGTGCCTCCGAAAACACTGCCAGGAGCTCCCAGTCTCGTGTACATTCCGTTGAATGAGGCGTCGGCGCGGGAAGGAATCACCGTGTTGACATTCTGCACCTGCTCTGCGAGAACGATGCCTCCCTGAGGCGCAAGTTCATCCATTCGGCTGCATGAAACTGCTGCCGCGAGGATACCTATATATATGTAAGTTCTTGTCTTCATGATTCTAAAATGTTAAAGTGACACCTGCAGTGACGGTACGCATTGCAGAATATGATCCGCTGTTGAGGCCAGATCCTGATGTGAACGATCCGAGTCCCATCGAATAACGTGGATCAACACCCTTTCGTGCGGAGAATACGGCGAGATTGTCCCCGGCTACATATATGCGTAGTTCATTGATCTTCAGGCTCTCAGTTACCGATGTCGGGAAGGTGTATCCTAAGGTGATGTTATTGATGCTCAGGTAATTCGAACTTATGAGGTAATTGTCGACGGCAGTCTGTCCGACAGATGTGTCGCCATCCAGGCGAGGGATGTCGCTGTCCGGATTCTCAGGCGACCACGATAGAAGGGCGTCCCTGTGCCAAGCTGTTCCCACACCCGATGATGTATGCATGAGTGCCTGATAAGTTCCGTCATAATAGCGTCCTCCAAGCTGGAATGAGAAGGAAGCGTTGAAATCCACTCCATAAGCCTTCAGTGATGTCCCGAAACCTCCGTAAACCAGAGGCAGCACAGAACCTATCTCATACTGGTCAGCCTCGGAAAATATATCGGTAGTGACAGATCTTCCTGTCCATGTCCTTTCGATGTCCAGTTCCTTCTTGTACCATAGTGCCTTGCCTGTCTCTGGATCTACGCCTGCATACCTCCTCATATATGCCTCATAAAGAGAACCTCCCACCTTATATATATAATTGCTTCCTTTTATGCCTTCTTCAGATACGGAAGAGTCAAGAGAAAGAATCTTGTTGCGGTAATGGCTGAGATTGACATTCCATGCCCAGTCCACATTCATTGACTTTATGAAGTGGCCGTCGAGATTGAGTTCGAATCCGTCATTGAGGATAGATCCCACATTTACAGGATAATATCCGGTCGGATTGCCCGATGAAAGCGGCACGTCCTTGCTGTAGAGCAGGTCGACGGTCTTGCGAGAGAAATATTCCACGCTTCCGTTCAGCCAGTATCCGAACAGTTCGAAGTCAAGTCCTGCATTGAAAGAATGAGACGACTCCCATGTAAGTTCCTCATTTCCCTTATAGTCAAGTTCGAGCGAATATTCTCCGCTTTCTTCGTTATATGAATGAGTGTAATTGTCAGCATAAGGATAATAGTGTCGGGCGTAGTTCGCATTAGGATAGAGATTGTCGTTACCCTGCACTCCGTAGCTTGCCTTGAGTTTCAGCATCTGTATCCACGATACTCCGCTCATGAACTCCTCGTCGCTGATAAGCCATGCGGCACCGACGCTTCCGAAATTGCCCCAACGATGTCCCGGAGCGAAGCGTGACGATCCATCACGACGATACGATCCGCTGAGGAAATATTTTCCGCCATAGTCGTATTGAACTCTGGCTATAAGACCTTGAGTCATGTAATCTGCTGTGTATGAGGATGTATGCTTTGCCTTCACTCCGTCGGCGTTGCCGAGTTCACCTATATATGGATCATACAGATGGTCATTCTGTCCCTCCAGGAACTGATCCTTCAAAGAATAAACCTCATAGCCTGCAAGAAGACCGAGGCTGTGGCCACTTCCTCTGAAGTCGATGTTGTATTCAGCCAGAGCCTGTCCGTTCACGGCAAAAGTCCTGTCGTTGCTGACATAAGCAAGTCCGTCGGAAGCGCTCTGCGAACCGAATCTGCTGTAGAGTGCGTTGTATCGTGAATTTTCAGAGGTCACGCCGACATTTGCCGACAGTGACAGTCCGTGCACGGGCGTGAGTACGACCCCGATCTTTCCTATCATTGCGTCAGTATATCTCTTCTTTCTGTCCACCTCATTATCCCTGACTGCGTTTCCGACGAATGCCGGACGGGCGAAATTGGTCTGGTTTGAATCATAGACCGGCATCCCGTTCTCATACATGATGTTGCCTTCGGCATCACGTACATATAAAGGATATATAGGCGCCATCATGTTGGTGACGTAAAATATGTTGCTCGATGAGCCGAAAGAACTTGAATATGAAGCTGTTTCGGAATCGGAATGAGTGTAGCTGAGATTGCTGCTCATCTTGATCCACGGCTTCACCTGATAATCCACATTCATACGTACCGTATATCTCTGGTAATCAGAATTGCTGACGATACCTCCATCGTTGAGGTAGCCCACACTTCCGTAATATGAAAGATTGTCTTTCGCTCCGCTCACTGACAGATTGTATTCCTGACGGAAAGAATTATGGAACGTCTGTCCATACCAGTCGTCAGGGATATAGTAATATTGACCGTCGCTGTAACCGAGCGTAGCCCTTGGATTCAGTTTGAAATCCCTACCGATGAACTTTTCGCCTGCAGGAACAGTAAATACCTGATATCCAAGACCGCCGTTGTTGCGGTTGAAGATGTTTGCATCAGCATATGCATATGCTTCTTCCGGTGATTTTCCTGCATAGACCTGAGAGTTGTACATCATCTTGTATTGAGTCTCGTAATACAGCGCAGGGTCATCGATGACATCATACTGAGGAATCAGACGTGAGTTCGAGCCCCAGCGTGCGTCGAATTTAACCATTCCTCCAGATGTGCCTGAAGCCTTCTTTGTGGTGATCAGCACGACTCCGTTCGCTCCACGGGCTCCGTAGATCGCGGAAGCTGCTGCATCCTTGAGCACTGTCATGGATTCGACATCGTTGGGATTGATGTCTGAAAGTTTTCCGTCGTATGGCATACCGTCCACTACATACAGCGGAGCATTGCTTGCACTCATGGAGCCGATGCCTCGGATTCTGATGGTCGGGCCACCGGATGCCGGGTCGCCGGATGAAGATATGACCTGCACTCCGGGAGTGGTTCCTGCCAGAGCGCTGGTAACATCCGTCGCTACACGGTTTTCAATGGTTTCAGCCTTGACCATGGAAGCAGATCCTGTGAACGCGCTCCTTGTGGATGTGCCGTATGCCACTACAATGGTCTCGTCAAGGAATTCAGTGTCAGGGTCCAAGGATGCGTTCAGGACGCCGTAGGTCTCCACCGGCACTTTCCTCGACTTGTATCCTATCGACGAAAATACCAAAGTGCCCTTGGACGGCAGTTCGAGATGGTAGTAGCCTTCTGCATCAGTGCTGGTGCCTGAGCTGGTGCCCTCCATATGAACGGAGGCGAATGGGACGGGTTCCCCGCTTGCGGAATCTGTCACATAGCCGAACACAGTGAGTCCCTGCGCTGAGGCAAAGACGGTCACAAATGTGGCCAACATCGTGAAAATCAGTCTCATCTTGACAAATCTTTAACAATAATAATTAATACGGGCCTCTCGGCCGACTTGTTGAATTGCGGAAGGGTAGGGGCCCTGTGTTCCGCGGTCGGTTTAATTGTTCTCAGAATTGTCAATCTTCCGGCATATCATTTATTGTGCCAGTGTATCAGATTCAAAAAGCAGAAGATGAAACAAGCCGGATCCATCAAGGACCCGGCTTGTTTGTATATAATCACACAGCAATCAGTGCAAGATGTGTGTCACTTACGCAATTCTTCGACACTGACACCCAGCGCCTTCGAAATCTCCTCTTCATCAAATCCCGCTGCCAGCAGCTTGGCTATCGTTTCCTCACGTCCCTCCTCACGACCCTTCTCACGACCTTCCTCGGCAGCAGTGTCTATTGTATTGTAATAATCCCAGATCATCTTTTCCGCGTTTTTGTAACTGTCAAACTCTTCTGCCGTAAAATTAGAAAATTTTGACATTTCAAACAAGCGGTCATACTCCTTGCCGTCAAAAACTTTCGGCCTCGTCTTCAACTTGACCATGTTCTTGAACAGGAACATCCATCTGTCGTATGCCGTCTCAAGCTCCTCCTCGCCCTTCTCGAAACGCGCAAGTTCAAGGAAGATGAACTGAAGCTTGTCATGCATGATCTCGTGCGTAGAGTCCTCACGGATATGGTATGACGAATGGCATCTGTCATCCGGCCATATTTCGTCGTGCTTCATCCTGAAATTCAGGAGTGCAATGAACCTGACGGGCTTCAGACGGAAATTCCATCTGAACGAGATCGTATTCCCGTATTCCTCAAAATGTTTCTTCCGCGCAAGTCCTGCCTGATTGATGACCGGATAGCAGGAATAGAACAGAGCCCTGTCCCGGAAATAGGTCTGATGAGCATTCTGCATCTCCACGATGAACTCCTCATCCTTGGTCTTGCAGGATATGTCAAATATGGCTTCCCTGTCATCCTCTGTCGGTCCAAGATGCTCTGTCGGAAGAAATGTGACCTCTTCGATAACCTTGTCACCCATGATGTCGTTCAGAAATCTAATCAGAATGTCCTTGCACTCCTCGCTTCCGAAGATACGCTTGAACATGTAGTGGTTGGTGAGGTTCGCGTAACCTTCTTTCGGCACTCCGGCCTTCTCTTTCTCTTCTAAATCCTTCATAAAATCAGTATTATAAGTTTACGAAGGCAAAGTTCAGAAGACTTATCCGCGTAACAAAAATTTACGCAGATAAGAGAAGAAATCGGGCTCTGACGGTGTTCTGCGAGGGGTGATGGTGGTAGAATTTGTCGGATTTTGGCGTCAAATTCAGACAAATTTTCAGAAAATGACCCATGAAATGAGAAAAGTGACCGCGGTGCCATCACAACCGGCATTGATCATGCTGAGCTCCAAAAATCAGCCTTTTCTTGGAGCTCAACTCTGAAAAACACGCAAAACCGTATGTTTTAAGCAGTTTTCGTGAGCTGACCTCCAAAAATTCCACAATTTTTGGAGGTCAGCTGTAGCTGGAATACTCCTTAGATATTTACTTGCAAACAAAAATGAGCTGCAACTACCTTCACAGGCAGTTGCAGCTCTTCAATATTTATGTAAATAACCAGAAGGGGCTTGAAATTATCTCATGTTGTAGCTGATTCCCACGCTGAAGGTGTTTGCTATCGGAGATTCCTTGCCTGCAATGATGTACGCGGCATCAATTCTTGTTTTCCAGACTCTGCAGCTGACACCCACTGAAGCGTATGATGGCAGAATGTTCGTTGCGCCTGAATTATATCCGGCTCTGATCGACACTATGTCTGCAAGAGATGTTTCTATGGCGGCAGCTGCTCCGCAGGCATTGTTGAAATAGTAGTCTGCCTTGGCTATTAATCTGACTTCGTTGTCTTTGCCGAAGTCCATGACATACCCGCCCTGTATGCCGACTGATGCCGGCAGCGGGAATTCCGCTCCGCTGGCTGACTTTACTTTGGATCCAGCCGAATAAACTCCTAATTCTGTGATTATCTTTCCATTTTCCTTTACGGGAAATTGACCGGTTACGGATAAATCGGCAGCAAATGCGTTGTATGATGCTTCCGGTGCCGGATCTTCAGACATTATCTTGATCTGTGCCTGAGCAGTCAGAAAGTCCAGCAATCTGTAGCCTGCACCCACTCCGATCAGAATCTGTCCGGGTCTGTACGTTCCATCCTCGAATCCTCCTGAATTATATATGTCATATTCTTTTCCCATGCCGTATCTGCCGAAAAGGGAAAATGAGATCTTGCTTCTCAGGCAATAGTCAGCCTTGAAGTCCATGTATGTGACTGGGTCATATGACTGCGAATACAACATTCCATTCAATGACACCTCAAGTGTGTTGCCGTCAAGCAATATGTTGTCAAGAAGATTTATATCCGCCTTACCTGCTCCTGCCGCATCTCCCGGGAGCTCCGAAAACTGCATTGCAACGGTCTTCTGTGCTCTTGCACAAAGGGCTGATGAAGTCAGTAATGTCATCAGAACAAGAGTCTTGATCAGTTCCTTCATCTTCCTCAAATTTTATTGATAACCTTTTCTGTGATATGTTCACCGATGCTCACTTTCACTCTGTATCTTCCCGGTGCGAAATCCGAAAGGTCCAGAACCATCGGCTCAAAGATACTTGCGTAGTCTTTACCTTCATATAGAATATATCCGGATGCGGATGAAATCTGCACTTCTGTCTCTTTCTTTTCTCCTGTCCTGATATTGAGGATGTTTATTACAGGAACAGGATACATTTCAACAGGATTCTCAGGGTTCTTGGCTCCGATTCTCAATCCTGCCGAACATTTTGTCTTCAGATCTTCAGCGGTGACTGTCAGTGATGATGTTCCATATCCGACTATAGTCACGGTAAGGAGGCTGCCGGATAATGCGCAACCTGCAATACCTCTGTTCCCCTCGCTTATCCGATAAGTCAGATTCTCGCCATCAATATCCGTAAAGTACTCTGTCAGGTCATAGGTGAATGTGCCTCCCTTTCCCTCTATGTAGATGTCGTCAAAGTTTCGGATGAGGGCAGGTGCGGTGTTTTCAAGAATGCAGTAGGAGAATCTGAATTCAGTTGACAATCCTTGCATGTCGGTTGCAACAAGCACACAATCATGCTGACCAGGTGTAGAAATATTGCCTGTGATCAGGATGTCCCATATGTCTTCTCCCTTTTTCCGAAGTGTAAGCCCGTTTTGTGCATCTGCAATCTTCACCTGCGTTTCTCCTGCCTCCGGGTCATATATCATAAATGACAGCGTCAGATTTTCAAATGACCTGATCGTATGATTCATCTCCTCCTGTTGTGGAATTATTACAGGAGCATTGTTGGAAACAGTCCTTACCGACTTTACTTCTGATGCTTCAGAATAGTTCTGGCTGTAGTCGCATCCGATGATGGTAAAGAAATATTCCTTTTCAAATTCAAGATTGTCTATGTGGATCCTCATGTACTCTCCGATTTCTGTCGATCCTACCTTAAATCTGTATTCGTACACGTCATCAGGAACGGCATCTCTGACAAGGTTCCTGACAGCTTCTTCATTCTCAGAGGCATAGACTACATATTCAAATGCTTTTGCATCGTCCTTGTCCGCTGTAACCTTTATTTGTAGTTTTACCCTGTTTCCTACAGCTTCCAGCTCATATTCTTCCACTTTGTCAGGTGCGATTGTTCCTCCCATCGTAAATGAACCTAAGGCATCGACGAGAGGTCCTATCTTAGCCGAAGCCGGTAGAATATCCCGTGCTCCTCCCAACAGTCGTTCCTTCAACATATCATTGCTGAATCCGGGACCGCCAAAATATGAAGCAATCAGAGCGGCTACTCCACTTACATGAGGACATGACATGGAAGTGCCCTGCATGTAATCATATGAGTTATCAGGAAGCGTACTGTATACCTGTCCTTTGTTTATGTTGTAATTTCCTCCGGGTGCAGCTATGTCAACCCAATCTCCATAGCAGGAATAATAAGCCCTGTTGTAGTCCGGTCCGATCGCACCTACAGCAATCACCGGATCATATTCTCCGATAGGATTGTATCTCCATCCGTCATTTCCGGCGCTGAACAGTACGATTCCTCCTTTCATCGGACTGTCAGGGAGCTGGTTGCCTTCGTTATCGCATCCCGCATATTTTATGAAATAGTCTATTGCAGCGGCCAGATCAGATGGGATATTGTCCTTTTGTGCGTCACTTTCACTGTCATAGACATATCCCCAGCTGTTGTTGGCAATGACAGCTCCATTGTCGGCGGCCCATTTTATAGCTTCCGCACCTCCGACAGGGTGGTTTCCTGAGAATATCTGACACGACAGGATGCCGACTCCATCGATGCCTTCAGCTGCATTTCCGCCCGCTATTCCGCAGACTCCCTTGCCGTTGTTGTTTACGGCTGCAATTGTGCCGGCCACGTGTGTTCCGTGGTCATCAGCAGTCACTTTGCCACCTGTGCCGAAGTTCTTTCCATCCACATAGTTTGATCCAATGTCTTCATGTGCATGATCGACACCTTGGTCGACTACAGCGACAATCACCGATCTGTCGCCGGTTGTGTAATTTTCCCATACAGTAAGTACGTTGATGTCAGCTCCGGCCTTGAATTCAGTTGACAGGCTTCCGTCGTTCCTATAATGCCATTGCTTAGGCATTCCCGGATCGTTGAACAGGGAATGTAATTCCACTTTTCTTGCAGGCTCGAAGATCTCTACTCCCGGAATCGTCATTATCATCTCCTGTGCCTTTGTCGGAGCTGCAGTGTATGTGATTTTATACCAGCGGTGCAGGCCTTCCTTTCGAGTGCGCGGCTCATATTCTCCCGCATGAGGAAAGAGCCTAACGGCTGAAGTTATACCGGAACTTTCAAGAAAGGAATTCAATTCATCCGATTTTGTAACCACACCGTCTGTCTGTATTGATTCTTCCAACAGAATAGCAACTTCTTCGGTGAAATATACATTGGCTGCTGCGTCGATGTCTGAATGATTTGTCTTTTCTTCATTCCTGATCTCAGGAGTGCAGGCTGTAATGAAAATCAGCAAGACTGATGCTATGTGGCTGGAAAATTTCATAAGTGTTCTTTAGATAATAAGGCGGTGGTCCGTAGATTCCGTCCCACCGCCTCTTGTTATCACATTCTCAGCATGCTGAGATATTGTTAAAGAAATTCAGTAATATCAGGTGAGCCAGGGAATCCTACGAGGCAAGGTGCATATTTGTCACCAAATCCACCCATGCCGTCAATATAGGCGATACCCCACAACTGAACCACTGTCTTTTCATCATTCAAGAACTTGCAGTTTTCTGCTTTTGGAGCATTTGCTTCGTTGAAGTCAGCAGGGTAGTACAACCAAATTGTGTCACCGCTTCCCGTGTAGTCGATTGTAGTTGAAAATTTTTCATCCCACGATACGTGTACTCCATCCTCAAGTACCTTGAATTCAACGTAAGGACATGGTGCACCGCCGATTCCGAATGCCTCACCTGCGGGACCGTAACCAAGATCCGGACCTGTAAGCACTTCTGCAGGGAATGGATTCATGACACGGTAAATGTCATAACCTTCAGCTTTCAGGATTTCAACTTCATTGTAGTTTCCTACAAAATTGTCAAGGAATGTGCCGGTTCCAAGTGATGTCCACGAATATGCCTTGGCAAACTTGAAAGTAGTCGACATTGTAACCTTGTTCATGTTGACAACTGTAGTGTCTGCAATTTCCACCTTTCCTGAATATGAGCTTCCTACTTCCATTGCAGTAAGGTCGAGTACAAGACCTGATTCCGCCTGACCAGCTGCAAAGGTTACGGCAGTACTATATACTTTGGATGCGTTTTCAAGTGTCTCTACTTCTGTTGCATTACCGACGATGCTAAGACCTGTAGGGAGAGTTACTGTAAGATTTACAGAGGTCTCTCCTTCAGCATTAGCTCTTACAACAGGGATTGAGATGGTCTCGAGAGAGGCAGCGAGTTCAGTCTCGTTGAATACTGTCTGAAGCATAGATGCCTCAGTATCTTCAGGAGTATAGATGTCGCTGATCTGATCAAGATTACATGCTACAGTGAAGAAACTCAATGTTATAGCAAAGAAAATCTTAAATATCTTGTTCATAATTATCTCAGTTTAAATACATGTTACTCAGTTACCTTAGGAGCAAGAGCTGGGTCATCTCCCTGTCCGTCTGCAGCCTCGCTTCCTACAGGATTCTGAAGGATATAAGGATTAGCATCAATTTCAGCCTGTGGGATAGTTAGAACCCAATCAAACGACTCTGGGTCATCGAGTTTGAGGGTTGGAAGGAGTGCTGATGCAGGATGACCCATTTCGGCTGTTCTTACGAATCCCTGACGGAGACGCTTGATGTCGAATACTCGGCCATATTCTCCCCAAAGCTCAATACGGCGCTGAAGGATAATTTCCTCAAGAAGTGAACCTGTCTCATCTGTGGTAAGTTTACCAAGTGCTGTACCGGTCTTGCCTGAACAGTCATAAGTAAACTCATCAGATACCATACGGTAACTCATGAAATTGTTGAGGATCTTCTGAGCCTCGGTGTCATTTCCAAGGCGACATGCTGCCTCTGCCATAGAGAGGTACATTTCCGGTACTCTCATGAAGATATGGTCTGCCCCTGTATAAGGATTTGATGCGTCAGCAAAACGGAACTTATACTGCTGGTATCCTACGAGTGTATTTCCGTTAGGATGAAGTTTTTCATAGTTCCACCACTGTTTGCGTGCATCTCCTGCAGGAATTCTGGCATAGAGCCACTCACTGCAGCACTTTCTCGCAGCATCGCCATAACCACCGAATGCAATATCCATGTGGGCAAGGAACTGAGGGTTAGTTGTACCTTGTGCTTCAATGATTTCTGCACCCCAAAGTACATCTGTTGCACTTGCGTCATTGTAACCTCCGAAGATGTCGGTTGTGATTTTCTTAGAACCGCCTAATGCTTTCTCAGCTGAATTGTATGCAGACTGCCAGTCACCCATATAAAGGGCGATACGGGTCTTGATGCCGTTTGCCACATAATAGTCGATATGTGAACTATGCTTCTGAGTCTTGCCCTCAAGGAGAGTGATGGCTGTGTCGATATCAGAAACGATCTGGGCATAAACCTCTTTGTTTGTTGAGCGCGGAACTCCTGTAGTCTTTGAGGTTGTAGGCTCAAGAAGAACAGGTACACCAAGTCTGTCCTCATGTCCGATATAGCTACGCGCATATATCATCTCAAGGTAATGGTAGGCATATGCTCTGAAAGCGTATGCATTACCTATGATGTAGTCGATGTCGGCCTGCTCACCCTGCATGGTTTCTTTCGCATTGATGATGTAGTTCACCTGGCTGATAAGTGTGTAGTAGTAGTTCCAGCAGTCATAAGGACGCCATGCACCGCTTGTGTAAGCATCTTTGACATCGTAAAGATAGTCAAACCAGAACCATCCGTTACCTTGGCCTGCCATCACCATGTCTTCACCCATAAGGTCAGCCATGAGAGCGTATCCCTGTGGACCAACTGCCTGATGCGCATTGCCTGTTACGGAAACACCCCACTCCCAGAACCATCTGATGGCTCCGTTGAGGGCCATATAACCACCCTCTGTAGTTTCAAGGAGAGTAGCTCCTGACACCGCTGTTGTAGGACTGGTGTCGAGAGTGCCTTCCTGACATGAGGTTGTCATCGCAAGGAGGGCAGTAAGAAGTACTATATATATCTTTTTCATGTGTTCTGTCTCCTAATGATTAAAAATTAATGTCAATACCTGCTGATACAACTCTTGTCGGAGTATATGTATATCCGGTACCACCGGAGAAGTTGTACTGTACGTTCATACCGTTGAGGTGGTTGAACATAGCTACGTTATCAGCATTTACAAAAATTCTGACATCCTTGATCTTGGCAGCGTTGACCCACTTTCTTGGGAAGGTATATCCGATCTGGATAGACTTGATGGCGAAATATGATGCGTCGATAAGGTTCTTGTCAGTGCCGAGACGTCCTGAGTTGAGCATGACAGCCGGTACGTCAGTCACGTCACCCGGCTTCTGCCAGCGGCGGAGAGCATTCTTGCTCCATGTGTCACCGGAGTACATCACCTCCATAAGGCCTGCATAAAGACTGTCATAAGTCTTGCCGCCGACAGAGAATGTGGTGAGGAAAGACAGGTCGACAGGGCCGAAGTGGAAATCAGAACCGAATGATCCCTGAAGCATAGGCTCGCGGCTGCCTTCATAGTAACGTGATTCGTTTGCAACGGTCTTGTTTGAAGTCACGTAGTCTGATCCTTCGATCTTGTCACCGTTATCGTCCTTCTCATATGCCCAATAAAGCTGTGCACCAGTAGCAGGATCAACTCCCGCATTCTTTGGAAGGTAGTAAGTGTAGATAGGTTTGCCTACTTCGATCACCTGATTGCCGGAAGTGATCTTGTCATCTTTTGTGAGGGCAAGAACCTTGTTGAAATTCTTGTAGAGCATTACGCTTGATGAAGCTGCAAAGTTCTGTTTGTTTGCCCAATTGAATCTGATGGTTCCTTCAAATCCCTGATTCTGCATAGATCCGACATTCGCATTGTAGCCGCTGAAGCCTGTTGACAATGGAAGAGGGTAGTTAAGGAGCATGTCAGTTGTGGTAGAATGGTAATATTCTGCAGAAAGTTGGAGGAAACGGTTGAAGAGAGTCGCTTCCAGACCAGCATTCCATGTGCTCTTCTTCTCCCAAGATACTTCGGTGTTTTCCAATGAGCTTACGAGTGCACCTGGATTATTTGCATTAGGCCAAGTAAGGTCATAGAATGACTGCCATACATAATAGTCCTGTGAACTTCCGCTCATGAGGGCGTCATTACCGAGCTGGCCATATGAGAGACGTACTGTCATGTTGTCCACCCATCCGACGTTCTTCATGAAGTTTTCTTCAGAGAGTCTCCATGATCCTCCTACTGACCAGAACTGTCCCCAACGATAGTTCTTATGGAAACGTGAAGAACCGTCTGTTCTCCATGTACCTTCGAAATAGTATTTGTCGGCGAAGTCATATGCAAGACGACCGAAGTATGATTCGATACGATAGTCCTGTTTGTATGAGTTGTTGCCTGTCACGTTTGTGCTAGGTGCAAGTTCATCGATGCCTGGGTAAACTCCGGTGCGCTCTGCCGAGAGATAACGGTACTCATAATTATAGTACTCATGACCAGCCTGTGCAAGTATATGATGCTTGTCTGCGAAAGTCCTTTCGTATTTGAGAATCTGGTTGATTGTGTAAGACATGGTACGTCCAGACTGCTTTGATACAGAACCGCTTGTCTGTGCACCGTCACCATGATAAGGGTTGTTGTACTCGGAAGATGCTGAATTTGTTACATCAAGACCTGCGTTTACAGAGAATTCAAGGCCCTTGAATACTCCCATTACAGGGTTATCTCCTCCGAGAACAAGACTTGCTCGTGAGCTTGAGTTGTCTCTCCAAAGACCATACTTGTTATCATAAAGGTCCGCGATGTTATTGAAGCGAGCTGCTTTGGGACGTCCGCTTTCACCATAGTCATACTGGACGTTTCCGTTTGAGTCTAGTGCATTCTTTCCTTCTGCGTCCTTGAGATATACAGGGTAGATAGGGGCCATGAACTGAGCTGTATACCATGCATTGCTTGTGTAGCTTCCTGATGCAATGGTCTGCTGGTTTGAGTTTGTGTATCCATATGAAGTGGATACGCCAGCCTTCATCCAATTGTTGATTTCCTGATCTACGCTTGCACGGAATGTGTAGCGCTTGAAGTTAGTGGTAATGAGGATACCGTTGTCGTCGAGATAACCGAATGAGAGGGCATATTTGGTTCTGTCATTACCGCCGTTTACGCCGAAGAGATATTCCTGACGGAGGGCTTTCGAGTTTGTCATTTCGTCAAGCCAACTTTCGTTGTATGCAGATACGGCGTCTGTGCGTACCTTACCGGTAACAGGATCGATTACAGTATCCCAAGTGTAGTTCTTGAATGGGTTATATTGTTCGCCACCGAGAGCTGAACTAAGGTCGCCCATGGCAGCCTGTGATGCATGATCCATGCTGTAGCCGCTGTTGAATACATATCCGTTGCGGAGGGCCTCATAAGTGAGTTCTACAAACTCTTTCTGGTTTACGGTGTCATATGGCTTATAGGCTCTTGAAGAAAGACCCCATGTCGCCTTAAGATTGACATTGGTATAACCGGCCTGACCTTTCTTAGTCTGGATCATCACAACACCGTTGGCACCACGCGAACCATAAAGAGCAGCTGCAGATGCGTCCTTGAGTACTGTGAGTGACTCGATATCATTAGGGTTTATTGCAGAAATGCTACCATCATAAGGAACTCCATCCACAACATAAAGCGGATTGGATGATGCATTGATGGAACCATATCCGCGAATCTGGATGGTTGCACCTTCGCCTGGCTGACCAGATCCGGCACTTGTGGTAACACCTGCAACGAGACCGTCGAGAGCCTTTGTTACATTGGAAACGGTTCTTTTCTCGAGTGACTCGCTCTTGACAGAAGTTGCAGAACCGGTGAAGGATGACTTCTTTGCGGTTCCATAAGCAACCATCACAACTTCGTCAAGTTGTTCGGATACGAGAGTCACGTCGTGAGTCAACTTGCCGTCAACTGCTACCTGAAGGGCCTGATAACCCACGCAAGAGAAAACGAGGACACCGTCCTGTGGAACGGCAATGGAATAATTACCATTGGCGTCAGTGCTGGTACCTGTCATAGTGCCCTTTACATGAACGGCTGCAAATGGAACGGGTTCTCCATTGTTTGAGTCGGTCACAACTCCGGTCACCTGAAGATTCTGGGCGAAGGCCACAGATGTTACAAGTACTGCCAACACTGTGAAAAATAGTTTCATTTTTCTCATAGTTGTTACTTTAAATTAGTTAAACATAAATATTGATTATTTCGTGTGCTACACTACACTGAAAATTCTATTTTGCACTTTTAATCGGGCGTTTATAAAAACGCGATTTCCACAAAGTTAGAAAGTTAAATTTTAATATCCAAACCTCATCAATAATAAATTTTTGAATAATTATAGAAAATTATCAAGACTACCGATATAAAATAAGACCTCCTTCTTTTGTTTAGATTACAGATTGTAACCACTTTTAAATCGCACATAAAAAAATGTAACTATCGAATTTATTTTCACTTTTATCAACTTTTTTATCAACCGATCTCCTACATTACCCCTTCAAATGCTGAATATCAACAACTTATTCTTTTTAATTGAGACCTCCGAATTTTCAAAAATTATATTTCAAGAGCCAACATCCTGCAAATATCGCCTCAAAGTATTCCTATGAATACCATAAAATTTTGCAATCCTCGACATGGAATGACCAGATTCCATCATCTTTCGTATGTCTTTCAGATTTTTCAGGAACTCTTCCTTTTTTTTCGAGCTTCCCGGCGGCCTTCCTAGCTTGATGCCTTCCAATCGCTTTACTGCAAGCGCTTCCTTCGTACGTTGGGAAATAAGGTTTCTCTCGATTTCTGCAGCAAGAGCAAAAGCGAAGGCGATAATTTTTGAATTAATATTGTCTGTAAGGTCAAAATTATCCTTTATAGTGTGAATGGATATTCCTTTCTGTGAGCATTGATTCAATATTCCCATTATCATAAGCATATTACGTCCGAGTCGTGAAAGTTCTGTACATACGAGCAAGTCACCACGTTTCATGTTTTTTATCATTTTTCCAAGATTGCGCTTCTCGACCTGTATCGTTCCTGATACAGATTCAGATACCCATTTGTCAATAGCAATACTTTTCCCGTTACACCATCTTTTAATTTCGTATTCTTGACTCGCATATGACTGCATTTCCGTGCTGACACGGATGTAAGCGTAAACTGCCATGGCTTTTATGTTTAATATTTAAACGATGATATTATCTCATTTGCACTGCTGAATAAAACGCCCGATTAATGTAGCGGATAATGGTATTTCAGTGTAGTGTAGTGCACGAGAAATAATCAATGTATCAATATTTATGTTTAACTAATTCAAATGCTTATGAAAAAAATCAAACTTTTTTTCACAGCCATCATGGTGCTGGTGACAGCTGCTCTTGCTTCAGCGCAGAGCCTTACAGTCACAGGAACTGTATTTGATGCAGACAGCGGAGATCCTATTCCGTTCGCATCAATCCGAGTTAATGGTACCATGACAGGAGCAGCAGCTGGTGCTGACGGTGCATATTCAATCACTGTACCTTCTGGCAATTCAGTGCTCATCTTCAGCTTCGTAGGTTACAAGACTACAGAAATCGCTGTTGACGGCCGCGCAGTCATTGACTGCGAACTCGCTCCGGATGCAACCGCACTCGACGATGTTGTGGTTGTGGCTTACGGTTCGGCTAAGAGGGAAGCCGTTACCGGATCAGTAACTTCGGTTAAGGGTGAGAGCATCGCTTCTTCTCCTGTAACTTCTGTGGACAAGGCCCTTTCTGGTAAGCTCGCCGGTGTGCAGATCACACAGTCTTCGGGCCAGCCAGGTGCTGCATCGCAGATCCGTATCCGTGGTAACTCATCAATCAATGCGTCAAACGCTCCTCTTTGGGTAGTCGATGGTATTCCTGTAGTTTCAGGTGGTACAGGTGAGATGACCAATACTTCAAACGGTATTGCGACAATCAACCCTAACGACATCGAGTCTATCACAGTCCTCAAGGATGCTGCTGCAGCTGCAGTTTACGGTTCTCGTGCTGCCAACGGTGTCATCCTCGTTACTACAAAGAGCGGTAAGTCAGGTAAGGCGCAGTTCGATGCACGTGCGAAGTACGGTGTGTCATGGCTTCAGAGCGACAGCGGTTTCCGCATGATGAACGCATCGGAGCTCCTTTCATACCAGAGAGATGCTGCAATCAATGCAGGTCATGATCCAGACGATCCTACATCTACATACTATCGTCCGATGTCACTCCTTACAAATGAGCTCACAAACTGGCTCAACCATTTCACACGTCCTGGTCAGCTTCAGGAGTATGAAATCAGTGCAAGAGGTGGTAACAGCAGAGGTACATACTTCTCATCAATGTCTTACCACAAGAACGACGGTGTATTCTATGGTATCGACTATCAGCGTTTCCAGGCCCGTGTAAATGCAGACTACAAGCTTCTCGACAACCTCGAGTCAGGTGTACGTGTAAACGTATCATATACAAACCAGAACGACGTCCCAATGCAGTCGCTCTATTACTCTAACGGTGCATGGGCAGGTCTTACTCTCCTTCCATGGATTCCTAAGTATGATGAGAACGGAAACCACAATGTGGATATCCCTTCAAACTCATATCAGAACCCACGTGCAACAGCTGAGTATGATGACCAGTGGTCTAAGTCATATAAGTTCAACGGTACTATGTTCCTTCGTTGGGAGCCTATCCAGCATCTCGTAATCGAGACAAGAAACTCTGCTGAGGCTGCTTTCACTCAGGACCGCCGTTACTGGAATCCTCTCGCAAGAGGTAGCGCTTCTGAGCCTACTCTCCAGACAACAAAGTCTCAGTATACCAACCTCACAACTTCGAATACAATCAACTATTCTAACGTATTCGGTGGCTATCACTCACTTCGCGTTCTCGCAGGTCAGGAGGCAACAGCATATAAGTATGAGTACTCTTATGTTTATGCTCCGGGTGTGGATGCAAAGATTCCTTACCAGAACACTGCACCTCAGGACAAGGTTGAGTCAGAAGTAGGTTTCTCTAACGATACTATGCTTTCATTCTTCGGTATCGCAGACTACAACTATGACAACAGATACTTCGTTCAGGCTACTGTACGTGAGGATGGTTCTTCACTCTTCGGTTCAAAGAACAAGTGGGGTCTCTTCTGGTCAGCATCTGCATCATGGAACCTCAGCAACGAGAAGTGGATGGACAGCACAAATTCATGGCTTGACCTTCTCAAGGTTCGTGCAAGTTACGGTCTCAACGGTAACAATGGTATCGCAGCTTATAAGGCATATGGTGTTTACGGAGCAGCTCAGAACAACGGTGTTGTAGGTATGCTTCCTTCATCTCCATCTAACGACTATCTCTCATGGGAGAAGAACTCTACTTGGAACGTAGGTCTCGACTTTGGTTTCCTCGGCAACAGAATCCGCGGTAATGTCGATGTTTACGAGCGTACAACCAAGGACATGCTCCTCAATGTGAAGGTGCCTCAGACTACAGGTTTCAGCACAAACTTCATGAATGCAGGTTCGATGAAGAATACAGGTGTTGAGTTCCAGTTGGATGGTGACATCATCTCTACAGGCGATTTCCTTTGGACAGCAGGTTTCAACATTGCACATAACAAGACTGAGATCCTTGACCTCGCAGTCGATCCAGATGCAAACGGTATCGAGAAGATTGAGGCCGGCAGCTATCTTCATTATGTTGTAGGTCGCTCTATGTACTCATACTATCTTCCTGATTACTATGGAGTAAACCCTTCAAATGGTGAGGCTCTCTGGGTAACTGAGGATGGTTCTCTTACAAATAACTACAATCAGGCCCGCAAGTACTATGCAGGATCTCCAGAGCCTAAGCTCATCGGTGGATTCAACACTACACTCGCATGGAAGGGTCTTCAGCTCAGCGCATTCTTCGAGTACAAGGTAGGTAACTATGTATGTATCCTCAACGAGCATTCATACCTCAACTCAGACGGTACACAAATGCAGATGAACCAGATGGCTACAGCGCTCAACTATTGGAAGAAGCCGGGTGACACAAATTGCAACCCTAAGCCAATCGCTGGTAACTCTACAAACTCTGCAACTGCTCTCAGCGACAGATGGCTAGAGAGAGGCGATTACCTCAGAATCAAGGACGTGACATTGTCATATTCACTCCCACAGGTAGCTCTCGACAAGATGCATATCAAAGGCCTCAAGTTCTTTGTCAGCGGTCTTAACCTCTACTGCTTCAATGATGTAAACTTCTGGGATCCTGAAATGGGTGTAACCGGTGGTGGAGCAGGTATCTATCCTCTCACAAAGTCATTCGTAGGTGGAGTTGAATTATCATTCTAAAAGACAACGGATATGAAAAAGTATATAGTAATAACATTAATGACTCTTGCTGCTTTCACAGGATGTCAGGATTTCCTCACAGAGGAGCCGATTCTGTCGCAGAGTAACGAGCTTACACTTGGCTCTTATGAAGGTCTTGACAAAGCTGTTGCAGGTGCTTATGCTCCATTGGCTTCTGTCAACTGGTACGGTGCTGACTTCATCATCCGTAACGAGCTCAAGACTGCAAACGGCAAGAAGTGGATCGGTACTTCATACGATTCAGGTCGATGCAACGATCTCTATAACATTAATCAGAGCGCAAACAATACATCTGCTCTCTGGGGAACTGCTTACTATCTTGTTTCAGCTGCCAACAACGTCATCGACAATCTCGAGGGCAAGGAATCTGACACAGCGACAGCACAGGACCTCAACAATCTTAAGGCAGAGTGTCTCTTCCTTCGTGCTCTTGCACACTTCGACCTCGTGAGAACTTATGCTCAGCCTTATGGCTATACTGCTGACGCTTCTCATCTTGGTATTCCTGTAGTTCTTCACACAGATGCAGCTGCCAAGCCAGCAAGAAACACAGTCGCTGAAGTTTATGCACAGGTGGTTGCTGACCTCCTTGAGGCAGAACAGATCATCGATCCTGCTTATGTAAGAGCTGGTGTAAAGGATGCTAAGGGAGTTGTTTCACTCGAGGCTATCCAGGCCCTCCTCAGCCGAGTTTATCTCTATGCTGAGCAGTGGCAGAATTCTGCTGACTATGCTGCTAAGGTAATCGACAGCAAGAAGTTCACTCTCTGGACTGCTGACGAGATTAAGAATGCAGGTGTATATACTGTAGACGTACCTAAGGGTGGTGAGGTTATCTTCGAGATCTACGGTGACAAGTCTAATGATTATGATGGTTACCATGATGGTCTTACACCTATGTGTGGTCCTGACGGTTATGCTGATGCAGGTGCTTCAACAGACCTTAAGAATCTCTACCCTGCAGGTGATGTTCGTGGAACTCTCTTCCAGGAGAAGGATGGCGTTCTTTGGACTGCTAAGTACAAGGGTAAGGGTCTTGGTAAGCCAGATCAGACAAACACAATCGTGATTCGTCTTGCAGAGATGTATCTCAACATCGCTGAAGCAACAGTGAACGGTGCTACAGGCCATGACGCTCCAGCAGCTCTCAAGGCTCTTGCTGAGAGTAGAGGTGCCGCAGTTCCTACAGTAACAAGCGACGGCGTATTCTCTGAGAGACATAAGGAACTTGCATGGGAAGGCCACCTTTGGTTTGACCTCGCTCGTACAGGTCGCGCAATGACTCGTACAGACTTTGTCGGCGATCCAAGCGCTAAGGAAGTTCAGCCAGGCGACATCAGATGGGCAATGCCTATTCCTTTCCGTGAGTTTGGTGTGAATCCAAATCTCGTTCAGAATGAAGGTTATTAATAGATGGAGGATTACATTATGAAAAAAATATTTAAGACATTTTGTTTTGCAGCTGCACTTTCTGCTGCTTTCTCCTGCAGTAACCTCAATGTTACTCCAGCATTCGAAGACAGCCAGTCTTTCGCCGCTTTTGACGTGACTTCGGTTACAGTGGATGAAAATGCAGGAACTGTAAGCATTCCGGTAACTATTGCTTCTTTGGATCCTAAGGCTGTTGCAGTAGCATACGTTGTAGAAGACGGTACAGCTAAGGCTGGTACAAACTATTCTCTGGTTGACGATTCTGCTGTTCTTACATTTGACGGAAATACCCGTACACAGAACATCGTGATCAATATTACTGATCTTGCTGGTCAGTACACTGGCGACCTCGGTTTTACAATTACTCTTGTCAAGCCTGGTTCTTTGAATCTCGGTGCAAGTTCTGTATGTACAGTGAAAATCTCTGACCTCGATCATCCACTGGCTGACATCCTTGGTACATATGTAGTTACTGCTACAGACTTTGCTCAGGGTGACGTTACATGGGAGATGACCCTTACTAAGGATGAGTCTGATGTCACTATGGTTTGGATCGACTATGTATGTCCTTTGGCTAAGCAGGGCTCAATGGCTGTTTATGCTAACGTTTCTGAGGATCATAAGACAATCAGCATTCCATGCGGTCAGGAGGTAGAGGACGGTCTTACATTTGTTGAGTATGAATATGACAATGGTCATTATGCTACTAAGACTGGTTCTGTTGACATGGTATCAACTACTCCAGGTGTCTTCACAACTGAAAAGGGTATCGGTATGATCGAAGGAAATTCACTTTACGGTGGTGGAGTACTTATCCAGGGTACAACAGTATGGACTAAAAAATAATTGATGTATGAAAAGATTTTTTACATATATAGCAATCTTGGCTCTGGCTGTAGCTTGTAATGATGAGCTTTACGGTCCGGAAGAGACTCCGCTTACTCCGGATGCGGCAGGAAGCGTTGAGATCGCAGTGTCAGATGTTACTGACAACTCGTTCAAGGTTACCGTTACCCCTTCGGGCAATGTAGCATACTACTCTTATCTTGTTGATGCAGCAGCTGCAAAGGAACTCAGTGCAGAGACTCTTTTCAAGGTAGGTTACAAGGGCGTAGCTCAGGGAACTGTAAAGTATTCAGCTGAAGAGCCGTCTTATACCTTCGAGGTTAAGGCTGATCCTAATACGACATATCAGATCTACGCAGTAGCTGGTAGTGAGATGGGATTTGTCAGTGCAGTTGTCAACAAGTCTGTTTTGACTACTGATACTGTCTCACCTGCTTACAAGGCAGTTGAGTCTGAGGGACATCAGGTGCTTTTCACATTCTCTGAGACTGTCAAGAGAAATGTTGAGGGTGGTGCAATCAAGGTTCCTTATTATGCATCTTATTCTCCAGAGTTTGAAGCTACTGCTGCTTCAGCTGGTGAGATTACAGTTCCTGAGGACTCAATCACAGTTGCAGGCAATCAGGCTCTCATCGCAGTCCCTGGTCTTCCAACTGGTGCTCTTTATACAATCTCTATCCCAGCAGGTGCTTTTGTTGACGCAGTAGGTCAGAAGCTTCCTGGTTATGCAAGCAGCTTTGTAATGGCAGAGGATTCGAAGGGTAATCTTGCCCCAGCACCTACGGGTTTCTATGGTGAGATCGACTATGTTGAGCTTCCAATGTTCGGTGAGGTTGATCTTGAGTCATTCACTGAGTGGGATGGTGGTTTCTGCATTCCAGTAGAAAGCGACTATGCTCTTGCTGATTTCAGCTCAAAGAAGTTCATCACTGTAACATATGAGAAAACCGTTGAGAATGCTGTCGAGACAATAGTTTATACACTCGAGCCTGAGGCAGACTATAACGTTACTTCTCTTGGCCTTGTTGTTAATCTCCCAGCTGAGCCTGAGCTTGGTGCTGATGTTACAATCAATATTCCAGCCGGAGCATTGTATGACATCTTCGGTAATGATTGTGAGGAGTGGGAGCACACAATGAAGTATTCATATGGCTATACTCTTGAGGATATCCTTGGAACTTATGTGATTAAGGAGCAGAGCGTATTTGATGGAGAAGTATATGATTCAAAGCTCGTTATTGAAAAGAGTGATGATGAAGAAGAAGGTAATGTAATGTTTACTGTATATGACGGTATTAAGTGTGATCTCTCACCAATTTATGCTCAGTTCAATGTTGATGGAGGTACCCTTACTGTCCCATCTTTGCAGATATTTGGTAATTATACAAATTCTAAAGGAGAAGAATGTGTAACTGCATTTGTATCTGCAGTAATCGATTTTACCGCTGGTACAATCGGATATTCAAAAGCTCCAGTAGTATTTAATGTATCATCGCCGAATGAGATTACATCTACAAATACATATGGAGTCCTTTTGTGCACTCCAGAGGGTGTACCTTCTTCTTGGTACGATGTTTATCTCGCTTCACTTGCGACGCTTGCGCCTTCAACAGAAACAACATCTGTTGCTATGCCAAGAATAGGTTACGGTCTGAATGCTTCTTTTGTTAAGACATTCTAATTGAATTTTCAAGGGGAAGGGCGGTGAAACGCCCCTCCCTTTCCAATAACACATAATTGATTAGCGATGAGACGAACCGTTACAGCGATTGTCATGCTGATTCTGTCTCTCGGTTGTATGTCTGCTCAGAACCACAAGCCGACAACGACTTGGCCTTATCTGTATGCCGATTTCCAGCCAGGAGAGCTCAAGAAGATTACGGGAGCACCTATAGAGGGGTCCTATAATATCCACATCCATCTGGGTACTCTTCATTTCATTGAAGACGGCTTCATCCGTGAAGTCTCGCCGTCCGAGGTCTTTTCAGTAAAGATCGGCATGGATTATTATGCCAGTGTAGGCGGAACCATGATGAAGGTTCTTGCGCGCTCGGACAATGGATTCATCGCACAGGAGACGCTGGCCGACATGGCGGCTCTCAATTCGACAGGTGGAGCTTATGGCTCTTCTTCCAATTCCATCGCAACACAGGCGCTGTCTTCTCTTGAAGGCATTGGCGGCTCACGCTCTAACATGAATCATATGGAGCTCAAGAACTCCAAGGATGACGGCCAGGTGTTACCTGTCAAGGATAAGCTTTTCATTGTCATGAATGACGCTGTGGTCTTTGCCGCAAAAAAAGATGTTTCCGATATATATGGAATTGACAAGAAGGCTTTGAACGCTTTCCTTAAGGAAAACAATATCAAGTGGAAGGATCCCCAGTCACTTATTCTCCTTCTTGACTATTTAACTGTAAATAAATACTGAAAATGAAGAAGATACTTATTCTCGTTGCACTTATGTCCGTTATGGCAGGTTGCAGCAGAGATATTGATACAGAATCACCACAATTGCCGGCAGAAGAAGTTCCGGCTATCGTGCCGGGAGAGGCCATCGTGCTCTTCAGTGAAGATATGATGGGTGTCATAGAGGGAGACCTCGTGGCAGGCAACATCGTTACAAAGTCTTCTGAACTTAATTCGCTGCATGAGATGTTGGGTGTTACTTCTATGACGAGAGTATTCCCTGATGCTGGCAGATTCGAGGCAAGGACGAGAGCGGAAGGTCTGCACAGATGGTATAAGGTCAAATATGATACATCTGTACCTGCGACAAAGGCTTCGGAAGGTTTTTATAGCATCGACGGAATCGAAGTGGTGGAGCCGGTCAGGAATATCCGCATTTCATCTTTCTTTAATGACCCGAAACTGGGATATCAGTGGCATTATTATAATGACGGATCACTTGACAAGAGTCATAGTGCAGGTGCTGACGTGAATGTCGTACCTGTATGGGAGAATTATACCACAGGTAATCCGAATGTTATCGTTGCTGTCGTGGACGGTGGTATCGACTTCGAGCATGAGGATCTTGCTGCCAATTATCTTGGAGGCTACAACTTCATCCGCGGAACATCGAAAGTGGTTCCTCATGATCATGGAACTCATGTCGCAGGAACTATAGCCGCTGTCAATAATAATGGAAAAGGAGTGTCCGGACTTGCAGGCGGTGACGCAGCTGCCAAGCAGCAGGGTGTCAAGCTTCTTTCGTGTCAGATCTTCGAACCAAATCCTGACGATCCTGTCCATGATTTCAGTGCAGATGGTGCTGAAGCCATCAAATGGGGTGCAGACAATGGTGCTGTTATCTCTCAGAATAGCTGGGGATACGTTTATGAAACAGCAGAGGAACAGGCTGCGGCTACAATTCCGTCACACCTCAAGGCTGCTATCGACTATTTCATCAAATATGCAGGAATGGACGAAAATGGCAAGCAGGAGGGACCGATGGCCGGTGGTGTAGTGATTTTTGCAGCAGGAAACGACTCACGTCCGGATGATCCTGTAGGCAAGTATGAACCTGTCATCGCAGTCGGCTCTATAGCACCGGATTACACTCGTGCCGAGTATTCAAACTATGGCGATTGGGTGGATCTTGCTGCACCAGGAGGATCAGTCCACTATGCACAAGGAGAGGTTCTCAGTACCATCCCGGGCAATAAGTATGGCTATATGCAGGGTACTTCAATGGCATGTCCTCATGTATCAGGAGTCGCAGCTCTTGTAGTTTCGCATTTCGGAGGCGAGGGTTTCACCAACACCACTCTCAGGGACAAGCTTATCAATGGCGCCAACAAGAAGGCGATGTCTGCTAATGCAAAAATTGGTAGTCTTGTAGATGCTTTCGGTGCGATGACCTATGGCGGTCGTATAGCACCTCAGCCTGTGGGTCAATTCGAGATCAAGCCGGTTTCCAACTCTTTCCATCTTACTTTCAAGGTCAGTTCAGACAAGGATGACAAGAAGGCATATGGTTTCACTATCGTTGCGGCAAAAGACAAGTCGTTGCTCACATCTCTTAATTTTTCTTCTCTTCCTGAAGGGGTCGTCTCTTCTGTTGTCATGACGGGAGATCTCAAGGCAGGAGATGAGATCACAGGAGTTATTGCCGATCTGGAGTTCCTTCAGGAATACCATGTGGCAGTCGCTGCGTTCGACTATAACAGAAACTTTTCTGCATTGTCATCAGTTGTAACTGCAACTACAGAGGATAACAATCCTCCGTCAGTTACGACTTCTTATGAAGGTGATTATAAAGTCAAGTCTCATGAAGTCCTGACAGTGGTATATGACATTACCGATCCAGACGGTCATTCCTTTACTGTAGATTTCACAACGGGTTCAAAGGCTGTGACATGGCAGCGTAATCCGGACGGTACATATCAGATGACCATTACAGGTAATGCAGATGAGCATGGAAAGTATGAGGCATTGATAAAGGCCACAGACTCGTATGGCGAGGTGCTTTCATATGAGATTCCTTATGAAATCCTCGAGAATCATGCTCCTGTCATTATCAAGGATATAGAGGACAAATTGTTCCAGACATCTGGTCAGAAACTTACTATCGACATGACTGAGCATCTCAGCGATCCGGATGGCGAGACTCTTAAGTTTGACATTTCCATCACTGACAAGACTATACTTCATATCAATCCGGCAGGCAATATCCTTCATGCGACTACTCTTGGATATGGAGTGACTGATGTCGTGATCGTTGCTTCGGATTCAAGAGGACTTACCTGCACTCTTCCATTCAAGGTTCTCGTAAAAGATCCGTCAACCCCGATGACCATGTATCCTAATCCTGTAGTTGACTATCTTAATGTCAGCACTATGGAAGAAATGCCTACGCATATCGTCGTGCTTTCATCTACAGGAAAGACCGTCTATGATCAGACATCTGATGTAAGCGCATTCGATCCTGCGCGCATAGATATGACTGCATGTGCTCCGGGACAGTACAAGGTGACTGTGGAATTCGGTGAATATGAGTTCGAACGTACAATCGTAAAGTTGTAATCTTATGAAAAAGACCATATATACTCTCATCCTTTTTGCCGTCTCCTTTACAGCAGGCGCACAGGCTCTGCCGTTCACTGCTGCGGATTATGATGCTGCCGTGATGGCAAAGGGTGGTGCATTCATGACCGAGACTTCGGGAATGGCATTCGCAGCCTTCGGCAACCCAGCTGCTGCTCCATTTGCTGAAAAGAAGCTTGACGCTGCTGTGGGCTATACAATGTGGCAGCCTTCTGGAGTGTCCTCAAGTATCATCAGCGCAGGCGGAACATTCGTGATGAAGGAGAAGATCGGAGTTTCTCTCGGTGTAGCATATGGAATGAATCAGGCATATGATATTACAGATGCTTCAGGAGTGGTGACCGGTTCATATACTCCATCCGACATGCAGGTCAATGCCGGCCTTTCATGGAAGTTCCTTCCTTTCCTTTCAGTGGGAGCCAACATAGGATATGCATCCAGCACGCTTGCTGAAGGAGCCTCTTATGGTGCAGTCAATGCTGATGTATTCGCAATGGTGAAGTTCGGCGGTCTCAAGGCTTCTGCAGGATTGAAGAGCCTTGGATCGAGCGTAAAATCGGCATCAGGAACTTCCTTTGCCCTTCCTATGGCTGCAGCTGCAGGTGTGGGATATAAGGCTGATTTCGGTGAAAAGAACAGCGTTGATGTCAATGTCGATGCTGAATATTATATCGACGGTGGTCTATCCGTTGCGGGCGGCGCTTCATATAGTTTCGCAAAACTTGCCACAGTCCGTGCAGGCTACAGATATGGCGGCAACACGGTCCTTCTTTCATATGCTTCTGTTGGTGCAGGAGTCAGCCTTCTGGGAGCCCATCTCGATGTCGCATATCTAATCGGAGGAAAGAACTCTCCGATGTCTAACACCCTTTGCCTGAGTGCAGGTTGGGCGTTTTAAAAGCACCTTCTGGTTATTTACATAAATATTGGAGAGCTGCAACTGCCTGTGAAGGTAGTTGCAGCTCAATTTTAATCCTACGCGACCTCGTGTCTGCGATATACAAACAAGCCGGGTCCTTGATGGATCCGGCTTGTTTTTTAGCTATAAGAATACCTTTATTAGGTTGATTTCCTTATGAAAGCTTGTTGATGTAAACTGCGATACCGCTCTTGAGGTTTGCAGCCTTGTTCTTGTGGATAACACCGATCTTAGCGAGCTTGTCGATCATTGCATACACCTTTGGTGCGTTTGCCTCGGCTGCTGCCTTGTCTGTAGTGTTACGGATCGCACGGATTGCGTTCCTTGTTGTCTTTGCATAATACCTGTTATGCAATCTGCGCCTTTCGGTCTGTCGAATGCGCTTTTCTGCTGAAGCGTGATTTGCCATTGTTCTTATTTTTTTTATTTTTCTGGTAGTCGGTAGGGGAATCGAACCCCTCTTGCAAGAATGAAAATCTTGAGTCCTAACCGATAGACGAACCGACCAAACTGACCACTTTTAACAAATGGGAGTGCAAAGGTACATAATATTTTTAATCTGACAAAATATTTTTACCTTTTATTTGAAAGATTATTCCTCATTCTCTTCTGGAGCCCATTCGAAAGAGTAGATTATAGACTCAACCTGTCTCATATACTGTCTCTTGTCGTACTTAGGAGCGTAAACCCAGCCCTGGAGCACGATCATGTCTTTGCCGTCCTTGCTATAGAAAACGTGAGAAACGAACGGTCCGCCCATGTAGTCGTTGTAAACTTCCCAGAATCCGTGGATCGATGCGAAGTCGAGGCCTTTGTATTTCATATAATTGATGCCTGGCCTTGCAAATGTGCTGGTCATCATATAAGTATTCTCGAACATTCCGGGAACGTTGTTCTTGAGCATTTCGTCTGTGTTTGCGATGATGTTGTCGAGATCCATCATGTTCTCGCCTTCTACTACAGGATATTTGTATACGAAGATTCCCTGATTTACATACTGGGTCTCATAGCTGAGCCAGATGAAGTCGTCTGTAACTTTCTTGAACTTGTATCCGGAAGGGAAGTGAGGCGAGCCTCCTGCGAGCTTTGTGACAACGGGTGCGAGTCCGTGCTCTTCGTATCTCTTTGAATTGGCTATGATCCTGTCTCTCTCAGCTTGCTCGAGTGTCGTCTCGATCTTGAGGCTGTTGTCCTTGAAGAGCTGGATTGCTGATTCGCTGTCGATCGCGTTGATGCGGATAACGCACTGAGGCGCTGCCCATTGATCCTTGAGGAAGACCACGCCCGGTTCTACTACTGAAGGACTGATGTTCACAATGAGAATGTTTCTGTGCACCTGGAACATGCTTGTGCTGTTGAATGCGCTTGGCGCCAGGTCGACCAGATTGAAGAGAGGCTCTCTCTGGGGGAGGAAGTCGCAGTCGCGTGCGAGTGTCTCGCGGAGTACTGTGCCCATCGCGCCTTCCCAGTAGCCCTTGTCGATCACGACGATGACTTCACCTGCCTTGCCGCTGATGTTCGGAAGGAGGGCCTTGCGTGTCTTTGCCTGGTTGCATGATATCATGGTGAGGGCTGCCGCAGCCATGATGAGGAATGTAAGTATGCGTTTCATATTATATAATTTTATCTTATAAGTCTTCCTATGTCGTTGCCGAATGCGAGGAACATGAGCGCGAAGATCAGCAGCATTCCGATCATCTGAGCTGCATATAGGAACTTGTCGCTTGGCTTGCGTCCCGTGATCATTTCATAGATCGTGAAGAGGATATGTCCTCCGTCAAGCGCCGGGATAGGTATGAGGTTCATCACTCCGAGCATTATCGAAAGCAGGGCGATGATGTTAAGGAAACTGTACCAGTCCCATGCTGACGGGAATATCTGTCCTATGGCTATGAAGCTTCCTACAGACTTGTAGGCTTCCGTGCTTGGTGTAGCCACGAGTTTAAGGTCCTGAAGATATTCTCCTATGGTGGAGAATGTCTTGCGGAATCCTGCCGGAATGGCCTGTGCCACGCTGTATTCTCTGGTGGTGACCTCAGGGGCATCGATATATACGCCTATGCGGCCTGTGGAGTCTACCTGAAGGTCCATGGCCAGAGTGTCTCCGTTTCTTGTCACTACTGCCTCCACAGCCTCGTTCTTATGGTTTTCGAGGATCTTCCATGCGTCCTGAAGATATGGCACGGCTTGTCCGCTGATGCTTATGATGCGGTCACCTTCCTTAAGGCCGGCTCCTGAATTAGGAGATTCTTCCGCTACCTGCTTTACGACGAACTCTCTTGCAAGGTCGAACATTCCGGGGCTCTGGAGGACTTCGCCGATCATGCTGTGGTCGATGTAGATGTCCAGAGTGTCGCCTTTTCTCAGGACTGTAGCCTTGCGTGCGGTCTGCCTTGCGAGGTCTGCCTGAAGCATTGCGAAATTATCAGGAACATAATCGTCGAAACTTATGATGTGGTCTCCGTTGCGGAAGCCCATCTCATAGGCGAGGTCGTTCACATAGATGTTGTTGCCTTCGTTCTTGATGTAGGCTTCTCCCCATCCTGCAAGCAGGCTGATGTACATGATGATGGCGAAGATGAAGTTGAACAGGACTCCTCCGGCCATCACCAGCAGTCTCTGCCATGCCGGCTTCGACCTGAATTCCCATGGCTGTGCTTCGCTCTTGAGGTAGTCGGTGTCCATGGATTCGTCTATCATTCCCGCTATCTTGCAGTAGCCTCCCAGCGGGAGCCATCCTATTCCGTATTCCGTCTCCCATTCTGAGGCCTTAGGACAGACCTTGGTGAACCATCCGCTTTTGGTACTGAAGAGATTGCGTCCTCCTGCGTCAAAGAACAGGAAGAACTTGTCCACCCTGATTCCGAACATCTTCGCAAAGATGAAGTGTCCGAATTCATGGATGAGTATGAGTATGCTTAAGGCAAGGATTACCTGTAAAGTCTTTATAAGTGCGATCATCTGCAAATCAGTCTGTTAGAAGGATCTTTTCCCTGAGATCTCCGATATGAGTTCCAATGCTTCTGCATATGCTGCCTCGTTGGTTCTGAATATCGTATCAAGATCCGGGTCGGCTGCAAAATCCGCACCAGCCATGCAGTCTGCAACTACGTCTGTGATGTCATAGAATCCGATCTTCTCCTGAAGGAAGGCCGCGACTGCAGCTTCGTTGGCAGCATTCATTATGCAAGGCATGTTTCCGCCCTTTGCGAGAGAGTCGTAAGCTAATTGAAGGGCAGGGAATTTCTCCTTGTCAGGAGCGAAGAACGAAAGGCTTCCGAGTTCGGCGAAATTGAGTTTCCTGTTGTCGAGTGTCAGGCGGTGAGGGAAGCTGAATGCGAACTGGATCGCCTCTCTCATGTCCGGATGTCCCATCTGGGCTATTACCGATCCGTCTGCATATTCGATCATTGAATGTATGATAGACTCAGGGTGCACCACCACTTCGATCTTGTCTCCAGGCGTTCCGAACAGCCAGCGGGCCTCTATGATCTCAAGTCCCTTGTTCATCATGGTGGCTGAATCGATGGTGATCTTGCTTCCCATGCTCCAGTTAGGGTGGTTCAGAGCCTGCGCTCTGGTCGCTTTGGCTATGTCTTCTCTGCTCCATGTGCGGAATGGTCCTCCTGAGGCAGTGAGATGGATCTTTTCTATTTCTGCTCCTGCCGAGCCGAGAAGGCACTGGAATATCGCCGAGTGCTCTGAGTCAACAGGAAGGATATGGGCGCCATGCTGCTGCGCCAGTCCCATGACGATCTTTCCTGCAGCGACGAGGGTCTCCTTGTTGGCGAGGGCTATGGTCTTGCCGGCCTTCACTGCGGCAACGGTGGATTCGAGGCCGCTGAAACCTACCATCGATGTGAGGACTATGTCTATGTTGTCACCGGTGACGAGGTCGCATACTGACTTCATGCCGGCGAATACCTTTATATAATGTGGCTGAAGGGCGTCTGCGACTTCCTTGTATTTGTCTTCGTTGCAGATCACCACAGCATTTGCGTCAAACTCAATTGCCTGGCTTATGAGCAGGTCGGTGCTGTTGTTGGCTGTGAGAAGTTCCACTTCGAAAAGGTCTCTGTGCTGTCTGATGACATCCAGTGCCTGTCTTCCTATCGAGCCTGTGGAGCCTAAGATGGCTATTCTTCTTTTTTCCATGCCTTGGTTCTTAGAAATTGATGTAAAGAGTAGGGTCTACTGTCTCACCCTTGTGCCATATTTCGAAATGGAGGTGCGCTCCGGTACTGAGGTCTCCGCTGTTTCCCACCAAGGCTATAGGTGTGCCGGCGGTCACTTTGTCTCCCACCTTTTTGGAGAGTTTCTCGTTGTGCTTGTAGATGGAGATGATGTCTCCTTCGTGCTGGATCTGGATGGTGTTTCCGGCATCCTCGCTCCATCCTGCGAATACCACTGTTCCGTCAAGCACGGCCTTTACCACCGAGCCTGTTGCTGCGGTGATGTCTATGTAAGGGTGTACAGCGGCATCATATCCCTGTGATACGACTCCCTTGAGAGGCGTGAAGAAATGTACTCCCTCGATAGGGAGTTCTCTCTTTCCTCTGTCTGACGAAATATCGAACTGTTCTTCCTTCTTCACCTCTTCTCTGAGTATGGAGTCTTGTTTCAGGAATGCTTCGGCATCTTCCGTAGTGACCTTCTTCGGCTGGTTAGCATTGATGAGGCTGTCGATTTTCAGAGGTTCCCTTCCCTCAACTACTCTTTTGATATTCTCCGAATAGAGTTCCCATCTGTAGATGACAGTCTCGAGTGAGTCGATTGTCATTGCGTTCTGTATGGCTGCTCTCTTTGCGTGAGCGTCGGGATATCCGGGTATGAAGGTCCTGACCGGAGTGAAGGCGGTGATGGAGAATACCAATGCGCTCAGCGTCACGATGATGCTGATTATCATCACAAAGAATGTCGTCCTTGTGAAATGTATGGTGAACAGCTGCTTGTGCGTCCTGTCGTCGAGCAGGGCCAGACGGAAATGAGCCGTTTTCTTTTCTTTGTTGTGTTGTGCCATAAAAATTGTAACTTTGTACCCGATGGACAGAATTGTAGGTATAGATTACGGAAGAAAAAGAACGGGTTTGGCTGCGAGCGACCCGCTCGGAATCTTTGCATCTGCATTGGATACGGTCCAATCTGCAAAGATAATAGAATATCTCAAAAAATATATGGAAAATGAGAATGTCGTACGCTTTGTGGTAGGCTATCCCATCAATATGGACGGCAGACCTTCTGAGGCGGCAAAGGATATCGATATTTTCCTGAAGCATCTTGCAAAGGCTTTTCCGGATATTCCGGTCACGCTTGAAGATGAGAGGTTTACGTCTGTGCTTGCGCATCGCGCCATGATTGACGGAGGCATGAAGAAGCAGGACAGGATGAAGAAGGAGTCTGTGGACAAGATCAGCGCCGCCATCATCCTTCAGTCTTATATGGACCGCCAGAAGTAACAGACTGTCTGAGACTGATTGTCATCCTGAGCTTTAGCGAAGGATCTTAAAATGAAACAAAAAATAACAGATATGATATTACCAATCTATTTATACGGCTCTGACGTTCTCCGTCGCGAGAATGTGGATGTCGATCTGAATGACAAGGAGGGCATTGCAAAGCTCCTCGAAGACATGTGGGAGACCCTCAAGGTGGCTGACGGCTGCGGCCTTGCCGCTCCTCAGGTGGGTGTGAACAAGAATCTCGTGATCGTTGACGGATCAGATCTTACCGAGACTTATGACTACCTCAAGGATTTCAAGAGAGTGATGATCAATCCTGTGGTGCTTGAGGAAAGCGAAGAGGAATGCGAGTATTCGGAGGGCTGCCTCAGTGTGCCTGGCATTTATGCAGAGGTGCGTCGTCCTTCCAGAATCAAGGTAGAGTATTACAACGAGAATCTTGAGAAGGTGGTCGAGGAATTTGACCGTTTCGGCTGCAGGATGGTGCAGCATGAACTTTCGCACCTTGACGGCAACCTTTTTGTTGATAATGTGACTCCGATCCGCCGCAAGATGATCGCACGCAAGCTGCAGGCTATCGCGAAGGGTTCGGTGCAGACACGATACAAGTCTAAGAGATAATTATAAACATGGCCGTAAGGGCCTTTATAATCCTATAGTTATGGGAGCATTCCACGCATATGATATCAGGGGAATCTACAATGTGGATTTCGATAAGGACACTGCCTACAAGGTGGGCTATTTCCTCCCTGAACTCCTTTCTGCATACAAGGTGCTTGTAGGAAGGGACGCCAGAATTTCTTCACCGGAGATTCATGAGTGGCTTCTTAAAGGAATCACTGATGCAGGTGCAGATGTATATGATATAGGCCTCAGCACGACTCCGATGGTCTATTTCGGCACAGCCAACTACGGATTCAAGGCATCAGTACAGATCACTGCATCTCATAATCCTGCGGAATACAACGGACTCAAGGTATCCCGTGAGAACGCTCTCCCGGTAGGACTTGATACAGGCCTCGGCCAGATCCGTGACTGGATCGACGAGGGACGTCCTTGCGTTCCTGCCGAGGTGAAGGGCCAGGTGCATCCGATGGATATCCGTGCTGACTATCTTGCCTTCCTGCTCAAGTACAAGAAGGACTGGTCGAACCTTAAGATCGCTATGGACATTTCGAACGGAATGGCTTCTCTTTTCGTACGTGACATCTTCGGTGACCAGCCTTCATATATTTATGAGGAGATGGACGGAAGCTTCCCTAACCATGAGCCTAACCCGCTCATTCCTGCGAATGTAGAGGCATTGAAGAAACTTGTAGCCGAGACAAAGGCTGACATAGGAGTGATCTTCGACGGTGATGCTGACCGCGTGATGTTCGTGGATGAGAACAGCCGATTCATTTCTCCGGATCTCATGATCGCAGTGCTCGGACATTACTTCCTCGAGGAGAGGGGAGAGAAGGGATACATCCATCAGGATATCAGAAGTTCTAAGGCAGTGGGAGAGTATCTTGCTCCTATGGGCGGAATCATGAACACATGGCGTGTAGGCCGTGCATATGCGGCGCTCAAGCTCCGCGAGATTAATGGAGTTTATGGCGGTGAGCTTGCAGGACACTACTATTTCCGCGACTTCTTCTATTCTGACAGCGGACTTCTCGCAGCCATCCTCATCCTGAATGTCGTTTCGAAGATGAAGGCGGAAGGCGTGTCGCTCAGCCAGCTCATCGGACGCATCGAGAAGTATCAGAACTCTGGTGAGATCAATTTCCGTCTTGAGGCGAAGAAGGAGGCTATGGATGCAGTCCGTGACTGGTTCATGGCACAGGAGCAGGCTACAGCCTATATGGACTTCGACGGCTACAGGGTGGAATTCCCTGACTGGTGGTTCAACATACGTCCGTCGAACACAGAGCCGTATCTCCGCTTCCTCTGCGAGGCCACATCGAAGGAACTCCTCGATGAGAAAGTCGCAAAGACCCGCGAGATCATTGCATCCTTCGGTGGAAAATAAAATGACCGGTGTCATTTTTAACGGAAAACGCTCCAGGTTACCTTTTAAGGGTACCTGGAGCGTTTTTTCAATGATTTTGCTACCGTGTAGTGGGGATTACTCCCACTCGATAGTTGCAGATGGCTTCGGAGAAAGATCGTAGCATACGCGGTTGACCATAGGAACCTCTGCGAGGATACGGTCAGTGATCTTCATGAGGATAGGCCACTCGATCTGCTCGATGCTTGCTGTCATTGCGTCGATTGTGTTCACGGCGCGGATGATCACAGGCCAGTCGTATGAACGTGCGTTGTTACGTACACCTACAGACTTGAAGTCAGGAACCACTGTGAAATACTGCCAAACCTTCTTGTCGAGACCGGCAGCTGCGAACTCCTCACGGAGGATTGCGTCAGCCTCGCGGAGTGCCTCAAGACGGTCGCGTGTGATGGCTCCGAGACAGCGTACACCGAGGCCTGGGCCTGGGAACGGCTGACGATAAACCATCTCATATGGAAGACCGAGCTCTACACCACAAGCACGAACCTCGTCCTTGAAGAGCTGCTTCAACGGCTCTACGAGCTCGAACTGAAGATCCTCAGGGAGACCACCTACATTGTGGTGTGACTTCACAACCTTTGCTGTCTTTGTGCCGCTCTCTGCAATGTCCGGGTAGATTGTACCCTGGCCGAGGAAGTCGATGCCGTCAAGCTTGCGCGCCTCTTCCTCGAATACGCGGATGAACTCGCCTCCGATGATCTTTCTTTTCTGCTCAGGATCAGCAACGCCCTCGAGAAGGCCGAGGAAACGGTCTGTCGCGTCGACATAGATGAGGTTTGCACAGAGCTGGTTGCGGAACACTTCCACAACATTCTCTGACTCGCCCTTACGCATGAGGCCGTGGTTTACGTGTACGCAGTAAAGCTTGTCGCCGATAGCCTTGAGAAGAAGGGCTGCAAGAACAGAACTGTCGACTCCGCCTGAGAGTGCGAGGAGAACCTTCTTGTCGCCTACCTGCTGACGGATGAGCTCTACCTGGTCAGCTACGAAATTCTTCATGTTCCAGTTTGCCTCAGCCTTGCATGTGTCGAAGACAAAGTCCTTGACAGCGTTCTTGATGAACTCGTCGTCGTTTCCGAACTGAGCGAGCTTCACTTCGCAGAGAGCCTTGTCATGGCCTGCCGCCATTACAGGATAGCCTGCTTCATATATTTCAGGAAGGACATCGATTGCAACGCCGTCAATCACATTGTTAGGGCCGCCATTGATGATGATACCTTTAACGTTAGGGAGAGCCTTGAGCTCTGCTGCAGTGATGTCGTGCGGATGGATTTCGCTGTAGACACCAAGAGCACGGATTGCCCTGGCTACCACTGTGTTCTCGTGGCTTCCAAGGTCAAGAATGACAATCATGTCCTGCTTCATAGTTTTCAACTTTATTTTATTAATTAACTTCAATCTCTTCTTTCCTTTTTCCGGTGAGGCGTGCGTTAGAAATAATTCCGCCTTTAAAGGCGCAAAAATAGAAAAAGATTAGAAAATATTATATAAAAATATCTACTTTTGCAAATCTTTTTCGGACGGTTTTTCCGGACGGGAGGCATTATGCCGTAAAATGATTAATTATTGGATTTATGCAGGAAATAAGAAACATTGCGATCATCGCTCACGTTGACCATGGCAAGACGACTCTGGTCGACCGAATGATCTATCAGGCGAGACAGGCTCGCGAACAGGAAAAGTTGGGAGAACTTATCCTTGACAACAACGACCTCGAAAGAGAAAGAGGTATCACAATCCTTGCAAAGAACGTATCTGTAATATATAAAGGTGTAAAGATCAATGTCATCGACACTCCGGGCCATAGCGACTTCGGAGGTGAGGTGGAGCGCGTCCTCAATATGGCGGACGGCGTGATTCTTCTTGTGGATGCCTTCGAGGGCTGCATGCCGCAGACTCGTTTCGTGCTCCAGAAGGCCATCGAGATGGGCAAGAAGCCGGTTCTCGTCATCAATAAGGTGGACAAGCTCAACTGCCGCCCTGATGAGGTTCAGGAAGAAGTTTTCGACCTTATGTTCACTTTGGGCGCAACTGAAGATCAGCTTGATTTCAAGACCGTTTACGGCAGTGCGAAGCAGGGATGGATGTCGCATGACTGGAAGCAGCCGACCAACGACATCACCGCTCTCCTCGACACCATCCTGGAGCAGGTTCCTGCACCGACATATAATGAGGGTACCCCTCAGATGCTGATATCATCACTTGAATATTCTCCGTATGTGGGACGAATCGCTGTCGGTCGAGTGACCCGCGGTTCCCTCAACGCCGGAATGAACATAACACTCTGCAAGAGATATGACATCCTGCAGAAGCAGAAGATAAAGGAACTCATGGTCTTCGACGGCCTCGGAAAGGCGAAAGTCGAGGAAGTGCAGTGCGGTGACATCTGTGCCGTGGTGGGTCTTGAAGGATTCGAGATCGGTGATACAATCGCTGATTTCGAGAATCCTGAGGCGCTTCCTCCTATCGAGGTGGACGAGCCTACAATGAGCATGCTCTTCTGCATCAACAACTCTCCTTTCTTCGGTCGCGAAGGTAAGTTCGTGACTTCAAGGCATCTTAAAGAGCGTCTTGAGAAGGAACTCGAGAAGAATCTCGCGCTCAGAGTGAAGCCGGGTCCGAATGCTGATTCCTTTGTGGTCTACGGACGTGGTGTCCTGCACCTCTCAGTGCTCATCGAGACCATGCGCCGCGAAGGTTTCGAGCTTCAGGTAGGACAGCCGAAGGTTCTTGACAAGACAATCGGGGGCCAGCGCTGCGAACCTATCGAAAACCTTACTATCGATCTTCCTGAAGAGTTTGTGGGAAGAGCCATCGAGATGGTTACCCGCAGAAAAGGTGCTCTCATCCAGATGGAGGGCAGGGGAGACAGAACCCATCTCGAATTCGACATTCCTTCAAGAGGACTCATGGGACTCAGAAGCAACCTTCTTACGGCTACCCAGGGTGAAGCCGTTGTCGCTCACCGTTTCAAGGACTATGAGCCGTACAAGGGTGATATAGAACGCCGCACGAACGGATCGCTCGTCTCTCTCGAGACAGGTCTTTCTGTCGCATATTCTATGGACAAGCTTCAGGACAGAGGACGTTTCTTCATCGAGCCGGGTGTGGACATCTATGAAGGTCAGGTGGTCGGGGAACATACTCGTGAACGTGACCTGAACATCAATATCTGCAAGACGAAGAAGCTCACGAACATGCGTGCTTCCGGAAGTGATGACAAGGTGATGCTTCCGCCTCCTGTGGTTTTCTCTCTTGAAGAGGCTCTTGAGTATATTCAGGAGGATGAGCTTGTTGAGGTTACTCCTAAGTCAATGAGACTGAGGAAGATAATTCTCAATGAGCTTGAGAGAAAGAGAAAAAGTTCAGATATAAATTGTTAATGACAAAAGTTTTTGTTACCTTTGCGGGCTCAAATCTGTTTACGGGGCAATATGTACAATAATTTTATCATACCTTTAAATGGATTGGCGGCTGGGGAAAGCCGTTTTTCCTGGCATGCCGGCAAAGAGTTCTTCGAAGGTTTTGACAATACCGAGATACTTGCTGCAGACATTGATATAGAGGTGGTTGCGGAAAAGTCGGGACGCTATCTTGGCATAGATTGCGGGATAGACGGCAAGGTGACTGTCGAGTGTGACAGATGTCTGGAAGACCTGGATATCCAGATAGGAACAGACATCATGCTCAGTGTGAAGTACGGCAGCGAGGAGAATTCGGAGGATCATCAGGAAGGCGAAAGGGAAGTGCTCTTCATTCCGCAGGATGAGGCTGAACTTGATCTTTCACAGATAATATATGATTACGTATGTCTGTCGCTTCCTATGCAGCGCGTCCACGAGGACGGAGGCTGCAATCCGGAAACCATGAGGTATTATGCGTCGGGTGAAGGCGAGGCTCAGGAAGAACCGGTGGAGCAGGAGAATCCGTTCGCGGCCTTGAAGGACATGTTTAAATGATTATTAATAATTAAAAAATAAAGTAAAAATGGCACATCCAAAACACAAAGTCTCTAAGCAGAGACGTGACAAGAGAAGAACTCACGATGTAGCTGTAGTTCCTACACTCGCTACATGTTCAAACTGCGGTGCAACAATCATGTACCACAGAGTATGCCCAGAATGCGGTTTCTACCGTGGTCGTCAGATCATCGAGAAGAAGGCCGAGTAAACTGGCTGAAAAAGTTTAGGGCCCTGTAGTTCAACGGATAGAATGGAAGTTTCCTAAACTTTAGATAGCAGTTCGATTCTGCTCGGGGCTACAAAAAGGGAGTTACTGGTGATAGTGACTCCCTTTTTTGGTGCACTCTGCGGCATAAGTCCTTGCAAACAGTCAGGTGTGTGATATGAAGTTTTATCAAATTTTATTAAATTTGCGTGTTTATACAGAATATTGACATATAAAATATCGGAACTATGAAAAGAGTAATCGCAACCCCAGATGCACCGAAGGCGGTGGGCCCATATTCACAGGCCATTGAAGTGAACGGAACCCTCTATATTTCAGGTCAGATTCCTGTGAATCCTGCAGACGGCAAGGTTCAGGAGGATATCGTGGCTGCAGCACACCAGTCCCTCAAGAACATCGGTGCCATCCTCAAGGAAGCCGGAATGACCTACGACAATGTGGTCAAGACCACTGTCCTTCTTGCTGACATCGCAGACTTCAAGGCTGTAAATGAGGTCTATGCAGAGTATTTCACAGGTGACAAGCCTGCAAGAGCA
>JBGVNK010000027.1:0-53372 GCA_045125535.1 Candidatus Cryptobacteroides sp.
AGGTCGAGACCGAGGTTGATCTCCTTAGACTTTACATCCTTGAATGTGTAACCGAAATAAACTTTTTCTGATGAGATGGAGTCGATGTAGTGTCTGTTCTCTACCTTTCTGATTGAGTCAAGGTAGAAAGCCTTGTCCATCTCTGACACTTTTGCGAATGCGGCTGAATTCTCCGCTGCTACAACAGCTGCCTCTGCATACTTTGCTGCCTTATTCTCCTGAACCTTGGTTACAAGTGTGAATGAAAGCTGCCAGAGACAAGCGATTGCAAGAAGAATCGCCACAAATCTGATTGCACCTTTACTTTGCATAATGTTATGGTTTTTATTGTAATTTGTTCGGTGTTTCTGCGTTTGCACGGAACTTGCGTCCCACAGCAATCGCAAAATAGGGCACAAATTTACGATTTTTTTCTTATAAATGAACTTTCTGCAAATATTTCTTATTTTTGTAGGCTGAAAATGTATGGATTGAAGATGACAAAGTTGAGAAACAGGCTTAAAATATTGTGTTTGATTTCTTTCTGTGTCTGTGGACTTGCGCAGGCTCAGGTCCGTCGTGTGGACAGTCTGGTTGTTCGAGGCGATTCTCTTCACGCCGGTTATGACTTTGTAGGAGCTCTTCAGACATACACTCTGGCGATGGAGGAACTTGTGGATTCGGTTCTTACTGTCGAGGATTCAATTCTCAAGGTTGAGGTTAAGGATAGAATGCTTCTGTCGGAGAACGGATGCAATATGATGTCTTTTGCAGACAGCCCAACAGTCATTACAAAACATAAGTTCTCTCTAAAGGATTTCTTTCTTTACTATCCTCTTCCTGACAGGAGCTGGAGACCGGTACCGAATCAGCTGGATACACTGGGTGGTAACTTTGCCCGCGCAATCTATGCTCCTGACCAGACATCCGTTCTGTACTATACTACGGAAGACAGTGAGTCGATAAGGAACATTTACAAGACAGAGTTAAAGGACACTCTGTGGACAGTTCCTTCGCTTCTCAACGAGCAGATGACCTCGGCTTCTGATGAGATATATCCTATGCTCTCGCCGGACGGGAAAGAGATGTATTTCGCGTCCAAGGGTCTTTATGGTGCGGGAGGATACGATCTTTATGTTTCCGAGTGGGATGAGGATCTTAATGATTGGTCCATTCCTTTGAATATGGGTTTCCCGTATTCTTCACCGGCAGATGATTTCCTTTTCATAAACACTGAGGACGGAGAATATTCGATTTTTGCCTCGAATAGGGAATGTGCTTCTGACAGTGTTTGGGTATATGTCCTTGAATTTGACAATATGCCGGTCAGAAAGGCAGTTGAAGATCCGAAGGTTCTGGAGGCATTGTCTTCGCTTGATCCACAGACAGAGGAGGATAGGATCAATGCAAAGACTGGTGTACAGGCTGATATTCCAGAAAATTCTGACACCGAAAGATATATGAACAAGATGTCGGAGGTGCGTGCTCTTCGCGACACTATTGCTCATTATAATGCTCAGCTGGACCAGAAGAGGAGTAAGTTTGCCCTCAGTTCGGATGAGGATGAAAGAATGGAGCTTACAAACGATATTCTTGCAAGGGAGGCTCAGTTGCCTCAGTTCCAGGATTCTCTCGATAAAGCGGTTGCTCAGCTTCAGAAGATTGAGATGGAGTTCCTTTTCAAGGGTGTCGTGATCGATCCGGACAAGCTGCTTGCAAGGGCGGACCAGGAGGTTGTGGGCGAAGCGACAAGCTACACATTTTCAAAGAGAGATTACGGTGCTCCTTTGAAGCTGAAATTCATGGAGCCGGAAGTCAAGTTTGATTATACATTCAAGATTCTTCCGGAAGGATGCTTTGCAGAGGATAATACTATTCCTGCCGGAATCGTGTATCAGATTCAGATATTCAGTTCTTCCGACAAAGCCGGAGTCAAGGCACTCAGAGGTCTGAGCCCTGTGTTTGAGAGAAAGACAGTAAGCGGAAGGTATATCTATCGCGTGGGTCTGTTCAGCACCTACAACGATGTTCTGTCCAACCTTAATGCAGTTAAGAAAGCAGGCTTCCGTACGGCTTTCATTGTCGCATACATTGACGGCAAGGAGGTTTCTGTTGCTAAGGCAAGGACTGCAGAGACAGATATGAAGAAGAATCCTACCTTCTATGAGGTTCAGATTACCTTTGCTGACGGGGAAATGGATGCGGCTACAGCAGAGGAAGTAAGGACTTATTCCGGAGGCAAGGATATAGCCCGCATGAATCTCCCCGAAGGCGGAACCGTTTATAAGGTAGGACCTTATACAGACAAGGATAAGGCTGATCAGCTTGTTACCTTCATTCGCGATATGGGTGTTGCGGATGTAGCCTGCAAGGTATTGGGGGAATAATTTACAGCATATGGGACTTATAATATCACTTATCATCATAGGCCTTCTGCTTCTATTTGCGGAAATTCTTCTGATTCCCGGAGTCGGAATCGCAGGTATTCTTGGACTCGTTTCTTTAGGAGGATCCTGCTTATATGCTTTCAATCAGATGGGTGGTACCGTGGGTGCAATTGTAACTGCGGTCAATGTTGCTCTTGTTGTGGGATTGAGCATTTATGTTCTGAGAGCAAAGACCTGGAAGCGCCTTTCTCTTGATACCAACATTGATTCCAAGGCGGTCGTCGATACTGGTCTTGCAGTAGGTGATAGGGGTGTGACAGTCTCTCGCCTTGCTCCTATGGGTTCTGTCAGATTTGATACCGAGCTCGTTGAGGTCAAGGCTTTGGAAGGATTTGTAGATCCGGAAGTAGAGGTTGAGATAGTGCTTATGGAAGATGGTAAGATCTACGTCAAGCCTGTCAGTGAAGAATATTAATAATCAAAACAATAATAAATTATGGATGCAATGTTAATCGTGTGGATTGCCGTGGCTGTTGTCGGTCTTGTGATCTTCTTATGGTTCTTCCCTGTGACTCTTTGGTTCCAGGCGTTGATTTCGGGAGTACGCATCTCACTCATCCAACTCGTTCTTATGAGATGGAGAGGTGTTTCTCCAAACACCATCGTTATGGCAATGGTGACAGGTACTAAAGCCGGTCTTACTCTTTATGCAAACGAGCTTGAGGCTCACTATCTTGCAAAGGGTAATGTTCCTAAGGTTGTAAATGCTTTGATATCAGCAGATAAGGCTAATATTTCCCTTGATTTCAAGATGGCAGCGGCAATTGACCTTGCTGGTCGTGATGTGTTTGAGGCTGTTCAGATGTCTGTGAATCCTAAGGTTATCAACACCCCTCCTGTAACAGCTGTTGCAAAGGATGGTATCCAGCTTATTGCAAAGGCTCGTGTAACAGTACGTGCAAACATCAAGCAGCTTGTCGGAGGTGCCGGTGAAGAGACTGTACTTGCCAGAGTAGGTGAGGGAATCGTTTCATCAATCGGTTCTGCAGAGAGCCATAAGTCAGTTCTTGAGAATCCGGATTCAATCTCTAAAGTCGTTCTTAACAAGGGACTTGATGCCGGAACAGCATTTGAGATTCTCTCTATCGACATTGCTGACATCGATATCGGAAAGAACATCGGTGCTGTGCTTCAGATGGATCAGGCTGAGGCTGACAAGAACATTGCTCAGGCTCGTGCAGAGGAACGTCGTGCAATGGCGGTTGCTCTCGAGCAGGAGATGAAGGCTAAGGCTCAGGAGGCTCGCGCAAGAGTGATTGAGGCAGAAGCAGAGGTCCCACTTGCAATGGCTGAAGCATTCCGTAGCGGCAATCTCGGCATCATGGACTATTACAAGATGAAGAACATCCAGGCCGACACTGAAATGCGTGAAAACATCGCAAAGCAGTAAATTGTCATAAGTCTTCAGACAACGATTTATATTTTGTAACTAACTATGCAGCAACTCGTTAGCTGATCCTCGTGAAAGATGATCATCTGGACTGGTATGATAAAATCAGCATTAAATAGTTGCAAAACAATAAATTATTTGTATATTTGCAATCCTATTCATCCGAACGGGTCAGCTTGGTGAGATGGGTGAGTGGCTTAAACCACCAGTTTGCTAAACTGACGTACGGGTAACCGTACCGGGGGTTCGAATCCCCCTCTCACCGCAAATACAGAAAGAAAAAGCGCTACGAGTTTACTCGATAGCGCTTTTTCTTTCTGTATTTGCACCACCCGCCGTAGGCGGTGGGGGATGTGCGAACGCAGTGAGCAAATCCCGGTGAGAGAACCAGAAGCGTCAGCTTCAGGCCTTGCTTTTTGCAAGGGCCCCCGCGGCAGCGGCAGGGGATGTGCAAAGAAGCGCAGCGCCTGCGCAAATCCCGGTGAGGTCCAGAATCCCCTGAGAATTAAAAACAAGCCACCTCACCAACAATTCCTCCGACAAACCCGATAAGATCATCGGGCGCAATCTCAATCTGCAGTCCTCGAACCCCGGCACTGACATAAACAGTCTCAAAAGAAAGCGCGGTAGAATGGAAATAAGTCGGGAACCTCTTCTTCATCCCTACAGGAGAACATCCGCCACGAATATATCCGGTCACGGAAAGAAGATCCTTCATGGCGATCATCTCCACCTTCTTGTTGCCTGAAACCTTTGCGAGAGCCTTCAGGTCCACTTCTCCATTACCCGGGATTACACAGACAATGTGTCCGGACCTGTCTCCATGCAGGACCAGAGTCTTGAATACTCTTGCGATATCCTGTCCGAGACTGTCAGCCACATGCTGGGCTGCAAGATCGTTTTCATCGAACTCGTAAGGAATGAGGTTGTATTTTATGCCGGCCTTGTCCAGAAGTCTGGTAGCATTGGTTTTTTCAATCTTCTTTGCCATGATGCCGCAAAATTAGTCATATTATCGGAAAACAGACTTCCCGTCTTTGAAAATCCGTACAATCCTAAAAGAGTAGAATAATTGTCCCTCAGGTGGCATAACTATTGATATGACAAAAAGACTTAGTATCTTTACATTGAAACTTAACTGAGCATCCACACATACATACCTGAAACCATTAACAATTTCCCAGGCAGTGCGTCTTTAATGGTGAGTGTTCAAATGACAACGAACTAAAAGTCAAAGAATATAATGTTGATTGAAGTAAAAGGGGTTCACAAGACCTATGACAACGGTCAGCCTCTCCATGTGCTTAAAGGCATAGATTTCTCAGTAGAAAAGGGCGAATTCGTATCCATAATGGGCTCGTCCGGATCCGGAAAATCCACTCTGCTGAACATATTGGGAATTCTCGATAATTACGACGAAGGTGAATACTATATCGACGGTACCTTGATAAAGGGGTTGAGCGAGAAGCAGGCCGCACACTATCGCAACCATCTCATAGGATTCATATTCCAGTCATTCAATCTCATTTCATTCAAGACGGCAGTCGAGAACGTCGAACTTCCGTTGTTCTATCAGGGAGTAGGCCGAAAGAAACGCAGGAAGATGGCCCTTGAATTTCTCGAAAAACTTGGTCTGACTCAATGGGCGGAACATTATCCCAACGAACTTTCCGGAGGACAGAAGCAGAGAGTGGCGATTGCCAGAGCCCTCATAACCAATCCTAAGATCATTCTTGCGGACGAGCCTACAGGTGCTCTCGATTCGAAAACTTCCGTTGAGGTTATGGAACTTCTTACCCGACTTAATATAGAGGACGGCACCACTATCATTGTCGTGACACATGAGAGCGGTGTGGCCAACTGCACGGACAGAATCATACACATCAAAGACGGTGTCATCGGACAGATCGATGACAACAGGTCGCATGACGCATCAATGTTCGGCACTACGACCATAATGAAATAACGAAACATTGTCGCCGTGAGAGATCTCTTCATTGAAATATGGGAAAGTGTCAGAAGGAACATCCTGCGCACTTGTCTTACCGGTTTTGCAGTCGCATGGGGCATATTCATGATAATAGTGCTTCTGGGAGCCGGTAACGGCCTGATGAATGCCCTTCTGGGAGGAGTCCAGCGCATCACCGTAAACTCGATGATGATCGGTGGAGGACGCACCAGTCAGGCATACGGAGGCCTGCAGAGCGGTCGTTCCATCCAATTGGAATCCAAGGATGCAGACCTTATAATGAGAGCTTTTCCTGACATTGTGGAAAACGTAACGGCAACAGTTTATGTTTCACAGAATGCCGTATATAATGACAATTCCGTCTCTGTCTCTCTTCAGGCCTGCTATCCGGAATACATCATCAACGAAGGACTCCAGCTCCTTCATGGAAGATTTATCAACCCTAAAGACCTGGAAGAACAGCGCAAGGTTTTGGTCATTTCCGACGATATGGCGGAAATATTCATGGGAAGCGAATCAAGAATACCATCAATGATAGGCAGGATGATCAGATGCGGAGATGTGAACTTCAAGGTGGTCGGCATCCTGAAATCAGATATGAGCACAACCACAAGAGATATTTATGCTCCTTTCACCAGTGTCAGGACGATGTTCAACAAGGGAAAGTACGTGGATGAGATAATCTTCACCTTCAAAGGACTTGAGACAGAAGAAGATAACGAGCAGTTCGAGAAGAGGCTGCTAGCTCTTCTGAACACTGCTCACAAGGCAGCACCGGATGACAACAGCGCCATATGGATATGGAACCGTTTTACTCAGAGCATGCAGATGAACAAAGGTATGGACCTCGTAAGTACGGCTCTTTGGATAATAGGACTTCTTACCTTGCTGAGCGGAATTGTCGGAGTCAGCAACATAATGCTCATCACAGTCAAGGAACGCACCCATGAGTTCGGCATACGAAAGGCCATAGGAGCAAGTCCATGGAACATCACAAGGCTGATTCTTGCAGAAAGCATAACCATCACGGCATTCTTCGGATATATAGGAATGTTCTTCGGTCTGGTGGCCTGTGAAATTCTTGATATAACCTTGGGGCAGTCCAGCATAAGCGTACTCGGACAGGAAATATCAGTGTTCGTGAACCCTACCGTCGGCGTGGATGTAGCCATTGAAGCTACTCTCGTACTTATAATTTCAGGTGCGGTCGCCGGCTTGTTCCCGGCAATGAAAGCCGCTAAAGTCAGACCTATAGAAGCATTGAGAGCAGAATGAGACTGGATTGGGATACATACAGGGAGATAACCTTAGCTCTCAAACGTAACCGCAGAAGGACCCTTCTCACAGGATTCGGAGTCTTCTGGGGTATATTCATGCTCCTCTTCCTCATGGGTGGAGGAAACGGATTCAAAACCTTGCTTGCTGCAAACTTCGAAGGATTTGCAACCAACACAACCGTCCTGGTTTCCGACAGGACGACCATGCCTTATATGGGTCTGAGCAAGGGCAGATACTGGAGCCTTACATATAAAGACGTCGAGCGTCTCAAGAAAATGATGCCTGAACTCGAGGTCGTGACCCCGACAATCACTTCATATTCATCTGATATACAGTATCGTGAGGCAGCGGCGCAAGGAACGGTCAAAGGTGTTTATGCCGACTATGTGAAGGTTGAGACTCCGAAACTGAAATTTGGCAGATATATCAACGAGTCGGATGTGATCCAGGAGAGAAAGGTCTGTGTCATAGGTGAGAGAATATACAATACCCTGTTTCCTGACGGAGGCGATCCGTGCGGAGCACATATCAAAGTGGGTTCTGTGTATTATCAGGTGGTGGGAGTGGACGTCAGCGCCGGAAACATCAGTCTAAACGGCTCAGCAGACCAGTCCGTCATAATACCGATAAGCATAGCACGCAAGATTTTCAGAAGAGGAGAGGATGTGGACATAATCTGTGTGACTGCAGGATCGGGAATATCCCTCTCCGAACATGAACAGAAGCTACGCGGCATCATAGCCAGAGAGCACAAATTCGATCCTGAAGACAAGCAGGCCCTCACAATCCTGTACACAGAGGAAATGTTCTCTGTTGTAGACAATCTGTTCAAAGGAGTGAATTTCCTCATATTGCTCATCGGTCTGGGAACCATACTGGCAGGAGTCATCGGTGTAAGCAACATCATGATGGTCACAGTAAAGGAAAGGACGACGGAAATAGGTATACGCAGAGCGATAGGAGCTACACCGAAAGACATTCTTTTCCAGATCATAATGGAAGGCATCATACTGACTGCAGTATCGGGAATGGCTGGAATCGTTTTCTCGGTATTCATACTCAATGCTATGGACATCCTGATTCCTGATACGGAATTCCAGATATCGTTCTGGACAGCCGTCCTGTCCGCATTGATGCTCGCAGTGATGGGTGTGCTTGCCGGACTGGCACCGGCCTACAGAGCAATGGACATCAAGCCGGTAGATGCCATGCGTGACGAATAAAATATAAAGTGAATTTGAGCGAAGCGATAGCAAGTCCTCCTCCCGAGGAGGAGGATTTAGGAGGAGGGTAACGTAGATATATTTTCATATTATGTACAGCTTTGAAAATCGCTCTTAGTTAAGATAAATTAAATAAAGTAATAATGCAGAAAATATGAAAACGGTTTTCAAGTATCTTGGACTTGCACTGGTTGCTATGATCTTTATCGGAACATTCGTGTTCCTTTACTCAAAATCCCGTCCTGAGGTCATTACATGGCAGGAACTCCCTGTCAGCGTCATGGACATAACCAGAACCTCCGTGGTAACAGGCAAGGTAGAGCCGCGCAACGAGGTAAACATCAAGCCTCAGATCAACGGCATCATTTCCGAACTCTACAAGGAAGCCGGAGAGATGGTGAAGGAAGGAGAGGTCATCGCAAAGCTGAAGGTCATCCCGGATATGGGTTCGCTCAGTTCCGCAGAGTCGCGTCTGCGCTTGTCTGAAATGAATCTCAAGCAGGCGGAAACAGACTACAACAGACAGAAGGCCCTCTATGACAAGGAACTTGTCAGCACCGAAGAATATGACAAGGTGCTTCAGGCCCTCAATCAGGCAAAGGAAGAGCGCTCGGCCGCACAGGAGGCTCTTGAAGTGATCAGGGATGGTGTATCTTCATCAAACGCAGGAAGCAGTTCCACCCTTGTGCGCTCGACCATCACAGGACTTATCCTTGACATCCCTGTCAAGGTCGGAAACTCTGTCATTCAGGCAAATACCATGAATGACGGTACTACGGTAGCTACTGTTGCCGACATGTCGGACCTCATATTCAACGGATCTATAGACGAGACTGAAGTTGGTGCTCTTGTAGTCGGAATGCCTATGAAGATCACCATCGGTGCACTTCCGGACTACAGCTCGGAAGCGACATTGGAATATATTTCTCCGAAGGCGACCGAATCGAACGGAGCAAGTCAGTTCCAGATAAAGGCGGCCATCGTTCCAAGCGAGACCCATACCATCAGAGCAGGCTACAGCGCCAATGCGGAAATCGTGCTTCAGGAAGTGAAAGAGGTTCTTTCAGTGCCTGAGAGTGCGCTTGAATTCTCGGCAGACAGCGTATATGTATATCTTATGACCGCACCGCAGGTGTTCGAGAAGACCCCGATAACCACAGGCATGAGCGACGGCATCAACATTCATGTATTGTCAGGACTTACAGAAGGACAGACAGTACGAGGAACACAAAACATTGAAGAATAGTCATGAAAAAGTCAATGATATTGCTCCTCCTTGTTCTGACTCAGATGCAGGGAGCGGCTCAGCAGAAGGAATGGACGCTCAGCGATTGCATCAGCCATGCGCTTGAGCACAACATCACCGTCCGTCAGAGCGAACTGAACGTGGAACAGAGAGAGATTGATCTCAATACCGCACAGGGCCGCAGACTGCCGGGTCTGAGTGCTTCAAGTTCGGAAAGCCTTTCTTTCGGACGAGGACTCGGTGCAGATAATACATACACCAATTCCAACACGTCTTCCACATCCTTCAATCTCGGCATGGATGTTCCTGTATTTCAGGGGCTTCAGATAAACAAGGGAGTGAAGATGAGTCGTCTGGACCTTAGTGCAGCAATGGCTGATCTCGCCAAAGCTAAGGATGATGTTCGTATTTCAGTTGCTCAGGCCTATGTGCAGATACTTTATAATCAGGAACTTCTCAAGGTCGCTGCAGCTCAGGAGGAACATGACGCGATGCTGTTGTACCAGATGGAGGAAAGAAAGAAGGTAGGCAAGGCAAGTGCAGCGGATGTGGCCGCCCAGCAGGCTACTCTTGCACAGAGCAAGGTAAGCAGAACTCAGGCAGAAGCCAACCTCAACATCGCTGTCCTTGATCTGACACAGCTACTGGAACTTCCTTCTCCGGAAGGCTTTGCAGTTGCGACTCCGGCAACAGAAGATTTCGCGACAGCCGTTCTGATGAGTCCGGAGGCGATATATGATCAGGCAGTAGGCATAAAGCCGGCAGTTCTCTCAGCAGAACTGGCCCTTGACCGTGCGGAACTGGCTATAGAAAGCGCCAAGGGAGCATATATGCCGAGCATATCCATGAGTGCAGGTCTGGGTTCGAATTACTACACTTCCTCAAACATGAAGTACGGCAGTTTTGCAGACCAGATGCGCAACAATTTCAGCCAATACGTAGGACTTTCGCTCAATATCCCGATCTTCACCAGATTCTCGACACGCAATAATGTCCGTACGGCAAAACTCAACAGGGAAAACCAGCAACTCCAGGTCGAGAATGTCAAGAAGGCCTTGTACAAGGAGATCCAGCAGGCCTATTACAATGCCTTGAATTCTCAGGTGAAGTATCAGGGAAGCATCGAGGCACGCAACAGTGCCCAGGAACATTATGTGCTTGTTGAGGAGAAATACCTCAATGGCAAGGCAGGAATAGCAGACTATAATGACGCGAAGAACAATTTCCTCCGTGCCGAATCCGAACTGCTCCGTTCACGCTATGAATGTCTCTTCCAGACGCGACTTCTGGATTTCTACAGGGGTGAGGATATCGTGATGTAGGTGTTAACCTTTCTTCTTGAATATCACAAGGTTTTCAATGGCGAAATTCGCCAGTCCTGAAAAGCACATCGCTGTGAGATTGCACAGCACCACATCCCATCCGGTGAACCTTTCTATCAGCAGAAGCAGTCCCAGGCGGATGACGAACACCCCGGAAGCACTCAGGTCATAGGCAAGAAACAGCCTGAAGAATCTCCGTTTTCCGGCATCAGGAGCCGTCCTTGTCCTGTCCTTCCAGACATAGAAATAGAATATGAGGAAGTTGACGGTGACCGCGCATTGAAATGAAATCATCGGGGAGAATAAGTATTCTCCCCAATATTTTTCTTTAAAGACGAAGTCTGAAAGTATCCACAGCACGAACGTGTCCACTAAGGACCCTATCATGCCCGTGCCGACGAACTTCAAGAACCTTATCAGCAGTTTCTTCATGACCTGTCAGGCATAGGGTCTATTTCTGCATAATCCCTTGCATCCTGAATTATCGTAGTCAGATGCAGAATGATCAGAATCAGAATAATCACAATTCCGATATAATCCAGTGCTTCCAGTTCCACTTCGTGTCCGAAAAGCAAGAAACTGTGCGAGAACTCCCTTAACGGCCTTATAAGCACGAACAGTGTATTTATCATGATTGCCACTATTCTGAATTCCGTAGGACCCATCTTAGCATATGTAAGTTTGAATTCCTTTTTCAGATGTGCATTGATGCTGACATTGATGGTCATCAGGAAGTACATCACCAGAATGAAAAGAGCGGTCTCAAGATGCATGAGTCCTGAAAGGCCCACTCCCACGAAGATCAGCACCTCGTTTATTGCATCGACAGTGTGGTCGATGTAATATCCGTATATAGGTCTCTGAGTCTTGCGTACCCTTGCAAGTGTACCGTCCAGAGAATCTCCGTACCAGTTGATGATAAAACCCAATGAACTGAGCCACAGGAAGTTGATATTCCTTGCGGACAGGATGTAGCCCGCAGCGATCACCACCGCTCCGAATGTTCCGATAAATGTAAGGATATCAGATGTCATCCACTTAGGCTGGCGCTCCGCAAGCCACACCAGCACCTTCTTCTCTGCCGCGTTCAGGACCGAAGTCTGTATCCTTACCGCATCTGCCTTGTTGTTTGTCATACTCAATACAGTTTATAAACCTTATTCCTTAAAAACTCTCTGAAATCATCGATGTCCGCGAAGGCATCCTGCATCTGCGGCGTGATGATTTTACCTATTGCTATTCTTGTTCTCTTTCCTCTTTTGTTGAATACCTCTGCCGGCAGACGGAGCAGTCTGATCCTCCAGTCGAGCAGTCCCAGCGAATAATAAAAATCCGAATTCCTGTCGAGAAAATGCACCGGAACGACAGGAACCCTCATCTTCTTTATCAGTCTTATGACCGGCTCCTGCCATTCACGATCCCTGATGTACCCGTCCTTGATGCTGAGGTCGGAAACCGCTCCTGAAGGAAATATTCCCAGCGGGTGTCCCGAGCGCAGATGTCTTACGGCATCCTTGATGCCCTGTATGCTTTCTGCAGAGGGCGCTGTCCTTTCGTTTCCTGTCGGTGTGACACAAATGAAATTCTCTTCAAGAGGCTTTATCCTGCAGAGAAACCTGTTCACCATGACTTTGAAATCCGGTCTCAGATGACCGAACAGATCGACAAGCATGACTCCGTCGATGCTGCCGTACGGATGATTGCTGACGGTTATGAACGGTCCTTCGGGAAGACCTTCCAGAATGTCTGCTCCGATGATGTCATAATGGACCCCTATGTCATCAAGCACTGCTGAGGCGAAATCCACTCCTGACGCATCCATATGTCTGTCATACAGACTGTTCACCTTGTCTACGGAAAGCATGCGCATGAGTCCGCGTCCTATCGCGTTACCTGATTTTCCTTTGAAAAGAGGACAGTAGTCCTCCAGTTCTTTTACAGTAAGAAGCGGCATAAGAATCCATTTTGGTGTTTCGTCTGTTTCCCGAAAACAAAAATGATGCACTTCAATGCTGTGGAATTCTTGAAAATGATTCCATTTATTCTTATTTTTACCAAAACTTACCCGTAAAACCAATAACCGCATAATTATGAAAAAGATCCTTTTTGCAGTTGCTCTCCTTCTAAGCGGAGCATGCGCTTTCGCCCAGCAGAATCTGATGGGTACGGCAGTAGAACTCAACTCTCCTGACATCCACGAAGACAATTCGGTCACATTCCGTGTCTATGCACCGAAAGCAGTGACAGTAAGACTTACAGGAGATTTCCTCCCTCACCATATTGCAGACAACAACGGATATGTCACAGAGGTCCCTATCTGGGTGGACATGAGAGAAGGTAAGGACGGTATCTGGGAATATACTACAGACGGCCCTCTCGCTCCGGAACTCTATTCTTATATGTTCAGAATCGACGGACTTCCATATGCAGACCCGTCGAATCCGTTCAGACACAGGGATATGACCGTATGGACCAACTACTTCCTCATTACAGGCGAAGTGGGAACCCCAGGTTATATGTATGATGTAAATGACGTACCTCACGGTAACGTGGAAAGAGTATGGTACGATTCTCCGACACTCGGTCTTAACCGCAGGGTTTCCATCTACACACCTCCGGGATATGAGGACAGCAAGGAGAAATATCCTGTTCTTTATCTCTGTCATGGTGCCGGCGGCGACGAGAATTCATGGCTCGATTTCGGACGTGCATCACAGATCATGGACAATATGATTGCAACAGGTAAGGCCAAGCCTATGATCGTGGTCATCCCTAACGGCAATCCGATGGCGGCAGCTGCTCCTGGAGATTGGCATGCAGGACTCTACAAGGCGTCGATGTCAGGTGCTCCAAATCCTGAGGCTAAGGCGAAAGCCACTATTCCGGAAGCCTTCCCGGATCTTATGAAATATGTGGAAAGCCATTACCGCGTGCTCAAGGGCGCTAAGAACACAGCAATGTGCGGACTCTCTATGGGTGGCGGTCATACCCTTCAGACCACAGCGATGTATCCTGACAAGTTCGGTTATATCGGACTCTTCTCAGGCGCAGTGTTCCAGAATGACATCAATACTCTCGAACCTCTCTTCTCTAACAAGCCAAAGGTATATTTCGTGGCATGCGGTACAGCAGACCCTATCGCGAAGTTCTCCTTCGATTTCGCTGATGCACTAAAGGAGAAGGGATATCCTCATGAGACTCTTTGGACAGACGGTGCCCACACCTGGAAGAACTGGCGCCACTATCTTATGGTATTTGCAGAACAACTCTTTAAATAACACATGACTATGAGAACCATCATCAAGAAAGCGGCATTGCTCCTCGCGGCCGGTACAATGGCTTGTGCAAGTCTTTTCGCACAGGAAATGCATTCTCTCTCGTTCAGAAGGACAGTCAAGTCCCCTGAAATCACTGAGCAGGGCATCACATTCAGATTCAATGCCCCTAAGGCCCGCCAGGTGCAGGTTTCCGCATCATGGCTCGGATACAATCCGAAAGGAAACGAAATGACCCAGGGTCAGGACGGCGTATGGAGCATCACACTCCCTCTTCCTGCTCCTGAACTTTACACATACAACTTCATCGTTGACGGCGTCACTATGCTTGATCCGGTCAATGTATTCGTTCAGAGAGACGGTGCAAGATACATGAATGCTGTCCTCGTGGAAGGCGACTATGCAGATAACTACAAGGAGTCTGACAAGCCGGGCAACCTCGAGCAGGTATGGTATCACTCAGCAGAGAACGACATGACCCGCAGACTTTATGTCTACACTCCACACGGATACAATCCTAAGAATACAAAGGTGAAATATCCTGTGCTCTACCTCCTTCATGGTGGTGGCGGAGATGAGGATGCATGGTCGACTCTCGGACGCACCTGCCAGATCCTTGACAACCTTATCGCAGCAGGGAAGGCGACTCCGATGCTCGTAGTTATGCCTAACGGAAACCCTTCACAGTATGCTTCGCAGACACTCGGAATTCCTGAAAACAAGAATACAAAACAGTACAACTCAGGTTTTGACAACTATTCTTCACTTACAGCCGACATCATTCCTTTCATCGAAAGCCGTTATAATGTCATCATCAACAGAAAGGGAAGAGCTGTTGCAGGTCTTTCGATGGGTGGCGGACAGTCATTCTACATCGGTTTCAGAAATGTCGACAAGTTCTCGGCAGTTGGTGTATTCGCATCTGGTCTCATTGGTTCTACAGCGATCGGAGGAGAGCCTTTCGATGCAGAAAAGCAGATCCCTGGAATGCTTTCACAGCCGGAGAAGTTCAACAAGTTCGATGTCATCTATCTTTCATGCGGAGAACAGGATAACCGTATCAACGGAATGAAGGAATTCAAGTCAATCCTTGATTCAAAGGGCTACAAGGGAGTAGTCTGGGAGCAGTGGCCGGGCGGTCACGAATGGAAGGTCTGGAGACGTGACCTCACTTCATTCGCTCAGAGAATCTTCAAGTAGGATATCCTTGATGTGGAGATAGCCAGGTTCATTGTCGGCATCCACCATTTCAAAACATAGAGGAAGGTTTGGCTCGTCGTCAATACCGTTTACGTATCGTTCGACGAGCTCCAGGCCTCCTGTACATGACTGGAATCTGCCGTCTTCGCCTCTTGTGATCAGATGAAAGACAAGGTTCCTGCTCTTTCCATATCTTTCAATCAAATCTCCGTTGAAGTGCATTATCGTCCGTCTGAGATTTTCCGCCAATACCGATGCTGAACAGTCTGCCTCCGCCAGAAGAATCATTATCTGACCCGTTAAGATGTTCTTGATGGCAAGATTGTCTTCAGGAATATCTTGAAGGTCGTCAGTCCATTCGGCCGTTCCTTTGTATCGGGAAAATATTACTCCGCAGAAGCGGTCCATTTCCGTGCGGCCTGTCAAAGCGGTAAAATCGCATCCGAAATGAGCAAGGGACGTCTTTTTCAGATCCTCAAAGCAATAATATGACTGTGTGCCGAAGTCCACATAGGAGTTAAAGTCATAATGCTTGATGGAATCCTGGTGTACATCTATCTTCTGTCGGGAATACCCGATCTGATCAATGCTTTCCGCAGTCTTTGATACCAAGGTTCCTATCCCGACTTCATCGTATGCCTCGGGAACTATGAATACCTGAGAGAACAGAGCTTCCGAAGAACCCTCAGTGAAAAGAGTATCTTCCCTTACAACAGAAGGATAAAGGCTGTATATTTCAAACTGTTTAAGTTCCTCATATTTCTGTAACAGTTCATTGCACTTTTCTTCCGTAAATTCAAATACATAATAATTCCTGTATGTGTCTTCCAGACGGATAGAGAATCCATATTTGCATGGATTGTGTGGTAATTCTGTGTTGAAGTCATAACAGATCCTGCCCTTGCCTTCAATTGACAACTCCGCATAATCGAAATAATTGAGATTATGGGTCAGTTCGATGTCGTATTTTTTCAACCCTCCCTCCGATTCGATCTTCACAGAGTCCGGTCCCACCCAGTCTTCATCATCAATGATGAGAGTCAGGTCATAAGAACTGGTGTTTATGAATACTATCTGCGAAGCCTCTACATTCGAGTCATCGAGACCTCCCACAAATCCTCTGCATCCGCTCAAAACGGCCAGCATCAGGAAACCGATATATGTCTTAGTCTTCATTTTATTAGATCTCATTTGTAATCTCGACAGGTTCAGTGTATCTTACAGAGCATGACCCGAAGTAACCCACACCGTTGTTTATATTTGTGTAACATGCTGAGGGAGAAAAGAAGCCGATGTATGTAAATATATTATAGTCCTGGTCGTACCAGGCGCACAAAGTTCTGTACATCTCTTCCGACAGTTTGAACAGTTTCAGGTATATGAATTTCCGGTAATTTTTACCAAACATGCCATCCAGAACATATTTGATTTCATATTCATTATCTTCCTCATCCGAGTCTTTCCAGATGAACAGATATTCTCCATCGAGCTGTGTCACGACAGGCGAATAAGCGCTATAATCAATGTTGATACTGTCATAACCTCCCGCAGGGTGATATGATCCTGACCATTCATGTCCTGTTTCTACATTGGTAGTAGTGTTCATGACTACCGCTCCGTAGAAATCATCAGTTTCAGGGTTATCTTCATATTTAATTGAAATACTACTGTGCCATTGATCTAATGTAGAGATTTCCGTAGTACAATCGGGGAAGAAATCAGGAATTACAGTCGAGGCTGTCACCCTTTTCATTCCTTCCTCTTCCACACTCAGTTCAAGAAGGTCACCAGGCTTAAAGGCCTCCATATCATATTTTATGCCGCCTCTGTCTATATCAGACTGCGATCCTTCAACTTCAAAACCATTGCATTTCAATGAAAACATAGGCGAAATTCTGCTGGTGTCAGTATTGGCAGCATCTGTTATCGGAATCGCCCTATGGACTGTTACGGTTACTGATGAATCCGCGCAGACGAAAGACCTTACGCAAAGCCTGGGTTCAAGTCCGATATCGGAGAGTTCAAATGAATACCGGCATCCGGTCATCATCAGCAGAGTGATTATTATTATAGGTAATGTTCTCTTCATGTCAGGTTAAAATTTAAGAGTGTAACTGAATGACGGAATGACAGGAACGAAACCGAAGGCCTCTCCGGTAAAGTTCAGTCCTGTAAGATTGTCTTCCGTAAACTCATATGATGTGTCAATATATGCAGTGATTGCATTCACATTGCAATAAGCATTATACAGGCTCAGATTCCAGATGCTTTCGTTTCCTCTCCTGGTTGTCTTATGGAAATTGAATCCGACATCAAGCCTGTGATAAAACGGCATCTTGATGTTGTTCGGAACAAAGTAGAAGCTCTCCGGCCAGCCGTCCTTCACTTTCCCCGACTGTATAATGTGCGACTCTCCGCTCATCCATCCTCCGCTGTGCCAGTTCCAGCTTGCATACATCTCGAATCTTTTGCCGAATCTTCTCGTCGCGGAAAGCGTCAGTTTATGACGGTTGTCATTTATGTCCCTATACCATTCCGGGAAGAATTCCTTAAAGAAACGCTGGCTCCATGAGAGGGTGTAATATGCTGCAAGAGAGGTCTTTTCGTCTGACCAAGATAGTTCCGTTTCAAGTCCCCAGGCCCGGCCTTTTCCTAGCACCATCGCTTCTTCCCAAAGGTGTATAGGAGGATAGATTCCCCATTTCCCTCTGAATCCGAGCAGATTGTCCATTGTCTTGAAATATCCCTCAGCATTGAACCTGATGTTATGGGGAAAGTTTACATAGACACCGGCCGAAGCCTGTCTTGATCGGCTTGGGGCTATTACTGCTGTCGAGGGCATCCAGAAGCTGGTAGGAAGCTCAAGATGGTTTGGAGAAATGCGATGGTTGTATTGGGTCATTTCGCTATAGGAAACTTTCAATGACGTGTAGTCTCCTAATCCGAATCGAAAGGCTGCGCGTGGCTGTATGCTATGATATGTTTTTCCTTCAGTGAGAAATGAGGAATATCTGATGCCTGCATTAGCCGTAAACCATCTGGCAAATGTCATTTCATCCTCCAGATATAAAGCAGTCTCAAATGATCTTCTTGTATCGCTTTCGTTGAAAGTGGTGGCTGTGCTGCTCTGCTTATCTGCCATTACAGTATTGGTTCCTGTATATTTCGGATTGTAATTGTGAAACTGCAGCGATGCTCCGTAGCGTATATGATGCATTTGGCCTGCTCTGAGGTTGAAATCTGCCTTCAATCCGATGTCATAAGTCCTTGCACGGTTCTCACTGTCCTTTTCAGATCCGGAAACGGCTTCGTCACCAAGATAAGCTGTTGAAATGTCACTGTATCCGAAAATCGAAGCGTATCGGCTGTAGTATATCTTTGATGACATTTCGTGATTCTCTGCGAAATGCCAGTCCCAATCAAGCGATGCCACCTGATTGCCCCACTCAATCCTTGTCTTGTTCCCTGAATATGTCTGGATCTGAGTATCGGCTTCTGATGTTCTCATTTCTCCGTCATTGACCCTTGCCGCATCGCGTCCTCCATAGACTTTTAATGACAGTTTGTTCTCGTCAGAGAATTTATGAGTGATGTTTCCGTTGAGGTCCCAGAAAGCGTATTTGATGCGGAAATCACGCTGCTGCGTGGACTTGATGAAAAGACTTGCCGGTTCGGTTATGACATCAAGCCAGCTGCGTCTTAGTCCTACATTGAATGATGTCTTGCCTCTCACGATCGGTCCTTCTAATTGCATCCTGCCGTCGATAAGACCGATTGAAAAAAGTCCGTGATAGTCATTGAAGTCTCCTTCACGTGTCTTTACGTCCACGACGGACGAAAGCCTGCCACCGTAACGCGCCGGAAAGCCGCTTTTGTAGAAGTCCACTGACTCCACCACGTCAGTGTTGAAACTGGAAAAAAGTCCTGCCAGATGGCTGACCTGGTATAAGGGTACGCCGTCGAGAAGATAGAGGTTGTCTGCACCGTCGCCGCCTCGCACATACATTCCTGAAAGCAGTTCCGTACCGGAAGCCACACCCGGAAGTTGCTGGAGCGTCTTGATGACGTCAGGGGAGCTGAGTATCGCGAATCCCTGGTTGAAAGTCTTTCCGTCGATTTTCTCGAAGCCTGTCTGGGTAGTGTTGAGGTCTCTTGCAGCAAGGGCAGTGATGACGGATTCGTTCAGGGTGTCGTGCTGTTCTTCGATGAAGATGGTGTAGTCCTTGGGCTTTCTCTTCTTGTCCTTGTGTTTCAGCACGACGTACTTCTTCATCACTTCCCACTCAATGTCAGTCCCGGTGAAAAGACCGGTCAGACATTCCTCAAGGCTCTGTCTGCGGGGATCGATCTTTCTCGGGGCTTCCTTGTCAAGTCCTATAGAGGAGTCATATATGAAATTGACTCCGAAATGTTCGTGAATAAGCTGCATCTGTTCCTTCAGCGTCGGCATCTTTCCGTTCTGAGCGCCGGAGATGCCGCAGCAGAGGGTTGCAAGCAGTAAAAATGTGATAAGTTTCTTCATCAGCAAGTCGTTTTACATCTGATTCCGCATATAAGACGGAACCGATGCAAAAAAGTACTATGCAAAATTATAAAAAACTCTTACCTTTGAAACATGGACGAACTTTTCAGATATAATTACAGGCCGTTGTGTCTGTATGCCCTGCACTATCTGAATGACCCTGCGACGGTCGAGGATATCGTGCAGGACTGTTTTGCATCCCTGTGGGAGAAGACCAAGGAGGGGGCAACTGTGACAAATCGTCGTTCATATTTATATATGATGGTGCGCAACCGCTGTCTCGACCATCTCCGAAAGGCCGGAATCAGGACTGAAGAACTCAAGCCATACGACACATACGGAATTATCGATGATGACGACGCTCAGCAACGCTCGCAGATAGAAGCGAGACTCTGGACGGCGATAGACTCTCTTCCTGAAAAATGTCGTGAGATCTTCCTGATGAGCAAACGCGACGGGCTTAAGTATGAAGAGATTGCAGAAGAACTCGGTATATCGGAAAACACCGTCCGGAACCAGATCGGCAAGGCTCTGAAGACCTTGAAGGAAGGGGCTCAGAAGATAATCTCATATTTTTGGGCAATTTTCTTTTGAAACCGATAGTACTTTTTCATCTGAACCACGTCTTATAGACGAAACAAGACTCTTGAATCTTTATTATGTCAGACTTTGACGACAGACATCTCGATTTCGTTATCCGCCATTACAAGGAGGGGATGTTCGACACGCAGAAGGCGATCGAACGCTTCAACAGCGTTCATCCGAAGTCTCAGAAAGTGCATCGTGTCAATTGGATGCGCATTTCCGGAGTTGCGGCTGCCGTGGTCTTGGTGGTCGGTCTTTTCTTTTATCTGAAAGGACCGAAGGATCCTTGGACAGAACTCATGGCATCTGCTTCCTCGGAGACGTTCCTGCTTCCTGACAGCACTTCGGTGACTCTTTACAAGGGCTCTACTCTTCGCTATAAGGGTTTTGACGGGGATGCCCGAGAGGTGGAGATGACGGGTAAGGTCTGGTTCGATGTGGCAAGAGATGAGGCAAGACCATTTGAGGTTTCTACAGAAAACACCTTTGTACGCGTCCTTGGTACTGAATTCCAGGTGGATGCTACCGTGGCTTCCAGACAGGCTGTAAAGGTCTATGTTGCAGAAGGAAAGGTGCTTTTCGCACGCAAAGGTGAAAAAGACGGCGTAATCCTTACAGAAGGAATGGGTGCACTCATGCCTGTAGGAATAGGAGCACCGATCGTCAGCGAAAAAGGTGACAGCAATGACATCGCATGGCTGCGCGGTACATTTGTCTTTGACGAGACTCCACTCAAGGAAGTGCTGACAGTTCTTTCGAAGCATTACAAGGTCTCATTCGCAGCAAACGACCTCAGCAAGAAGCTCAGCGGCGAGTTCAGCACCGAAGACCTCGACCTGATCATCGACCTCATCGAATCCGCCCTTGATGTCAACATCGTGAAGATGCAATAATAAAAAAAGGCTCGGAACCATGTGGTCCGAGCCTTTCCTTATATATAAGGTATGGATTATCTGTACTGTGCGAACTCGATATCCTTCTCGTAGCGAGCTGCGAGTGCAGGATCAGCCTTAGCAGCCTCGATGTTAGCCTTTACAGCGTCAGCGTTGCCCTGGCGTGCAGCAGCGATAGCCTTGATGTAAGAAGCGGTAGGGCACTTGCAAGTTGCGTTTGCAGCAGCAGCGAGGTCGCCGTTGAGGAGAGCAACGAGAGCTACGTTGCAACCCTTCTGGCCAGCAAGCTTAGCGGCAGCAGCCTTGTAGTCACCGTTGAGAACGTCGATAACTGCGAGGTTAGCCTTTGCAGAAGCGTTGTTAGCAGCCTTGAAGTACTTCTCAGCCTCAGCGTTGTTACCCTCACGGAGAGCTACAACACCCATTGCATTGTTCCAGTCAGCGTCCTTAGCGCAGTTTGCGAGAGCAGCCTTAGCCTCAGCGAGCTTGCCATCCCAGATGTAAGCAACTGCGAGGTTGTACTGACCGTTAGCGCTGTTGAACTTCTCAACTGCCTTCTTGTAGAGAGCGATCTTGTCAGCGTTCTCCTTAACGAGAGTAGCAGCACGGAGGAGAGCAGTCTCGTCGAGAACGTCGATGTTCTCGTCAACGAGCTTGAGGAGCTCCTCGCTTGTGTAGTTCTTGAACTCTACGTTAGCGATGAATCTTGCACGACGGAGCTCAGGAAGAACCTCCTTAGCAAGAGTTGTGTAAACAGCAGACATATTCTTGATCTCCTTCTCGCGGACAGCTGGATCGCTGTACATAGAAAGAACGCGGATGATGAGATCCTTGTCCTCAAGGTCAGACTCAGCTACGAGCTCCTGGAAGCCTTCCCAGTCCTCACCTACGCTTGAAACCTTTACAGGACCGTCAACCGGATGCTTCTTTGTAACCTTTGCGAATGCTTTCTCAGCAGACTTTGAACGGTTGTCAGAAAGCTTAGCGTTCTGATCCTCCTTTCCGTCTGGTGAAGCATAAGCAACGACATCAGTACCGACAAGAGTCTTGCGCTCGTTAGCCTTGATCTCGTCGAGAGCAGCCTGGAAATCCTTGATAGACTGTGAAGAAAGCTGGTTGTTTCTTACAGTTGAGCTGTTGATTGTGTAAAGGATCTGGCCCTCAGCAGTCTGCTTGATAACCTCCTGGTAGTTGTCAGCCTTGAGGTCGAGTGCGCCGTCCTTGCAAACGAGCATATAAGTTGTGTTTGCACCGTCAGCAGCCTTCTTTGTAGGCATGTCAACGCTCTTTGACTTGTGCTTAACCACGCCGCGGAGCTCGAGGTAGCTCTTCTCCATGCCTGGTACGTAGCTGAAGTGTACGTCCTTTGTTACGGTTGCACCTGCGCTAGGAACTACCTCATAGTTGTCCTTTACGCTCTCACCCTGGAATACGAATGGCTCCATAGCAACTTCGCCACCTTCGTAAACGATAACAGGGGTAACCTCAAGGATAGCCTTCTTGTGGAAGTAATCCTCAGGATAAGTAACGGTAACAGCAGCGTCGATCTTTCCTGCTACAACCTCAAGAACAGCAGGCTCGGTCTTAACGATCACGTTCTCTGCCATCTCTGCCATCTTCTCAGGCGAGCTACAAGCTGCAGCGAAGCCGAGAACGGCAACAGATAAGAATTTGATTCCTTTTCTCATGTTTTATAAAATTAAATGGTTTGTATTCAAGCCCGAAATGCAGTCATTTACATGAGGGCATATCAAAGCGCAAAGATAATCATATTTTCGAATTTTTTAAATTGTAGGATGTGTTTTTTAAAGTGTTTTCGTAACTTTGTGCCGTTATGACAAATCAAGAACTGCAGACATTAAAGAATAAATTCGACATCATAGGTAACGATCCGGCTCTGAATCGTGCCCTTGAGATTGCCGTGGCCGTCGCTCCGACAGACATAACTGTCCTTGTATCAGGAGAAAGCGGTGTAGGTAAAGAGAATATTCCAAAGATCATACACTCCAACAGTCCGCGTCGCAGAGGCAAGTACTTCGCAATAAACTGCGGTGCTATTCCGGAAGGCACCATAGATTCCGAACTTTTCGGACATGAAAAAGGTTCGTTCACCGGTGCAAACGAGATGCGCCGGGGATATTTTGAAGAAGCGGACGGCGGTACGCTCTTTCTCGACGAGATCGGTGAGCTCCCGCTTTCTTCTCAGGCTAAGCTTCTTCGTGTGCTTCAATCGGGAGAGTTCATAAGAGTGGGTTCGTCGAAGGTTCTGAAAACGGATGTACGCGTGATTGCCGCGACTAATGTGAATCTGATGCATGCCGTGTCGAAGGGAAAGTTCAGAGAGGACCTTTACTACAGACTCAACGCAGTTTCGATATCGATGCCTGCTCTTCGTGAGCGTCCGGGTGATATCAATCAGCTGTTCAGGAAGTTCGCTTCGGATTTCTCTGCTAAATACGGAGTGTGCAAGGTTACGTTGACCGAGGATGCTTCGATCATGCTGAGGAAATACCGCTGGCCTGGCAATATACGTCAGCTCAAGAATGTGGCGGAGACCATTTCCGCACTTGAGTCAGCAAGGCTTTCCGGATATTCGGACAAATGCACCATTGGTGTTGATGTGCTTTCACGTTATATCCCTAAGGAAGAGCCTAATCTGCTTCCGGCAAAGTCTTCTCCGTACCAGGAGCAGGAAAGTCCGGGGGAAAGAGAGGCCATCATCAGGATGCTTCTCCAGCTGAAGCAGGATGTGGATTATCTTAAGGATGTGGTGGCAAAGGCCGGACTGGGACGCAAGGGAGCACCTGCGATCGCACCTCCGGAGACATCGGCGCTGCCTCAGATGAACCAGGATTCATGGGATGAGCCTGTGAGAGAGGTGATGGAACCTGACGAAGACCCGGAAGAGCAGGATTATGAGGACAGAGGTCCCGAGGACATGTCTATAAAGTCGGCCAATATGGATCTCATAGAGAAGGTGCTGCGAAAGCATGACGGCAACAGAAAGGCGGCGGCGGCCGAACTCGGCATTTCCGAAAGGACGCTTTACCGCAAGATCAAACAGATGACAGATAAATGATGACAGGAAAAAGAACAATATGGGCAATGATGGGAACGGCAGCTGCTATGATAGTGGCGGCGTTTCTTGTACAGTCATGCGGAATATATTCATTTACAGGAACTTCCATTCAGCCGGAGGTGAAGAGCATAACCATCAACTATTTCGAATATACGGCTCCTAAGGTCAACCCTTCTCTCAGCAACATGATGACTGAAGGCCTTCAGGACAAGTTCACACGACTGACCAAACTTGAGCAGGTCGATATGGATGGTAATCTGGAGATTGTGGGCGCCATTACCGGATATGATGTAAAGGCGACAGCGATTTCTGCTAAGGAACAGGCTACTCAGAACCGTCTTACAGTCAGCGTGAAGGTCACATTCCTCAACAGGAAGTTCCCGGAGGATGATTTTGAGGACAAAGGTTTTTCAGCATATGCCGACTTTGATGCATCCCAGTCTCTTGATGCCGTGGAGGCAAGCCTTTGTGAAGAGATCGTGGAAAAGATCTGTGACGACATATTCAACGCAACAGTAGCAAAGTGGTAACATGGGACAGATAGACATAAAGAAGTTGAATATAGACGAACTCATAGGTGTCGTAAACCTTTATCCGTGGTTCAGTTGTGCAAGAAGGGAACTTTGTGACAGGATGAGCCGTATGGGAGATGCATGGGGAGAGGCGCAGTTTGCTGATGCTGCACTTTATCTTGCGGACAGGGATATGCTGGCCGACATGCTGAGGAAGTCTTTCGAGAACGACTGGTCTGATACCGATGTGGAGAAGCTTCTGAAATCATACATCTCTGAAAATGATAAGGTTGACAGTGCGGCAGAGGCGAAGCCACGAACCGTGCATGTGGTCGGAGGCGATTATTTCAGCCAGTCGGAGTATGAGGCCGTAAGAAATAGCGGTGACAATGTGTTCTCACATTATGCAGCCAAGGCCAAAAAGGAAAAGAATGACTCGTCTTCCGATGTCGGAGAAATAGCCGTCTACACGGAAACATTAGCGCAGATATATCTGGAACAGGGCTATCCGGAGCAGGCGAAACGCATTTATTCTAAACTTCTTTTGGCATATCCAGAAAAAAATACTTACTTTGCAGCCCTTATTGCAAAAATTGAAAACGAGATAATAAATCAGTAACAGATATGAACGTACTTTTTACAATTTTGACAGTACTTGTACTCGTTGCGAGTGTTCTTATCACACTCATCGTTCTTCTTCAGAACGGTAAGGGTGGCGGACTTGCAAGCAACTTCGTTGCAGGTAACCAGACTTTCGGTGTTCGTCAGACAGCAGATATCCTTGAGAAGATCACTTGGGGTCTCGTAGGATTCATCTTTGTTGTTTCGATTGTGACTGCTTTCACTCATAACAATCACACTGCAGAGATCGACTATATTGAGAGGATCGAGGTTGAGGCACCGGCTCCAGAGTTCCCTGCAGCAATCCCTTCAGCAGAGAATCCAGCTGACCTCGCTGAGTAATCAAGTCTTCCCGACCTGCTGACAAAATGTCAGTCTGAGGCTTTTGGAATATAATTTGACTTATAGCCGTCTGTTCTTCGGAGCAGACGGCTAATTATGCATTCTGCCCGTCGGACTCAAAATTTGGAGGAAAAGAAAATGGCAGAAAACAGATTCGAAAACCTGAGCAGGTTTGCCGTAAACCTCAACGAGAGGGCGGCGCAAGGCAAGCTCGACCCTGTCATCGGCAGGGATGAGGAGATAAGAAGAGTGCTTCAGATTCTCAGCAGGAGAACAAAGAATAATCCGATACTTGTAGGTGAACCGGGAGTCGGCAAGACTGCGATTTCAGAGGGAATTGCACAGAAGATCGTAGATGGCGATGTTCCAGAGAACCTCAAGAGCAGAATGATCTATTCCCTTGATCTGGGTGCCCTCATTGCAGGAGCCAAATATCAGGGTGAGTTTGAAGAGCGTCTGAAGGGTGTTGTAAAGGAAGTCGTTGACAGCGAGGGAGAAGTCATACTCTTTATTGATGAAATCCATACCCTTGTGGGAGCCGGCCGAAGTTCCGGAGCCATGGATGCATCCAACATCCTGAAGCCGGCATTGGCACGAGGTGAACTCCGTACCATAGGCTCGACCACTCTTGACGAATATCAGAAATATTTCGAGGCAGACAAGGCTCTCGAGAGACGTTTCCAGATGGTGATCGTGGATGAACCGTCTCCGGCCGCATCCATTTCCATCATGCGAGGCTTGAAGGAGCGTTATGAGAACCATCATAAGGTGCGTATTGAAGATGATGCACTTATCGCTGCTGTAGAACTTTCACACCGCTATATCACCACACGTTTTCTTCCGGACAAGGCCATCGACCTTGTGGATGAGGCTGCATCCAAACTTCGTCTGGAGATGAATTCCGTGCCGGAGCCTATAGCGGAACTTGACAGCCGCATCAGGCAGCTTGAGATCGAACGTGAGGCCATCAAGCGCGAAGGTGTCTCACTGAAGATGGACAAGATCAAGGCTGAACTTAAGGCATTGAATGCGGAGAGAGACGATCTGCGCAAAAGATGGGAGGAAGAAAAGGAAGTTCTCTCAGACCTTCAGCATGCCCGTCAGAAGATGGAGGACTATAAGATCGAGGCTCATAATGCCGAAAGGTCGGGAGATTATGGAAAGGTGGCTGAAATTCGTTATGGAAAGATGGCCGAGATGCAGAAGAAGATAGACGAACTGACTGCACGCCAGGCTGCTGTCAAGGACCCGATAATCACAGAAGCGGTGACTCCGGAGGATATAGCCGAGGTCGTTGCCAAGTGGACGGGCATACCTGTGAAACGCATGCTTGAAAGTGAAAGGGAGAAACTTCTTCGTATGGAGGCAGAACTTCATAAGAGGGTCGTGGGCCAGAATCAGGCTATCGAAGCCGTTGCGGATGCCGTACGTCGCTCCCGTGCCGGGCTTCAGAACGAGAAACGCCCTATCGGATCATTCCTTTTCATGGGTACGACAGGTGTCGGCAAGACGGAACTGGCCAAGGCGCTTGCAGAGTTCCTTTTCAACGATGAGAACATGATGACGAGAATCGACATGAGCGAGTATCAGGAGCGTCATTCTGTCAGCCGACTTGTCGGTGCGCCTCCGGGCTATGTGGGTTATGACGAGGGTGGCCAGCTTACTGAGGCAGTCCGTCGCAAGCCTTATTCGGTAGTGCTTCTTGATGAGATCGAAAAGGCTCATCCTGATGTGTTCAATATCCTTCTTCAGGTGCTCGACGACGGTCGTCTGACTGACAACAAGGGCAGGACTGTGGACTTCAAGAATACCATCCTGATCATGACATCCAATGTAGGAGCAGACATTATCCAGACTTATATGGACAGGCTTCCAATGCTGGAAGAAAACGATGTGGAACATAAAGACAATAGTTCCACAGCAGAGGTCCAGGATGCTTCCCGCGAGGTTCTTCTGGCTCAGTGCAAGGCGGAAGTTCTGGAAGTTCTGAAGCGTACGGTGCGTCCTGAGTTCCTTAATCGAATAGATGAAGTGATCATGTTCGAACCATTGTCACAGAGCGACATACGCGACATCCTCAAGATGCAGATGATAGATCTGAAAGAGAAACTCGGTGAGAATGGAGTGACCATTTCATTTACCAAGGCATTCGAGGATTACATGTGCACGAAAGGTTATGAACCGGCTTATGGCGCCCGTCCTATAAAACGTCTCATGCAGAAAGAACTGGTCAACATGCTGGCCAAGGCGATTCTCGACGGAAGTGTCAGCAGGGCGTCGATAATCAATATAGATGTCGTCGATGGAAAGATAGTCATCTCATAAAAAGAAAAGCACGAAAACCAGAGCGTTTTCGTGCTTTTTCATTAAAGCAGGATGCCTTATTTTTCTTCGATCACTGAGCCATGTTCCTTGGCTACGACAGCCTTCCATGTGTCAGTATAGCCAGGCTGGCTGATCTTGTCAGGAATCCTGTCTGTGTGTTCGTTGGTGACGAAGCTTCCGTCAGGATTCTGTGCCTTGACGTTTCCATCGATGAACTTCACCAGGAGATGCTGCTCGAGAACGACCCACTTGTCGAAGATCTTCTGTGCGTTGTCCACAGAGAACTTTGTGAGATATGTACGCACGTCTGCATAAGCATAGGCAGTCTTCTGCTGCTCGTCGTTGCGGCGGATCTGCTTGCGAGGCTTTGCATCAGCAGCCTTATAGATCGCGAGTGCTGCTTCGTCAGCCTTTGCAACTTCTGCCATCATTGCGTTTTCCCATGCGTCGATCTCTGCGTCAACTGTAGGGAACATGATGTTGTATGCCTTGTAGCATGCGTTTGCAACGCGGTTTGTCATCCAGAATGCTGAAGTAGGAGAGTAGCAGATCATGCTTCCGTTTCCTTCGCGGAAGCTCTCAGGTACTTCGTTTGTGCAAGTGTAGATTGGTGTGAGGTAAGAAGTTGCGGCATCGTCGCATCCGAACCAGTTCACTCCTCCGATTTCGTCAGGAAGCCATCCGCGTGACTGTCCCACGAACCAGAAACCTGTCTGCTGAGTTGCGATCGCTCTCTCATTCACATAACTCTTTCCGTCATGCTCGAAGCACATAGGTCTCCAACGGTATGGAAGTGCGTTTCCGCCGGCTCCGATATCCTGTGTCATATCCATAGGGGTACCCTCATAGTGGTCACGCATCACGTCTGCGACATCCTTTACGCTGATCTTGCGTGAAGGCTTCACGAAGAGAGGGAATCTCTTGCTTGCATCGTGTCCCATAGCATACTCGATGTATTCGTAAGCGTCCTTTGTCACCTCGTTGCCGTTCTCATCCATGAAGGTGAACTTGCCGTCGCAGAGGATGTTGAATGCTGCCCATGCACGAGCCTCGCATCCTCTCATTCCGCTGAAATCGAGTGGTGCGTATGCGTCGCAGAAGCTGAATTCCTCGTCTTTTCCGCTGAAGTATCCCTTTTCGCGGGCGAAAGTGATCACGTCCGGTGCATACATGCAGTTTTCAGGGTCATCGAGAGGGAAGGTGCTGATGCGTGCCTGGTTTGCGTGAGCGCAGATATATCCGTCAGGAACTCTGCGTGCAACCCAGACGATGCCCTTGTTGTCCGGTCCCTTTCCGATGAGGTCCATCACCCAAACTTCCTCCTTGTCGGCGATTGAGAAAGACTCACCGCTCGAGTAGTAGCCGTATGTGTTTGCGAGATCGACGATCACTTCGATAGCCTCACGCGCTGTCTTTGCTCTTTCAAGAGCCACATAGATGAGCGAACCGTAGTCCATGATTCCCTTAGGATCCTCAAGCTCGGCACGGCCGCCATATGTTGTCTCTGCGATGATGAGCTGGTACTCGTTCATGTTGCCGACTCTCTGGTAAGTATGTCTTACCTGAGGGATGAGGCCGAGGTATTTGCCTGTGTCCCATTCGTTTATCTTACGCATATCGTCCTTGCCCCAGGTTGCGGCACGCTGGTAGTAGAGTTCGCCGAAAAGCTGATGCGAGTCGGCTGCGTATGAAATCATGTTCGATCCGTCTGTGCTGGCACCCTTTGTAACGAGCACATTGGTGCAGGCGCGGCTGTCTGCGCTGAAGAATGCAGTTGCTGCCGCGAGAGTAAGCATGATGGCTGTTGAAAGTCTTCTCATTTTGTACTTTTATTATTATTAACTACTTTTGTACGATTTTGCGTTACGAGGTTTAAATCTTCGCAACATCATGCAAAACTAATAAAATTTTATCTTACTATGAAATTGGATATTTGTCACAAAGCTTTGATTCTTGCTGTCATTGCCTTTTTAGCTTGTAATATCGGTGCATCTGCACAGCAGCAGAAGGCGGAAGAGCCCGATCTCTATGAGCAGGCAGAAGCCGAGGCTGACAGGCTGCAGAGGATACTTGACCTTGAGGACTGGCAGACATTCTATGTGGATTCGACTCTTAAGCATGACTATCCTGCCATGATGGAGGAAATAGAAAAGCTCAGAGAGGCCAAGATCACCAATATAGACATCTTTCAGAGTGTTCAGGACAAGTGGTGGGACAGCATTGATGCTTCGTACAGAAGGATATTCAATGATGAGCAGTGGAAGGCTTATCTCAAGACAGGTGCGGGAAAAGCACAGAAGCTGAGGGCAAAGCGTAAGACACAAAAAGAGGAATAATATGGATTTTTTAGAAGTAATAGAGAAGAGACACAGTGTCAGGAAGTATTCCGACCGTCCGGTGGAAAAGGAGATTCTGGATGCGATAGTGAGAGTTGCGCAGACCGCGCCTTCTTCACGCAACAGCAAGAGTTCGGCATTCATGATCGTCGAGGACAGAGACACTCTCGATGCTCTTTCACAGATGCGTGACTATGGTTCGGCGCTTCTCAGCGGAGCTCAGGCTGCCATCGTTGTGATGGGTGACGAGACCAAGACTGACCTTTGGGTGGACAACTGTGCGATTTCTGCAACTTTCGTTCAGCTTGCGGTCACAGCAATGGATCTCGTAAGCTGCTGGGTGCACTGCAACGGCCGTCCTCGACTCAAGGCAGAGCCGGAAGGAGCCAAGGCAGAGGACTATGTGACCGAACTTCTCGGCATCAAGGACGGACTTCGTCCATATTGCGTGATCGCCATAGGCTATCCTGTAGAAGAGTAGAAGAATTATAAAGGGGATTTAGGGGATGGGTAACGTGAATGATATTTTTCATATTCCGTAGGCCTTAGATTTTTGTGATAAGTTTAGTGATGATAAATAAAGAAATACTATTCAAAATATGAAGGAAAAGATAGAGGCCTTGATGGCCGAAGTAGCTGCCCTGTCATGCAAGACAGAGCAGGAGGTAGAAGAGGCGAGAATCCGCCTTCTCGGAAAGAAGGGTGAGATCACCGCTCTTTTCGATGAGTTCAGGACAGTGGCACCAGAGCTTAAGAGAGAGTTCGGCCAGAAGCTGAATGTCCTCAAGAACACAGCTGCCGCAAAGATCGAGGAACTTAAGGAAGCAGCAGCAGCACCTGCAACAGGAGCTGCTGCATTTGACTATACAATGCCTGGTGACCCTGTAAGTCTGGGTTCACGCCATCCTGTGTCAATAGCACGCGAGGAGATCGTAAGCATCTTCCGCAAATTCGGCTACGATGTGGCTGAAGGTCCTGAGGTTGAGGATGACTGGCATGTGTTCGAGGCCCTCAACTTCCCGCCTGAGCACCCTGCACGTGAAATGCAGGACACATTCTTCATCAGCGACAGCGACAATCCTGTCCTCCTCCGTACCCATACTTCAAGTGTGCAGGTACGTGCAATGGAGAAGATGCCGCTTCCTATCCGTATCGTATGTCCGGGCCGTGTGTTCCGTAACGAGGCCATCTCGGCTCGTGCGCACTGTATCTTCCATCAGGTGGAGGGACTCTATATCGACGAGAACGTGACTTTCGCAGACATGAAGCAGGCTATCCTCCTCTTCGCCCGCGAAATGTTCGGAGCACAGACACAGATCCGTATGCGTCCTTCATACTTCCCGTTCACAGAGCCTTCTGCAGAGATCGACGTGAGCTGCAACATCTGCGGCGGCAAGGGCTGCAACGTCTGCAAGGGAACAGGCTGGCTAGAGATCATGGGCTGCGGTATGGTTGACCCTAACGTCCTCGAGGCATCGGGAATCGACAGCAAGAAGTACAGCGGCTTCGCATTCGGAATGGGCGTGGAGCGTATCGCAATGCTCAAGTGGCAGGTACGCGACCTTCGCAACTACTTCGAGAACGACCTCCGCTTTCTCAAGGAGTTCGAGACTTCGCTTTAATTTCAAGCAGATATTCATATAGTGGTGCGATTTTTCAATTGCACCACTTTTTTGACTGACAAGGTGAATATAATACTGACAATATTAGGTATTCTGTCCCTCGGACTTGGGATTCTGGGTGCATTCGTTCCGGTGCTCCCTACTACTCCTTTGCTTCTTCTTGCGTCGGTGCTTTTCCTCAAAAGCAACCGTCGTCTGTATGACTGGCTGATGAATCATCCTAAACTCGGACCGTATATTTCCAACTTCCTTGAGCATAAGGCTATTCCGTTGAGAGTCAAGGTGGTGTCGGTGACCATGGTCTGGCTGACTCTTCTTTATTGTGCGATATTCGTCGCGGAACATTGGGCCTTGAGATTCATGTTCATCGCCATTGCCATAGGGGTGACAATTCATGTCTTGTCGTATAAAACCTTGCGATAAACAGGATTTATTTCTATCTTTGCGCCCCTTAAATCATAAAAGTGTCACATAAAAGAACATATTTTGCGCCCTTTTTGCTGTTGTTGTTCTGCTGTTACTATTCCGGTATCAGCATGTTCTTTCATGTGCATAACGTACACGGAGCATCCCTGGTCCACTCTCATCTGGGAGGAGCTACCGAGCATGACCACAGCGATTCGGAACTTGCCGTAATCGACATTCTTTCGCATTTCCAGTCGGAAGCGGCTCTCGATCATTCGCTGGTCGGAACTCCGTTTTTTCATTCAACCGAATCTTTCTCCGAGTATCAGAGTCCCTCATGTCTGAATGAGGTTCGCTCTGCTGTTGCACTTCGAGGTCCGCCACAGGCGTAACCTGATTCATATACCACTAAGTGCAATATAAACAACTACCCTAAACAGAAAGATGAAAAGATTTTTTTCAGCTTTGACGGCGGCGCTTTGCATGGCGCTGTCCGCTGAGGCTACGCATACAGATATAGATACAGCAACAGATGCACATATTCACGGACATATTATAGACAAGGCCACAGGAGAGCATCTTCCTCATATAGTGGTCATCCTGAAAGGGACAACCATCGGAGTGGTCACCGATAACACGGGACACTATATGATAAGGAATGTCCCGGAAGGGACCTTCATAGTGGAGGTTTCGGCAATAGGCTACAAGACTCAGTCACGAGAGATAAATGTGAAGAAAGGAAGGGCATATGAGGTCAATTTCATTCTTGAGGAGGACCATGTGCAGATCGACGGAGTGATCGTTTCGGCCACAAGAAGCGAGACGACGAGAAGAATGTCTCCTACGCTTGTGAATGTCGTGGGCATGGATGTCTACAACAAGTCCAACAGTACCACAGTGGCTCAGGGACTTTCGTTCCAGCCTGGAGTCAGAGTGGAGAACAGCTGCCAGAACTGCGGTTTCCAGCAGGTGAGGATCAACGGCCTTGACGGTCAGTATACGCAGATCCTTATCGACTCCCGTCCTATATTCAGTTCGCTTGCAGGAGTTTACGGCATCGAGCAGCTTCCCGCCAACATGGTGGACCGTGTGGAGGTCATGCGAGGCGGCGGCTCCGCTCTCTTCGGATCTTCTGCTATTGCAGGAACAATAAACATCATCACCAAGGAGCCGATCAGAAATTCTGCTGCGATTTCGCATACCACCACCGTACTGAGCGGTTTCAATGCATTCCACAACACTACAGACATTAACGCTTCCATTGTTTCGGAAGACAACAAGCTCGGTATCGCAGTTTTCGGTCAGAACACCTCGAAGGATGCATGGGATGCCAACGGTGACGGTTTCACTGAACTTTCAACCATTTCAGGTCAGACTGCCGGTTTCAGAGGTTATATAAAGACTGGTCTTTATTCAAAGATTACTGCCGAGTACCACCATCTTGAAGAGTTCCGTAGAGGAGGCGACAACCTCAATCTTCCTCCTCACGAGGTGATGATTGCCGAACAGACCAAGCACGGCATCAATACAGGTGGTCTCAAGTTCGATTGGTTCTCAAAGGATCAGAGACATAGATTCAATGCCTTCGCTTCCATCCAGCACATCAATCGTGAGAGCTACTATGGAGCAGGTATGGACCCTAATGCGTATGGAATGACCACAGATCTCACATGGGTAGGTGGTGCTCAGTACGTACACAAGTTCAAGAAGGCCTTTTTCATGCCGGCAGACCTTACTGCGGGTGTTGAATATAATGAGGATTATCTCAGAGACAATATGTGGGGCTACGACAGGGTAACTGATCAGACTGTGAGAATCGTAAGTGCATATGCTCAGAACGAGTGGAAGAATGCCCGCTGGGGAATCCTTGTGGGTGGACGTCTGGACAAGCATAATCTGATCAAAGGCGTGATCTTCAGTCCGCGCGCCAACCTCAGGTACAATCCGACCAAGGATATCAACCTCAGAGCAAGCTATTCATATGGTTTCCGTGCTCCACAGGCCTTTGATGAGGACCTGCATATCGACAACGTGGGAGGAACGGTTTCCATGATCAGGCTTTCAGACGACCTCAGGGTGGAAAAATCCCAGAGTGTGAGCTTGTCTGCGGACATCTACCACAGCTGGGGTGACTGGCAGGGCAATTTCCTCGTTGAGGGATTCTTTACCGACCTTGATGATGTGTTTACGATCAAGGAGATCGGATTTGAAAACGGAATCCTGATCAAGGAAAGGCATAACGAGTCTGGAGCGAGGGTTTTCGGAGGAAATCTTGAAGGAAAGGTGGCATGGAGGGATGTCTTCCAGCTTCAGCTCGGATTCACCGCCCAGAATTCGCAGTACAAGGAGGCTCGTTCATGGAGTGATGATGTTGAAGCAACGAGGAAGATGTTCAGAACGCCTGATTTCCATGGTTACATGACTGCTTCGTACAATCCTGTCAAGGCCCTTGTTCTTGCTCTGACCGGAACATATACCGGCAGCATGCTTGTCGAGCATCATGCAGGAATGATTGAAAGGAACACGACGGCAGTAACTCCTGATTTCTGGGATATGGGCTTCAAGGCGGCATATGATTTCAAGATATACGAAAGTTTCAGCCTTCAGTTGAATGCAGGTGTGCAGAATATGCTGAATTCATTCCAGAAGGATTTCGATTCGGGAGCAGACAGGGATTCGGGCTATATGTTCGGACCGACCCTTCCGAGGACTATCTTCTTTGGTATCAAACTTGTCTACTAAAATATTTAAGGTGTTTGAATTTAATGTAGGGAATCCAAACACCTTTTAGTATTTTTGCAGCCTTAATTCATAAGATATGCTTGTTACACTTATAATACTTCTTATTTCAGCTGCTCTTTTTGTAAGCGGCAAGGTCAGATCCGACCTGGTGGCTCTTTGCGCCTTGCTCGCTCTGCTCCTTTTCCAGATCCTGACACCAGCAGAAGGTCTTGCAGGATTTTCCAACACGACAGTGATAATGATGATCGGTCTGTTCATCGTAGGAGGCGGTATCTTTCAGACAGGTCTTGCAAAGATGATAGGAGGCCAGGTGATAAAGCTTGCCGGAACAAGCGAGACAAGACTGTTCCTTATGGTGATGCTTGTAACAGCATTGATCGGTGGTTTCGTAAGCAACACAGGTACTGTAGCCCTTATGCTTCCTATCGTTGTGAGTATGGCTGCATATGCGGGAACATCTTCGAGAAGGCTTCTCATGCCTCTCGCATTCGCCAGCAGCATGGGTGGCATGATGACGCTCATCGGTACTCCGCCGAACCTCATTATCCAGGAAACTCTCAACACTGCAAAGACAAACGGCGTGGTTGCTGAATCTGTTCCTGACATTTCATTCTTCACCTTCCTTCCTGTAGGTCTTGTCACTCTTGTTGTCGGCATCCTTGTTCTCATGCCGCTGACAAAGATATTCCTCACTCCTAAGTCAAAGGACAAGGACAAGAAGAAGACAGGAAAGACGCTCAATGAACTGGTGAAGGAATACGGCCTCGCGGATAATCTCTTCCGCGTGCATATCAAGGGACCGTCAGAAGCTATCGGCAAGACAATCATTGACCTTGACATCTACCGTCAGTATGGAATAAATGTGATGGAGCTTCGCAGAAGTGCCGGCAACAACAAGTTCGTACGTACCGTGAACCAGCAGCTTGCGTCTCCAGACCTGGTTCTTCAGCAGGGTGATGTCCTTTATCTTTCAGGAGAGGCGGAAAAGATTCAGCAGTTTGCTGAAGATTTCAGTCTCAGACTTCTTGATATCCATGTGGATGAAATAGAAGGCAGTTCTTCAAATCCTTCTCTTGACTTCTTTGATATCGGTATTGCTGAAATTCTGATCATGCCTTCTTCTTCAATGATCAACAGGAGGATCATGGAGGCCGGATTCAGAAGCAAGTTCAATGTAAATGTACTTGGTATAAGAAGAAGGAACGAGTATCTGCTTCAGGACCTCGGAGAAGAGAAGATCCATGATTCGGATGTGCTTCTTGTTCAGGGTGCTTGGAAGGATATAGCCCGATTGAGAAACGAATCAAACAACTGGGTGGTTCTCGGTGAGCCTCTTCAGGAAGCTGCGAAGGTTACTTTGGACTACAAGGCGCCGGTAGCCGGTCTCATCATGATCGGCATGATCGTGATGATGGTGATGGATTCCATTCCGGTAGCACCTGTGACAGCGGTTCTCCTTGCTGCCGTGCTCATGGTGATAACCGGTTGCGTGAGAAGTGTCGAGGCAGCGTACAAGACCATCAACTGGCAGACGATCGTGTTGTTCGCCGCAATGCTTCCGATGTCAACTGCACTCGAAAAGACCGGTGCGTCAGGAATGATAGCAGACTTCATCGTAAATACATTCGGATCAAGCGGACCATATGTGGCTCTTGCTGCAGTATATTTCGCTACATCGGTGATGACGATCTTCATAAGCAACACCGTAACTGCGGTGCTTATGGCTCCGATCGCTCTCCAGTGTGCCGTAGGCATCGGTGTAAGCCCTATTCCGTTCCTCTTTGCTGTGACAGTGGCTGCATCGATGTGCTTTGCCTCACCATTCTCGACACCGCCTAATGCTCTCGTAATGCCGGCAGGACAGTATACCTTCATGGATTATGTAAAGGTCGGACTTCCTCTTCAGGTCATCATGGGAGTGGTGATGGTTTTCATCCTTCCTTTGCTTTTTGCGTTCTGATATTGATTGCTGTGCATTAAATTTCTCTTATCTTTGTCGTCATATATGAAACGACTGCTGAAATATCTGCTGCCGGTCATTATGGCTGCTGCATTCTGGAACTATGCGGATGCTGATGCATCGCAAGGGCCGGAAGTGCCGGCTGCAGACTGTTCTGTCGATAAGGCAGCGCATGATGCAAGCTTTTCATCAGCTGAAAATGAAGTCTTCCTACCTCGTCCTACTAATTTCACTTGTGCCCAGAGAGTACAGAATGCGGTCAGAAGGACGAACAGCGCACAGCGCAGCAATTTTGAATTCGCAAAATCCGGTAAAGTCATTAATGCCGGTCTGAGATATTTCATTCAAAGAAAATCCTTAATAAATCATTCCACACAGATAGAGCCGTCATACAGACTGTTCTCATTGTGCAAGCTTATCATTTAGGATTCTGCAAGCTCCTTCATCAATGCGACATTCCCTTATCAAGGGAGTGCCGCCCTTGCTGCTATGCAGAATATATAATCTATTGACAACTAATATGATAAGAAAATGGAAAAAGAATTCATCAGAGTACGCTCTATAAAAGACATCACTATATTCTCTTTACTGGTAATCGTTGGCTGTGTCCTCGTTGTCCTGCCTACAGGAACATCTGTAAACATCACAGGTTTCTTTCTGATTTTCGCAGGACTGATACTCGCTTTTGTCCTCAAGACCGAATATAAGGAAACTGAATCAGGCGAGAAATATATGAAGAAGGAACTTTATTTTCAGCAGGCGATGAACGCTCCTGTATCTGCCGCAATTGCATCAAAGCCTGACTCTATCGATATTTCTCAGGAAAACAAAGGAAGTGCCGTAAGACTTGATGTATATTACAGCAAGGATTCCGGCAAGGCTTACCTGCAGCTTTTTGAATATGTTCCATATAAATATGAGCCTTGTTCAAGGATGTATGATCACCAGATAGGAGCTGTCGAAAAACTTATACGATAAATATGGAATATATAATATTGATAGTGTCATTGGCTGGTATTGTCTTCGGCGCGGATTATCTTGTTGCCGGAGCGGTCTCTGTTGCCAGAAAATACAAGGTCTCGGATTTTGTCATAGGAGCAGCAATAGTCGGTGTGGGAACTTCCATGCCTGAACTCGTCGTGAGCTTTATCGGTGCGATTAACGGAAATGCTGACGTGGCTATTGGCAATGTGGTGGGATCGAACATATTCAATGTTCTCGGCATCCTTGGACTTACGGCCATGTTTTTCCCGATAGCCGTTAGCAAGGCCAACATGAAGTTCGAGCTTCCTGTCTGCATCGGTGTATCGCTCCTTCTCACTGTTCTTGTGCTCAATTTCTTCAGTGGAGGAACACCTGTGATAAGCCGTATGGACGGAATAGTCCTTCTTATCTGCTTCGGCCTCTTCATGTGGTATTCGTTCTATCGTGACCGCAAGGCAGGCAAGGCGTTTGAGGATATTCAGGAAGTGGAAGACAAGACTCCGTTATGGCTGGCCATCGTAAAGGTTGTCGGCGGACTGGCTGTCCTCATCACCAGCTGCGACTTCTTTGTCGATAATGCCGTGCTTATTGCAAAATCGTTCGGTGTCAATGATGCCTTCATATCGCTTACACTCATTGCTTGCGGAACATCGCTTCCTGAACTTGCCGCTTCGATTGCGGCAGCGCTGAAGAAGAACACTCAGCTTGCCTTGGGAAATGTCATTGGATCCAATATCTTCAATATCACATGGATCCTTGGCTTGAGTTCACAGGTCATGCCGCTCAATTCTTCGGGAATCACGATTGTGGACTATTGCGTGATGATAGCTGCAGCCGTCATTCCGATTATCCTTGGTTTCAAGGGAAAGATCGGTCGTGTTTCAGGAGCCTTGATGTTCATATGTTTCATCGCATATAACTACTATCTTATAACTAATCAAATAGCATAATCATGGGAATACTTCAGGTTTTTACGCTTCTGGGTGCATTGGGTATGTTCCTTTACGGAATGAACCTGATGAGCTCGGGACTTCAGAAAGCTGCCGGTGACAGACTTCGCGGACTGCTTTCTGCGATGACCTCCAACCCTTTCAAGGGAGTTCTTACCGGATTTGGAATCACTTCTGTGATCCAGTCGTCATCTGCTACTACAGTAATGGTGGTCAGCTTTGTCAATGCCGGTCTTCTTACGCTGGCACAGGCAATCGGAGTCATCATGGGAGCCAACATCGGTACAACAGTGACCGCTTGGCTTGTTTCATGGCTCGGATTCAAGGCTGACATCTCTATCCTTGCGGTACCTTTGATGATCCTTGGTTTCATCTTCTCAAACTCTAAGAAGAACCAGCGTCAGAACATAGGCGAACTCATTGTCGGATTCTGTCTCCTCTTTCTCGGACTTTCGTTTATGAAGGATTCTGTTCCGGATCTGAACGAGACTCCTCAGGTGCTGGAATTCGTAAGGTCATGGTCCGGCCATGGATTCGGTTCAGTTTTGATTTTCCTTGTTTTCGGTACCGCTCTGACTCTTGTGCTCCAGTCTTCGTCAGCGACAATGGCCATCACCCTCATCATGCTCAGCATGGGATTTATACCTTTCCCAATGGCATGTGCAATGGTGCTTGGTGAGAATATCGGTACTACCATTACTGCCAATATCGCAGCGGCCGTCGGAAATACTCAGGCCAAGAGAGCGGCTATGTCGCATACCATCTTCAATCTCTTCGGTGTGATCTGGGCATTGATCTTCTTCAAGCCGTTCCTCGGACTTGTAGGAAAGATCATAGAAGTTCTTTTCGGTCTTCCGAATCCTGCTCTTGACGGATTTGCGGTCAGTGCGGCGAATTCTCCTGATGCAACAGCAGCACTGTATGGCTTGTCAATGCTCCATACCTTGTTCAATACCATCAACACCCTTATTCTCGTATGGTGTGTCAAGTTCATTGAAAAAGCCGTAGTGTGGATCATCAAGACCCCGAAGAATCAGGAAAGCGACCAGTTCAGGCTCAAGTATATCTCTGCAGGTCCTCTTGCTACACCGGAACTTGCTGTTGATCAGGCTTTTGATGAGATTATCCATTTCGCTCAGATATCGAAGAACGGATTGGGATATGCAAAATCCGCTATCTGCGAGACTGATTCCGATAAGTTCGAGGAACTACGCAGCAAGCTTGTGAAGTATGAAGAGATATCCGACAGGATAGAATATGAGATAGCGATATTCCTCAATGCCGTATCTGCCGGTGACATCAGCTCCGAGACATCAGCAAAGATCAAGACCATGTACAAGATCATCGGTGAGCTGGAGTCTCTCGGTGATTCAGGAGAATCAATCAGCCGCATACTTTCAAGAAAGAACATCCATAAGAAAGTATTCGATCAGGAGACCATCAAGAAGCTTGAAGATATGACTTCTGCTGTCGACAAAGCTTATGATGTGATGATTTCCAACCTGAATTCAGCATGCAAAGGCGAACTTGTCGAGATTTCTAATGCATATAATGCAGAAGACAGAATCAACATTCTCAGAAACAATCTCAGGGATGCCGAGATCGAGGATATCGAAGGCAACAGAAAGAACTATCAGACAAGCGTCTACTATATGGATATAATCAGTGAACTGGAAAAGATGGGTGATTTTATGATCAACATCTCGCAGGCGCTTGAAAAATCCTTTGTGAAACGTTAGGTTTCAGTTTCTTTTACAATTGGTTTTTATATGTAAAGGATGGCTGAAGCTTTAGCCTTCCTGATGCTTTTTGCAGTCATTCTTAATTTTGAGAGTTTCTGAAAATTAAGTATGTTTGTGTTTTCTAATTTTAAAACAATGGGAATACTTCAGATCTTTACTCTTCTCGGAGCCTTGGGAATGTTCCTTTACGGAATGAACCTCATGAGCTCGGGACTTCAGAAAGCCGCGGGTGACAGGCTTCGCGGACTGCTTTCAGCAATGACTTCAAATCCTTTCAAGGGCGTTCTTACAGGACTCGGAGTCACTACCGTAATCCAGTCGTCATCAGCTACTACCGTGATGGTGGTCAGCTTCGTGAATGCCGGTCTCCTTACTCTGGCTCAGGCTATCGGAGTCATCATGGGAGCAAATATCGGAACTACTGTGACAGCATGGATGGTCGCATGGCTCGGCTTCAAGGCAGACATCGCGATCCTGGCAGTACCCCTCATGCTTCTCGGTTTCCTCTTCTCAAATTCAAAGAAGAGCAAAAGGCAGAATGTCGGAGAACTCATCGTCGGATTCTCTCTCCTTTTCCTCGGTCTTTCGTTCATGAAGGATTCTGTTCCTGACCTTAACGAAACTCCACAGGTCCTTGAGTTTGTGAAGGCATGGTCGGGTTATGGATTCGGTTCAGTCCTTATCTTCCTTGTGTTCGGTACCATCCTTACCCTTGTTCTTCAGTCTTCATCAGCCACAATGGCCATCACCCTCATCATGCTCAGCATGGGTTTCATTCCGTTCCAGATGGCATGTGCAATGGTGCTTGGCGAGAACATCGGTACAACAATCACAGCAAACATCGCAGCTTCTGTCGGTAATACTCAGGCCAAGAGAACGGCGATGTCTCATACAATATTCAATGTATTCGGTGTGATCTGGGCATTAATCTTCTTCAAGCCTTTCCTCGCTCTTGTAGGAAAGATCATTGGAGGACTTTTCGGACTTCCGAACCCTGCTCTTGACGGATTTGCGGTCAGTGCGGCGAATTCTCCGGAGAGCACAGCTGCATTGTACGGCCTTTCAATGCTTCATACTCTTTTCAACCTCATCAATACATTGATTCTCGTATGGTTCGTCAAGTTCATCGAGAAGGCGGTTGTATGGATCATCAAGACACCGAAGAATCAGGAGAAAGAGGTGTTCAGACTCAAATATATCTCTGCCGGTCCTCTTTCAACTCCGGAACTTGCTACAGAGCAGGCCTTTGACGAGATCATCCATTTCGCAAAGATCTCGAAGAACGGACTGGGATATGCAAAGTCTGCACTCAGCGAGACCGACTCAGACAAGTTCGAGGAACTTCGCGGAAAGCTTGTGAAGTATGAGGAGATTTCAGACAGAATCGAATATGAAATCGCATCATTCCTCAATTCCGTGTCTGCCGGTGACATCAGCGAGGAGACTTCCGTTAAGGTCAAGGCCATGTACAAGATCATCGGTGAACTCGAATCGCTCGGTGACTCAGGCGAGGCCATCAGCCGTATCCTCAGTAGAAGGAACATCCATAACAAGACCTTTGATCAGGATACAGTCAAGAAGCTTGAAAGTGTTGCCGATGCCGTTGCCGATGCTTACGATGCTATGATCGAGAACCTCACTGCAGCCCACAAGGGTACTCTGGTCGAGATTTCCAATGCATATAATGCAGAGGAACACATCAACAGCCTCAGAAACAATCTCAGAGATGCTGAGATCGAGGATATCGAGAACAATGGCAAGAACTACCAGACCAGTGTCTACTATATGGACGTTATGAACGAGTTCGAGAATATGGGTGACTACATCATCAACATCTCACAGGCTCTCTACAGGGCTTTCGTGCAGAAGTAACCTCAGGTCAATATATAGAAAAGGTGTGCTGGAGAATTTCCAGCACACCTTTTCTATATATTGTGGTACGGTTTCTGAAATGTCAGTGCAGGCCGCCATCCCCGGAGCGGCAGAACGAAACATTAACATTTAGATACGGAAACCATGGATACAGGAAAATCATTATTCTGCTTTATTGCAGGAGCCGTGACAGGAGCGGCGGCAGCTTTGCTTCTCGCCCCTGACTCAGGAGAAAACACTCGTGCCAGAATCAAGCAGGGAGTCGCAGATGCGAAAGGAAAGGCCAAGGGAAGAATCACTGAAGCGCTTGATGTCATTGAAGAAGCCTTGGAGGAGAAATGATGGAGAACGGCACATTAAACAATCTGTCCTCAGCCATAGGTGAATACCTTAGTCTGAGGACTGATTATTTCAAGAAGCGGATAATATCCGGACTTTCGATGGGATTCAGCAGGGTGCTTTCCGTGCTTGTCATGATGATGTTCCTGACAGTCGTGCTTGCCGTCTTTGCTTTTGCCTTTACAGTACTTCTGTCAGAGGCGGTCGGAAGCCTCAGCGGTGCGGCCTTTATTGTCGGCGGAGCCTATCTGCTGATCTTTCTTGTGCTTTTCCTTTTGCGCAAGAGGCTGTTCCTGAATATGTTCACAAATCTCTTTACAGAACTGACGGAGACGGATGAAACACCTTCCGGTGACTGGAAATCCCTGGCTCTGATCATTATACGCAGCCTGCGCAACGGATAGTTACCGCTATGTTACTGCGCGAGCAGCTTTTTCACAAGGGTGGAGATGAGGCGTCCTTCTGCAAGACCTGCGAGGCGCTTTGTCGCCACTCCCATCACCTTGCCCATGTCTGAAGGCTGAGTTGCTCCCACTTCAGCGATGATCTTCACAAGCTCTGCCTCTACTTCTGCTTCGCTGAGCTGCTTAGGAAGGTAGACTTCCATTGCGGCTGCCTCTGCGAGTTCGTTCTCCGCAAGCTCAGGACGTCCTGCGTCAGTATACTGCTGTGCGCTTTCCTTGCGCTGCTTCACCAGCTTCTGAATGATCTTCACCACTTCCGGGTCAGTTACTTCTCCGTTTCCTCCTTCTGCTGTCTTTGCGAGGAGGATTGCAGCCTTGATGGCTCTTACCGATGCAAGCTTCACTGCATCCTTGGCTTTCATGGCAGCCACCATGTCGGCCTGTATTTGTTTTTCCAATTCCATATTTAACGATATTTTTCAAATTCAGGCATTGCGATGTTGGCGATGAAGTCCTTGAACTTCTTGTCGTCCTTAGGGCAGACAACCAGTACATCTTCAGTGTCTATGATCATGAAGTCCTCGAGTCCCTTGACTGCGATAAGCTTCTTCTTTTCAGGTGAAACAACCATGACTCCACGGGAATTCTCGATGAGGGTCTTTTCTGCGCTGTAGGCATTTCCCATGATGTCCTTGTCAGGGAGATAACTGTAGAGCGACTCCCATGTTCCGATGTCGTGCCATCCGAAGCGCACAGGATAGATCCAAGCGTTTTCTGTCTTTTCCATGACACCGTATCCCACTGAAATGTTGAGGCAGTCAGTATATGCGCGTGTGATGAAATCAGCTTCGATCTTGGTTCCGAGAGCGTTTTCCCATCCCTTGAAAGGTCCGGTAACGGCAGGAAGATGAGCTTCCATCTCCTTTCTTATTGTCTGTGCCCTCCATACGAAGATACCCACGTTCCAGAGGAACTCGCCGGTGTCGATGAATACTTTGGCAAGCGCTCTGTCTGGCTTCTCGGTAAATGTCTTTACCGGCATTGGCTCATCTCCTTCTGCAGCCTGACGGCCACCCTGGATCTGGATGTATCCGTAGTTGGTGTCCGGTCTTGTCGGAACCACTCCGAGATTCATCAGGACATCATTATTGTCGATATATTCGAAAGCCTTGATGATGGCGTCTGCAAAGAGCTTTTCGTCATCAATGATGTGGTCAGACGGAGAAACCACCATTCTTGCATCAGGATTTCTCTTGAGAAGAGTATATGTTGCATATGCTACGCACGGAGCCGTGTTTTTTGCATATGGCTCGAGCAGAAGGTTTCTGTCTTCAAGTTCAGGGATCTGCTCTTTCACGATGTCGCGGTATCTCTCGCCTGTCACTACCAGAATGTTTTCCTGAGGGACGATCTTGAGGAATCTTTCGTATGTTGTACGTATGAATGTCTTGCCGGTGTCGGCAACATCAAGAAACTGCTTAGGCATAGCAGCCTTGCTGACAGGCCAGAATCTTGTTCCGAGACCTCCGGCCAGAATCACGCAATAACAATTTTCTCTTATCATAGTGTATCAATTATGTATATATAGGTATATAAGCTTGTGGTATCCACTCTATCTCATATGCGGAGCCGTGGAATGTCACTGCAATTATGTCGAAGAAGCATTCCATTTCTCCGTGTGGCAGAACATCAGTCCTGTTGAGGAAGGCATTGGCGGCTTTAGCAAGTCTTTTCTGCTTGAGTACATTCACATTGTCCTGTGGAGGAGCCTGTATGCTTTCCTTGCGGGCCTTGACCTCTACAAAATGTATTCCTTCTGCATCGAATGTTATGACATCTATCTCAAGATGTCCGCTTCTCCAGTTCCTTTCCAGAATGGTGTGTCCATGCTGCAGCAGCCATTCGCAGGCAAGATCTTCTCCCAGTCTGCCTAATTCGCGTCTGTGATCCTTTCCACTCTCCATGCTCCCTCCTCCTTTTTCACTGTCGCCTTTCTTACCTTGCTGTGTCCGTCTGCTTCAAGAGTGTAGAGGACAATCCTCTTCTCACCTTCCTTCTTTACTTCTTCCACTTCGATGACTGCCTTCTCCAAGATGGAGGCCGCAATAGATAATGCGCTGCTGTCTTCAGCCAGAAGCACGTCCCATGCTTCATGGTAGCTGTCGAGGTAGTCCTTCATTGAGGCCGTGTCGCAAAGCTGCTTCGCCTGATTGAAGTCACCTGCGGTAATGGCTCTGTTGAACGCCTCAACCACTTCTGTAGGGCCCATCTCTACGCTTTTGCTGCTTTTGCATCCTACTGCACAAAGTGCCATGACGGTCACTGCAAATACTGATGTAATCTTTAAAACCCTTTTCATAGCTTCTGTTTTATGTGATGTCATTTCGACCGAAGTCTTAACATCCTGTTTATTCAAAATCAACTATAGTAACACCTGTTCCTCCGAACTGGATGTGTTCGTCGCGAACTTTCGAAACTCCCGGAGTGGTACGCAGATATTTCTGTATCTCGTCACGCAGAACTCCCGTACCCTTGCCGTGAATTATTCGCACGCTCGGCACTCCTACCATTATCGCGTCATCCACATAATGCATTACCTTCTCGATGGCATCATTCAGTCTTTCTCCGCGAAGATCGATTTCTGTCTTGAAGTTCAGCTTGCGCTCAGAGATAGATGTGTCCATCTTTATGGTAGAAACAGGTTTCGCATTATCCTTGACCGCGTTCTTGAACTCGTTTGAAGTGATTCTCTCCACCTTGTCAAGAGGCATCTTGCTGCTGATGTTGCCTATCATGACCACTACAGCCTTGGCAGAAACCTTCGAAACTTCGCCGACCATTCCGTTTTCCTTAACGCGAACCTTTTCGCCTACCTTGAGTGGAGCAGATCTGAATGCCTCGATCCTCTGTTGCTCTGCCTGCTGCTCCATAAGTTCCTTCTGGGCGTTCTCGTCGGCTCTCTTGGCCTTGCGCTGCTGCTGACGCTCGCGTCTGGCATCGATCTGCTTTATCTTGCGCTCGATATAGTCGTCCTTCTCCTTCTGCTCCTTCTCCTTTTTTGCCGCAAGCAGAGACATGAAGTCCTGCAGACCCTTGCGCGCCTCCTGAGTCTCCTCCTTGGCCGCCTGAGTCTCCTTGATGGTCTTGATTGTATGCTCTACTTGTCTGTTGGCACCCTTGATTATCTCCTCTGCCTCCTTCTTCGCCTCGTCAAGGATATCCTTCTTCAGCTGCTTGATCTGTTGCAGCTCCTTCTGATACTTGTCTGTAATGTTCTCGAGAGTCTTATCCGTATGCTTGATGCGCTCGAGCTTCTCGTCGAGAGCCTTTCTGTTTCGAGCGATCTTGCGGAGGTTTCGCTCTATGCCGACGAACTCCTCTCCCGCACGCGACTCTGCATCCTTGATTATGTTTTCCGGAAGTCCCATCTTGCGGGCCAGCTCGAAAGCGAATGAATTGCCCGGAAGCCCCATCTCAAGCTTGAACATAGGAGCGATGTTCTTGACATCGAACATCATTGCTCCGTTCACTACTCCTGTCTCGCCTGATGAAGCATATAATTTCAGATTGGTGTAGTGGGTTGTGATGACTCCGTATGCGCCTCTCTTGTCAAGTTCGCTGAGGATAGCCTCTGCAATGGCGCCTCCGGCAGCAGGTTCTGTACCTGATCCGAACTCGTCGATGAGGACGAGAGTGCGGTTGTCCGCCTTAGCCAGCATGTCCTTCATGTTCACGAGGAAGGAACTGTATGTACTGAGGTCGTTGTCTATAGACTGATCGTCTCCGATATCAACCATGATACGATCGAATACCAACATCTCTGATGTCTCCGATGTCGGGATCAGCATACCCCACTGGAACATATACTGAAGAAGTCCCACAGTCTTGAGGCAGACGGATTTGCCACCGGCGTTTGGTCCTGAGATAAGCAGGATGTGCTTCTGTGGGGTAAGGGTGGCTGTGAGCGGAACGATCTCCTTCTTTTCCTTGCGGAGAGCTCTTTCAAGAAGAGGATGACGTGCCTTGCGTATGTTCATCTCGCCGTTGTCCGAGATTACAGGCATTCCTGCAATGAAGTCCAGAGCCACCTGCGCCTTCGCCATAAGGAAGTCTATCTCTCCGAGATAGCGGGCCGCGTCAAGCAGGTCGGGGATATATGGTCTGAGGAAATCAGTGAATTCGAGCAGGATGCGCAGAATCTCGCGTTGCTCGCTGAATCTGAGTTCCTTTATCTGATTGTCGAGCTCGACCACTTCCGCCGGCTCGATGAATGCAGTCTTTCCTGTAGCAGACTCATCGTAAATGAATCCGGCGATCCTTTTCTTGTTGGCGGCGCTCACGGGGATGAGCATCTTGCCGTCACGGATGGAAACACCAGCATCGCTGTCAACTATGCCATCCTCCTGCGCCTTCTTCAGGATGGCGCTCATTCTTCGCGATATCGCACCTTCCTTATCGCGGAGCGACTTGCGTATGTTGTAAAGTTCGTCCGAAGCGGTGTCCTTCACGTCACCGTAACGATCGAGGATGGAGTCGATCCTGCGCTGCACTTCAGGGAATCCCATGATCGGAGCGCTCATCCTCTTGAGATTAGGGTAAACCCCGTCCTTCACGCTTTCGAAGAACGAAGTCACCTTGCGCAGAGTCTCGAGCATTGTCTTGAGCTTTCGCATGGAAATAAGGTCTATTGCCGACGAACTTCTCTCCAGAGGCTTGAGAAAATCGATGCAGTCGATGAAGCCTCCCGAAGGGAAACTGTCCTCGAACATCATTATCAGCCTCATCTCGTCTGTAAGCAGGAGCCTCTTCCGTATCTGTCCTGCATTGGTGCAGAATGTCTCGGTTGCCGTCCTACCGGCGGCATACTCCGTAGAACATCTGTCGGAAATGATACGCCTCACGCGGTCAAACCCGATCTTCTGTTCCAGTCTTGTGTCTATATGTCTTCTTTTTTCTTCCAAATCAGTCTGTCTTTATTCCATCACCTGGCTCAGCAGGAGTTTAAGTTCATTGATGTTCTGGATAGGGGTCACCTGACCTTCCTTTACGAACGATATGTTTCCGGTCTCTTCTGACACTACAATCACATTTGCGTCAGTCTCTTCTGTGATTCCGATCGCTGCCTTATGCCTCATTCCGTAATTGGCAGGAATATTGGTCCTTTCTGTGATAGGCAGTGTGCATCGTGCCGCCACGATCCTGTTTCCTACGATCACCATAGCTCCGTCATGGAGAGGAGAGTTCTTGAAGAAAAGGTTCATGATCAGACGGCGGTGGATGCCTGCGTCGATCCTGTCTCCTGTGCTGATGATGTCGTCAAGAGGACTCTTGTGCGCTATAACGATAAGAGCGCCTGTCTTGTCCTCGGACATTCTTCTGCATGCTTCGGTGAGGTCGTTCACAGCCTCGCTTCCGATGATGTTGCCGGCCTTCTTGCCGAGGATCCTGTCCATGATGGCTCTTCCCTGGGCGTTGTTCATGTATCTGTTGCCTAACTTGATCAGGAACTTTCTGATCTCAGGCTGGAAGATGATGATCAAGGCGATCATACCGACATCAAGCACCATGTCCATTATGGCGGTCATGAGCCTCATGTTGAATGCGTCCACCACTATCCTGATGAGGTATAGCGAAACGATGGCCACGAAGATGCTCATGGCCGAAGAACCCCTTATCCATCTGAACATGAAGAAGATGATCAGACCAAGGAGAATTATGTCAAGGATGTCCGCTATGGACAGCTGCAGGAAACCCAAAAATGCGAGTGGCATATACCTATATATTATATCCTCGCAAAGATAGTCATTTTATTGGCATTGTCACCTAAAGAAAAAGTTATCAACAAAAATTTATCGTAAATTGTTGAAAATTAAAATAATAGTTGTATATTTGCAGCCCGCAAAAATGTGTAGCGGGATGTAAATTATTTATAATCAATTAATTAAACAAACCAATGCCTGGATTAATTGGAAAGAAAATCGGAATGACTTCCGTTTTCGGTGCTGATGGAAAGAATATTCCATGCACCGTTATTGAGGCTGGTCCATGTGTAGTTACGCAGATTCGTACAGTAGAGAAAGATGGTTATGCCGCTGTACAGCTTGCCTATGACGAAATTTCAGAAAAGCATGCCAGCAAGGCTCTTAAGGGCCATTTTGAAAAGGCAGGAACCACACCTAAGCGCAAGCTTGTCGAGTTCAAGGCAGACTTCGCTCAGGAGCTTAAGTTAGGCGACGTCCTTACAGTGGCTGACATCTTCGGTGATGTTCAGTTTGTAGACGTAGTCGGTACTTCAAAGGGTAAAGGTTTTCAGGGCGTTGTGAAGCGTCACGGCTTCGCAGGAGTTGGTGGCCAGACTCACGGTCAGCACAACAGACTTCGTCACCCTGGTTCCCTCGGTGCTTGTTCATGGCCTTCACGCGTGTTCAAGGGAACTCGCATGGCAGGTCACATGGGTAACGAGCGCGTAAAGGTGTTCAACCTCGAGGTGATCAAGGTTATGCCAGAGAATAACCTTCTCGTAGTTAAGGGCTCTGTACCAGGAGCTAAGGGTTCATATGTAATCATGGAGGACTAAGGTATGGAGTTGTCAGTTTACAAAATTGATGGAACAGTTGCCAAGACAGTGACTCTCCCTGAGGAGATTTTCGGCATCACACCAAACGACCACGCTATCTATCTCGACGTTAAGCAGTATCTCGCTAACCAGCGCCAGGGTACTTCTAAGACAAAGGAGCGTTGGGAGGTTGCGTACAGCACCAAGAAGCTCATCCGTCAGAAGGGTTCAGGCGGTGCTCGTCACGGTTCACTCAAGGCTAACATTTATGTAGGTGGTGGTCGCGTATTCGGCCCACAGCCACGTAACTACAGAACTAAGCTCAACAAGAAGCTCAAGCAGCTCGCAAGATTCTCAGCTCTTTCTTACAAGGCTCAGGAGAACGCTATCGTAATGGTTGAGCCATTCGCAATGGAAGCCCCTAAGACTAAGGAGTTCCTCCAGATCCTTGCTAACATCAAGGCTGGTACAAGAAAGGTACTCGTAGTGCTTCCAGAGAATTCAACAAATATTTACCTTTCGTCTCGTAACCTTCCTGAGGTTAAGGTTATCACTGTTGACGAGATCAACACTTATGCAATCATGAATTCAAATTCAATGGTGCTTGTTGATGGCGTTCAGGATATCCTCGCTTCTAGAATCAGACGATAAACAGATTGAGAGATGGGAATTATAATTAAGCCAATAGTAACTGAGAAGTTGACGGTTCAGGGCGAAAAGTTGAACCGTTACGGTTTCATTGTTGACCGCGAGGCCAACAAGCTTCAGATCAAGGCTGCAGTAGAGCAGGCTTACAACGTGACAGTTGCAGATGTAAACACTGTAAACTACCACGGTAAGAGAAAGTCACGCTACACTAAGGCTGGTATGCTCAAGGGTCGCACAAACCACTTCAAGAAGGCGTATGTGACACTTGCAGGCGAGGATAAGATTGATTTTTACGCAAACATTTAAGGTAATTGAGCAATGGCAGTAAGAAAATTCAAACCGGTAACTCCCGGACAGAGAAATAAGGTAATCAGTGCTTTTGACGACATTACCGCTAAGAGACCTGAGAAGTCCCTCCTTGAGCCACTCAAGAAGTCAGGCGGACGTAACAATCAGGGTAAGATGACAATGCGTTATATCGGTGGCGGTCACAAGAGAATGTATCGTGTGATCGACTTCCTCCGCACAAAGGATGAGTGCCCAGCTACAGTTTTGACTATCGAGTACGATCCAAACCGTAGTGCACGTATCGCATTGGTACAGTATACAGATGGTGAAAAGAGATACATCATCGCTCCTAACGGACTCAAGGTAGGACAGGAGATCGCTTCAGGTGCAGGCGTTGCACCAGAGGTAGGTAACACCCTTCCACTCTCTGAAATTCCGCTCGGTACACTTGTTCACAACATTGAGCTTCGTCCTGGTCAGGGTGCTGCTATGGCACGTTCTGCAGGAACTTACGCTCAGCTCGCTGCTCGCGAGGGTAACCATGCAATCCTTCGTCTCCCTTCAGGTGAGACAAGAATGGTTCTCGTAAGCTGCCGCGCAACTGTCGGAACAGTATCGAATCCAGACCACAACTTGGAGTCACATGGTAAGGCTGGACGCAGGAGATGGCTCGGACGCCGCCCTCGCAACCGTGGTGTTGTTATGAACCCGGTAGATCACCCAATGGGTGGTGGTGAAGGTCGCGCATCAGGAGGACATCCACGTTCACGTAAGGGTCTCCCAGCTAAGGGATACAAGACTCGTAATCCAAAGGCGACTTCAAACAAGTTTATCATTGAAAGAAGGAAGAAATAACGGAATAAATTAAGAGATTATGAGTCGTTCATTAAGAAAAGGTCCTTATATTCAGGAAGCCCTTGAAAAAAGAATTCTTGCTATGAATGAGGGTAGCATGAAGAAAGAGGTTGTCAAGACTTGGTCACGCGCGAGCATGATTTCTCCTGACTTTGTAGGTCACACTATCGCAGTTCATAATGGAAATAAGTTTATTCCTGTTTATGTTACTGAGAACATGGTGGGTCACAAGCTCGGAGAGTTTGCGCCGACAAGAACATTCAAAGGCCATTCGGGCAATCGTAAGTAATTTTAAAATGAAGAAGTAATTATGGGAGCTCGTAAAAGATTAATGGCTGAGAAGCTTAAGGCAGCTAAACAGCAGACAGCTATCGCAAAGCTGAATGATGTACCTACTTCACCACGCAAGATGCGTCTCGTTGCAGACATCATCCGTGGCGTAGAGGTAAACCGTGCACTCGATATCCTCAGATTTTCGAAGAAGCACGCTTCTATCGACTTGGAGAAGCTTCTCCGTAGCGCAGTTGCTAACTGGGAGGCTAAGAACCAGGATAATGTAAAAGAGTTGGAGAACGGTAACGTTATCGTTAAGACAATCATGGTGGACGAGGGACGCACTCTCAAGAGAATCCGTCCTTGCCCTCAGGGTCGCGCAGGTCGTATCCGCAAGCGTTCTAACCACGTGACTGTTATCCTCGATGTTAAACCAGCAGCAGTTAAGGAGGCATAATCATGGGACAGAAGACTAATCCTATAAGCAACAGAATCGGTATCACCCGTGGTTGGGACTCTAACTGGGTAGGTGGTAACTACGCAGAGAAGATCGCAGAGGACTTTGAGATCCGTAAGTATCTCTCAAGCCGTCTCGCAAAGGCATCTCTCTCTAAGATCGTTATCGAGAGAACTCTTAAGCTCATCACTGTGACAATCCACGCTGCTAGACCAGGTGTTATCATCGGTAAGGGCGGCCAGGCAGTTGACCTCCTCAAGGAGGAGCTCAAGAAGGTAACCAAGAAGGATGTTCAGATCAACATCTTCGAGGTTAAGAAGCCTGAGGTTGACGCACACATCGTAGCTGACTCTATCGCTCGTCAGATCGAGGGCCGTGTATCATACCGTCGTGCTATCAAGATGGCTATTGCAACTGCAATGCGTGTTGGTGCAGAGGGTATCAAGGTTCAGATCAGCGGTCGTCTCGGTGGAGCCGAGATGGCAAGAAGCGAGATGATCAAGGAAGGACGTACACCACTTCACACATTCCGTGCTGACATCGACTACGCACTCGCTGAGGCTCACACTAAGGTAGGTGTTCTCGGTGTTAAGGTATGGATCTGCAACGGTGAGGTTTACGGTAAGAAGGATCTCTCTCCTAACGCTGGCATGGCTGCACAGGCTCAGCAGTCTAACAACAACAACCGTGGTGGCCGTGGCGGCGAGCGTCGTCGTGGTGGCCGTGGTGCT
>JBGVNK010000028.1:0-7116 GCA_045125535.1 Candidatus Cryptobacteroides sp.
AATAGGATCTGACGACCACGGAGTTGTCTTTGACTTTCAAAAGAAGTCAGTTCTGAGTATGTCGTATAGTTGTATGTCCGCTTATCAAGTATGTTGGTAATGCTAGTTGAAAACTCTATCCTCTTGTTGAGCTGATAAGTCAGTTTTGTGTCAAGCATCACCACGTTCTTAAAATTGTGTTCAGTAATTTCATTGCAGTAATGATCGCCGGTGACAGTCCACTGCCATTTACTATGGGGAACGAATATCAGACTCAATTCGTTCTCTAATGTGGAGAGCCACGATTTGCTCTGCCCGTTCATCGTCAGGAGATTGTCTGAATAATCTATGCTATAATCGAAACTGAACCAACTGCAAGGGTTGCCGTTTATCTTGCCACCGACACTCCAGCCAAGGCTTACAGAGTTTACTGCTTTCGACTGAGAGAACAAGTGTGACTCGTTGCGTCTGAAAGAGCCATTGATATTGCAGCTTCCGCGCATGAAATCGAGTGTCTTGCCGATGTTACCCAATGCTATCAACATTTTGCCATCGTTTGGGCTGTCGGCATAACTGTATGTCACATAATCACCGTAGAGTTGCTGTACCATCGTATAAGGGACGTGTGTCCACGAGTGCAACACCGTTCCGTTGGCAAATAGGCCATAACGAATGTGTTTGTAGCTGAGGTTAGCCGAAACATTTTGCGATGATGAGTTATAAAACTGCTCTAATCCGGCTTTCAGCGTGCGGTAGTTGGTCATTATTAATCCAGGATGTATGAGATCAAGGCTCATCGGAGAGCGACCAAGGCCTGCACGAATGGTTCCTGAAAAACGATTGTTCGGCTTCCAATTGAAACTAAGCGATGGGGAGAAATACCCTTCGTTGTGATTGGCTATCGCCTTGTCAAAACTATAATGAGCATAGCTTAACGGTAAGTTGAGCGAGATGTTGACACGGTTCACCCAATATTCAAACTTCGGGGTGGCATATAATATCAGATAATTTGTGTTCACTATATTATCTGTAAGCCCGGGTAATTCTTGCGGAATATTAGTCAGCCGTGACTCCATTGAGCGAACATGACCCTTTAGACCTCCTTCAAGGCTCAGTGTTACTCCTTTTATATTGAATGTATATGCGGCACTTTCATGAGTGTAGAAAGCATGGTCGGATATGCTCTGATGGTATGGTTGACCATCCATGTCAATGTGGAGCATCTGTGGCAGTGACTCCCATTCGTTCACGCTTTGGAATGTCACCAGATGCTTGCCCTTGAAACGCTTTATCAGCTTAAAATTATTACAGATGTAATAGTCGGGCATGTCAGCACTCTGTGTGTTTAGTAGTGACCCGGCAGTCTGTAGGTTAATGTTGTTCCAATCAATGTTGGTCTGCAGAGTATTGTTGATGAATGCGGTCTTTTTGTTGAGTTCGTAGATAAACTTTCCGCTGAGCGAATGTGTACGCTCACTGCCGTCGTGCTGCTCGGTGATCACGCGGTTACCATCTTCCAGAAAATATGTGGTGATATTGGTGGCCTGAGCTGTCACACGATTGAAGGAATAGTCTATATTGGCTTTGAGCTCACCGTTCTTCAGTTTCCAAAGATTATTTGTGGAAAAGAGAAATGAACGATTGAAAAGAGTTCGCTTGTCGTTCAGAGAAGGCACTCCAGGCAGAGCAACATCAATATATCGGCTCTGTCCCGTTTCTCGCCGTGAAGCGAAGAAGTCGGTGCCTGACGATGATAGATTCTCGCCTGTATTGTTTGTGCGGAAAGTAGTCATATTCTGAAACGAAGGCATCACTGCCATAGCGAAAAGCTCTCCGTCCCAAATGGCACCCTCGGGCTGCCACGACCAGCCACCTCCGACATCTCCATGTATAGCCCAAGTGGCTTTCGCCTTATCTTTCAGTTTGAGATTGATTGCCGCTTTATCGGAAAATGTTATTCCCGAAAGCACCTGCATAGGCTGGTGATTTTCCATCACCTCGATGGCCCCGATATCGTCGTGGCTTATTCCGTCGGTTGCAATGCCATATCTGCCACCGAGAAGGTCGGAGCCCTCGATGTAGAACTTGTTGATGTCTTCACCCTGATACTGTATTTTACCGTTCTGAGAGACATCAATACCAGGCATTCGACGCAGTACATCACCGATGGAGCGATCCTGCTTCTGGGCGAAACTGCTGACCAGGTAACTGATGGTGTCGCCCTGCTCGCGTATGCGGTCGGCCTTTACGACAACTTCCTTCAGGATAGTTGTCCCTGGTTCCAAATATACCGTTAGAGGCAATACGGCACCAACAAGTGGAACAGACTGCTTTTTATAGCCCATCATTACCACTTCCAGAAATCTATCTTTAGCAGAAGACAACTGGAGGGAATATGTTCCGTCATCTTTTGTTGTGGTAAATTTAATGATCTTGCCGCTATCATCCTTTATGATAATGGATGCACCGACCACGGGATCATTGCTCTCAGCATCCACGACATTGCCGCTCACATTGGTCTGTGCCATTGTTAAAAGTGGAACAATGATCAGAATAAAAGATATAATCAACTTTTTCATTTACGATAGTCAGTTTCAAGAAAGTCTACGTCAGTTACAAGTCTTTCTTTAGGCATACGGGCATTTGCACTGCCTCCGCTTCCCAAAATGTTGTCGTAAGCAGCATTAGTTATATTTTCCTGATTATCACGATTGTACCGTTGTCTTCTCAATAACTCCTTGCGTTCCAACTTTTCATATTTTGAAGGGGAGTATATCGGCACTATTTCCTTATCTGTGATTTCAAGACCAGTAGCGACGAAAGAATGCTGTCCACTAGTTTCTGTTGCCTCCAAGATCAACCCAGGCAGACCACAAAGCTTCCAAGGACCTTCCTGAAGAGGTATTTCCGGTGTGAACCATACCGTCCAATCTCTACCGTGGTAGTTCGTATGTGCCTTTATGCAATCATATCCCAAAATGGTTTTAGTTGAATCACCAATTTCCCACTGCATTTCTGCCAACGGTTCAGTATAGCATCCAAACTCAGTAAGACCGATGAAGTCATATACACTGACAACAGATTCGTTCCTGTTTTTGAATACATACACATGACCTTTTTTACTTGGAACCAGGCTGTAATTGCCGGTTCTGACAACCTCTGGCATGACAGCACTGAGCATTTGCTCGTACTGGGCCTTTCCTGCAGGTGTGGAGTCAAGAGAGTCAAGATATTCGCTGATTGGAGGATAAAATTTAGATTGTTCGGTATTTGACAGAAGAATAAACTCATAATCACGTTCTGCCACGCCGTCACTTCCACGCACGAATGTTTCATGGTAATTATAACTTACCATAATTTCTGCTTTGGGATGTGTCTCCTTTTTCTTACCGGATGAATATAGGGGAAGAAGGAGCAATAAGGTCAAAGCTATAGCTCTCATTATGTAGAAACCATTGATGGCTACTTGAGTTCAACGAGGACCACACCATTTGATGTGTTGCCATACTTCTTGAACTGATCGACCTTATCATTTTTGAAGACACTCATAGTCTTGATATCATTAGGTGAGATAGATTCAAGACTATCTACCTTCTTGATGTCGCCATTTGCAGACTTTACCAGATAAAGAGGATCGCTTCCTGGTTTCTTTACTCCTTTGACACTTACCACTTCACCATTAAGATCCTTGATCACTACTAAATCCTGAGGTGCATTCTTGTCCATCACGATATCCCCAAGATTCGCCTTGTCCACCTGAACCGTCTTCGTAGGATAATCAACCATAGCAAAAGTAAGGAAAGCTGCTCCAGCAGGAAGATTTATATTAAAGGTACCATCAAGACCAGTAACAACTCCTAATTTTGTCTTCGGAACCATTACGGCTACTCCGGCCATAGGCTTGCCTTCAACATCTACAACGCGTCCTGAAATCTCTCTTCCGGACTGAGTCGTAATGATCACAACCGATTCCACGCCTTTCACGATATTCATATTTCTGATCGCATCGCCTGGAAGTTCATCAGCTGCCGCCTTTGTAGATACGACTCCGTCAATGATGTATAGAGTCTTGTCGGTGTCGCTCTGAGCAAATGCAAGACTGCTGGCCAAAGCCATCGAGATAATAAGAATCAACTTTTTCATAATAACATTCCATTTAAGATTAAACAACTATGAAACCGGTTTCCCGACAGCAAATATAGAGACATAAAACCTTAACTTGTGTTAACTCAATGTTAATTAATGTTAACTAATGTTAACTCGGCCATGATACCCGAATTATTTGCTACTTTTGCATCAAATCGGATAGAGATGTCGCGAAAATTCTTCAGAAACATATCGATTCTTGCTGTCATATCATTGCTTACCCTGGCGGTAGTGCAATCGGTATGGGTATATCGTATGTATAACGATTCCGTGAACGACTTTAAGAGAAGAGTTGAATCTGCCATATATAAAAGTATCTATAAGGCGTTCAGGATGGATGCCATTCCAGGACTGGCGGATGCAACATACATTAATATCAATCTTAACGACTTCTCTCTGTTTTTCGAACCGAACCTGATTGAATTGGATGCATATCAGCCATATTATGCGGAAGTGCTTGTGCATCACGGTGAGGATTCCCGTGTCATTATGACAAAAGGAGAAAGGCCGGCGCTTAATGATCCTATGACTACAGTGGTGCCTATCGATGACGACGGGCAATACTCTCTGCTTGTTTCTATCGAGATGCCTTTCAAAGTATTCCTAAGCAGGATGTGGGGACTGATTGTGTCATCGATTGCTATAGTTCTGCTTTTGGCCGGAGTGCTTCTGTATCTTGTCAGGACAATGTTCCGGCAGAAGACCCTTGAAGTAATGAGACGTGATTTTACTCACAATATCACCCACGAACTGAAGACCCCGATATCTGTTGCGGTCGCAGCCACTGATGCATTGAGGAATTTCTCGGCAGATGCTGATGTAAAGAGACGAAGCCGCTATCTGGAGATAGTTGAATCGCAACTTACCCAACTCTCGACAATGGTAGAACACATCCTTTCCGTATCAGTAGAAGGTCGTGAGTATAAGTACAATCCTAGCGTGGTATATCTGCAGGATGTCATCAGTCAGCTCACCCAGGGAGCCGGAATGAACAGCGGAAAGAAACCTGTATTCAATATAGACTGTGCTGAGGACATTAAGATCATGGCTGATGAGTTCCATATCAAGAACCTACTTGCCACAGTTATCGACAATGCCGTCAAATATTCTGCAGACCCTATTGTGGACATCAGAGTGTCCGAAGAATCTGGGAATGTGACCATTGAGATTGAAGACAACGGTTGCGGAATATCAAAGGAACATCTTTCACACGTATTCGAGAAGTTCTATAGGGTTCCGACAGGAGACATACACACAGTCAGAGGCTACGGCCTGGGCTTGTATTACGCAAAACAGGTCGTGGAACTTCACAAAGGAACGATATCAATGAACAGCCGTGTCGGTAAGGGCACGACGGTAACAATCAAACTGCCGAGGAATGAGCAATAAGATAAAGATACTTATAGTCGAAGACGAGCAGATGCTTGCCGAGATTCTGTCTGACACGTTGTCGGATAGAAACTTTGATGTGCATCTCGCCTATGACGGAGTACAGGCACTGGATGCTGTCAAAATGGAGTCATTTGACGTCATCGTCAGCGACATAATGATGCCGAATCTTGATGGCTACTCTTTGGCAAAAAAGCTAAGAGCAGAAGGATATAATACCCCTATACTTTTCCTTACAGCACGTTCAGCGACAGAGGATGTGGTCAAAGGATTCGAGACCGGAGGCAACGACTTCCTTAAGAAACCGTTTGCCATCGATGAACTCATAGTCAGAGTCAAAGCTCTTGCCGGAAGACTCCAGGCACATGAATCTGCGGAAACAGTCTATATTATCGGCAGATATGAATTTATCCCGGCAAGCAAGATCCTGAGAATGGACAATTGCGAAACTATCCTCCCAGCGAGAGAATCCGAAGTCCTGCTCCGACTTTGCCGTGATGCCGGTAAGACAGTAAATACGTCAGCCCTCCTGAAGGAACTCTGGGGCGACGACAACTACTTCAACCTCCGCAGTCTCAATGTTTATATCACCCGCCTGCGCAACCACTTCAAATCCGATCCAGGTGTGGAGATAGAGAGCATCAGGGGTATAGGCTACAAACTGAACTGCTGATTGATGGAGATGGGGACCGCTACTTGAATGTCAGCGTGAATACTGTTTCTTTCGCATCACTTCTTGTGAGCGACAGCGTGCCGTTATGCAGTCTCATGATCTGACGCGAGAGACTCAATCCGATACCAGTACCTTCCTGCTTGGTCGTGAAGAATGGAACGAATATCTCATCCTGGCTTTCTCGGCTGATAGGAAGACCGTCGTTTGAAACGCTGATAACTGTCTGCTCAGATGGAGTAATCTGAGCTGTGATTACTACATTACGCGCCTCTGCCTGAACAGCATTCTTGACAAGATTGATGAGAATCTGTGTGATCTGTCCCTCGTCTGCATACAGGATTATATCTGCCGACAATTCCTCATATGTGCATACAGCACCATTCATCGCAGCCTGTTCTCTGGTCAGACTGATAACCCTTTCAGCAAGCTCCTTGAAATAGAACGCTTTCTTCACAGGAGGAGCTACGCGGGTGAGATTTCGATATGAGTCCACGAACTTGATCAAGCCCTTCGAAGACTCTGAAATGGTGCTGAGACCATTCTTGATGTCTTCATCTACACCATCGAATGTCAGCAATGTGTCGCTGAGCGAAGCGATAGGCGTAATGGTGTTCATGATTTCGTGAGTCAGAACTCTGATGAGCTTCGACCAGGACTGCTGCTCGTTCTCTGCGATTTCGTTGCTTATGTCGTTGAATGCGATGATCCTCACGGTATCCTTGCCGATCTTTGCCTCTGATGCTGTAAGAGAGATAGTCATCTTTCCGCTCTCATTGTAATAACTTGCTCTTTCCTCATTACCGTCTGCAATAGTCTGGAACGAGTCATACAGAGAGTCGCTCACTGCACGAAGCTGTCTGATATGGCCGAATGTGGCGATGCCGAGCAGATTAAGAGCTGTATTGTTGGAGTATGCCACACGACCGTCC
>JBGVNK010000029.1:0-12157 GCA_045125535.1 Candidatus Cryptobacteroides sp.
ACAGTTTTCAGTCTTTTCAATGAACTTCCTAAACCCTCTTTCGAGGACCCGTTTTTCGAACGGGGCTGCAAAGGTACGCATTATTTTTAAACTTCCAAACTTTTTGTGAAAAATTTTAAAAAAAAACTTTTCGTCCGTCAGTTTTCTGCGTCAGTCTTCTAAAGAACTTCCAGCCTTTCAGCCGTCCCGTTTTTCAAAGGGAGTGCAAAGGTACGACTTTTTCTCTAACCTCCAAATTTTTTCGTAACATTTTTTAACTTTTTTCATGCAGAAAACAGCGTCTAAAGGCCATTTATCCTGATAATCAAAATATTAACAATGTTAAAGTTTTTCATTTGCCGATAAGGACATATTTTAGTAATTTTGCATGTTATACCATATGTATAAAGAATAACAGTAAAACGACACAGATATGAAACGATTTTTCCTGATTCTGTCATCATTCATGATGTTCTCGGGCTCGATCATGGCCCAGGATTCCCCATTGTGGCTCCGCAGAAACGACATTTCGCCTGACGGAACAAAGATAGTGTTCAATTATAAGGGCGACCTTTACGTCGTACCGACTGCCGGAGGCGAAGCACAGCAGATAACCACAAACTCCGCTTATGATACTGACCCTATGTGGACAGCAGACGGAAAGGAGATCATATTCGCATCATATAGAGAAAAAGGCAAGGATATATATAAGGTATCTGAAAAGGGCGGCGCGCCTGTAAGGCTTACCACCCATCCGGCAAACGAGACTCCCCTCGCCGTTCTTGAAGACGGACGCATCCTTTATACTGCAGCCATCCAGCAGGACGCGACTTATGGAGATTTCCCCGGCAACGCACAGTTATATATAATAGGTAAGGACGGCGGAAAGGCTCAGCAGGTGACTTCGCTTCCTGTATCGGCGCTCAGCGTGAACAAGGAAGGCACAATCATCTATGAGGATTGGAAAGGATATGAGGATGCTCTCAGAAAGCATCATACATCTTCTGTGACCCGCGACATCTGGGTTTACAGACCTGCAGCAGGTGAAAAGAAGTTCACAATCAACGGTCAGGGCAGTTTCACAAAGCTTTCAGGCTTCAAGGGCGAGGACAGAAATCCTGTTTTCGACGCTGACGGCAACACATTCTATTATCTCAGCGAGGCTGACGGCACCATAAATGTCTACAAAAGCAGCCTGAACGCTCCTGAAAAGACCGAGCAGCTTACTTTCTTCAAAGGCAATCCGGTAAGACATCTTTCTGTGGCCGACAACGGCACTATGTCATTCTCATATGACGGAGAGCTTTACAGAATGAACAAAGGAAGCCAGCCGGAGAAGATCAACATCAACATCGTTACCGACCAGACTCAGAGACCTGTCGTGGAGCAGACTATCACTTCAGGTGCTGACGACCTTGCTGTATCTCCTGACGGAAAGGAGATAGCCATAGTGCTCCGAGGCGATGTATTTGTCACATCTGCCGAGCACAGGACCACAAAGAGAATCACAAACACCGCCGTACAGGAAAGAGGTGTAAGCTTCTCGAAGGACGGTCGTACACTCTATTATGCTTCGGAGCGCAACGGTCACTGGGGTATATGGGCTACTTCACTTACCGACAAGAACGACAAGGGCTTCACCTATGCTGTGAAGATGGAAGAGAAGCTCATCACCAAGCCGGGAGAGACATGCTTCCAGATGCAGGTGTCACCTGACGGTAAGATGATCGCATATCTCAAGGACAGAACTGCTGTGGCAGTCATGGACATAAAGAGCGGAAAAGAGACGATCCTTCTTGACAAGAGCGTGAATTATTCATATCAGGACGGCGACCAGAATTTCGCTTGGAGCCCAGACAGCAGATATATTCTCTGCAACTACCAGGCGAACGGCGGATGGAACAATGAGGATGTCGCTCTTATCAATGTGGAGACCGGAGAGATCACCGATCTCACTGAAAGCGGCTACACCGACAGCAATTTCAAATGGGCTCTCGGCGGAAAGGCCATGACATGGGCGTCTGACAAGGCCGGTTACCGCAGCCACGGAAGCTGGGGCGCAGAGGATGACATCTACATCATGTTCTTCGACGGCAAGAGATATCTCGATTTCCAGATGGACAAGGAGGAGCGCGAGATTGCCGACATGATGAAGGACGACAAGGAGAAGAAGGAAGAAAAGAAAGACAGCTTAAAGGCAGAGAAGAAGCAGCCGGAGCTTGAACTTCAGCTCGACGACAGGAAAGACAGGATCATCAGACTTACCAGATCTTCAGGAAGGCTCGGCGACCACTATCTCACAGCCGACGGCAAGAAGCTTTATTATATGGTAAGGCTTGAAAGCGGAATGGACCTCTGCATGCTCGACATCGAGAGCGGCAGCGTGAAGGTCGTTTCGAAGGGTGTCTATGGATCGATCTATCCGGGACCTGACGACAAGCACGTATATATCCTTTCAGGCAGCGGAATATCGAAGATGTCAACAGCAAACGGCAGCAGAGAGAACATTTCTTTCAGCGGTGACTTCGAATACAAGGCTGCAGAAGAAAGAGAATATATATTCAACCATACATGGAAGCAGGTGAACGAGAAGTTCTATGTAGCTGACATTCACGGAATCGACTGGGAAGGTTACAAGAAGACATACGAGAAGTTCCTCCCGCACATCGACAACAACTTCGATTTCCAGGAAATGCTTTCTGAGATGCTCGGAGAGCTTAACGGATCACACACAGGTGCACGCTACCAGTATCGTTCAGGGCTGAACATAGCCGATCTCGGAGTACTTTATGACCTTGACTACGCAGGTGACGGCCTCAAGATCAAGGAGGTGGTAAAAGGCGGTACGCTCTATATCCAGGATCCTGAAATCAAGGCAGGAGACATCATCGAGGCTATCGACGGAGTGAAGATCACCGTAGACATGAACTGGTATGACCTTCTCAAGATGAAGGCTGGAAAGAAGATGCTCATCTCCATCAGCAAGGGAGGCAAGAAGGCTGTCGACATGTATGTGACACCGGCGTCTTCTATGTCTGCCCAACTTTACAAGAGATGGGTGGAGCAGAGAGCAGAGATGGTGAAGAAACTCTCGAACGGACGAGTAGGATATGTTCATGTGGAAGGAATGGATTCCGAGAGCTTCAGAAGAGTATATTCAGACCTTCTCGGCAAGTACAGGACATGTGAGGCCGTCATCGTCGACACAAGACATAACGGAGGCGGATGGCTCCACGATGACCTCGCTACCCTCCTCGACGGCACAGGATACATCAGATTCGAGCCACGCGGACAGTATATCGGAACAGAGCCTTATAACAAGTGGACAAAGCCTTCATGCGTGCTCGTCGGCGAGGACAACTATTCTGACGCTTGCGGCTTCCCATACGTCTACAAGACTCTCGGCATCGGCAAGCTCATCGGCGCCCCTGTTCCTGGCACAATGACCGCAGTATGGTGGGAGACTCAGATCGACCCTTCCCTCGTGTTCGGTATTCCTCAGGTTGGCGCAATTGCTGTAGAGGAAGGAAGATATCTCGAGAACATGCAGATCGAGCCGGATATTCTTGTCTACAACGACCCCGCATCTGTGCTTCGCGGCGAGGATAAGCAGCTTGAGGCCGCTGTAGCTGAAATGCTGAAGACTATTGACAACAAATAGACCCCAAAAGGATAAAACTGAAACATATATATGGATAGAAAAGTAGTAATAATCCCTACATACAACGAGAAGGAGAACATCGAGAAGATCATCCGCGCAGTGATGGATCTCGAGGGTGAGTATAATATCCTCGTGATCGAGGACGGATCACCTGACGGCACTGCCGATATCGTGAGAAGGCTTCAGAAGGAGTTTGCTGACAGACTCTTCATGATCGAGAGAAAGGGCAAGCTCGGACTCGGCACTGCCTACATCACAGGTTTCAAATGGGCTCTGGAGCATGGCTACGACTATATCTTCGAAATGGATGCGGACTTTTCACACAACCCTCTTGACCTCAAGAGACTCTATGAGGCATGCAGCGTGGATGGTGCTGACCTTTCGATCGGATCAAGATACTGCAAAGGCATCAGTGTCGTGAACTGGCCTATCGGTCGAGTGATAATGTCTTATTATGCTTCGGTTTATGTGCGCACTGTCCTCGGAATGAAGGTATTCGACACCACAGCTGGATTCAAGTGCTACAAACGCAAGGTGCTTGAGACCATCGACCTGGACAAGGTGGAGATGAAGGGCTACGGTTTCCAGATCGAGATGAAGTATTCTACATACAAGCTCGGATTCAAGATCAAGGAAGTCCCTGTGATCTTCGTTGACAGGACAGAAGGTACATCCAAGATGAGCAGTGGTATTTTCGGCGAGGCTTTCTGGGGTGTGATGAAGCTTAAAATGAGAAAGATAAGACCGCGTAACTAATGATGATTCTTAAGAATGCCACTATCGTTACAGCTGAAAATGAGGCTGTCGGTACAGTGATAATCGATAATGGTGTCATAACTGATGTCTTCTTCAAGGATACAGAAGACTATGACTTCCGACTTTTCAAGGCGCTGAAAGCCGAAGCCGATATTATTGACCTTGAGGGGAAATGGCTTATGGCTGGAGGAATTGACGCTCATGTTCATTTCCGTGAACCAGGTCTCACACACAAGGCTGATATATACACAGAGTCAAGGGCTGCTGTGGCAGGTGGTGTTACCACAGTATTTGACATGCCGAATACCAACCCTGCAACTGTAACAGCAGAAGCGTTGAAGGAGAAACTGGAGCTTGCTGAAGGAAGAAGTGTGGCCAATATCAGTTTTCATATCGGTGCGACAAATGCAAATGCCGATATGATATGTTCCCTTATCAATAACGGTGACACTGAGACAGGCGTCAAGTCTGAAGATGTACCTGGAGTTAAGGTTTTCATGGGATCCTCGACAGGAAACATGCTTGTGGATAAAGGCGAGGCACTAGATCAATTGTTTGCTCTCAAGGAGAAGCCAGTGCTGGTTCATTGTGAGGATGAGGCAGAGATCAAGGCCAATCTGCAGAAGGCTATCGAAACTTATGGCGAGGACATACCATTTACCGAACATGAGAACATCAGAAGCCGCAGGGCCTGCATCAAGTCAAGCATCAAAGCCCTTGAAAAGGCTATAAAGTATGGTACCAGACTGGTTCTCTGCCATATTTCCACAAAGGAAGAAGTAGAGATGGTGCGCGCTGCAAAGATGAATAATCCTGAAATCATTGCAGAGACCTCATGTAACTATCTATGGTTCAGCAATGAAGATTACGCTCGCTTGGGAAGCCGAGTAAAATGCAATCCTTCGGTAAAGACTGTAGACGACCGCGCTGCACTCAGAGAGGCTCTTGCATCAGGTACGATTGACACAATCGGCTCAGACCATGCTCCTCATCTGCTTTCTGAAAAGGACGAAAAATATTGCAAGGCTCCTTCTGGCCTTCCTTCGATCCAGCAGAGTCTGCCTGTGCTTCTTACAATTGCAGCTCAAGAGGATATTCCTCTGACACGCATAGCTTCGGTATTTTCGGAGAAGGCAGCCAATCTCTACGGATTGAAGCGCGGTAAGATTGCTAAAGGCTATGCTGCTGATATCGTGATTTTCGACAAGGATAAGGAATTCGTAGTCAAAAACGAGGACCAGTACAGCAAATGCGGCTGGACTCCATACGAGGGGGAGACTCTCAAGGGATGGATCGACACCGTATTCGTTAACGGAAATATAGTATTGAAAGACGGACATTTGAATTAATCTCCCCAAAGATTAACCTGTTAAAAGGGCGTCAATTTATGCCAACTAATTCGAAGCAGCCAAAACTGCTTGCCTACATCGCCGCAATCGTTGCCATAACATTGTGGGGAATGTCCTATATCTGGACAGACAAGATCATCAATCAGGGAGTATCGATCTTCTATTTCATTTTTGTGAGGATTCTGCTTGCAGGAGTGATACTCTTCCTGTTCAATACAGCCTACGGGCGAATCAAAAGAATCCAGAGACGCGACCTCCCGAAATTCCTGCTGCTGGCGTTCTTCGAGCCGTTCATTTATTTCATCTGTGAAACATTCGGCATAAAGCTCACCGGCTCCCCTACCATAAGTGCCGTGGTGATTGCAACCATACCGATATTCTCAACCGGTGCAGGCATACTTTTCTTCAAGGAGAAGATCACTCCGCTGAACATCTGCGGCATTCTTGTTTCGTTGGCAGGAATTCTTATGGTTGCCGTTTCCAAAGGAGCCGCAGGCGAACATTTCATATGGGGAATAGTACTTCTGCTTATTGCCGTACTTTCAACTGTCGGACACTCCAGCATCACCAAAAGTCTCGTAGGGATATACCCAAGCCAGATCATAGTGATGTACCAGTTCCTGATAGGTTCCGCATACCTCCTTCCCCTCTTCTTGTGGAAAGGTCTGAGCGAATTCAATGCGGAGGTCTATTTCTCGTCTGACGTATGGTACCCCCTCGTCTGCCTCACAGCCCTCTGCTCGAGCCTTGCCTTCTCCCTCTGGGTAAGCAGCATCAAGAGCCTGGGAGTAGCCAAGTCCAGCATCTTCTCAGCAATGATTCCTGTGGCCGCAGCGATAGTAGCCTGGCTGCTGGGGCACGAACTCCTCACAGCACGCCAGTGGGCCGGCATCGCCATCTCCACCGTCGGCGTCGTCCTCTCGCAATATACTTCAAAAAAATAAATTGGACCAAGTGCAACTTTATAGGAAAACTGCTCTCGATACCCCGAAATTTATGGGTATCAAGAGCAGTTTCCATATATTTTTGCACTCGATCGAACGATTATTTCAGAAGGCGGAGGCCGATGCGGTCGCGGTCGAGGTCGACTGAGAGGACGGTGACGCGGATCTGCTGGTGGAGCTTGAGGATCTTGGACGGGTCAGCCATGCCTTTAACGCCCATCTGAGTGGCGTGGATGAGGCCGTTCTGCTTGATTCCTATGTCAACGAACGCTCCGAAGGCGGTTATGTTGGTCACGATGCCCGGGAGTTCCATTCCGGTCTTAAGGTCCTCTATATTCTTTATATCATGGTCAAACTCGAATTCCTGAGCTGATTCGCGAGGGTCGCGGCCCGGCTTGCGGAGTTCGTTCAGGATGTCGTTGATGGTCGGAAGACCGAAATCCCCTGTAACATAATCTGCTGCATTCACTTTGGCGCACAGTTCTGCATTACCCACAAGTTCCCTGGTTGAAACCTTGAGGTCGCGGGCCATCTTATCCACTATGTGATATGCTTCCGGATGTACGGCCGAGTTGTCAAGTGGATTTTCGGCATCCTGAATCCTGAGGAAGCCAGCACACTGCTCGAAGGCCTTGTCGCCAAGTCTCTTGACTTTCAGGAGCTGCGTGCGTGATGTGTATGCTCCGTTTACAGTGCGATACTCCACGATATTGTCAGCAAGTGCCGGGCCGATACCGGAAACATAACTGAGAAGATAACTACTTGCTGTATTGAGGTTTACACCTACGCTGTTTACGCAGCTTTCGACGGTATTGTCAAGTTTTTCCTTAAGAAGAGTCTGGTCAACGTCGTGTTGATATTGTCCTACTCCGAGCGACTTCGGGTCTATCTTCACAAGCTCAGCAAGAGGGTCCATGAGACGACGGCCTATAGACACCGCACCCCTGACTGTCACATCATAGTCCGGGAATTCCTCACGGGCGATTTCGGATGCAGAATAGATAGATGCACCGTCCTCGCTTACGGTGAATACGCGAACTCCCTTTGGAAGCGGCACTCGCTTGATGAAATCCTCGGTCTCGCGGCTTGCAGTGCCGTTACCGATGGCAATGACCTCGATTCCGTATTTCTGAACCATCGCAGAAACCGCCTGAATGGATTTTACTTTCTCGCTTGCAGGAGGATGAGGGAAGATGGCCTCATTATGAAGGAGGTTGCCCTGCTCGTCAAGACATACTACCTTGCATCCGGTCCTGAAGCCAGGGTCGATGGCAAGCACGCGCTTCTGACCTACAGGCGGGGCAAGAAGAAGCTGACGGAGATTCTCTCCGAATATCCTTATGGACTCAATATCAGCCTTTTCCTTTGCCTCTTTGATCACCTCGTTTGAAATCGAAGGCTCGAGAAGTCGCTTGAATGAATCGTCGAATGCAGCATGAATATGCTCTGCAAGAGGCTGTGCAGGATAGCGGCGTTCCTGACAGAAATCATAATAGATCTTCTTTCCGCATTTCTCAGCATCCACATCAATCTTCACATTGAGGAAGCCTTCTTCCTCTGCGCGGAGAATAGCGAGAAGACGATGCGGTGCGATACGCTCAAGGGACTCGTTATAATCGAAATATGAACGGTATTTCATCGCCTCCGCACCTGTAGCCTTCTTTGTAGCCTTGGTCACGATGCGGCGCGTACGGAAGATCTGTCGCAAAGTCTCGCGCACTGAAGCGGTCTCGCTGAGACGCTCAGCAATGATGTCGCGCGCGCCGGCAAGGGCATCCTCTATGGATTCAACCTTGTCGTTCAGATATTTACGGGCTTCAACCGCTGGATCGGCCAAAGAAACTGAATACATCTTGTCAGCCAGAGGCTCAAGTCCGGCCTCTTTCGCAGCTGTTGCACGTGTACGACGTTTAGGTTTATATGGAAGATAAAGGTCCTCAAGTTCGCGACTGTCCACCGAATTTTCGATCTTGACACGCAATTCATCGGTCAAGGCACCAGCCTGAGAAATGGTTTCAATAATGGTGGCCTTCCGCTTCTCCATTTCAGCGAACACGTCCACCCAATGACGGATCTCCGCCACAGCCACCTCGTCCAGTCCTCCTGTCCTTTCCTTCCTGTAACGGCTTACGAAAGGAATGGTAGCACCTCCCTCAAACAATCCGGCACAATTCTCCACCTGCCAGTCCTTCACCTCCAGCATCCCCGCAATCGCCTTGATATATATTTGCTTAATCATGTGACACTTGTTTTAACTGATCTCGATAAGCCGAGAAAATCTTAGACTTGGAAACGAATCCGATATAAGTCCTGTCATGATCCACCACCGGCAGATTCCATGCCCCGGTGCTCTCGAACTTACGCATTACGCTGTCCATCTTTTCATCCACATAGACATAGGCCGGAGCCGATTTCATGAAATTATAAACATGGAATCTGTCATAATTCTCAGACTTGAACATGTCACGTCGTATATCCTCAAGAGAAACATATCCATGGAAATGCTTCTTGTCGTCTATTACAGGGAAAATGTTTCGTCTGGACTCTGCCACAACCTCCACAAGCTGACCTAGAGTAGCATCTATCTTAACAGTATAGAAATCCGCCTCGATAAGGTCGCTCGTCTTAAGAAGAGTAAGCACAGCCTGGTCACTGTCATGGGTAAGAAGCTCTCCCCTCTTAGCGATTCGCTTGGTATAGATGGAATACGGCTCGACAGTTCTTGTAACGCCGTATGAGACGGTCGCTGTGAGAATCAGAGGAATCAGAAGCTCATAACCTCCTGAAATCTCGGCGATAAGGAAGATGGCTGTCATCGGAGCCTGCATGACACCTGCCATCAGACCCGCCATGCCCACAAGAACGAAATTCTGCTCCGGCACCACAGCACCGCCACCGATAAGATTGATTGTCCTTGCAACGACGAAACCGGCGATCGCACCTATGAAAAGAGTAGGACCGAAGGTTCCTCCCACTCCACCACCGGCATTGGTGAAGGACATAGAGAACACCTTAAGCAGAAGGATGAGCATGAAGAACACCGGAATCGTCCATCCCCTCCTCATCATGAAGGCAAGAATGGTCTCACCTTCCATATCGATCATTCCACCGTTGAGAAGCACATGAAGATGCTCATAGCCCTCACCGAAAAGAGGTGGGAAAAGGAAGATGAGAAGACCGAGGCAAGAAGCAGACATCGCCCAACGGACAAAAGGCCTCTTGACGCTTCTGATCTTGTCCTCAAGCCAGAGCGTAGTCCTGGTGAAATATACCGAGCATGCAGCACTGAAGCATCCCAGAACGATATAGAACGGAATATTCGACATCGCGAAAGGTGACAAGGTGCAGTCGAATGAAGGTGCATCACCGAGGAAGATATAGGATATCACCGTTGCAGAAATCGTAGAAAGCAGCAACGGGAGGATGGATGTCATCGAGATGTTGAAGAGGAGTATCTCAAGAGTGAAGAGCACTCCTGCAAGAGGAGCCTTGAAGATACCTGCCACCGCACCGGCAGCTCCACAGCCGAGAAGTATCGTCATGTTCTTGTACGACAGTCCCATGTAGCGAGCCACATTGGAACCGATGGCCGCTCCGGTATATACTATAGGAGCCTCGGCACCGACCGATCCACCGAATCCGATGGTCACTGAAGATGCAAGGAGCGATGACCACATGTTGTGCGGACGGATCTTCGACTCGTTCTTGGACACAGCCTGCAGAACCTTGGTCACTCCATGACCGATATTGTCTTTGACCACATATCTGACGAAAAGCATGGCCAGAAGCATACCGATGCCCGGATAGACAAGATAAAGAAAGTTATATGCCTCTCCATTGAACCATGATGTGAGCCCATGGCTGATGAACTCGATGGCAGTCTTGAGCAGGACCGCGGCAAAACCGCAGCACACTCCCACGAACAGCGCGAGCACCATCATAACATCCCTCTCGGAAAGCTTCTTGAGAAGCTTTCTCAGAGGAGAAATGATATCTTTCACAATGAATCTCGACATAGCAGAGCAAATATACAAAAAAAAGCCGGTCAGAATCATCCCGACCGGCTATAATATTTAATAAGAATTACTCTCCGTCTGCTGCATCATCGTCAGTTGAGTACTGCGAGATGTTGTCGTCAGGAAGACCCTCGCCCTCATTGCCGTCATTGTCATCTCCGTCCTCACCGTCAAGCCAACGCTCGATATCCTCGGCATCATCGGTCTTCACCTTGATCTTTACGAGATAAATCGCATCAGGAATCTCTACTGTAACCGCGTAGAAGTTGGTTCCGTCAGGCTTGTCATATTTTACGAGATCTGGAAAATAGTCATTGTATCCCTTAGGGTATTTCTCTGCAAACGCTGCGGCAAGCTCTTCAGACATATTCTCATAGCTCACTACCGCTCTCTTCTTAGGTGTTGTCGACATATCTGTTATATTCTTTTTTCAGGTTAGACATTTGAAATCCGGTGCAAGTGTAGGACATTTTTTTGAATTGAGCAACATCGGAATGTACTTTTTTATCAAAATTTCATCACTTGGTCCTGCGGAAGAAAAAAGACTTCTGTTCGCGCTTTCTCTCTATATCTCTTTCTACAAATACTTTATCCAGATTCTTAGGATCAAGACCTGTATAGAACATGACAGATGAAGTAGTCATAGGTGTTGGTGTAAAATCCTGCACCTGATCCATATACAGTCCTTTCAGAGCCGGATTGCGCGACAGACGCTGCATCTCTCTCATACCGCATCCCGGATGTCCTGAAATGAAATAAGGCACGAGTTCACATCTGCGTCCGCTGCTTCTGACGATGTTGTCGAACTCGATGCGCAGTCTCTCGAAAAGCTTGAAGGAAGGCTTAGCCATAAGCTTGAGAACGGAATCCTCAGTATGTTCCGGAGCAACTTTAAGACGTCCTGAAGTATGCTCGAGAATAAGTTCCTTGAGATAAGGATAAGAGGTTTCGTCTACGTAGCCCTTTTCGTCAAGGAAGAGGTCGTATCTGATGCCGCTGCCGATGTAGGCATGCTTGATTCCCTTTACTTTCGCTATCCTTTCGTATAATTTGAGAAGTCTTGCATGCGAACGGTCCATATTCTTGCATGGAGCCGGGAAAAGACAGGACTTGCGACGGCATTTCGCACAGAGTTCCGGATTCTTTCCTTTCATTCCATACATATTGGCGGTCGGTGCACCGACATCCGAAATATTGCCGGCGAAGCCTGGCAGAGCGTTGAGCGCTGTTATTTCCTTTATAATGGATTCTTCGCTACGGGATTGGATGAATTTACCTTGATGCGCCGCAATGGTGCAGAAGTTACATCCGCCGAAGCATCCTCTGTGCGTATTGACAGAGAACTTGATCATCTCGAAAGCAGGAATATGCTTTCCCTTATATCGCGGATGCGGCAGCTTCGTGAACGGAAGGTCCCAGAAAGAGTCCATCTCAGTCTGAGTCGCCGGAGGC
>JBGVNK010000030.1:0-11054 GCA_045125535.1 Candidatus Cryptobacteroides sp.
GACTTTCCGGAAGAAAGCCATTCTTTACATATGTGTGACCAGATTTCTTTTTAAGCATACGATCGCGTTCATCCAGACGAACACTGATACTATCTTCATGAAGTTCAAAACCTACAACTTCAAAATAATCCAACATCTCACATGGAAACATCAACTTGACTAATGCTAAAAGTATTTTCTGTTCGTCTGTCATAACCTTTGTGTTTATATATCTGCACAAAGGTATCACTTATTTATAGAAACACATACTTTTGCGACTGATCCTATATACATTCAGAAACAAGATGTTCGAAGAACATCGGTTATTGCTTTGAAGTGCCCCCGCGGCAGCGGGACAGGATGTGGACGCGAAGCGGTCAAATCCTGCTATCCTACTTTAGAAGAGTCCGTAGATGAGATTCCAGACAAGGAAGCGAGCAAATTTGCCAACGAGCAGCAAGACCATTGTCCATCCCGGGCGGGTCTTGTAGAAGCCGAGGGCGATGGCGATGACATCTCCGATGAACGGAATCCATGCTGTGAGTGCAAGCCATACTCCCCATCTGTCGATCTTCTCCTTCTGTCTCTTCAGAGTCTCAGGCTTTACCTTGAACCATTTCTCGATCCACTCCCATTTGCCGATCCATCCTATCCAGTAGGTCAGCACACTTCCGAGCCAGTTGCCGAGAGTGCCGACAAGCAGACAGCCGACAGGATTGCCTGTAGCTGCAAGAATTGCCATATAGAGGACATCCGAGCTGAACGGGAAAATGGTTGCAGCAAGGAAGGTTCCGATGAAAAGGCCGAACAGTCCGAGTCCTTCAAGCCATTCCATGTCTAACTTCTTTTATTTCGGAAAAATTCCGATACGATTTCGCCGCATTCTTCTGCAAGAACTCCGCTGACGATTTCTGTCTTCGGGTGCATCAGGGAAGGGGAGAAGAGTGAAAAGCCTCTCTTTGAGTCTGATGCTCCGTAAACCACCTTGCCGATCTGTGACCATGCAAGCGCTCCTGCACACATCGGGCATGGCTCGACTGTCACATATAGTGTGCAGTCATTCAGGTATTTTCCTCCCATGGCTTCTGTAGCCGCGGTTATTGCGATCATCTCAGCATGGGCGGTGGGATCGTTCAGCCTTTCCGTCATGTTATGACCTTTGGCTATCACCCTTCCGCGGCATACCACGACTGCGCCGATAGGGACTTCGTCCTCGGCAGCCGCACACTGAGCTTCGCGAAGGGCCTCCTTCATGTATTTTTCGTTCTCTTCCATAAATATGTCGTTTGTGTGTGCTACTTTATAAAAAAAGAGCGGCATCCCTGCCACTCTTCTGTCAATCTAGTCCCCTGAATAATGAAAGACATCCTTCCGGGGTACTGACAATTACCATCTGTCCTCAGATGATACAGTCAGTTTCTTGCGGCCGCGACGACGACGTGCAGCCAATACGCGACGTCCATTTGGAGTCGACATACGCTCGCGGAAGCCGTGCTTGTTACGGCGCTTGCGATCAGATGGTTGGAATGTTCTTTTCATTATTTTATGTTTTTATATTTTTCGATACTATTTTGGGAGTGCAAAGGTAGTCTTTTTCAATTTATTTACAAAATATTTTTCAAATAATTATCAGAGATCCTTCACTTCGTTCAGGATGACAGTGAAATGTTGTCATATCGAGCGACGCCGAGACATCTATTTCTCAATAAAGATGACAAGTTTCTCACTGAAATAAGGGTCATCTGTCCATGAAGATATAGGCCAGGTGTGCACTGAACCCTTGCGCATCTTGTGCTTTGCCATAGCTGTGCTGATTTCTTCTGCAAGGTCACCACCCTTGAGGTAGAGGACGCCGTCGGAGTATTTCCCCTTGACCCAAGGCATGAAGTTGTCGAGGGATGTCACGGCACGTGAAACTATATAGTCAAATGTCTCAGGTAGAGATTCAGCACGTGCATTCACTGTCGTTACATTCTTGAGAGCCAGTCCTTTGCTGACCTCAGTAGCAACGATTATCTTTTTCCCGATAGAGTCGCAGAGAGTGAAGTCTGCATGCGGGAACATCACTGCCAGAGGAATGCCTGGGAAGCCTCCGCCGGTGCCGAGGTCCAGGATCTTGAGAGGTTCTGCTACGGCATATGGACCATCTCCACGCATCCTGTCGTATACGTCCGGCATCATTCTCTTGAGATATGCTGCTATGCCCAGCGAGTGAAGCACATGATGTCTGTATAGTTCGTCTATGTCCTTGCGGGATACTACGTTGATCTTCGAGTTCCAGTCTTTGTAGAGCTCTTCCATCTTGCGAAACTGCTCCATCTGCTCCGCAGTCACTTCCGGGAACTTGTCCTTGATTATATTTTCAAATTCGTTATATGTCATGTCGTTTTCTGTTTCGTTATATGATTCTGCAGCTTTTATAGCAGTTCGTCCGAGTAATCCATCATCTTGAGCAGCTGTGCCTTGGCGCGTCTGATCTTGGTCTTGACTGTGTTCAGAGGCATTTCAAGAGCATCAGCAATCTCCTTGTATCCGAAATTATCTATAAGGTTCATCGTTGCAACCACGCGGTAATCGTCCTTGAGCTTTTCGATGTTGTTCAGCCATTTGTCGTACTCCTGCTGATTGATGATGTCTTCCTCGGGATTATGCATGGTGGCTGGAAGTTCCTTCAGCTCGGCTATGTCCTCATTGATCGAAGTCGTCGGCATATTGCATTTCTCTCTGTCGTTGCGGCTGAGATGGTCGAAGGCGGTGTTGCGCGCGATGCGGTAGAGCCATGTCGAGAACTTGTACTCGGGATTGTAGGTGGCGATCTGACTGAAAGCTTTCTGGAAGCTTTCCAGACTGATGTCCTCCACGTCTTCCTTCTGGGTGACATAGCGCGAAATGTGGCTACGCACGCCGATGTTGTATCGGGTGTAAAGTACGATGAAGGCAGCTTGATTCTGCTCTATGGCAAGCTGCACAAGTTCGTAATCTGTCAGATCAGTGAGCTTCGAGCCAGTTGTTTCCATGGTTGCATTCTACTGTTAATGGTACTGAAAGCTTTATCACGTTTTCCATCTCTTCCTTGACGAGGACCTCGAGTCTCTCGACTTCAGATGGCAGGGCATCGAACAGAAGTTCGTCATGTATCTGGAGGACCATCCGGCTTTCCAGGCCTTCCTCCGCTATGCGCTTCGCCACATTGATCATAGCGATCTTGATTATGTCTGCCGACGTTCCCTGGATAGGTGCATTGATGGCATTTCGTTCGGCAAGAGCGCGTACCGTACCGTTCCTTGAAGTGAGGTCCGGCAGGTAGCGTCTGCGTCCGAAGAGAGTCTCCACATAGCCTGTCTCGCGGGCAGATGCGAGAGTGTCTTCTATATATGATGATATTGCAGGGAAGTTCCTGAAGTAGTCATCAATGATCTTCTTCGCCTCCTGACGACTGATATGCAGACGCTGAGAAAGACCGAAGGCTGATATTCCGTACATGATTCCGAAATTGGCGGTCTTGGCGATGCGTCTCTGATCGGATGTCACTTCTTCAGGAGTTGTTCCGAAGATCTTGGCTGCTGTCATGGCATGCACGTCCTCTCCTTTGCGGAAGGATTCGACCAGGTGGGTGTCACAACTCAGGTGGGCCATGATCCTGAGCTCGATCTGAGAATAGTCGGCAGATACGATGATTCCGTCCGGACGGCTTGAGATGAATGCCTTTCTTATCTCCTTGCCCCTTTCTGTGCGGATAGGAATATTCTGAAGATTAGGCTTTGACGAACTCAGGCGACCGGTTGCCGTAAGGGCCTGGTTGAAGGTCGTATGTATCTTTCCAGTCACTGGTGACACGTATGTCGGCAGCGGGTCGATATATGTCGAAAGTAGTTTCCTTACTGCGCGATATTCAAGTATCTCATTGATTATCGTGTGTTTGTCGGCGAGGGCGCTGAGGGTGTCTTCGTCTGTAGGATAGCTGTATCTCGCGCCTGTCTTAGGCTTTACCTTAGGGTCTAGCTTAAGCTTTTCGAAGATAAGGTTGCCTATCTGGATAGGGGAGAGGATGTTGAGATTAGGTTCTTCGGCCATCTCTCTCACTCTTTCCTGTATGTCGTTCATTTCCACGGCAAGAGCAGAAGAATATTTCCTCAGCTGCGCGAGATCGATCTTGACGCCTTCCATCTCCATGTCTGACAAGACTTTGAGCAGAGGTTCTTCGATGGTGTCGTAGAGAATCCTAAGGCCATTTTCTCCCATTTCTTCCCATATCTTCATTCCGAGAAGTAGGGTAGCGGAAGCTTCCGCAAATCTTTCAGTATGCTCATCTTCTTCCGGCACTTCATCGAAGAGGGAGAGTGGTGCCTCCTCCTTTGGCTGAGGAAGACTCTCTTCCAGATTGATTTCAAGATATGTGCGTGAAAGGATATCTATCTTATGGCTTTTTTCCGGATTGATCAGATAATGGAGGAGTTCGATGTCCATGACTCTGCCTTCGAGAGAGAAACCGTTATGAATCAGGATGTTTCGCTGATATTTCAGGTCGTATCCGTATTTCTCTATCGCTGCGTTGCTGAGGAGTTCTGCGAAATCTTCGGCTTTTCCGGATGCTGCGATGCAAGCGGGAAGGTCGGTGTCAGGCTTTTCTGCCAGGGCTGCGACGGTGATTCCAGATACTTCGGTGAATATTCCTGTGCCTTTGCCTTCTGCTATTACGGCGCATCTGCCGTATTTCTCTGCTGCCTTCATCACCTCTGAAGGTGTGGCTTCGCTGAACGAAAGTTTCTTTTCCTTTTTCGGAGCAGACGGGGCTACATTGCCTATATGCTTTCTGAGTGATCCGAATTCATATTGCTCGAAGAGGTCAGCCACTTCTGTGCTGTATGTTTCGGTAAGTTTCATCTGCTGCTCTGTCACTTCGAGAGGGATGTCTGTCTTTATGGTGACGAGGTCATGGCTGAGTCGGATATGTCCTCTTGCATTCTCGAATGCTTCTTTCTGCTTTGGAGTGAGTTCGTTGATGTGGGCATAGATGTTTTCCACATTGTCGAATTTGGCAATCAGTTTTCCGGCACCCACTTCGCCGACTCCCTTGACTCCAGGCACATTGTCGGCAGTGTCGCCGCAGAGAGTAAGGATTTCTATAACCTGCTCAGGTCTGCTGATGCTATATTTGTCGCAGACTTTCTGAACGTCAATCAGCTCGCTCTCATTTCCTGATTTGCCTGGCTTGTACTGGAAGATGTTTTCTGATATAAGTTGTCCGTAGTCCTTGTCAGGGGTTACCATATATACCTTGAACCCGTCCTTCTCAGCTTTCTTTGCCATCGATCCGATCACGTCGTCAGCCTCGAATCCCTTGATCATCAGCACAGGATATCCCATAGCCTCGCACAATCCGCAGAGCGGTTCGAGCGAGTCGATGATGAGCTGGGGTGTTTCCGAACGGGTTGCCTTGTATTCCGGATACATTTCGTTCCTGAATGTACCTCCGGGAGGGTCGAATGCTATTGCAAGGTGAGTCGGCTTTTCCTTTTCGATGAGTTCGAGGACGTATTTGGTGAATCCGAAGAGAATGGACATGTCTGCACCTTTGGAATTGATCATCGGATGTCGCAGGAATGCGTAATACATCCTGAAGATGAGTGCGTGTCCGTCTATCAGAAAGAGTCTGTTTTCCATTGTTTTACCCTTGTTTTCTTTTGCCCGCCTGCTTGACAGAAATGAACCCCAAAGATATAAAAAGTTTCGCTTTTAACATCTGTTCCCTATAAATTTCTATATTTGCGTTCATTAATTCGATTATTTATCATGAAGCGACGCATATTATTGATCTTCATGCTGCTCATTGAGTTCTGCACCCATGCGCAGACGCCGATTTATAAGGCTGATCTCTCAGTGCCAAGCAGAATTGCTCCTGCATTTTTCGGACCCAATGCCTTTCCTGTTCCCGATATGTCGGATGGAAGGACGTCGGAAGACTTCAAGGTCGAGTTGTATGGTGATGCCTTTTTCGGCACCATTCCTTCCGATAAAGGAGTGAAGGAAGATTTTGCGGCAGATATTTATGCCAGATTGACATTCCCGCTCTTTACTCCGAGAGTAAACCTTACCTTATGGATGCCGATCCAGGAATATTACAGCACTGGTCCAGAGGTCAATGCCTACAGGAGAATAGAGCATGAAGGATATATGGCAGGATGGGTCCCAGGTGATATTTATGTCTCGACCGATATAATGCTGCTTATGCAGGAGAAACATCAGATAGATGCAGTCCTGAGAGCGGTCCTGAAAAGCGCTTCCGGTTATTGTTATCACTATGCGCGTAACTATGACGGGCCAGGCTATTTTTTCGATGCCACCTTCGGACGTTCTTTTCCTGTCGGATCGGGAAAAACTGTCTTCCGCACAGCACTTTCCGGAGGATTTCTTTGCTGGCAGACAGACAACGGACGCCAGAACGATGCCGTGATGTATGGTATCCTTGCATCGATGAAGTCTGGCAGGTTCGGTCTTGAAGCTGAATATGGCGGATATGTCGGCTGGGAGCAGTGCGGTGATGCGCCGATGACTCTCAAATCGTCTGCTTCATGGGATATCGGGGATTTTTCTCTCAGGCTTCAGCATCAGGTCGGCCTCATCGACTGGCCGTTCCATCAGATTCGCTTGGGAGTCGAGTATAGATTCAGAAATATCTTCAAAATAAACAAAAAATAAAATAATAAATCTACCTAATGATATAAAAAGATATCAAAAGGTAGGAAAATGCATGTCTGCTTCAAAAATAAATTTGAAAAATTATAAATAATCAAAATTGATGTCTTATATTGCAATCGGTTTTAATAGAAAAGCCTGAATTTTGATAATACATTAAACTATGAAATTTATAATTTGTCGAGTTATGAAAAGATTTACATTGGTAGTTGCTGCCATGTTTGCAGTGACTCTTAGTTTTGGAGCAGTAAGTTGTGAGAAGTATGACGACGGACGTCCTGATAAGAGTGTGAGAAATGAGTTCAATAAGATGTATCCTGATGCGAAGGATGTGGAGTGGGATGCTGAGGCAGGATATTGGAAAGTGTCTTTTGAGACAGGTAACCAGCCGAACCGTATCGATCATGAGGCATGGTATGCTGAAGATGGCACATGGGTGAGGACTGTGTCTGAGTATCCTGTAGCAAAGGTACCTCAGGGTATAAAGGATCTTCTGGCCGGTTCGCAGTATGGCGAACTTCCTCTTGAGGATAGGGAAGTGGAGTATTTCGAGACTTCATCTTACGGAAAGTTCTACAGATTCGATCTCTGGCAGAACGGACGTGAGATCAAGGTGGATGTTCATGTGAGCGGCGAAGTAGTTCCTGCATCTTATGACGTGATGTGAGGAAAGTTTTATTATCTTTGTAGGGTCTGACTTCTGTCAGGCCCTTTGTTTTGTTATGACGGTTGTCGTCAGAAATCAAGGGGTATGTCAGGAAACAATAATTTTATTCATATGAAAAGATTTATCCTTACAGCGGCATTTGCCGCAATGTTCATCGGCCATAGCGCAATGGCACAGCAGCCTGCGGGCTCTCCTGAAGGAGGTATCTCTGCAGCAATGCTTGAAGAAATCAGCGGCAGCTATGCAGGCGATGCAGCCGATAAGGCTATCAGAAACGCCCTCGCAGTTACTCCTATCCCGACACTTGCTACAAATGCGGAGAATGCAGCAATGATCGACACTCATTTCTCTGACAGAGTCCGCACAAAGGGTATCACCGACCAGCAGTCTTCTGGTCGCTGCTGGCTCTTTACCGGTCTCAATGTGCTGAGAGCAAAGATGATAGATAAGTATGACCTCCCTGGTATGGAGTTCTCCCAGAACTATCTTTTCTTCTATGACCAGCTCGAGAAGGCTAATCTCTTCCTTCAGGGTGTAATCGACACAAAGGACCTTCCTTTCGAGGACCGAAAGGTTGACTGGTTGTTCTCAAACCCTCTCAGCGACGGAGGACAGTTCACAGGTGTGTCAAACCTTATCACAAAGTATGGTCTTGTTCCGGCTGAGGCTATGCCGGAGACTTATCAGGCAAACAACACTTCACAGATGGCTACCCTTCTCAAGCTCAAGCTCCGCGAGCAGGGACTCGAGCTTCGCGAGGCAGCAGCTAAGGGTGCAAATGCCAAGAAGCTTCAGGCAATGAAGGTGGACCAGCTCAAGGATATTTACCGCATGCTTGCTCTCTGTCTCGGTGAACCGGTGAAGGAGTTCGAGTGGATCCGTTGCGACAAGTCAAACAAGATTGTCAGCCGCAAGACCTATACCCCTAAGTCTTTCTATGATGAGTTCATAGGTGAGGATCTTGAGAACAACTACATCATGATCATGAACGACCCATGCCGCGAGTACGGAAAGGTGTATGAGATCGACTATGACAGACATGTCTATGACGGTCACAACTGGGTGTATATCAACCTTCCGGTAGAGCGTATCAAGGAGATGGCAATCGCTTCGATCAAGGACAACACAGCAATGTATTTCTCGTGTGACGTGGGTAAGTTCGCAAACAGCAAGAAGGGTGTGCTCGATATCAATAACTTTGATTATGAGTCGCTTATGGGTGTGACCTTCGGTATGGACAAGAAGGAGAGAGTCCAGACTCATGCGAGCGGATCGTCACATGCGATGACTCTTATAGCAGTTGATATCGTGGACGGAAAGCCTGTCAAGTGGATGGTGGAGAACAGCTGGGGTCCAGCTTCAGGCTATCAGGGCAACTACATCATGACTGACGAGTGGTTCAATGAATATATGTTCCGTCTTGTAGTCGAGAAGAAGTATGTTCCAGCAGACGTACTCAAGATGCTTGACCAGAAGCCTATCCAGCTCCCTGCATGGGATCCGATGTTTGCTCCTGAGCAGTAATTGTTGCTGTCGATGGCATGTGATGCCTTGTATTTCAGCATTTTATAGAAAATCGCCTGCGCAAACTGCGCAGGCGATTTCTTGTAAAATATTATTGGTGAATAGTTTATGCTGCATGGTGCTGGGTAGCAGTGTGGTGCTGGATGAGGGAATTCAGAAGCAGAGCCCAATCCTGATGCTGAAACTCATTGCCAGATGGTCATTGTTCTTGCCGAGCCAGTGCCAAAGTTCGAAGCCATGATGGTATCTTGTTTCTGAAGGATGACCGAAAGCATATCCGGCGCCGATCCAGAAATCAGCAAGAAAACGGTTGTAGACTAATTGATAACCAGCAGTTCCAAGAAGGGCTCCCATGTCGGCCAGTTCCCTGTTGCCGCTGCTGTTGCAGTCATAATTATAATATGAATAGATTGCTTCCGGACGGAGATACCATCCCTGAAGAGACTTGTTGTCTTCGTCTTTGAAAAAGAACTTGTGGCTGTATCTGACAGTGAAACCTTTAGGATCATTTTGATATTTGTCGCGTCCGGCTCCGATCCAGCTGGCACATAACTCACTGCTTTGTCTTATCTGAGGCAATGCCCTTTCGTATGACATTTTGGTGCTCCCGCTTATCCAGGACAGGAAAGTCAGCTTGATGGAGTTCTTGTAGTCGTTGGCTTCTCCATGTGTTCTTTCCCTTCCATTACCATGAAAGAGTACTCCTGAAAGAAGAGCAAGGAGAAGAATAGTCTTTTTCATAGGATTAGTTTTAGCGCGCCAAAGGTATGAATTTTAGCAGACTTACACAAATGTCGCACTTTGTGCGGGTAGGTTACAATTATCGAACATTCTATAAGGAGTATATGAAGAGCTGAGATTACTCAATTATTTGAAATAAGAATTTGTTTCTTTAATTTTACACGCATAAAACATAATTTATGAAAAAGCCATTCATTACATCTTTACTGCTTTTATCCATCATCTTTATATCAGGGATAAATAAGGTACAGGCTCAGAACATGCAGCTGTTCTATGATGCTGGTCGAGGATGCGTCACATCAACGGTGGAAATGTTCCGTCCTGATGCTGGTGGAAGCACATTCTTCTTTATTGACTTTGACTACTCTCCCAAAGCCAGTGGAGCATATTGGGAAATTGCCCGCGAACTGAATTTCTGGCAGGATTCAAAAGTAGACTGGCTTTCCGTTCACGTTGAATATAATGGCGGGCTCAGTGTAGGTACCGCGTTCAACAATTCATTCCTCGGAGGCCTTACATATTCCGGACACTCGAAGGACTTTACAAAGACATGGTCAGTCTCTGCTATGTATAAGGCTATTCCTGGAACGTTCGATGCTCTTGGCAAGTGCCGGATGCACAATTTCCAGATTACAGGTGTGTGGGGAATCGAGTTTGCGAAAGGATGGTGCACGTTCAGCGGATTCGCAGATTTCTGGAGAGAACATCGTCCTTGGCAAGGAACTGAATTCATATTCATGACCGAACCTCAGTTCTGGGTGAACATGAATAAAATCAAAGGATGGGAAAACATACATCTCAGTGTCGGTGGAGAACTGGAGCTTTCTGCAAACTTTGTTGCAAAAGGGTTCCATGCCATGCCGGCTGTCGGTGCAAAATGGACTTTCTAAACAGTAACGATATGCTCAAGAAACTATTCGGATTTGATTCCACAAAGACAACGGTCCGCACTGAGATTGTTGCCGGTATCACCACATTCCTCACCATGTCATATATCCTCGCAGTCAATCCGACAATGTTCGGCGAGCTTGATGGTATGCCGGTAGGTTCTGTATTTACATCTACCGCTCTGGCTGCTATAGTAGGATGTCTTGCAATGGCTTTTGTCGGCAAGCTTCCTTTCGGTCTGGCTCCGGGAATGGGATTGAACGCATTCTTCGTTTACAGTGTGTGTATGGGAATGGGATACTCATGGCAGTTTGCCCTTACAGCAGTACTTATTGAGGGTCTTATCTTTATAGTATTGACACTTACCAACTTACGTGAAGCTATCGTAAATGCGATTCCTATGAGTCTGAGAAATGCCATTGGTGCCGGTATCGGACTCTTCATCGCTTTCATCGGTCTGAAGAGTGCCGGTGTAGTAGTTGCGGATGGAGCTACCCTCGTCGCCCTTGGTGACGTCACCTCAGGATCTGCATTGCTTGCTTTTATCGGTCTGGTCATT
>JBGVNK010000031.1:0-94945 GCA_045125535.1 Candidatus Cryptobacteroides sp.
GCCCCAGTCGAAATATCCCATATATACAGGACATCCTACCTCGCGTGCGATGGTGTGGAAGCCTGTCTTCCAGCGCTTCACCGGCTTGCGTGTTCCTTCCGGAGCAAGTGCCAGATGAGCCACAGGAAGCCTCTTCATCTCCTTGATGACGCTCAGAACGACGTTGCTGCCCCTCTTCCTGTCAACAGGTATGCCGCCGAGCTTGCGGAGAAGCCATCCGAGAGGTCCTACGAAAAGGTCTGCCTTCACCATGCAGTAAGGCTTTCCGCCTACAGATACATAATATAGGTATGAAATGACGAAATCCCAGATCGATGTGTGCGGCACACCGAGGATTATGCATTTGTCTTCAGGGACTACCGGCGTATCCGCTGTCCATCCCAAGGCCTTAAGCAGCCATCCGCAGAATTTTCTCCACATAGCGTTAAATATTTACATCTTCAAGTTCCTGAGCACTCTTGAGATTGTCGTAGATGAATGTCTGTCTCTCGTAAGTGTTCTCTCCCATGAAGAACTCCATTATCTCTTCAATAGATTCCTTGTCGCTGAGGCGCACCTTGTCAAGCCTCATGTCCTTGCCTATGAAGCCAGTGAACTCCTCCCATGAAATTTCTCCGAGACCTTTGAATCGTGTGATCTCGGTCTTGCCCTTCATCTCGGAGAGGGCCTTCTCCTTCTCCTCCTGATTGTAGCAGTAACGCACCTCGTTCTTTGTCTTTACTCTGAAGAGAGGGGTCTGGAGGATATACACATGACCCCTTCTGACGAGGTCTGGATAATATTTGAGGAAGAATGTCAGCACAAGCATGCGGATATGCATGCCGTCGTCATCGGCATCGGTCGCAACGATGATCCTTCTGTAGCGGAGGTCGTCGATGTCCTCCTCAAGTCCGAGAGCATTGATGAGAAGGTTGAGCTCCTCGTTTTCGGCGAATTTCTTTGGACCCTCCTTGTGGCAGTTCATCGGCTTGCCTCGAAGCGAGAACACAGCCTGAGTCTCTGCATTACGAGCCTTGGTGATGGTTCCGCTCGCAGAGTCTCCCTCGGTGATGAAGATGCTGGTCTGGTCGCGGAGTTCCTCCTTCGCTGCAGGAAGCTTGTCCTTATAATGATATTTGCAGTCGCGCAGCTTCTTGTTGTACACGCTTGTACGCTTGTTGCGCTCCTTTGTCTTCTTCTGGATTGACGAAATCTCCTGACGCTCCTTCTCCGAAGCCATGATCTTCTCCTGAAGCACAGGCACGATCTCCTTGTGCATGTGGAGGTAATTGTCAAGAGTGGTCTTTACGAAATCATTCACGAAGCTTCTGATGGTCGGACCCTGCTCGCTGCTTCGTGTGCCGTCAGGATTCTCGGTCTCGGTGGTCCACATGTAAGTCGAACCGAGCTTGGTCTTCGCTTGGTTGGCGAAGATAGGCTCCTGGATCTGGATGCTGATCGCTCCGATGATGCCCTGACGGATGTCCTCAGGAGCGAAATCCTTCTTGGCGTATGTCTTGAAGAACTCCTTGAGGGTCTTCGAAACTGCCTCCCTCACAGCCGCAAGGTGGGTACCGCCGTCGCGGGTGTTCTGACCGTTGACGAACGAAGTGATGTTCTCGCCGTAGTTGCTTCCGTGAGTTATCACGATCTCGATGTCTTCACCTGAAATATGGATAGGCTGATAGAAAGGAGTCTCTGAAAGATTCTCGTTGATGAGGTCGAGAAGACCGTTCTCCGACTTGTAAGAAGTGCCGTTGAGGTTGAGGGTCAGTCCCTTCTTCAGATATGAATAGTTCTTGACCATCGACTCCACATACTCCATTCTATATGAGTAGCCCACGAAAAGAAGTTCGTCCGGAGTGAACTTCACATATGTTCCGTTCTTCTCCTTGGTCTCGTTCATGCCTGAGTCCGTCAGCTTACCTGCGCTGAATGTCGCCCATGAACACATGCCGTCACGGTAAGCCTCTACGCGGAAATAAGACGAAAGCGCATTCACTGCCTTCAGACCCACACCGTTCAGACCCACGGATTTCTTGTAACCCTTGGAGTCATACTTACCTCCGGTGTTGAGGATGCTCACCGCCTTTACGACAGAATTGAGAGGGATGCCTCGTCCGAAGTCCCTCACTGTCACTTCCTTTTCACTTACGCTGATCTGGATCTGCTTTCCGAATCCTGCTGAGAACTCATCGATAGAGTTGTCGACGACCTCCTTCAGAAGCACATAGATACCGTCAGCCGCATCGTCACCGTTTCCGAGTGTACCGATGTACATACCCGGTCTGAGACGGATGTGCTCCACGCCCTCGAGCGTCCTGATGTTGTCGTCGCCATAATTGGCTGCAATGTTTTCTGTTTCCTTCGCCATATTCCTTAAAAGACAATATCGGGCAAAGATAGGAAATTTTTCGGGAAATAACCTCTAATGGACTGCGTGCAATCCAAGTTTTGTTTTTCTTGCAGAAAATATCTAACTTTGACCGTTTTTTATTCTTAACCAAAAAATATGAGACGTTTAAGATTTCTTCTTATCGGTCTCGCTATGATTTCCATGTCGTGCGTAAAGGAAGAGGCACGTGACGGTCAGGACGGAAGCACACCCGCAGAACTGACCATCTCTCTTTCCGCTGATACGCATACTGGAATCGTGGGCACAAAGACCGATTCAGACGAAACCGTCAATGCATCAGTTCCGGCGGAACTGGTTCCGGCACTCGACGATTTCGAGGTGGAAGTTTACACATCTTCCAAAAAAGTAAGACTCTATCGTGACACCTATGCCAATTCGGTAGGGAAGGTAATCCGCCTTAATACCGGTGAATACCGTATGCTTGCGCAGCATGGTGATTCTCTCGGCTGCGGTTTCGAAAAGCCATATTTCGTGGCTGACCATCTTTTCGAGCTTACACCTGAAGATCCGAAGCAGGCAGTGAATGCAATTGCCAGACTCGGCAATGTAATGGCTGACGTGACTTTCTCGGAGAAAGTTCCGGGATCGTATTATGACTATTATGTCATCATCCGTCATCAAGACCATTCTAAGAAATCAGTAAAGTTCCTTAAAGATGAGACGAGGCTCGGATTCTTTCCTGGCGGTAATGTCGTGATCGAATTCTATGCAGACCTCACCGGTAAAGGAGACTGGAAATATGCCAAGACAGAGCCAAGGGAGTACTCTCCTAATGATTATGTTCATGTAAATGTGGACGTTGAGCCTCGTTTGTCCAACATGCTTTTCAACATTACGGTCAACGACAGTGAGGAGAGGATAGAAGTTCCTATGGAGCTTCCTGCATGGGTGACTCCTCAGGATGCCCCATCGATAGCTCTCGCCGGATTTGATGACAACAACAAATGCAGGGTCATCGAAGGCGTAGATGTCGGAATGGGAGGAAGCGTCAGCATACTTGCCAAAGGAGCCATAAAAAATTGTGTGATCAATATCAGTTCCGACCTTCTCGAAGCAGCCGGTTTTCCTGTGAATCAGGATATTGACATAGCCAATGCAGATGCTGCAATGGTAAGGAAACTCAATGACGCAGGAATTGAATGGAATGATGATATTCTCGGTTCTCGTGACCTTTCATATATAAATCTTCTCGGTGTCGTGGAATATCTGAACAGCAAGGCCAAGGCATCGAAGCAGGAGAAGACTCTTGCGACCTTCACGCTCAAGGTGATTGACGAAGTCATGAAGGAGGCCTCTGAGACCTTTACTATTGTTACGGTTCCTATCAATCCTCAGATATCCATCAAGGACTACAATATATGGGCAACCAGACTCGTGGCACCTACTGTGACAGTGTCTGAAGGAGCCAACCGCAATCTTTTCAAGGTTCAGTTCAGAAAGTCAGGCAGTGCCGTGTGGACTGATCTTAATGATCATAAGCTTCATGGTACGGGACTCTCTCTCCGATGTGATGATATTCTCGATCTCGAACCTAAGACCACTTATCAGCTCAGGGTCATCTACAATAACAATCTTGAAGTTGTGTCGGATGCGTTGACTGTTGCTACAGAGGCTGCCCAGCAGATTGGTAACAGCGGGTTTGAGGATTTTTCTGTTGAGAAATTTACTTTTACTACCAAAAGCCTTATCTCGACATCTACCGAGAACAGACAGTGGTATCTCCCATGGCAATCAGGAGCTACCGTAAATGACAAATGGTGGGATGTGAACAGCCGCAAAACTATGCCTTCCGTTACAGAACCAAATAATCTGGACTATAAGGTGTTTCCGACTGTGTCTTACAGCAATGATGCGTTTGCTGGAAATAAATCAGCTCAGATAGCATCGGTACAGACCAGCGACGATGCGACTTCTAGCAGTGATGGAGAAACTAATATACGTAAGGCTGTAGGTGAACTTTTCATCGGTGTAGCAGATGATGCTGGTGCTCATGCAAATGATGGAAAGGCATTTACCAGTCGTCCGACAGCATTCAGTTTCTGGTACAAGTACTCTCCGGTCAACAATGAGACTTTCTATGTGAGGATAGAACTCTATGATGCCGAAAACAATATGATTGCAGCTCAAGAGGAAACCGGTCTTGGAGGAGTTGACGAATGGAGACGTCACGAAATGAAGATTGACTATCTCAATGTTATGGCCAAAGCGGCAAAGATATATGTATCTTTCAAGTCCTCATCATTGAAAGATGCGGCAGCTGGCTACAGAAGCGGCAGCAATGCTTCCATAGAAATGGGCGGCACAACCAATACCTCCCGTATCGGAAGTGTGCTAAAGGTCGATAAACTCGAGCTTCTCTATTATTAATCAGATAAATAAGAAAAACATATAGTATGAAAAAGATTCTTTTTTCAGTAATGATTGCTGCTGTCGCTCTGACTGCATGCAAGAAGGAAGTGGAAGTTGTGACTGAAGGCGAGCTCAGTTTTTCGGTCGCTTCCCTGGCTGATGACTTTGAAATAGTTACAAAGTCCAACGACAATCTCGACGATTTCAATGTTACCATCTTCCGCCCTAAAGACAGATGGCAGATGGATTTCGTGTTCGGTGAGAAGAAAGGCGAGATGATCAAACTCGGATCAGGTGACTATGAAATCACTGCAACATCTCCTGTTATCAAGGATGCGGATTGGGACTTGCCTATATATAGCGGTACCAAGGAATTCAAGATTGTAGCCGGACAAGTTACTCCTGTAACCCTCAATTGCGAACTTACCAACGTTAAGGTGACTTTCGTTCTTTCCGAGAACTTCAAGAAAGAGCTTTCTACCTATAACGTGACTGTCAGCAACGGCAAGGGTGAGCTTACATGGATCAAAGAGGGTACAACCGATGATTTCGCTGCTGAGAAGGCCGGCTATTTCACAGCTGCCCCACTCGATATTACGGTTACTGGCCACCGCGCTATTGATGACACAGACGCAACTACATTCATGACCATTACAGGCGTGGAACCTAAGGACCATCATATCATCAACCTTGATGCGAAGGTCACAGGACATATCGGTGACGGAGAAGGAAACGGAATCAAGATCGAGATAAATACTGCTGTTACAGAAAAGGAAGAGGACATCTATGTCGACGGACTTGAGGAGATTCCTGTGCAAGGCGGTGAGGAAGAAGGTGATGATGATGGATCGGAAAATGATAATCCGGTAGTAAGTACAGCACCTCAGATGATCTGGAACGCAAATCCGGATTTTGCTCCTATGGATCTTGAAATGGATCTGAGTGCCAAGGTGGATGTAGAGCTTATGATCAAGGCTCCTGAGAAGATAAAGGAGTTTCTCATTTATGTGAAGTCACCTGTTCTCAGTCAGACCATCAGTGGTATGGTATCAGAAGAGCATAAGATGAATAGTGACGGAGTCACCACTATGGATATGATCAATGATGAAGTCTTGTATGGTAATCTCGGTAAGCCTGATGAGGATACTGGAGAACCATCAGCCATACCGATGGGTGACAGGATTCTTGACCAGACAGAGGTGCCGTTCTCTCTCTCGAGTCTTGTTCCGATGATCAATATGTATGTTCAATCTATCACTCCAGGTGATCAGCACGTGTTCACTCTTCACCTCAAGGACGGTAAGGGTCAGGAACTCACTCAGGCTGTAACATTTGTTTCAGTCGCAAAGAAGAACTAATATATGGCTTTGGAAATGAAAAGATATCTATCATATATAGGTGTTGCACTTTTTCTGCTTGTTGCCGCATCATGTTCAGACAGATTTTCGGAAGAGACTGGTTATGGATACATATCCGTTAATCTTACAGAGGATCTTTCGGAATCTCTGATTGTCAAGTCGGAAATAGGTGACGAAGGCAGAACCGATGAATCTGCACCTCAGACCGAACCATATTCCATCAAGGTGATTAATTCCTCTGGTGCCGTTGTCGGACAGGTAGCAAATCATCGTGAGATTACAGCAGAAAATCCTATAAAGGTTCTCATGGGATCGTATGTCATCATGGCTCAGAACAAGGATATTCCCAATGCTTCTTTCGAAGATGGTTTCTATGGCGGTTCTGTATCCGTGAATATAAAGGCTGAAGAATCCAAGACAATCGATATCGAATGCCGCAGGGCAGATGTGAAGTTCTCTGTGGAATTCCCGGAAGAGTTTGAGACATTGTTCACAGAATACTATGTTGAAGTGACAAACGGAGAGGGAGACAAACTGCGTCTTACCAGTTCTCCTGATGCATCAGACCCTTCTCAGAGAGGATTCGATGCCAAGGCTTCTTTCAAGGTGACAGGCAAGCTCACATGGAATCTCTACATGAAGAATACAGATAGCAAGAATGACAATAGCGGTGTATACACCTACACAAAGACAATAACTGATGTGACAGCCGGTCAGCATTATCATCTTGTATTCAGTCTTGCTGAAGAAGAAATTGTGGACGGAGTGTTCTCGCTCAAGGTCAAGATTGACGGTGAGATGGTTTCCAACAGCCATGACCTGATTCTTGACTTCGACATGCAGGGACTTCCTTCATATTCGACAAGTGCAGGCTGGGAGATTAAAGAAGGTCTTACCTTCCCTGTAGGAAATACTGATCCGGTGAAGAAACTGACATTCCATCTTCCTTCCAAGGCGAGAAACCTGACGATAAGCCATTCTGATGAATCTCTTAAGCAGCTCGGACTTCCTGAGAGCATCGATCTGGTGGGAGCTTCAACTGCGCAGATTGCATCTTTGAATGCTTTAGGTATAAGCACTTCAGCCTTGACGGAAGAGTCTATAAGTGCTGAGATCGACATAACATCATTCATATCTAAGCTTACGATAGGTATGTATCAGCTGAAATTCCTGGCCATTGACCAGAAGGGACATTTCATCAGACCGCTTCTTGCCTTTGAAATCACTTCTGATGTAGAGGCTGAAGCTATTGAAGGAGCTGATGCATGGGCTAAGTTCGCGACTCTTGAGGGACGATTCTTCAGCAAAGATGTTCCAGAAGGACTTACGTTCCAATATAAACTTGCTTCTGACACCGAATGGACTTCAATGCCGGAATCAAAGATGAAGATAGATGTGTCTACACTCACATTCTCTGCCCGTCTTGACGGCCTTCAGCCATCAAGTCAGTATCAGTACAAGGCTGTGACTGCAAATGACACAGATACCAAGGTCTGTGAGTTCATTACTGAATCTGCTGAAGTTTTGTATAATCTAAACTTCGATGATTGGTATGCTGACGGTGATGCATGGTATCCGAACCTTGATCTCAACGAACATTATATATGGGACTCGGCTAACGGCGGTACTTCCAGCCTCGGTTACATTCCGACAAGACCAGAGGAGAATGATCTTGCCGTAAAGGGAGAAGGCAAGGCTGCTGCCCGTCTTGAGACAATGCAGGTGAGCATCCTCGGCATAAAGAAGCTTGCTGCAGGAAATATCTATACCGGAAGATTCGGAATGGTGTCGGGCATGGGAGCCGAACTTGACTGGGGAGTTCCTTTCAAGTCGCGTCCTCTTGCATTAAGGGCATATTACAAGTATGCACCGAAGACAATCAACAAGGCAGAAGGAATCCATGCCGACAAATCGGGACAGACTGACCAGTGCCAGATATTGATGTTCCTTACCGACTGGTCGGCTCCTTTCCATATTAATACAGACGCCAAGAAGTTTGTCGATCAGGAGAACGATCCGGGAATTATTGCATTAGGAGTACATTATTCTTCAAATACCGACAGCGAATATGTCCAGGTGACCATACCTCTGGTGTACAGAGATCTCGAGCGCACACCAAATTATGTGGTTGTAGCTGGAGCTGCCAGCCGCTATGGTGACTATTTCACTGGAGGTGTGGGATCTGTGCTTCTGCTTGATGAATTTGAATTCATCTATGATCCTGCCGATCTTACAGAAGAAGAATTCAATGAGGTGTTCTCAAACTTTAACTGAGATAAATGAAAAGGATAATTATAATCATGACACTTATGACGGCTTTTGTCAGTCTCTGTAATGCTTCTTCAGACAAGAGGAAGCATGAGGCTGACAAGCAGCCTCATGAGGTATATGAATTCGACAGAGGAATCACGATGTCGACCTCGACATTCATTCCAAAAGGAACCTTCGGTACCGGTCTGACATTTTCCTATAATACTATGGACATGGGATTGGGGGAGAATGATCCAGGATATTCGCTCCTTTCGCTCATAACAGGCATCAAAGGGGATATGTATTCTTTCGGTATCGCGCCGACGGTGTCATATTTTGTTGCCGATAACCTTGCAGTGGGAGCCCGTTTCAATTATGACAGGACCATGCTTAATCTCGGCAATGTAGGTTTGTCGGTAGGTGATATGCTATCGCTCAACATTTCGGATTACCATTATCTCTCGCATTCCTACGCCGGATCTTTGACCTTGAGGTACTACATTCCTTTCGGAGAGAGCAAAAGGTTTGCGATGTTCGCAGAAGGCCGTCTTACCGGTGGCTACGGACAGTCGGTGATGTATAAGCTCGACCAAGGAGACAAGTTCGGTACGTATCAGGACAATATCAAGGGTTCGCTTGATATTGTTCCCGGCCTTACGGCATTTGTCACCAACAATGTGGCCCTCGAAGTGTCAATCGGAGTTCTTGGAATCAATTACAACAGGATCACGCAGGTCACCAATCAGGTGGAGACAAGTGTAATGCAGAAAAGCGGTGCCAATTTTAAATTGAATCTCTTCTCTGTAGGCATGGGATTGTCCGTATATCTGCCGACAAGGATCTATCAGTCTAAGAAAGGGAGGTAATCATGAAGAAACTGATAATCATATTGACTGCGGTCCTTTCTCTGTTGTCATGTATTAAGAACGATATGTCATATCCGCGCATTATCGCTGACATCACTTCCTTTTCAGTAGAAGGACAGAAGTCTGTTACGATTGATGCGGCTGCAAGAACCGTCACCGTCATTCTTGAGGAGACAGCCGACATAAAGTCACTGAAACTCCTTGATCTCTCCTTTACTGCAGATGCAGTGATGTCAGAGACTCTTCCGGAGATCCTGGACCTTTCTACACCGGTTACCGTTACTCTGAAGACCTACCAGGATTATGTCTGGACTATTTCTGCAGAACAGCCGATATCAAGGTATGTCCAGATAAAAGATCAGATAGGTGAGGCTTCGCTCAATATTTCTGAAAGGATGGCATATGTTTATGTGCCTGAGGATTATGCTTTGTCATCGATAACTTTCGAAGATATCAAACTCGAGCCGGAAGGATCATATGTCGTTTCTACTACAGGAACCGTCATAGAAAACTCTGTTGAGGTTACGAAGACTCAGGAAGTAAATCTGCCTATGACCCTCGACTGTACCTTGATAAGATATTTTGATGTGAAATATAAGGACGATACTCTCCGCTGGTCTCTCAAGGTACTCCCGAAGCAGATCGACCTTGAAATATCGAATGTCAATGCCTGGTGCTATTCTGCAGATGTGACTGCCGTTTCCAAGACCGGAGACTCTCCTGTTGTCGAATACAGACTCGCTTCTGCATCCGATTGGACAAGAGCTGAAGACATTGTGCTTTCAGGCAGGATTGTTTCAGTGACTTTGCCTCGTCTGAAGGCAGATACCCAGTATTCGGTCAGGATCATTGACGGAGAACTTGTCAGTGACGAATTCCAATTCAAGACAGAGCCTGCTCTCCAGCTTCATAACATGAGTTTTGACAACTGGTATTCAGACGACCCGTCATCGGATAAGTCAGCCTGGTTCCCGGATCTTGATCTGAGTGCCAACTATATTTGGGATTCTGCTAACAAAGGAACCGCATCTCTTGGATACGTGCCTACCAAACCGGAAAGGAGTGATCTTGCAGTGAGTGGCTCAGACAAGGCTGCAGCACGTCTGGAGACAATGCAGGTGAATATCATCGGCATCAAGAAACTTGCTGCCGGAAACATATATACGGGAAAATTCGGAAAGGTGGCAGGAGTCGGTGCAGAACTTGACTGGGGAGTTCCGTTTACATCAAGGCCGCAGGCTCTCAAAGGCTACTTCAAGTATTCGCCTAAGGCCATCAATATGGCTGAGGGACCTTATGCAGATAAGATAGGCGAAACTGACAGGTGCCAGATACAGATCATGCTTACAGACTGGCCGGAGCCGTTCCGCATCAATACATCTGAAGGCAGATTTGTAGATGTCGAGAATGACAAGGGCATTATTGCTTTTGCAAGGATGGAAGCTGATTATGCGACAGATGGTTATCAGGAATTCATGCTTGATCTGGAATATAGGGATATGACCCGTACTCCGAAATATGTCGTCATATCAGCATGCGCAAGCAGCCTCGGCGATTATTTCACCGGAGGTGTAGGATCTGTCATGTATGTTGACGAATTTGAATTCATATACCGATAAATTTGATGAAAAGAACATTATCATATTTCTTCTGTCTGCTGTCATTGGCTGCATGTTCGTCGGAAAATCTGTCTCAGACTTCTGATGCAGGTTACATTTCCGTAGATCTGTTTGCGGACCTGCCGACAAAGGCAGCTGTCGCTTTGACCGATGAAGAAGCAGGGGAATATAATATAATCATTCTTGACGCGGATGGCAATCAGGCTGTATATCAGGCTCCTGATGAAAAGCAGGGAGTGGCTATTCCGGTCATGAAGTATAAGGACTTCGAGACGGTGACAGTGGCGGTAGGCAAGTCTTATTCTGTTACTGCTGAAAGTTGTACCGTGCAGGAATCCGAGGTAGGCTACGGATGTGCCAGGTATTTTGGAACAAGCGGTCTGTTTGAGTTGAATGCCAGCAATATCTATCAGAAGGCTGATGTCATCTGCAGTCAGGCAAATGCGCTTGTAACCGTTGTGTTTGACAGTTCTGTCAGCGGACGCTTTACCGGACTCCAGGTAACTCTTGTTGCCGGAAACAGAAACTTGGTTGTAGCTGAGTCTGCAGAAGAAATACCGACATATTTCAGTCCTGCTGACCTCTCTTATAGCATTACCGGAGTATATGCTGAGACAGGATACGAGGTTGAGATATCTTCTGCCGCTCCTCTGTCATTGGAAGCTAAAGACAATATCAGAATTATTGTAAAACTTGATCTCACTCATGGTCAGACAACGGTTCCGGTATTGAATGTGACCGAGGAATATGCCTCGGAAACTGATGTAGATTATGAAATTGATCCGTATTTGTAATGAAGATTAATAATTATATATGCAGATTGTCGGCAGCCCTTATGTTTCTGTCACTTGCATCATGCAGCACAGAGACGATTGATGAGGGATATGGCTATCTTGATGTATCCCTTCATGCGGATGTTGATATAGAAGATGCCACAAGAGCGCCGGAGTCATTGCCTGAGAGCGAATATGACGATTATTCGGTCATGCTTTATGACAATGCCGGCAATTTGATGTGGGAAACGTCGTTTGCTGCATTCTCTGCAAATGAAGGCAATATCAAGAGGGTTCCTGCAGGAACTTATACGGTATATGTCGAGAACTGCACTGCTGAAGAAGCTGAAGAAGGGATAGGAAGGCCTCGTTTTGCAGGCTCTCAGGAGTTTGTCGTTTCAGCAGGTCGCACTACAACTGCAACTGTGGCATGCGCCGTAATCAATGCTAAGATAACTATTGCCTATGATGATGATACCGTGACTGTTGATTATGAGAATGAAGGCAAGTCCCGAGTATTGTATCCGGCAGGTCTGTCCATATCGGATCCTGCAGGACGACGAAAGCTGTCTCTGGAACTGTCTGCCACTCATGATGATTCAAAGGCGGTTTATTATAATGTCTCTGAAAGCCGTACGGTATCTCTTACATACACGTTGGTCGCTGGCGTGTATGCTGATAACAGCATCATGAGGTACGATATACCTTTTACAGCAGAACAAGGAAAGTGGAATAAGGTCACTATGACCGCAGCAACAGTTACAGGACAATGATGCGCAGATTTTACATATATGCTATAATGCTTCTTGCGGTCGCATCATGCTCGCAGAAGATGTCCGGTCCGGAGCTATATGGTTCGTTGGATCTGAGACTCTCGTCGGAAGTTGAGGCAGAGGTCTCCACAAAGGCAGAGGAAGCCAGCACATTTGCTCTGTACAATATCAGGCTCACGGGAACAAAGACAGGGAATGATCCCTACACTGCATCTGTAGTCTATGGTGAAATAGAGGAACCGCTTGTGCTTCCTTACGGTCTATATTCTATAGAGGCTGAAAGCTGTACCGAGACTCAGGCTCATGAAGGATATGGATGTGTCAGGTTCTACGGCAAGACAGACGGTATCCAGATCAAGACTCCAGCAGAGAATCCTACTCCGGTGTCTGTAGAATGCCATATGGCTAATTCCAAGATATCAGTGTCTTTCGATCCGGGATTTCTTTCTGATTTCGAGCAGGTACGAGCAGAACTTGTAATGGGAGAGAGAATTATTACCATCACTTCAGATCAGGCTGCATCTGTCATGGCCTATTTTAATGTGGGACAAACAGGCTCTGAAATAATTTATTCCGTTTATGGAACTATTGATGACGTGGAACGTCAATATTCGAGCTCGATACTGCTTCTACCGGCAAAACATGCCAGCCTGACATTCAAGAGCAACCATAACGGTATCCTTGGGCCACAGGTCACTGTTGACGGAGAAATGGGTACAAATGAGATTGAAGGTTCGGTAATCCCAGGCTCAGGAACCCCTGTGACTGGCGGTGACATCGAAAAGCCCGTCATATATGTTGAATATGCAATCAAGGATGCGGTAGAGATTGAGACTATCATCGATGTAATTGATAAGGAGGATATGACATTATGAGAAATTGTACAGCATATCTGCTGATGGTGGCTTTGGCCGCTGTTTCATGTCAGCGCGAGGAACAGGTTTCATATGCCTCGCTCAGCATATCTCCTATAATTATTGATGCAGCAACCAGATCTGTCTCTGCTGATGACATGACAGTTTTCATTGATGGAGAGAATTTCCATCAGGAATATGCCTATTCAGAACTTCCTTCGACGATCGATGTCCCTGTAGATAAGGAAATTCCTTATATCGTATCAGCTGAGAATATCACAGTTGAACAGGCTGAGAGTCTTCCTGACCAATGGGGACAGAAACGTTATGCAGGTGCAACTAGCGTTCTGGTAGACAGATTCATGAAAAAGGATGAAAACGGAGAGAATGTTCTTCTGACCTATCCGGTGACCGTCAATTGTATCGTCGCCAATTCTATGCTGTCGGTGGTCTTTGACTCAAGTGTCCTGACATATTATACGGAGCCGAAGGTCACTGCATTCACCGACAAGAACAGGCAGTTGGTGTTCACTCCAGAAAATGCCTCGTCAGCACTGGCGCATTTTACGGCAGACCGACAGATGTTTTTCGAGTTTACGGGAATTTTCAATGTTTCAGGAGAAGAAAGTTCACATTTGGACGCGATAGATATCGAACCGGCAATGCATTATACACTCACTTTCAAGATGACAAGTGTGGAAGGATCCTTAGCGCGTCCTGAAATAACAGTAGTCGAGACATGTGAGAACTTGTACGAGACCTTGACGGTGGATCCGTCGGATGATGGTGTTTTTGATAAACAATAGAAAGATGACTATAAGAGTAAGACATATATTGTTTTTCGCAGTATCGCTTTTCTGCATTTCGTGTAGCGATGATGCCCCGGTTTCTTCTGTAAGAGAGTATCCTATAGAAGTTTATCTGGGATGCGATATGACGAAGGTAGGTGTTGACGGGAATGATCTTTTCTGGGAATCTGGTGATCAGGTGGCTTTCAGAGCTACGGATGCCTCTGGAAACAGCTCCGTTGCGGTTCTTACACTGAATGATGTTGATTCCGGACTTGGAAAGGCAAAGTTTAAGGGCAGCGTTGAAATGAATTCTGATCCGGTCAAATGTGAATTCGCTTACCCTGCGAATGCATTCAGCATGACAGATGGAAAGACTGTTTTTGATTATTCTGAGCAGGATGGTACGCATAAGCCATATCTCTACGGTTCTGTGCCCTATTCGCCTGACGGTATGGACTGTGCACTGGGACATGTAGGAGGTCTTATCCGCATCAAGGTTGCCGCTGGAGTTGAAAGTATTTCTCTTTCAAGTAATTATGGGTCATATTTTACAATTGCTGATGGTTCTTCAAGTTATGAGGGACAGAAAATTTCAAAGGTGACTCTTGGGGCGGAAGGAATTGTCTCTGCTACTGAAGATGCATCGCATCTGATAATTGTTTCTGTACCTGACGGGGAGGATGTCGTCTATGCTTTTGTGCCGGGTCTTACGTTTACTGATGGCCTGTCCATTGTATGCAATGCTCAGAACGGCAAGAGGTTCAAGAGCTTCAGCAATACTGGAGGGGCCTATTCTCCATATGATTTTACTGCAGGTTCTGTTCTTGACATAGACATGAGTGACAGTCCGTTATTTACAGCTGCTTGCGCATGTTCTTGGGAGCATACCTATGATGAAAATAATATACTCACAGGAACCAAAGTCACCTTGGATGACTTCAGTTTTGAAGGAGCTCCATCAAAAATCATTGATCAATGGGGAGTAGGCATATATGACGAAGATGATAATCTCATCCGTTGGACTTATGGTGACGGAGTATTTGATGGAACGTCAAAAGAAATGTCCGATTACACCGGTGACTGGCCGTTGGTTCTGCCTGGAGATTATAGTGTATATGCTATCTGTAATATCAACGGACATACCTTGCAGTTCCCTGTTGATAATGGAATGAGTCCTGTCACAGCCCCTCTGGCAATTAAAGTTGAAGTAAGTGGAAAGACTTCATGGGATTACCGTTCGACTCCGAGCACGGCAAATGTTATGGATAATGATGCGATTGTCGAGATAGGAGCGAAAGTCAACATTCATTCATCAATTCTTGCAAGTGATAAATATGCTTGCAAGGTGTCGTTTTCAACTACTGGTAAGAGCTCTGCTGCTTATGATATGAATGCAGCTGATTATTCTTCTGATTGTGTGTTCGACGGCTTGACATGGGGCTCACACGGTTTGGAAGCCAGTGTGACGTTCTGCGGCAAGACCTTTAAGACAGCATCACCTCTGACATGTCATATCACCGGACTTCCGTATAAGGCGGATTGGACGACAAGTGATTATCCGGATTGGTTATATGACAATAATGTATCTGATGACGGTAAAGCTATAAAATTTGACGGTCCTGCTGCCAGACAATATAAACGAAGGATCATATCGCCCGAGTTCAAGATACCTTCAGAACAAACCGTCAATGTCAAGACCGCAATTTCTGCAGCATCAAGGAATGTTGATTTCATCGGTATGGACTATAAGAGGTGCAGAAATTTTTACTATAAGGCAGGTAACCGAAGCACAGCCGTTGATTGCTCTGGAGATTATATAGAAGCAACATATTATGCTTCCATTAATTTGAATGAGGTCTTGGGTTCGGAGTATATTCTGGGTTCAAAAACGAAAACCTTATCGTCATTAAATCCTTGTATGGTCTATTCGACAGAATCTTATACGCATGACAAATATCTTTTGGGTATAACAATAAATTATTCTGAATGATGCGCTCTTATATCATATCAACTTTTGCATTGTGTTTTTTGCTGAGTTCATGTTCATCTGTTGAGGATACATACAACAATGTATGCATTGAGATTGATGAAGATATCTGTGCTCCTGTTTGTGTTGATGTAAAATCTACTTCAGAATCAGAAGTGACTTCAGAGCAGATCGATGCCTTCACCTTGTGGGTAGACGGTACGAAGATCAGCGGCACATACGGAGCGATAAAGAACGAGACTTATAAGCTCAAGGTCGGCACATACACTGCGCGTGCAGAAAGTATCACGGCCGAGGCAGCGGAAACCGCCTCTGACCGCTACGGCTGCGTCCGATATTACGGAGAGACTGAGTTCGAGGTCAAGACTCTTGAAACAACACAGAACGTGAACATAGACTGCTCGATTGCAAATGCGAGGGTGGCTGTGCTGCTTACGGAAGACTTTACATCATATTTTGTGGCAGATGTGACAGATGTCAGGATTTCTGATACGAAAGACTTTTCTTCGCGAAATCTCCAGATGATTACAGATGGAGCACAAGTGTCAGGAGAGACAGTCAAGACTGCATATTTTACTGCAGGGGACACCATCTATGCAAAGGTGACAACGCGCAAGCAAGGAGCCGACAAGGAGATAACCTATATGATACCTGTCATCAGATCAGCCTCAGCTTCGACTACTTACACTGTTAGACTTTCTGTCGACGAAAACACAACATCAGGTGGCATTACTTTCATTGTGAGCGGCAACGATCTGACGACAAACGATTTTCTGTCAATAGACAGCTATGTTGCCGGAACGTATGTAGAAGATAAGTAAAGTTCATGAAAAGACTGGCTATACTCTTTATTTCGATCATGACTGCATTCTCATGCAGCCATGATGATATATGGAAGGAACTGCAGGAACATGAGGACCGTATTGCAGAACTTGAGCGCCTCTGTACACAGATGAACACTAACATAACCTCTCTTCAGACCATCGTTTTTGCATTGGAGGAAAAGGACTTTGTCACTTCGGTTATTCCTGTAAAGGCTGAAGGAGTGGTCATCGGTTATACGATAAGTTTCTCAAAAAGCGGAGACATAACTATATATCATGGTCATGATGGCGCGGACGGAGAAGATGGAACTGACGGAATTGATGGGTACGCTCCTCAGATCGGTGTCAAGGCTGATGAAGACGGCATCTATTACTGGACTCTTGACGGAGAATGGATCCTTGATGAGGAGGGAAACCGTATCAAGGCATCAAGCGAAGACGGAACTGATGGAGAAGACGGCGCAGACGGATCGGACGGCGAAGATGGACAGGATGGAGAAGATGGCACCACACCGATGCTGAAAATAACAAATGGTCTCTGGTACGTATCTTATGATGCCGGACAGACATGGATTCTTGCTGGAAAAGCGACCGGTGACAATGGAAGAGATGGAAATATCGTATTCAGCGATATCAGAGTTTCTGACGATTCCGTAACATTGACTCTGGCAGATGGAATTACTGAAATCGTTCTTCCCAGGAAATCTGCAGTCTTTGATGTGACATTTGAAGGAGGCGCTTCCATCAGGTGTGGAGCAGGTGAGATTGTTGAGATTCCGTATACTCTTTCATATGGCTCAGATGCTGCTCAGATCAAACTTTTTCCCGACAGCGATCTTCACTTCGAGATGGAAAAGACTGATGCGACGTCAGGAAAGGTAAAAGTAACGGCGCCTGATCCTTTCATGGAAGATGTCGAAATTACTCTTCTGATCTCAGATGGAGAGGAAAAGACCATAATGCGTACAATAAGCCTCTCTTTGGAATATGATGAAAGCTATGTGATAAGATATGAGTCCAATACAGGTGAAAAGGTGGATGTCTCAATCCCGGCCATGCTCAGCAATACCTATACTGATGGAACTGGAGAGATTGTTCTCGGAACCCCTGTAAAGACAGTCACTGGTTTTGCCGGCAGAATCGACCTTAAGAGTATTATCCTTCCTGCGACTGCGACTGCAATAGGAAATGCCGCATTCAAGGATTGTACAGGTCTATATAGAATCTACATTCCGGATGGAGTGAAGAGTATTGACGAATATGCTTTTGCCGGATGTGACAGACTGGTAGAAATAAGATTTGGTTCTGGCCTGACAAGAATCGGAAGCAATGCGTTTGAAGGCTGTACCGGTTTCACATCATTTGAAATACCTGATCATGTCACATCTATAGGCGGATATCTTTTCAAGGATTGTTCCGATAATATGGAACTTACTGTTTCCTATGATCTTTTGATGAAGAGTCCGCTCAACAAGACCGGAAAAATCATTCTTAAGGGAACCCCGTCTGAAATAGCCGCCAATGCATTCCAGAATTGTACCTCCCTTACATCGTTGGCTCTTCCAGAGACCGTTGTTTCCATCGGATCGTATGCCTTCTCGGGATGTACAGCACTAGAAGATATAGAGTTGGGAGATCAAATTGAAACGATAGGAGTAGCAGCTTTTGCTTATACTCCGATAACATCTTTTACGATGCCTCCTTTGGCTACAGACCTTGCGAGTGAAACTTTTTACGGATGTAAGAAGCTGACCTCGATAGATTTAGGACAGGTTAGAAGAATAGGAGACGGAGCCTTTGAAGACTGCATGAAACTCACATCCGTACGTATCCCAGATACTGTCACAGAAATAGGTTCACGTGCCTTTATAGGAAGCTGGCTGGAGAAAGTCGAATTCGGAACTGACCTCGAATACATCGGGGACTATGCTTTTGCAGGCTTGTTCTTCAAGAATATCGTGCTCCCGGAAGGTGTCGTGGAACTTGGGGAAGCAGCTTTTGGCTCATGCCCTCATCTGGAGTCAGTTACTCTTGGTCAGAGTCTGGAAAAAGTAGGGAACAGAGCTTTCTACTATAATGACTCACTCACAAGCATAGTCTTTCCTTCAACAATAAAGACAATAGGCCAGGAGGTCTTTACAGGCTGTAGCCGTTTCGTTTCTCTTTATTGTGAGGCCAATACCCCTCCGGTAATGAACTCCATTCTGTCGGAAACAATACAGATTTATGTGCCGTCAGCAAGCCTTTCTGATTATAAGGCAGCTCCGGGATGGGCATATCATGCGGAACAGATAAACGGTATTTAACGTGACACTGGTTATGTCGCTCATGGTTCATGGGATAATCAGCCGAGCAGCATCGCCCCGAATCCGACGAGCAATGCGACAAGACAATTGATGAGCTTCGCCCAGGCGAAGCTCTTCTTGCTTTCTGCAAGAAGAGGGATGGATGCATGACCATCTTGTGAGATGCAGCTTGCAAGAAGGACCGGCATAGGAACCACTCCGGCTGCATAGAGCGTTACGAATATCATGTGCGGACCGGACTCCGGGATGATGCCGATGGCTGTTGCCAGGAGGATCATCAGGACGGTGTTATCGCTGATCCAATGGTCGATATCGATATATTGCAAAGCCACGCCAAGGACGAGAAGCACTCCGAAAGTCCATGCGAATATCACCGGCAGATGCTTCTTTACGATGTGGTTCCAGAGATGCTCATCCACGAAATGGTCAGAGGCGAACAAAAGCACGAACAGCATGATCACGCTAAGTCCTGCGAACAGCACGTTCATCCAGTCTTCGCTCAGCAGATCGATGTGGAATGTCGCCTCGACAGCATCGCCCTCTGCTGCATGATGCTCCTGCATGTGTGCATGCCCTTCGTGATTGTGCCCTTCGTGATTGTGACCTTCGTGATTGTGACCTTCGTGCTGATAATGCAGATGCACCTCCGATCCATGCTCGTGCACCTCCCCATGATGGTGCTCGTGCCCCAAATTTCCAGTAGCCAAGGCCGCAATAAATAACGCAAGCCCCACGAACATGCTCGCACGTTTCCAGCCGAAATGACGTTTCGAGCCATGCTTGCCGTTATTTTCATGACAATGATCTTCATGATGACCGTCAGCGCAATCATGCACTGCATATCCCGTCTCACAACTTGCATCCATCCCGCACTCCTCATGCTCATGCTTTCCGCAATGTGCCTTATGCCTTCTGTCATAAACCAGATCGACAATGATTCCCGTCACCACTGCAATGACAAAGAGCACAGCAAAGATCACCAAGGCCTTTTCTGGAATCATTGCCAGCATCACAAAAGCTTCATCCCCGGACGAAGCGATCATCATAGCCACAAGAGCACCAAAACTGAACAGACGATGAGTATAAAGCGAAACAGTGGCAAAACCACCCATGCATCCCGGCACCGAGCCAAGCAACGCAGCCACCACCACCTGTCCCACCTTCGTGCGACGCAACCCCCTGAAAAGCATACCCCGGGACTCGATATTCAGTGACTCGATCATCATCATCATCACCACCACCAGGCCCGTAATCAGCACCGAATTCCTTATTATATCAATAAATAAATGCATTATTCTATATAACCGGCAATAAAGAGATTGACGATAGGACGAAGAGGGGAGTTGGTGGTAAGTGTGACGATGGTCAGTACCTCTCCAGCAGGCATGCCGGTAGTGTCAAGATCCACCTTGAAAGACCTCACAGCTCCTGCCGCTGTGTCAGGAATCGCATCATAAGTGCATTTACCAGAATCCACGTCGACCTTATAAACCTTCAGTGGAGATTTTCCCTGATTCTTGAAAGTATACTCAGCATGAATCACAGTGCCCGCCTTCACCTTGCCGAAAGACCAGGTGCTGCTCTCAAACATAGGTCTGGCAGCCTTAGCCCTCTCATCATCAGACATGCTGTCGAAATTCTCCTTGGTGAAAGCCCACACGCCGATCTTGTCAGAACCGTCCGGACCCTTCACAGCCTTTCCGTTCACCAGTGGAGCTGCCCAATAAGTATTCTTACCCCAAATGTCCCTGTCAGCAGTCACAGTTATAGCCATCTCAGCAGTACCCTGAGCAGGAATAGGATTCGGAGACACAGAAAGCTTGAGGTTCTCCGACACATCCTTGAAACTCACCGTAATAGGGGAGTTGGATGTGTTTGCAACCATCACAGCCTCGCTCTTTACATTGCCCTGCTCCAGATTGCCACCCTTGATAAGCGCCTCCTTCAGACCCAATGCACCATAATGCACAGGATAAAGCTCCGCAACCGGCCTCTTCTTCTCGATAGAGACACCGCGCACCTTCAGAATCACCGGCTTCTTCACATCAGAAAGATACACAGTCAGATTCTTATCAAATGGATAAGCACCCTCATCATTCGAATATGTCACAGACACAGTACCGCTCTGTCCCGGACGGATCGGCTCTTTAGTCCACTTCACATCCGTACAGCCGCATGTGCTGACCACATTATATATGACAGCCGGCTTGCTGCTGGTATTCTTCAAAGTAAATGTACACGATACGGGTCCGCTCTTATGCATGATCTCACCGAAATTATGCACCATCTTGTCGAACTCAAGTCCGTCACCCACCGAATGCTGCGCCATAGCGCATATACACGAAAGAAGCAGCGCAAGGGCTGCGATAAAGCATCTCTTAATGATCATAATCCAAATTTCTGAAACAAAGATAACACAAATCGGGCTACAACAGGTTTGAATATCCAAATTAATGACTAAATTTGCATAAACTTTGTTTATACGACAACTGCATAGAACATTAACACTTTAAAAAGATAATAAAATGGCTCACAGAATTACAGAAGACTGCGCAGCATGCGGAACATGCTTGCCAGAGTGCCCAGTAGGCGCAATTTCAGAGGGTGACATCTACAAGATTGATCCAAACGCATGCATCGACTGCGGCGCTTGTGAAGCAGCTTGCCCAATGGGTGCAATCGTAGCTGAGTAATCAGTCTTAAAGCAAAAAATAAGGTCCTGAATGTTGAATGCATTCAGGACCTTATTTTTATATATTGAAGTGTGGCCGGAGCCACACTTCGTTTAGTTCTTAGGCATGAGCACGATCTCCATGAAGTTGCCGGAAGCAAGAACCTGCTGGAGAACAGACTTCACGTCCTCGATTGTGATTGCATCGAGAGCAGCCTCGTACTCGGCGTTATAGTCGATGCCGTACTGCTTATTAGCCTCGAGAGCGCTGAGCCAGTATGAATTGTTGATCTTCTGCTCAGGGAGATTCTTCTTGAAGTTCTCGAGAGCCATAGTGAGCTGCTCCTGAGTAGGACCGTTCTCAGCAAGATCTTTGAGTCCCTTGATTGCGAGCTCGCGGAGCTTAGGAGACTTCTCCACGTTAGTGTCGAAAGCAACCATGATCGAAGCTCTCTCATTAGGGATTCTGCGAGCATTCATAGCCGAGCTTGCACCATATGTGCCACCCTCTTCCTCACGGAGAGTCTTGGTATAGACCATGTCAAGAATATATGAAGCAGCGCTGAGGACAACCTCAGTCTTGGTGTCAACCGGCATGTAAGCAGTGTAAACCTGGTAAACGGTAGACTTAGGAGTAGCGAGGTCAAGTCTTACGATGTTCTCGATCTTTCCCTCTGCTCTGTTGATAAGGTTAGCCTCATTGATCTCAGTAGCCTTCTTGCCCTTAGGAAGTGAACCCATGTACTTCTCTACGAGAGGCTTGAGTGTAGCTATGTCCACGTTACCGATAACTGTAAGAGTAGCACCAGCAACATCCTTGAAGAGCTGACGGTAAACGCGCTCGATAGTAGCAAGATTTGCCTTCTCAAGAGTAGCTGCATCTAGAACCACCTGACGAGGATTGTTGTCATAGATAGTCTTGTTGAGCTCATTCTGGAAGAGGAAGTCAGGGTTGGTCATGAGGTTAGGGAGGAGAGCTACGATCTGCTGGATACCTGTCTGATACTCAGCCTCATCGAAACGAGGATCCGCGAAATAGAGGTATGCGAGCTGGAGTGCAGTCTCGAGATCCTTAGGAGTAGTGACTGCCTGGATACCGTGGCTGAACACATCGATGTAAGGCTCTACGCTTACCTGCTTTCCTGCAAGCATCTTGCGGAGAGTAGAAGCAGAGAACTTCGAAACACCGGTATTCATCTGAAAGAGACTCCAGATGTTCTCCTCGAATGAAGGCATGTCCTCAGTAGCGATAAGAGTCTGACCACCCTCGAGATCAAGCTTCATGATCACCTGATCCTGCTTGTACTGTGTAGGGAGAACAACCACCTTGAGACCGTTCTTGAGAGTCCACTCTGTAGCGCCGTAAAGACCTTCAGTCTCCTTCTTCACCTTGCTGCCCTTAAGCTTTGCAGAGATAAGCGGCTCATTTACAGCCTCCTCCACGTTAGCCTCGATCTCAGCATTCTTCACAGACTTGAGGATGTCCACGAGCTGTCCTTCTGTAGGATGAGTAACACCTTCCTTCTCAGGAGCCTGGTAAAGAACCACGATGTCCTGGTCTGGGCAGAGCTGGCCTACCACCTGGTTGAGAATGTCAGCATTGATCTGGCTGCAGAGCATCTGGATGAGCTGAAGCTCCATCTGAGGCTCCATGTAAGGCTCGTTGTCGAAGAAGTTGTTGATGAGCGGCTGAACGAGCTGTGAGTTCTGACGAGTGTCAGCAGCCTCAGCAGCCTGCTCGTATGCAGCGATGATGTTTGTCTTAGCACGCTCTACCTCACCCTCGGTGAAACCGAATCTCTTCATCTTCTCTACTTCCATCATGAAAGTATTCATTGCATTGAGAGCATCGCCATCCTTGAACACAACGATACCGTTCATAGTGTTGCATACATTGTTGAGCTGATACTCCATGAAGGCAGCATCAAAGAACGGAGCATCCGGCTTAGAAGCGATGTCTGCGATACGCTCACTCATGATAAGCGAAATATAGCTCATTATCACATCATTAGTAAGAGCAACGTCAGTGTTCTTGAACTCGAACGGAATAGGCTCGCTCTTCCAGTAGATGTCGACACGTGAATTTCTAGCCTCCGGATCAGTGATGATACCCACGATAGGCTCAGCGTTGCCAGGAACCTTAGGCTCCTCCTTTACAGTAGGAACTGCAGGAGCAGGAATGTCGCTGAAAATAGACTTGATCTTAGCCTCCACTGCATCAACATCCACGTCACCTACTACGATAATGGCCTGCATGTCAGGCTTATACCACTTCTTGTAGAAGTTTGTAAGGCTCTCATACTTGAAAGTCTTGAGTTGCTCCTCACCGCCGATTAGGGTTCTTCTTGCATAGTGAGTGTCGCCATAAAGATATGGAAGAGATGCCTCGAACATTCTCCACTGAGCGTCGCTTCTCTGTCTCTTCTCCTCAAGGATCACACCTCTCTCAGCATCGATCTCAGCAGGATCGCAAGTCACGAAATGAGAATAGTCATGCATCACGAGAAGACAAGAGTCGATGATGCTCTCGCGGATCACTGGGATATTGTTGAGCATGTAGTAAGTCTGCTCGAAACCAGTAGCTGCATTGATGTTGCGGCCGAACTCGGCACCGATGCTCTGGAGATACTCGAGAAGAGACTTTCCAGGGAAATTCTTTGTACCGTTGAAACACATGTGCTCGAGGAAGTGAGCAAGACCGTCCTGGTCGTCAGCCTCCTGGTAAGCGCCCACATTTGTAGCGAGATAGAACTCAGCTCTCTGAGCAGGCTTGTCGTTGTGGCGGATGTAGTAAGTCATGCCGTTCTCAAGCTTGCCTGTCTTCACAGCAGGATCGTTTGGAAGTACGGTCTGACCGAAAGCCACCACTGCAGCAAAGATAGCTGCAATACTGAAGATGAATCTTTTCATGTTTTATTTATTAAAGGTTTATTTGTTCTTCTTCATCAGACGTAGAGCGTCCGTATAACCTACAAATATACTAACTTTTCTGTCATTTCGAGCCAAGGCCGGCGGACGTAGTCGAGAAATCTTTATATATTTGTCGAAAATACATTCATCATGGAAGACTTCCGCCTCAAAATATTCATGACAGTAGCAGCAGAAGGCAGTTTCACAAAAGCTGCCTCAGCCCTCGGCATCAGCCAGCCGGCAGTAAGCCAGAACATATCCGAACTCGAAAAGACCACAGGTGTGCGCCTCTTCGAAAGACTCAGAGGCGAAGTCATTCTGACCGACCAGGGAAAAGTCTTCATGGACTATGCGGAAAGGATTCTCAGCAGTTATGCAGAAGCATCCCGTATGTTCGCAATCCTTCCGTCTGCAAATGTAAAGATTTCAGTATCAGAAGAAATCAATGCATATCTGGTTGCTCCCATTATAGAAAAATTCACAAAGGTCCATCCTGAAATCACCTTCGAAAGAGTCCTTTTCGAAGAAGCGGACCTCGTCATCACCATGGCTCCGTCGCCGGACAATCCATTCGACATCTATCCGGACAGTATCGCCAAGCTCCGCATCTCCATGTCGCCGGCACCAAAGAAAATGGGTGACTTTGCAGCCACCCATGAAAATACATCTTATTTCGATGTCTTATATAAGCCATCGGCGACCTTCGCATCAACGAAGGTCTGCCGTGTCCTTAGAGATTACTTCGCAAGTCTCTTGTAAGTCTCAAGTCTCCACTTAGCGAATTCCTCTGTCTTCTGGAGGAGCTCCTCAGCGCTCTCAGGATACATCTTGTAGAGCGATGCGAAACGTACCTCACCCTTGAGGAAGTCCTGGAACTTGCTCCAGTCAGGCTCCTTGCTGTCGAGTGAGAACGGATTCTTGTCTGTTCCCTCAAGTGCAGGGTTGTATCTGTAGAGATGCCAGTAACCGCACTCTACTGCAAGCTTCTCCTCCTTCTGGCTGAGACCCATGCCGGCCTTAAGACCGTGGTTGATACATGGAGCGTAGCAGATGACGAGTGATGGTCCGTCGTAAGCCTCAGCTTCCTTGATAGCGTTGAAGTACTGAGCTGGAGATGCACCCATGGCAACCTGTGCCACATATACATAACCATAGCTCATAGCCATCATTCCGAGGTCCTTCTTGCGTACTCTCTTACCTGAAGCAGCGAACTTCGCGATAGCACCTGCAGGAGTTGCCTTAGAAGACTGTCCACCAGTGTTAGAGTAAACCTCAGTATCGAGAACGAGGATGTTCACATTCTCGCCTGATGCAAGCACGTGGTCGAGACCGCCGTATCCGATGTCATAAGAAGCACCGTCACCACCGATGATCCACTGGCTGCGTGCAGGGATGAATGTCTTGTACTCTACGAGACCCTTGCAGATGTCGCAGCCGCAACCCTCGCAGAGAGGAATGAGAGCGTCAGCAACCTCGCGGGTAACCTTAGCGTCGTTCTTGTTCTCGAGCCACTTTGTGAAGAGAGCCTTCATCTCGTCTGTGCAGCATGTGCAAGCGAGACCCTCCTCCATGAGGCGTGCTACAGTAGCGCGTGCTCTGTCAGAGCCGACCTTCATACCGAGACCGAACTCGCAGAAGTCCTCGAAGAGTGAGTTAGCCCAAGCCGGACCATGACCCTCGGCATCCTTGCAGTAAGGAGCAGCAGGGAATGATGCACCGTAGATAGAAGAACATCCTGTAGCGTTGGCGATCATCATGTGGTCACCGAAGAGCTGAGTGATGGTCTTGATGTATGGAGTCTCGCCGCAGCCTGCGCAAGCGCCTGAGAACTCGAAGAGCGGCTGAGCGAACTGAGCGTTCTTGAGGTTCTGAGCCTTAGGCTGAACGTTATCCTTGTAACCGATGTGTGAGTGGAGGTAATCGAAGTTAGCCTGCTCAGCCTCCTGAGTACCAAGAGGTTTCATAACGAGAGCCTTCTCCTTAGATGGGCAGACATCAGCACAGTTGCCGCAACCTGTACAGTCGAGAACTGAAATGCTGAGAGCGAACTTGTACTCCTTGAATGTAGCCTTGCCCTGCTCGAGCTTGAGACCTGCAGGAGCGTTTGCAGCCTCCTCGTCAGTGAGAAGGAACGGACGGATTGCAGCGTGAGGACAAACGAATGCACAGCTGTTACACTGAATACATTTGTCAGCCTGCCACTCAGGAACATTCACAGCGATACCACGCTTCTCATAAGCAGAAGTACCAGCAGGAATAGTACCGTCAACATAATCGTTGAATACGCTTACAGGGAGAGTGTCGCCAGCCTGAGCATTCACCACGTCAGCGATCTCCTTCACGAAAGCAGGAGCGAGACGGTCCTTGTTAGGATTCTCGAACTTAGCAGTGATATCCTTCCAGTCTGCAGGAATCTCAACCTTAGTGTACTCGCCACCACGGTCAACTGCAGCATAGTTCATATTCACGATATGCTCACCCTTCTTGCCGTAGCTCTTCACGATAGCCTTCTTCATGTAGCCCACAGCCTCCTCGTAAGGAATGATGCCTGTGATCTTGAAGAATGCAGACTGGAGGATGGTGTTTGTACGTCCGCCGAGTCCGATCTCAGCAGCGATCTTGGTCGCATTGATGATATAAAGAGTGATGTTCTTCTTGCCGATGATAGCCTTCACGTGGTCAGGAATTCTCTTGAGAGTCTCTTCCTCATCCCAGAGGCTGTTGAGAAGGAGTGTACCGTTCTCCTTGATGCCCTTGAGCACATCATACTTAGAAAGATATGAAGGAACGTGGCATGCAACGAAGTCCGGAGTACCTACGAGGTAAGGAGCCTTGATAGGGAGGTCACCGAAACGGAGGTGTGAACATGTATATCCGCCTGACTTCTTTGAGTCATAGTCGAAATATGCCTGGCAATACTTAGGAGTGTTGTCACCGATGATCTTGATGGTGTTCTTGTTTGCACCTACGGTACCGTCAGAACCGAGTCCGAAGAACTTGCACTCTGTAGTACCTGGCTTAACGATAGAGAACTCCTCCTTCTGAGGAAGTGACTTGAATGTCACGTCATCAACGATACCGAGGGTGAAGCCGTCCTTAGGCTCAGCCATCTCGAGGTTCTCATATACTGCAACCACCTGAGCAGGAGTAGTGTCCTTTGAAGAAAGACCGTAGCGGCCGCCGATCACGAGCGGTGCGTTCTCCTGGCCCTGGAAGAGAGCCTTGATGTCAAGGAAGAGAGGCTCACCAAGTGAACCAGGCTCCTTTGTTCTGTCAAGAACAGCGATTCTCTTCACGCTCTTAGGAAGAGCCTTCATGAAATACTTAGCTGAGAAAGGTCTGTAGAGACGGACGATCATCACACCCACCTTCTTGCCCTGTGAAGCAAGGTAGTCGATGGTTTCCTTGATTGTCTCGGTAACAGAACCCATGGCAACGATGATGTTCTCAGCCTCAGGATCTCCGTAATAGTCGAAAGGACGGTACTCGCGGCCTGTAAGCTCGCTGATCTCGCCCATATAGCGTGCAACTACATCTGGAACGGCGTCATAATACTGGTTGCAAGCCTCGCGTGCCTGGAAATATACGTCAGCGTTCTGAGCTGTACCGCGAGTCACAGGAGCGTCTGGTGAAAGAGCCTTTGCGCGGAACTTCGCGAGAGACTTTGTGCTCACCATACCCTTGAGAGCCTCGCTGTCGATGAGCTCGATCTTCTGGATTTCGTGTGAAGTACGGAATCCGTCAAAGAAGTGAAGGAACGGAATGCTTGACTTGATTGTAGAAAGGTGTGCCACGGCAGCCATGTCGAGAGCCTCCTGAACAGAAGCTGAAGCGAGCATTGCGAAACCTGTCTGGCGGCAGGCCATGACGTCCTGGTGGTCACCGAAGATTGAAAGCGCGTGTGATGCAAGTGCACGTGCAGACACGTGGAACACTGTAGGGAGCATCTCACCAGCGATCTTGTACATGTTAGGGATCATGAGGAGGAGACCCTGCGAAGCAGTGAATGTGGTGGTGAGGGCACCAGCCTGGAGTGAACCGTGAACTGCACCTGCAGCACCGCCTTCACTCTGCATCTCTGTAACCTTTACCACCTCACCGAAGAGGTTCTTCTTTCCCTGAGCAGCCCACTCGTCTACGTACTCTGCCATAGTCGAAGAAGGCGTGATAGGGTAGATGGCTGCATGCTCACTGAAGAGGTAAGCGATATGCGCCGCTGCCCAGTTACCGTCACAAGTGACGAATTTCTTTTCGTTTGCCATAATTCGTATAAAGTTTATGTTGTTTGTTTCGTACCCCCATGCGGAATCGAACCGCAACCGTCAGAACCGGAATCTGAAATTCTATCCATTAAACTATAGGGGCAGGTTCCAGTCTTTTGTGACTATCGCCCATAATGCGACAATCATGCAAATTTAATAATATTCTATTATTTCTCCCATAAAAATCGCATAAATCTTCATTGTGGCTGAATACTTGCCGTACATTCTCTGAATTTTGTAAATTTGCCTTGGTTTAATGACATGTCGTGACCGCTCTGACTGTTATGTCGAGCTAAGTTACATCGGCATATCAAGTTAAGTCTGGACATCTCAAAAATAAATGTAGAATATGAAGACTGCCTGTATATTCCCCGGCCAGGGATCCCAGTATCCCGGCATGGCAAAAGACATATATGAAAACAATACCGAAGCCCGCCAGATGCTCGAAAGAGCCAATGAAATCCTCGGCTTCCGCATCACGGACATAATGTTCGAAGGGACGGCCGACGACCTCAAGAGGACTGACGTCACCCAGCCGGCCATCTTCCTGCATTCTGTAGTCCTGGCCAAGTGCCTTCCGGACTTCCGTCCGGATATGGTCGCAGGTCATTCGCTGGGTGAATTTTCAGCCCTCGTGGCTGCCGGAGCCCTCAATTTCGAAGACGGCCTGAAACTCGTTTCGATGCGTGCGAAGGCAATGCAGAAGGCCTGTGAGATTGCACCAGGAGCCATGGCGGCAGTTCTTATGCTTCCTTCGGCAACTGTTGAGGTAATATGTGCGGAAGTCTCCTCAGAGCCTTCCGGAATATCTCATGATGGGACGCGAGAGGGGACGTCTGTGCATCCAGCTAAAATCGTCGTTCCGGCTAACTACAATTGTGAAGGTCAGATAGTGATTTCCGGCGATGTCACCGCAGTAGAGGAAGCATGCTTCAGAATGAAGGAAGCAGGTGCTCGGAGGGCCCTGCCTCTGCCGGTAGGAGGAGCCTTTCATTCTCCGCTCATGGAACCCGCACGGGAGGAACTCGCCGCTGCCATCGAGCAGATATCCTTTACGGCTCCAATATGTCCGATATATCAGAATGTCAATGCATTACCGTCTACAGATCCGGCAGAGATCAAAGCGAATCTACTGGCCCAGCTGACTTCTCCTGTCCGCTGGACACAGTCAGTGAAGAAGATGCTGGAGGATGGAGCAGCAAGATTCGTCGAAATCGGTCCCGGCAAGGTGCTTCAAGGCCTTGTGGCCAAGACGGCTCCGGATGGTACTGCCATTGAAGGCATCTCCGTCCTATAAGTTTCAAAAGCACGGAAATGCCCGTTTTTGTGCTTTTGAGGTCAAAATATACGGTCAAAAGAACCAATCAGCTGAATTTTGTTCTTTTGACCGTAATTTTTGTCCGGATACACAAAGATGAGGATTCAAATTTGCAGTGCCACCCAACCATCGTTAAGAGTGTGTTTTATGGGTAAATTGAAACTGTTGGAGACTTGTTCAAGAGGCATCACTGCCTATTTTTCGAACATGACAATCGAAAAGGTTGCGTCACTTGCATGCTTTATGCTCGGAAACGTATTCCTTTTCATGGCCGTCTTCGGTCCGTGGAAATACTATTTTCCGATGACCCTCAGCTACATAGCGGCCCTTATCGTCACGGAAGACAGAGAGCATTAATTAAAAAAAGAGACCGGCTGTTCATTTAAAGTCGGTCTCTTGTCGTATGATGAACGGAATGATCCGTTATGATCATGGGATTAAAGCCACTGAGAAAGCCATCTGAAATACTCTCTGTGCCAGAGCATTGCATTCTGCGGCTTAAGGATCCAGTGGTTCTCGTCCGGGAACACGAGAAGTCTCGAAGGCACCCCCATCATCTGAGCCGCATTGTAAGCAGCCATTCCCTGATCTACTGGCACACGATAGTCCATAGCACCGTGGATCACCATCAGAGGAGTATTCCATCTTGTCACCTTCTTGTGAGGAGATTCCGCATAATGACGGACAGCGCGAGGAGCATTGCTCCAAGGTGAACCGCCCTGACGGATGCCGCCGAAAGTCTGACCATCGCCCGCAGGACCTACAGGTGCATCGGCAGTGCCGAGACGCGAATCAAACCAAGTCTCGTGGAGACCTCCGTTGTCGAAATTAGGGAACCAGAGTTCCTCTGTAGTCATATACATATGCTCCTGGTTGAAGATGCCGGCATGAGCGATGAATGCGTCAAACATGCCTTCATGCACTCCGCAGAGATTATAAACCGAATATCCGCCGTAGCTTGCGCCGCAGGCCGCCATCTTGCCTACATAAGGCTCAGCCTTGAGTTCGCGCGCAGCAGCGAGGTAGTCCTGCATGTTGAGACCAGGATAATCGCCAGAGATCTGCTCTGTCCACTCCTGACCGAAGGCAGTTGTTCCGCGTCTGTTCGGAAGTACGACCACATACCCCTGATCCGCCATCAGACGATAATTCCATCTGTACGACCATCCCTGGCTGAGCGTGCCCTGAGGACCGCCGAGGCAGATGAGGATCGAAGGATATTCCTTGGTCGCATCGAACTGAGGAGGGAAGAGTACCCATGTCAGCATGTCCTTGCCGTCCACGGTCTTCACCATGCGCGCCTCTGTCTTATGCGGAGTAAGCTGTGAAAGGATATGGCCGTTCTCGTCAGTGATCTGCTTGTAATAAGCCTGAGGGGCAACAGGAACGCCTGCAACAGACTGTTTGTATGTGTCAGAAGAAGGAACGGTGACTGCCACGATCTCAGTAGGGAAGTCCATGCTGCACCATGTGGTGTAGAAGACAGGAGTTCCGTCAGCAGATTCCGCCACATGGAAAGGCGAACCGAAATCATACCACTGGTCGTCGCCTGTAAGTCTCTTGATGCTGCCGTCACCAAGTTCGGCCACGAACATACCCTGGATGCCCTCAGCAAGCGAAGCGAAATAAACCGCATCTCCTGCCTCAGCCCACACCGGACCGCTCACATTATATTTGAATGCTGCAGTAACATCCTTGATGCCGCTCACCTTCGGAAGTCCCGTGCCGTTCTTAGGAACATCTGACCAATCCACGGAAGCTATCATAAGTCTCTGCTTGTCAGCCTCATAACCATCGCGCGCCATGCTCACCCAAGCCAGTTTCGAACCGTCAGGACTCCATACCGGATCAGTGTCATAACCGCCCTTCATCTCGACCATCGAAGTCTCACCGGTCTTTACATTATATATATAGATTTCAGTGTTTGTAGAGAAAGCGTACTTCTTTCCTGTGAGCTTTCTGCATGAATATGCGATGAACTTTCCGTCCGGACTCCATGCAAGCTGTTCAAGACCGCCGAAAGGCTCTGTAGGAAGCTCATAAAGAGCACCATCCTCGCCGAGAATGTCTGTCGAGTTCTCAGGAGTTATCTTCTTGCCGCCACCGAAGCTGAAATCCGCAACATAAGTGTGGGGAATCTCCATCACAGTGTGGTCCCAATGCCTGTAGAGAAGGTCGTCAGTGCTGTATGCAGTGGCCTTGTCCAACTCAGGATAAAGATCCGAAGGAGCCTTCACGCCGCTTTTCACATAACTGATATACATGATCTTCTTCTGGTCTGGAGAAAGTTTGAATTCGCCCACGCCAGAAGGCACGTCGCTGACCTGCTTGAGATTGCTGAGCTTCCATTTTCCGCCCTTCTCACCGATACGTGCAGTCCAGATCTGACCGCCTATGGTAAACGCAATCTTCTTTCCGTCCTCGCTCCACCTTGCATTGTTAAGGCTCTTGCCAGATTCTGTAATCTGCTGAGCGTCAGATCCGTCAAGATTGCAGATCCAGAGGTTGCGCACACTTCTGTTATCCTCTACGGAAGTATAGCTCACACCATATAATATATGTTCTCCGTCAGGAGACACCTGCGGATCCGAAAGCCTTCCGAAAGCCAGAAGCACCTCCGGACTCATCTTTCCGTCCTCGACAGTGATGGTGCTTCTTCCGATGTAGCCCTCACTGCTCAAATCATTCTTTCCATTTCTCATAAAAATCAAGATTCCTGTTGCAATTACTGCCAGCGCTGCAAAGCTGACGATCTTACCGCTTGTTTTCATCTATATTAATTATTTGGTTTTCAATTATTTCTGCTGAATCGCCTGTGCCATCTGCCGCAGGCGATTTCTTGTAAAGTGTTGGTAGCGACAGTGTTATGTGTTTTGTGAATATCGCTCAACAGCCTTCCGCAGCTGCGCAGCCACCGCCTCCCTCACGGAAGCCGGTGACATCACCTCCACCCTTCCGGCATATTTGCAGAACTCCATGACCAGGTTCTCGTTAGGGCATACGAACATATTGAAATACACATCCTCCGGATTGCCTCCATCCTGCATGATTTCGCGCAACTCCTTGCCCTTCAGCTCTTTCTGACTTGAGTGGATAGGGAGGTCGCGAAGGAACCTCGCCTCTGTCTGCGAAGTGCGGAACACAATGGTCTTGCCCGCCTCCTCAGGAAGATAAATGCCGAAGCTTGTTGCGAACAACTCGTCTACATCAAATCCGGAAGGCATGCGAAAAGTCTTATCAGTGAGATCCATGCTCATCACTCTGTCCAGACCATAAACCCTGAGCGCATTCCTTTCCAGACAATGACCTATCACATACCAGCGCTTGGCGAACTCCTTCACCGCATAGGGCCTCAAAGTATATGTGCTCTCCTCCGAACTTGTGTATTTCTTATATGAAATCCTGATCTCCAGTCCTTCAGTCATAGCCTCCAGAACAGTGGTCAGATGCATGTGTCCGGACGGGATGTCTTCCACGGAAACACGTCCTGAAAGCCTCTCCCTGCCAAGATTCAGCATGTTGTTGACAGTGAAAGTGTTGATCAGCCATGCCGACTCTGCATTCTCGTCAGCAACATCCTCCGAATACTCGATGAAATACCTGTTTGTGCTGCGGTTGCATCCTATCCTGATGCCGAACACCTCCTCCACCGCCTCGCGGTGATTGTTGAAAGTGCGGCGCGAATATGCACTATCGAAGCGGCTCTCCCATCTGTCGGAAATCTCCTCCAGGCTGAGACCCTTCTCTCCGGCCCTGATGAATGTCTGCACCAGCCAGATGTATTTTCTCAATAGTTCCGTTACCATATTTATATTAAAAGTTTTCCTTTCCAATCATTCCTGTATTCTGAACAATCCTGTCATTTTGAGCGACAGCGAGGAATCTCCTAGCTGATTTTACTATAATCCTTTATCTGATATTTATCCTTTCGTAATTCATTGCGCAGCAACTGATTGTGGTCGGCATGCAGCGTCGGGTCCTCCCTCAGCACCGCATCAGCGCAATCCCTCGCCGCATTGAGGATAAGACCATCCTTCGCCAGCGAAGCAATGTTCAGACTGATCGGCAGACCGCTCTGCTGAGTGCCCTCCAGGTCGCCCGGCCCCCTCATCTTCATATCCTCCTCAGCCAGTTCAAAACCGTTCTCAGTCGCGCACATCAGTTCGATCCTGTGCTTCGACTCCTTGCTCAACTTATGTCCAGTCATCAGCACGCAATACGACTTCTCGCTGCCTCGGCCCACGCGGCCTCGCAGCTGATGCAGCTGGCTCAGACCGAACCTCTCAGCACTCTCGATCACCATCACCGAAGCATTCGGCACATCCACCCCCACCTCGATCACCGAAGTAGCCACAAGAATATCCGCCCTGCCAGCAGCGAACGCATCCATATTGAATTTCTTCACATCATTCAGCTGCTTTCCATGCACCACTGCTGTCTTGTAGTCAGGGAACGGGAAATGCTTGATGATGTCCTCTGCTCCCGCTTCAAGGCTCTGATAATCAAGCTTCTCTGTCTCGTTGATAAGAGGATATACCACGAAAATCTGACGTCCCAGAGCAATCTGGTCGCGCATGAACTTATACAGTGCCGGCCTCTTTCCCTCAGTCGCATGAATTGTCTGCACCGGCTTTCTTCCAGGAGGAAGTTCGTCGATCACCGACACGTCAAGGTCGCCGTAAAGAGTCATCGCGAGCGTACGAGGAATAGGAGTCGCAGTCATCACAAGCACATGAGGCGGAGCCCCGCATGAAGCCTTTCTCCAGAGCTTTGACCTCTGCTCCACGCCAAACCGATGCTGCTCATCGATTATCGCCAGTCCGAGATTCCTGAATACGACATTATCCTCAATCAGCGCATGAGTACCCACAATCACCCCGATGCTTCCGTCCTCAAGGCCTGCATGCACCTCGCGCCTTTCTGCAGTCTTTGAACTTCCTGTCAGAAGGGCGGACTTCACGCCAGTTGGCTCAAGAAATTTCTGGATATTCTTAAAATGCTGCTGGGCAAGTACTTCCGTTGGAGCCATGATGCAGGCTTGATATCCGTTTCCGATAGCGATCAACGCAGTAAGCACTGCCACCATAGTCTTTCCGCTACCCACATCTCCCTGCAGCAGACGGTTCATCTGATGACCGCTCTTCATGTCGTTGCGGATCTCGGTGATCACCCTCTTCTGCGCTCCCGTCAAAGGGAAGGGGAGTGCCTCATAACATTTGTTGAACGCCTCGCCCACACGTGACATCATGATGCCCTGCTCCGCGCGGCTGCGCACATATTTCTGTTTCAGCAGCGACAGCTGCAGATAGAAAAGTTCCTCAAACTTAAGACGGTATTTCGCCTTCTCAAGCGAAACCATATCCTTCGGAAAATGAATGTTCCTCAAAGCGAAATGTATCGGCACAAGTCCGCACTGCCTCATTATATACTCCGGCAGACTTTCCTCCACAGCACCAAGCGCCTTGTTCAGCGCCGCCTCCATCAGCTTGTTCATCACCTTGCCGGTCACCCCGCTGTTCTTCAGCCTCTCCGTGCTCTGATACACCCCCGTCATCGTTCCGCTCAATCCTGACACGCCGTTGCTGCCCGCACCGTTCGCCGTCATGCCAGACCCGATGCTCGTCATGCCCGCACCGTTCGCCGTCATGCCCGACCCGATCGGGCATCCCGCCGGCACAGCATCCACCTCCGGATGCACGATGTTCATCCTGCCGTTAAACGCCGACGGCTTCCCGAAAAACACCCACTCGCTCCCCACCGCCAGCCTCTCATACATCCACTTGATACCCTTGAAAAACACCAGCTCCATCTCCCCGCTGCCATCGCCGACCCATACGCTCATCCTCTTTACGGTGTTGAATTTCAGAGCCTTATCCTTGGCGCTCATCGCACCACCGACACTGCTCATGTCCATTGAGCCGGTTCGTCCCTCGTCGCCGCCCCTGCCATACAGATCCACCCGCATCACCCGCGCCCTGAACTGCACATAAGCCATATCCGGTCTAGCATCGGCAATCCTCATAAACGAACTCCTGTCGATATATCTGAACGGATAAAGCCTCAGCAGTTCTCCCACAGTGCCCACGCCAAGCTCCTTCCGGAGAAGTTCAGCCCTCTTAGGCCCTACCCCCGGCAGAAACTGAATGTCCATATCCAAAGCACTCTTTTCCATATCCGAATCAATCAATCGATGTACAGGCCCGGCACAAATTGCCCTGTACGAAACAAAGATAACGAACGAATGTGCCAAACCAAGGCAAATATAAGAAAATAACTCCAAACCCCTTCGCCATTTCAAGAAAATATCGCCCTAGCTTAAATTTCAACTCTAGCAACGCTAATGAAATATACCCAAAAACAAGTCGCGTGTCAGATTCTCTTAAAAATCAGACACGCGACTTTTATTTTAAAGCTGATTATTAACTTTTTATAGTCAACAAATAATCCTTATCCATTGCATTTTAATTGAAAATCTCTACCTTTGCAACGAGATTTTAGACGTAGTTAGGATGGGGTATTTCGTTTAGTGCAAAGCCCTCGCCCCGAGCCCCACCAATAGGTAAACATCCGCTACGCATTCTTGAGGTGAATCATAGGGATGTCGTCATGACATCCTTTTCTGTTTTTAGAGCAGTAATGCAATACTGTACTTTCTCATGAGTCCTGCGCCTTACACCAACAGTCATCTTAATAATGCCTATTCCAACACAATCATATTTCATGATAATTATCTTCTCAAAGGGCTTTTGATTGCCATTATTCTTGCTGGGAACGGTTGAAACAACTTTTGCATTAGTCAGTATGGCGTCCAACTGCATGACTGCCAACGTGGAAAGATAGGTTCTTGAGGCATGCGTGCAAGTCTCAGTAATTGAGACGAAGCGAATATTTATGTAATCGTTAAGAGATAAATTGAACTTTCTTAAGGATGGGTTATGTAATTTCCAATCATGATAATATTTTGAGATAATCGAACGCCTTCTTTCAATGTCTACCATCAAATTTCCTATGGGTACATCCTCAGGCTTGATTTCTAGATGGTTAGTGCTTTGATCTAACTCATCTTTACCAATACCAATGTTATCCAAAAGCTTTAACCTTTTTTCTTCAAAGTGAATTTCTTTCATGTTCTATATGAGGCGTATATCTATTCTTTAATTTTGTTACGAATTTCTTCTAATTCACTTTTGGAAAAAATTCCATAAAGAAAATTCATTGCTCTAGTACGCATAGGGTCACTTTCTTTGATCATCATGATCATCATTTTCAATTCCTCTTCCTTAATCTCATCAGAGACTTGTTCTCCGTAATATATAAATTTTTCTGTCAATGGTAAGAAATAGCCATCACAAGTTACTCTGAGCATGTAAAATAATGCAAGTTTCTGATCATTAACATTATTGTCAAAATAAAGTTTGACGCCAACTCTACGAGCATTGGAATATGCGTCATTTGATGCTTCCATATCAGAGTTCATTGGTAAACTTGGGAAATCAATAAAATCCTGATATAGATAGAAATGTGTATTGTCACCAATATAAAGTAGCCTTTTAGAATACAAGTCATACTTGAGCCAAGGTATCTCTGCATTTACTGCTTTTACAATCAACCACAAGTCGTCAAGAAAACCAGAATAAAGAATATGCCACAGATCTGAATGTTTTGGGAAATGCAAGAGTGCATCTTTTTCAGAATAATTCTTATACGCAAAATGTCGTATTGCTTCTTCAAACGTACCTTTAAAATCAATGTCCTCAAAGCATTTAGAGAATACTTCTATTGTTCTTGATCGTAAATCCATTTTATAAGAAACGTCAACTATATAATCCCTGTTTGATTTTTCCAGTCTGAGTCTCCTGACGTAAGTTTCAAGGCAAAAATCACGATCTCCTTGAGGGAAATTTGCAAAAATGCCGCTATAATCACTAGGGTGAGCATCACCAAATCTATAATATTCATGCTCTTGGCCCTGATAATCTGTAATTTTGAAATAACCTAGTACTCCCATAATAAAGATAATTAGATGTTACAATGATAGCGTTCGTCCAAAGCATTGGCTTTGAACAAACTATAGTTCTTTTAGACTAAAATGCGTTTTATGCTGAAAACGGACGTATCAGACGAATGTCCTCCCGGCAAATGCTATACTGTCGTGCAAACAGTTCAATAGCATCTTTAAGAGTCCATCCAGAAGCTAGTAGTAGATTTTGGTCCTGATGTAACGAGACCGTATAAGCAGTATGCAAACTATGACTGATTGAGTCAAATGCAGGCACGGTCTTCACCTTGAGATAAATGATTTTCTTGTTTTCCATGATCAAAAGTATTATATGACTATGCCATTTGATCGTGGATGGCGAACCAGAAATGTCCTAAAGATGCACAAATATAGCAAAAATCCTGAAGACTTCCTATTTTGTACATGAATATCTGCCAGGTGTCATGCATCAGGCACAAAGGGGGAAGAGCAGCCCCGGGCTGAGCTGCGTCGCCCCCTTTGAGCGCTTGGCAAGCGTATACGCCAAGCGCGCTGCCCCTCCCATCCCTCCCATCCACCCAGCCCCCATCAAGCTCCCTCCTAAAATCCTTCAGACATGCCGCCCATTCCCAAAAAAACGTTATATTTGTAAGTTATTTATAAAAAGCGCAAAAATGGCAAAGAAACTAGTAGTAGGAATCACCCAGGGAGACGGCAACGGCATCGGCTATGAAGTCATCATCAAAGCCCTTGCAGACGAAAGAATGCTCGACCTCTGCACACCAGTGATTTACGGATCCTCAAAGATCTTCGGATTCTATAAGAAGCAGATACACAATATCGAACAGATCAACACCAACGTCATCACATCTGCAAAAGACGTCCACCAGAAGAGAGTCAACATCGTGAACTGTCTCCCTGAAAACGTCTTCGTAGAGCCAGGCCAGCCGACCCCTGAGTCAGCGAAATCGGCCATGACCGCCCTCGAAAGAGCAGTTGAAGACATCAAGGCAGGCTACATAGACGTCCTCGTCACAGCCCCTATCAACAAGCGCGCGATGGTGAACGAAGGATTCAGCTACACCGGCCACACAGAATACCTCGAGAAGGAATTCGGAGTGGATGAAGTTGCAATGATCATGGTCAGCGAACAACTCAAGATCGGTGTCGTGACCGGACACATCTCCCTCAAGGACGTCTGCACAAGCATTACAGAGGAAAAGATCCTCAAGAAACTCAGACTCATAAAGGCATCCCTCCAGCGCGACTTCGGCGTGGACCAGCCTAAGATCGCAGTCCTCGGACTCAACCCACACTGCGGCGACGGCGGACTCCTCGGCGACGAAGAGCAGCAGATCATCCTCCCTGCAGTAAAGAAGGCGAACGAAGAGGGTATCCTCGCGTTCGGCCCATACTCTCCGGACGGTTTCTTCGGCCTCGGCAACTACAGCAGATATGACGCAGTCCTCGCCATGTACCACGACCAGGGCCTCACCCCATTCAAGGCCATCGCATTCGAGGAAGGCGTGAACTATACAGCAGGACTCCCTATCGTCAGAACATCCCCTGACCATGGTACTGCATACGAAATGGCAGGTCGCGATCTCGCAGACCCACGCTCGATGATGTCAGCAATCTACGCAGCTATCGACATCTACAACCGCCGTGCGGAGTATGACGATCTCGTGGAGAACCGTATGACCATCAAGGCCCCTGACACAGAGATCAAGCCTCGCGGAGGACGAATCATCGAATAATCCCGACCAGAGACCTTCAAAGCAGGCAATGGAACAGTCCCGCCCACCTATATATTTATACACCGACGGCGCATCCAGCGGCAACCCTGGCCCTGGAGGCTATGGCGTTGTGCTCAAATGTGCGGGAATCTCCAAGGAAATGTCCGAAGGCTTCAGCCTCACGACCAACAACAGGATGGAACTCCTTGCCGTGATCAAAGGCCTCGAAGCCATAAAGTGGGCGAACGCCGAAGTCCATGTCTACAGCGACTCCTCCTACGTAGTGAATGCCATCAACAAAGGCTGGCTGGAGAACTGGAAGAGAAAAGGTTTTGCCAAAGTGAAGAACCCTGACCTGTGGATGCGATTTGCGCCGCTTCTGCAGAAGCACAGGGTGGCCTTTCACTGGATAAAAGGTCATGCCGGCCATCCGGAAAATGAACGTTGCGATGCCCTCGCGGTAGCAGCAGGTGCCGGGGCCGTGGCAGCAGGCCGCCAGCTCCCGCCCGATCCCGGCTACACCCCTGACGACGGTTCACTGCTATAGCAAGCAGAACGATTATCTGAGCTGAGCTCCAAAAATCCTAACATTTTTGGAGCTCAGAAGAGAAAAAACGGCAAAAAAGGCACTTTTGCACGAAATTTCAAAGTTGACCTCCAAAAAATAGCCGATTTTTTGAGCTCAGCGGCGAACAAATCAAAAACTGCCACGAACAAATCAAAAACTGCCACGAACGAATCAAAAACTGCCACGAACAAATCAATAACCATCAAACGAAGCAAAATGAAAGTAATCCAGACCGAAATCCCCGGCGTAGTGATCATCGAACCTAAGATTTTCGGTGACAGCCGCGGCTACTTCTTTGAATCCTTCTCAGAAAGAGAATTCGTAGAGAATGTCTGCGACACCCGCTTCGTACAGGACAACGAAAGCAAATCCTGCTACGGCGTTGTCCGAGGTCTGCATTTTCAGAAGCCTCCTCACACTCAGGCTAAACTTGTCCGTGTGATCAAAGGTCGCGTTCTCGATGTTGCAGTTGACATCCGCAAAGGCTCACCGACCTACGGAAAGCATGTCGCGGTTGAACTCACTGAAGACAACCACCGCCAGTTCTTCGTGCCGAAGGGATTCGCGCATGGATTTGCAGTGCTGTCGGAAGAAGCTGTATTCCAATACAAATGCGATGATTATTACGCACCTCAGAGCGAAGGGGCCATCGCATGGAATGACCCAGACCTCGGCATCGACTGGGGTATCCCTGAAGCAAAAGTCCTTCTTTCGGAAAAGGACGCAAAGAACCCTTGCCTGAAGGATGCCGATATTCCGTTTGAATACTAATGCCAGATGGAAATCGAACATAAAAAGTAAAAGCGGAGTTCCAAAAGGAACAAAACATCGAATCCCGGAGCAGATGAAGATACTGATAACAGGCGCCCACGGTCAGCTGGCCCAGACCATTATGAATTCAATTCATGCACAAGAGCATGAGTTGATCTTCACTGCGCGCACTGTCGGACCGACTGCCGGCTCGGACGCCCTTTTTCCAATCGGAGAACTGGATATAACCGATACGGAAGCAGTTCATAAAACAGTGTCGGACAACAAGATAGAAGCAATCATCAACTGCGCCGGCTACACCAACGTTCCGCAAGCCGAAATCGAAAAAGAAGCCGCCCACAAAGCCAACGTAGAAGCCGTCGTCAACCTCGCACGAGCAGCCAAAGCCAACGACGCCCTCCTGGTCCACATCTCCACCGACTACGTCTACGACGGAAATACCGACACCCCCTACACGGAAGCCGCCACGCCCAACCCTCTCAACGAGTACGGCCGCACCAAGCTCGCAGGCGATGAAGCTCTAAAGGAAATAGGATGTAAATGTTTGATATTCAGGATTTCATGGCTATATAGTCCATATGGAAAAAACTTTCTCAAGACCATCCTCAAGAAGTCCAAGGAAGTGCCTTCCATCAACGTCGTAGATGACCAGACCGGCACCCCGACCTACGCCGGAGACCTTGTAGACGCCATCTTCTCAGCCATAGAGGAAACCTCAAAAGTCCCTGCCGCTATCTCTGAAACTGACACAATCCCAGGAGTCAGCCACACAGCCGAATTCAATGGAGTCTACAACTACTCCAACGAAGGTCAATGCACTTGGTACGAGTTCGCAAAAGAAATCTGCTGCCAATCTGGCTCCGACTGCACTGTAACCCCTTGCAAAACAGAAGATTATCCCGCTAACGTCCAGCGCCCCCGCTACTCCGTTCTGGACAAGACGAAATTCAAGGAAACATTCCGTCAGGACATACCTCATTGGAAGGAATCACTCGCCAAATGTCTCAAGGAAATTGAAAAATTTGGGTAAGTCCTTATTTGTCACTATATTTGTAGGTTGTTTATGCTGCATGGCATGAGCAGCCTATTTTTGTAAAAAATAGCTATAACCAGAAATAAAAAAATCACAATATGTCATTTACAGACGTTTTCAAGAAAATTTTCGGCACAAAAGCCGATCGAGACATGAAGGCCATCAGGCCAACCCTCGACAAGGTCCTCGAAGCATATAAATCTATCGACCAGCTCTCAGACGACGAGCTCCGCGATAGATGCCAGGCCCTCAAAGACAAGATCCAGGCAGCCATCGCAGCCGACGATAAACGAGTAGCAGAGATCAAGGCTGAGCTTGAAAAGGATATTCCTCTCAACCAGAAGGAAGCCCTTGCGACAGAGTCAGACAAGCTCGTGAAGAAGATCGACGAGACCATCGAGAAGGTTCTCGACGAAATCCTTCCTGAGGCATTCGCCATCATGAAATCTACAGCGCGCCGTTTCGCACAGAACCCAGTGATCAAGGTGAAGGCTACAGACTTCGACCGCACCCTCAGCACAACCAAAGAGTTCGTGACCATCGAAGGCGACTACGCCCTCTGGCAGAACCACTGGATCGCAGGCGGAAACGAAGTGACATGGGATATGATCCACTATGACGTACAGCTCATCGGTGGTATCGTCCTCCACCAGGGAAAGATCGCCGAGATGGCAACCGGAGAAGGTAAGACCCTCGTGGCAACCCTTCCGGTCTTCCTTAACGCATTGGCAGGCAAGGGAGTACACGTAGTAACAGTCAACGACTACCTCTCAAAACGAGACTCTGAGTGGATGGGACCTCTCTACATGTTCCACGGCCTCAGCGTAGACTGTATCGACAAACATCAGCCTAACAGCGACGCCCGCAAGAAGGCATACGCTTGCAACATCACCTTCGGTACCAATAACGAATTCGGTTTCGACTACCTTCGCGACAACATGGCCACTTCGATGAACGACCTCGTTCAGCGCAAGCACCATTTCGCAATCGTCGATGAGGTTGACTCAGTGCTTATCGACGACGCACGTACCCCTCTCATCATCTCAGGACCTGTTCCAAAGGGTGAGGACCAGCAGTTCATGGAGTACAAGCCGCTCGTGGAAAGACTCTACAGTTCGCAGAAGACCCTCGTCAACCAGCTCCTCAATGAGGCCAAGAAGCTCATCGCAGACGGCAACGAAAAGGACGGCGGACTTCTCCTCTTCAGAGCATACAAGGGATATCCTAAATACAAGCCACTCATCAAGTTCCTCAGCGAGCCGGGCATGAAGCAGCTCCTCCAGAAGGTCGAGAACTTCTACATGCAGGACAATGAGCGCGAGATGCACATCGTGACCGACGAACTCTACTTCGTCATCAACGAGAAGCAGCACTCAGTCGATATGACAGACAAGGGCCGCGACCTCATCACAGGCAACCTTTCAGACACCAACTTCTTCGTCCTTCCTGACGTGGGAGCATCAGTGGCGGAGGTTCAGAAGGACAGCAGCCTTTCAGCAGAAGAGAAGCAGGTGAAGAAAGACGAGATCCTTGCAGACTTCGCCCTCAAGTCAGAACGCGTACACACTGTAAGCCAGCTCCTCAAGGCATATACAATGTTCGACAAGGAGATCGACTATATCATCCAGGACGGAAAGGTCAAGATCGTCGACGAGCAGACAGGACGTATCATGGAAGGCCGCCGTTGGAGCGACGGACTCCATCAGGCGGTCGAGGCAAAGGAAAACGTGAAGGTCGAGGCGGCGACCCAGACATTCGCGACCATCACACTCCAGAACTACTTCCGTATGTACCACAAGCTTGCCGGTATGACAGGTACAGCGGAGACAGAGGCAGGCGAGTTCTGGTCTATCTACAAGCTCGACGTGGTGGTGATCCCTACCAACAGACCTATCGCACGTAACGACCAGAATGACCTGATATACAAGACAAAGAAGGCCAAGTATGAGGCTGTGATCGCCAAGGTGGTGGAACTCACCAAGGAAGGCCGTCCGGTGCTCGTGGGTACGACAGACGTCGAGACATCCGAGCTCCTCAGCCGTATGCTCCGCCTCCGCGGCATCGATCATCAGGTGCTCAACGCGAAGCAGCACGCACGTGAGGCAGAGGTTGTGAAGCACGCCGGTGAAAAGTCTACCGTGACCATCGCAACCAACATGGCAGGTCGTGGTACCGACATCAAGCTGCCGGACGAAGTCAAGGCAGCCGGCGGTCTCGCCATCATCGGTACAGAACGCCACGACAGCCGTCGAGTTGACCGTCAGCTCCGAGGCCGTTCGGGACGTCAGGGAGACCCTGGTTCATCTATCTTCTACGTATCCCTCGAAGACAAGCTTATGCGACTCTTCGGCGGTGAGAAGATCGCTTCAGTGGTCGATAAGATGGGTATGGAAGAAAACGATGTTCTCGAGGCTCCAATGCTCAACAACGCCGTTGAGCGCGCCCAGAAGAAGGTCGAGGAAAACAACTTCGGTATCCGTAAGAGACTCCTCGAATATGACGACGTGATGAACTCCCAGCGTGAGGTGATCTACACAAAGAGACGCAACGCCCTCTCAGGCGAAAGAGTCGAGATCGACGTCATGAACATGATGCAGGATATGGCTCAGATTCTCGCCGAGAAGGCCGAGCAGATGGACTACGAATCATTCTCTGAAATGGTGATGATGTCCCTCTCGATCGACCTCAATTTCGACGAGGAATACTACAGCAAGGCCAATGAAAAGGCTATCGCTGACAAGCTCCACGAGAACATGATTGCTACGTACGAGCGTCGTATGGACACCATGGTCCAGAGAGCATATCCTATTATAAAGGAAGTCTATGAGAAGCAGTCTGCAATCTATGAAAACATGGCTATTCCGATCTCTGACGGCCGCAAGATGCTCACTCTTTCAATCAATCTCAAGAAGGCTTATGAATCTGAGGGTAAGGAGATTGCAAGAGTGCTCAGCAAGACCATCACTCTCTGGCAGATCGATGAGAAGTGGAAGGAGCACCTCCGCGATATGGACGACCTCAAGCAGTCTGTACAGAATGCTACATACGAGCAGAAGGACCCTCTCCTCATCTACAAGTTCGAGAGCTTCAACCTCTTCAGTCAGCTCCTCGAGGATCTGAACAAGAACGTGCTTTCGTTCCTCCTCAGATCGTTCATTCCGCTTCGTGACGCGTCTCAGGCAAAGGCTCCTGCGCAGCCTCCTCGCAAGCAGGATATGAGCCAGCTCCAGACCAGCAGAACCGACCTCGTGACCAACGGCGGCGAGGCCAAGAGCAACATGCCGGTGCATGTGGAGAAACAGGTGGGACGTAACGACCCATGTCCTTGCGGCTCAGGCAAGAAGTACAAGAATTGTCACGGTAAACAAGCATAATATAAATTTTAAAATATAGAACTATGGCAAAAATGGAACCTACGGTAAACGTGAATTCTATCAGCAGAATTTCAGCGGGCACCGTCATCAAAGGAGAGATCCAGTCTCCTTACGACATCCGTATCGACGGAACATTCGAGGGTAAGGTTCAGACAAAAGGTCGCGTAGTAGTAGGTGAGAGCGCAAGCGTGAAGGGAGATGTAATCTGCGAAAACATCGACCTTTGGGGAAAGATGGATGGCAACGTGTTCGTAAAGAACACTCTCGCGCTTAAGGAAGGTTGCGTAGTGGACGGAAACCTCAATGTAAGAAAGCTTTCAGTGGAGCTCGGCTCATCATTCAACGGCACCTGCCGCATGATCACCGAAGCCGAATTCGACAAGATGGCAGGCGTAGAGCCAAAGGACCAGAAGCCAGCCGCTCAGCAGCAGAAAGCTCAGGCAGCCGCTCCTGCTAACTAAGAGCAGAAATACTTAAAAATACCGGGTAAGATCTTTTCAGGATCCTACCCGGTATTTTTATACCTCACTGCCGATTTCTCACTCCCGTTGGACCAGTATACACCATGTATACATCAGAGGTCCTACAAAGAAAAAAGCCTTAGACGAATCTAAGGCTTTTGGTGGGAGCAGAGGGAGTCGAACCCCCGACCCTCTGCTTGTAAGGCAGATGCTCTAAACCAACTGAGCTATGCTCCCGAAACAGGATTGCAAAGGTACGAATGTTTTTCAAATTTGCAAATTTTATCCCGAAAAATTTTCAAAAATTCCACATTTGCAAATGGAATGACACAAAAATTGCTATCTTTGCAACCGCAACTGGGGATGTTTTGGTTTTGACAGCATCAGACATTGGACAGTAAGCACGCCGGGCTCTGTAGGCCAGCCCGTAAATCTCGACCTTCGAACTTTTAGTTGGCAACAACTCTTATGCACTCGCTGCGTAGTCTGCAAAGCACACTACCTTAATCCGCGACGCCAAGGCTGCGTCGCCGACGAGTATCCCTCCAGTCTTTAAGCCGGTTATGACTGGAATCCGGGGTATCATCCAAACCGGATGCACGGAGCGACTCCTTTAACCTCCGCCAAGACTTAAAGGATAAGCGCAAGATGGCCTGTCTTCCGGCAGCCTTGCGTCGAAAACCAAAGGCAGACTAAGCGTGTAGAAAGCTCTCTGGTGCGGTGTTTGGACGGCGGTTCGAGTCCGCCCATCTCCACAAACAAGGTTCACAGTTTGCTGTGAACCTTTTTTCGTGGAGATAACTTCCTAACCCCAGTCAGCTTCGCTGGCAGCCCCTATTAGGGGCATGCCGCCTTCCGCTACGCTACAGTCGGGCGTCCCCGCTGCTTCAACTTTCTTACGAAAGTCTCGCTGACGCGGATGACGCGGCGCTTAAGCGCCTTGTTAATTCAGAAGAAATTCCTACCTTTGTACTGATATGGCCGAAGCAAAAAACAAATGGTACGCGATCCGCGTAACGTATTCAAGGGAATTGAAGTTCCAGACCCAGCTCAGAGAAGCTGGGTTTGAAACATTTGTACCAATGTGTCGCAAGAAAGTCGAAAGAAACGGCAAGACACAAGTGGTCATTGTTCCTGCAGTCTCCAACCTATGCTTCGTAAAGACCACCCGCGAACAACTTCGCGACTACATGTACTCCCTAGGAGAAGCATGCCCGGCTCATTTCATCTGGAATAAAGCCACCCGCAACCCCATCGTTGTTCCCGACAAGGCAATGGAAGACTTCATGACCATCAGCCTCCTCATGTCCGACGAAACCCTCTATCTCAATGAAATCTCATCCAAGCTTCGCGCAGGCCAGAAAGTCCGCGTGAAAGAAGGTCCGTTCCAAGGAGTCGAAGGCATTGTAGTCCGCATCAAGAACTCCCGACGCGTCATGGTCGAACTCCCTGGACTATTCGCTGTCGCAACGAACTACATTCCTGTTGACAATCTTGAACTAATTTGAACCTGAGCACTTTAGGCTATCTCGGTGGGGGGGGGGTAAATAATCCCTGTTTTCCTTTTATTTCCGGCATTATTTGCTTATATTTGCATGGTTTTATGTACATATGATGCAGAATTGTCAAATGCTGCCGGATGGCGCATGCCGATTTTGCCTGAGAAAAGGCTTATATTTTCTTGAAAGTCACGCGGATAGCACTTATTCGGGTGACCCTTGCTGCGTCATGATCTAAAGAATTTGCGGAATGGGAAAAATTCAGAACTTCGTTGAAAAATTACATCTCGACAGATATTTCAGCTCAAAGCTGATTCTAGCCATCGACCTTTTTGTGTCTCTTTCAGCCTCGATTTGTTCACTGATGTTCATCAAGATGTTGCTTTTCAAGTCACTTGTCACAATTGACTTCATATTTGTGTGGCTTGCAGCATCATTGGTGATGTCGTTCGTAATGTTCTTCTGGCTGAAGACATATCGTTCGATTATTCGTCACTCCACCCTCAGGGAGTTTGCAAAACTCTGTCTTGCATCCCTCGGAAAGGTTGTGCTCATGGGAGTACTCGTAGTGCTCCTTCCATACGGCATCAAGGCATATGTCTTCTTCCTCATGGTCCTCGACCTTATTCTCACAATCGTCTTCTTGCTTCTCGTAAGAGTGGTGATGATCGTGATGTATGATATTCTCAGAAGCAAGGTGAAAGAAACACGCAAGAGACTTAATGTCATGATCTACGGCTGTGGTGAGAAAGCAGTAGCAGTTGCGAAGAGACTTCAGAACTCGCCTCACTACAACATCATAGGTTATCTCAAGCATGGACAGAGACTCAGAGGCCAGAAGATTGATGGCATCAAGATCTTCTACTACGAGGGTAAAGAAGACATCACTCTTTTCCGTGACAAATTCTTTCTCGATGCGATGCTCTTCCCAAGGGAATCAGATCTCAAGAAAGAAGAGAGTGCCCTTGTAGAAATCTGCCAGGAAAACGAAGTCAAGATATTCCTCGCTCCTTCAATCGAAGAAGTGATCGACGGCAAGGTGATGAACAGCCCGATCCGTGAAGTCAAGATCGAAGACCTCCTCGGAAGAGATGAGATCGAGATATCGATGGATGTCATCAAGTCTAACTTCAAGGGTAAGGTCGTTATGGTGACAGGTGCAGCAGGATCTATCGGATCTGAGCTCTGCCGTCAGCTCGCTACATTCGAGCCGGAGAAGCTCGTCCTCTTCGACAACGGAGAGACACCGATGCACAACCTCCGCCTCGAACTTGAAGAAAGATTCAAGAACCTCAATTTCGTACCGGTTATCGGCGACGTCCGCGAAAAAGACAGACTTGACTATGTGTTCCGCAAGCACCACCCGCAGGTGGTCTTCCACGCAGCGGCCTACAAACACGTTCCGCTTATGGAAGAGAATCCTTGCGAAGCAGTACACGTAAACGTTGCAGGTTCAAGAAACGTAGCCGACAAGTGTGTGGAATACGGAGTTGAGAAGATGGTGATGGTGTCGACAGACAAAGCTGTCAACCCGACAAACATCATGGGCTGCACAAAACGTCTCGCAGAGATTTATGTCCAGTCCCTCGGACTTGCAATCGAAAAGGGTGAAGTAAAGGGCAACACAAGATTCGTTACCACACGCTTCGGAAATGTCCTCGGCAGCAACGGTTCAGTGATTCCACGCTTCCGTGAGCAGATTGCAAAGGGAGGACCGATAACAGTGACACATCCTGAGATCACCCGCTTCTTCATGACAATTCCAGAGGCATGCCGCCTCGTGATGGAAGCAGCTACTATGTCGACAGGAAACCAGATCTTCGTCTTCGATATGGGTGAGTCAGTTAAGATCGACACCCTCGCAAGAAGAATGATCACCCTTGCAGGACTTAGACCTGACAAAGACATCAAGATCGAATACAGCGGACTCAGACCAGGCGAGAAACTCTACGAAGAAGTTCTTTCAAACAAGGAAAATACCGATCCGACATCGCACGACCGAATCCGCGTGGCAAAGGTTCGAGAATACGAACACGCCAAGGCCAAAGAAGTGATGACTCAGCTTGAGGAAATGTCAATAGCTGTAGAAATCCCGGAGATGGTCAAGCTGATGAAGCGTACTGTTCCTGAATTCATCTCCAAGAATTCGGAATACGAAAAATACGATAATGAAATAAAACAATAATATCGATGATTAAAAGATTAGCAACAATTTTCATTGCATTAGTCGCCCTTGCGTTCTTTGCTGAACCTGCAAGGGCGCAGATGTCTGATGATGCGGTCTACAGTTATGTTGAAGACGGACTCGCATCAGGCAAATCACAGGAGACTATCGTAAAGGAACTTGCCGCACGAGGAGTGACCAAATCTCAGGCTGAGAGGATCAAGAAGAGACTCGAGGACATGCACGGCACAACAGACGCTGTCCGCTCGGTAAGTGCATCAGACACACGTAGCCGCAAGCCAGGTCAGAGCCTTGACATAACAATGATTCAGGAGGAAATGGTAGACAGTGTTGCAACAACAACTACCGAAGTGCCGGATTCACTTCAGGTCTTCGGACGTAATATCTTCAGCAACAGAAACCTTTCATTCGCCCCAAGCGAGAATATCGCAACCCCGGAGAACTACAAGCTCGGCCCTGGCGACGAAGTCATCATCGACATCTGGGGTACCAACCAGAACACAATACGCCAGACCATCTCGCCAGACGGATTCATCAACATCGAAGGAATCGGCCTTGTTTACCTCACTGGAATGAAGGTCAAGGAAGCAGACACATACATGCGCCGTCAGCTCAACAAGATCTACTCAGTAGATGGAGAAGACGCTCAGTCAGAGATCAAGCTCACCCTCGGAGCCATCCGCACCATCCAGGTGAACGTAATGGGTGAGGTTGCAGCCCCAGGCACATATTTCCTTTCTTCTCTCTCAACAGTTTATCACGCCCTCTACAGAGCAGGCGGATTCAGCGATCTCGGTAGCGTACGAAACATCGAACTCATCCGCGACGGAAAGAAGAAGGCCACAATTGACATCTACGACTTCATCGTAAAAGGTCAGTCACCAGATGACGTTACTCTTCAGGAAGGCGACATCATCCTCGTCCCAACCTACGAGTCTCTCGTAAGTGCATACGGAAAGGTAAAGCGTCCTATGATCTATGAGATGAAGGGTGATGAGACAGTTGCCGACCTCCTTGAATATGCCGGAGGATTTGCAGGCAATGCCTATAAGGTAAATGTAAATATGGAGCGTAAGAACGGCCGTGAGTACCAAGTATATACAGTGATGGAAGACGAGTACCCTACATTCAAGGTGATGGACGGAGACGTAGTCACAGTCGGTACAATGATCGACCGTTACGAGAACCGTCTCGAGATCAAGGGAGCGGTATTCCGTCCGGGCGTCTATCAGTACAGCGACAGGATCCGCACAGTGAAGCAGCTTGTGGCAATCGCTGACGGTCTCAAAGGTGACGCATTCACCAACAGAGCCATCATCCAGCGCGAACGTCCTGACTACACAATGGAGACAGTCTCATTCGACCTCAAGAAAGTACTTTCAGGCGAGGCCGCTGATGTCGAGCTCAAGCCAAATGACGTTCTCACAGTTTCAAGCATCCATGACCTCGAGGATGTTGGCTTCGTCACAGTTTACGGTGAGGTCGCAACTCCAGGTTCATTCGTATTTGCAAAGAACACCACTATCGAAGACATCATCATGCAGGCAGGCGGTCTTCTCGAGTCCGCTTCAACTGTAAAGGTGGACGTAAGCCGCCGTATTAAGGATACACACGCTACAGAAGCAACTGACACCTTGAGCCGCATCTACACCTTCTCAATCAAGGAAGGCTTTGTAGTTGACGGTGATCCTGACTTCATCCTCGAGCCGTTCGACAATGTCTATGTGCGTCGCAGCCCAAGCTACAACATCCAGAACCATGTACGCGTCGAAGGTGAAATCCTCTTCCCAGGCACATACGCGCTTTCACAGAAGTCTACAAGACTTTCAGACATCGTAAAGCAGGCTGGTGGAGCATCAGAATGGGCGTATGTAAAAGGCTCAAGACTCAGCAGAAGAATGACACCTGAGGAAAGAACCCGTATGCAGTCTACACTTGCAATGCTCGACAACACCAAGGATTCCCTCGATGTGAGCAAGATCGACATCGCCGAGACCTATTTCGTAGGTATCGACCTCGAAGCAGCTCTTGCAAATCCAGGCAGTGATGCGGACATCCTCCTCCGCGACGGTGACGTTCTCCTCATCCCTGAGTATCTCAACACAGTCAAGATCTCTGGAAATGTCCTTTATCCGAATGTGGTTTCTTACAACTCCAACATGACCGTAAAGGACTATGTCGACATGGCCGGAGGATACGGATTCAACTCAAAGAAGAGCCGTGCATATGTAGTATATATCAATGGTACAGTGGCAAAGGCGAAGAAATACAGCAAGACCGTCGTTCAGCCAGGATGCGAGATCATCGTACCGCAGAAGATGAAGAAGGAAGACTCACTCCAGAAGATCCTCAGTGTGGCTACTACATCGTCATCAATCGCTACAATGCTCGCAACCATATATAATATTATAAGGTAAGAATCATGACAGAACAGAACTATAACAACATACCCGAAGAACAGGAAATCGACATCATGGAGCTCATCTCCAAACTTTGGAAGAAGCGCATGATGATCATCAAATGGTGCGTCGCAGGAGCCATCATCGGCCTTGTGGTTGGTTTCAGCATTCCTAAGACCTACAAAGCCGGAGCAACCCTCGCACCTGAGACAGAGCAGCGCATGGGCTCAGGCGTAAGCTCCATCGCCTCAATGATGGGAGTAAGCCTCGACAACAGCGTAGACGCCATCAGCGTAGAGATGTTCCCGGATGTAGTCGCATCCACTCCATTCATCTACGGCCTCTTCGACCTTCCTGTAACCTTTGAGCGTAAGGACAGTGTCATCACAACTGACCTCCTCGACTATATGCTCGAGTATCAGAAATCACCATGGTGGTCATACGTTGTTCAGGCACCGTTCAAGGCACTCGGTTGGGTGATGTCCATCGGAAAGGAGAAGGAATCAGACGAACTCCCAGCTGAACTCAACCCTCAGAACCTTCCAAAGAAGGTGAGGGGAGTGGTGAAGTATTTCAGAGAAAATATTTCAGTTGTAGTAGATAAGAAAACTGGTAAGACAGAGATATCACTTGAGATGCAGGATCCTCTCGTCGTAGCAACAGTAGTTGAGGCTGTAATGGAAAACCTGAAAGATTACATGTCAGACTACCGTACTTCAAAAGTACGTCAGGATGTCGAGAACCTTTCATTGATATACGAGCAGCGCAAGCAGGACTACTATGCCGCTCAGCAGGCCTATGCCCAGTACGTCGACGGAAACCGCAGTGTAGCCCTCCGCAGCGCTCAGGCAGAAAGCGAAAGACTCCAGCAGGAGATGAACCTTGCCTACCAGGTCTACTCTCAGATAGCAACCCAGCTTGAAGCCGCACGCATCAAGGAGCAAGAGGCAAAACCGGTCTTTGCAGTCCTCGAGCCCGTGACTATTCCAAATCAGAGATCAGCTCCAAGCAAAGCCAAGCTCCTCGTGATCTTCACCTTCCTTGCCGGCTGCTGCTCAGCCGCCTGGGTCCTCTTCGGCGAAGACTACTGGAAAAAACTTAAGGAAAATTTGTAACTAAAGGGCCCCATTGGGGATAATTAGTGAATTTTCAGGCACCCTATTGCCAGGGTGCTTTTGTCGTATAAAGCAGATTAAACTTTTTCAAGGCAACTACATTCAAGTCCTTGACCAAGCCATCAAAACCCTCAACGGCACAATAGCCAGAGAAAACAAAACCCAGCAGCATCCCGACAGTGTCCTGGCACTCCTACAAACCACCAACACTGCCACCCTCACCAAAGAACAAACCATGAGACTGCTGCTTATCGTGAGTGAGGTGATGTATAGAATAGAGAACGAATAATGTGTAGTGAGAATGGAACAGTTTTTAGAAAAAATATCAAAGTATCATATACTCGTTAATCTAATACCAGGTTTAGTCTTTTTATATGTAGTAGATTTATTGGGTATCTATGATATGAATGCAGATAACCTTGTACAAGATTTCTTTGTAGGCTATTTTGTTGGTATGACATTAAGTCGTATTGGTTCCGTAGTGATTGAACCTATCTTCAAAAAGTTGAAGATAGTAATTTATGCACCATATCAAGATTATTTACAGGCTGCATCTATAGATACAAAGATACCCGATCTACTTGAAGATAATAACATGTATCGAACATTTGTAGCAGCTTTAGTCATAATTGTTTTATTGGTAGTAGCTCATCAGATTCCAATTGTAAATTCATTTTTACATACAGGTTGGGCTGGAGTTGTCTTTATATTCTTACTGCTTATTTTATATGTATTAGCATATAGAAAACAGACATCTTATATAAGAAAGCGAGTTAATAAAGTGAATGGTAAACCTATTGAATAGTTATGAGTGTCGTTAAGTCATTTTCCTTCCCAAAAGGAGAAATTAGAGGTGATATGTTCTATATACAGCATGGCTCAAATTCATTCTCAGTTATAGATTGCTATCTTCTCTCGAATTCTAAACACAAAGAGAATAATAGACAAAAGGAGATAATAGATGAAATAATTGAGAAATCAGGTGATCGTATTCGTAGATTTATATCAACGCACCCTGACAATGACCATATAGCCGGAATTGAGGAACTTCTTAAACGTTGGGATACAACTAATTTCTATGCTGTAGATAATGATATACCCAGTGATACAAGCAATCCGAGTTTGACAAAGTATCTTGACCTCAAGCAGAATCACAATTTTGCTATAAAGAGAGGAATCACAAGATGTTGGTTGAATAATAGCAATGATGAGAATAGAGGATCGGGAATTTGGTTTGAATGGCCGTTACTTTCTAACGACAAATTCAAAGAAGCATTAGCTAATGTCTCAGAGGGTAAAGATGTTAACAATATTTGTCCAATATTTACATATTCAATTGAAGATGGTCCATGTTATATGTGGATGGGGGATTTAGAAACAGACATGCAGCAAGAATACTATGATACATATCATGAGAACATCCCTCGTGTTAATATCTTATTTCAACCTCATCATGGTAGAAATAGTGCTTCTATCCCATCGGCTTTGCTGGAGAAATTAAACCCCCAGTTAATAATAATAGGTAATGCTCCAAGTGAACATATTGATTATGGTGATGCGAAGGTTACAATTACTCAAAATACATCAGGTGATTTAATGTTTGTTAATGAAGACGAGTATGTTCACATATATACTCAGAATGAAGTTGATAACAAACCTAAAGGCTTAATAAAAATATTCACTAAATATTTTTCTCCCGATAAACGAACACCTAATTATTTAGGTAGCTTAAAGGTAGAAGATCGTTAATATACATACAATCCATGAAAGGAATCGTACTAGCAGGCGGCTCAGGTACTCGCCTCTATCCAATCACCAAAGGAGTAAGTAAACAAATTCTCCCTATATATGACAAACCAATGATATACTACCCTATATCAGTACTAATGCTAGCTGGAATTAAGGACATATTGATCATCTCTACTCCATATGACCTTCCTGGATTCAAGCGACTATTAGGCGATGGAAGCGATTATGGAGTAAACTTTACTTATGCAGAGCAGCCTTCTCCTGATGGCTTGGCACAGGCGTTCCTCATTGGTGAAGAATTTATTGGAAACGATGCTGCGTGCTTAGTACTGGGAGATAATATCTTCTATGGTGGTTACTTCACACCTATGCTCAAAGAAGCTGTAAGAGCATCTGAAGAAGATAACAAAGCAACAATTTTCGGTTATTGGGTAAGTGATCCTGAAAGATACGGCGTAGCAGAATTTGATAAAGAAGGCAACTGCTTGAGTCTTGAGGAAAAACCTCAACATCCTAAAAGCAACTACGCAGTACCTGGTCTTTACTTCTATCCAAACAAAGTCGTTGAGGTTGCAAAGAGTATAAAACCATCAGCAAGAGGAGAACTTGAGATCACAACAGTAAATCAGAGATTCCTTGATGACAAGCAGCTTAAAGTCCAGACTTTAGGACGTGGCTTCGCATGGCTTGATACAGGAACTCACGATTCGCTCTCAGAAGCCTCAACCTTCGTAGAAGTAATAGAAAAGCGTCAGGGTCTTAAGATAGCATGTCTTGAAGCAATAGCATACAGAAGAGGATGGATAAGCGAGGAGAAGATGCGTGAATTAGCTCAGCCAATGCTCAAGAATCAGTACGGTCAGTACCTTCTCAAAGTAATTGATGAAAAGAAAAGAGAGATAGATTCAGATACACTAGCAAAAAGATAGAAAGATATGAAACGCAATATAATCATAACCGGAGGAGCGGGATTTATAGGAAGCCACGTTGTTCGCCTTTTCGTAAACAAGTATCCTGAGTATAATATCATTAATCTTGACAAACTTACCTACGCTGGTAATCTAGCAAACCTTAAGGATGTAGAAGATAAGCCAAACTACAAATTCGTTAAGATGGATATCTGTGACTTTGAAGCTTTCTATCAGCTGATGCAGGATGAGAAGGTGGATGGAATTATCCATCTTGCTGCCGAATCTCATGTTGACCGCTCTATCAAGGATCCGTTTACATTTGCACGTACTAATGTTATGGGAACTCTTGCTCTTCTTCAGGCAGCAAAGCTTTATTGGGAGAGCCTTCCAGAAAAGTATGAAGGAAAGAGGTTTTATCATATCTCGACAGATGAGGTTTACGGTGCATTGAGTATGAACCACCCAGAAGGAATTGAACCACCTTTTAAGACAGTAGCATCTTCAGAGGGTCACAAAGCTTATGGTGATGATTTCTTCTATGAGACAACTAAGTACAATCCTCATAGTCCATATTCTGCTTCAAAGGCTAGTTCAGATCACTTTGTAAGAGCATACCACGATACTTACGGTATGCCAACAATAGTGACCAACTGCTCAAACAACTATGGCCCGTACCAGTTCCCTGAGAAGCTGATACCACTCTTCATCAACAATATCAGAAATCGTAAGCCACTTCCAGTATACGGAAAGGGCGAGAATGTTCGTGACTGGTTGTACGTTGAGGACCATGCTAGAGCTATTGATACCATTTTTCACGAAGGCCGTATCAATGAAACATACAACATCGGTGGCTTCAACGAATGGAAGAACATCGATCTTATCAAGGTCATGATCAAGACAGTCGATCACATCCTCGGCAACCCTGAGGGATACTCTGAAAGCCTCATCACATACGTCACTGACCGCCTCGGACACGATGCTCGTTACGCAATCGACTCGACTAAACTTCAGAAGGAGTTAGGCTGGGAACCAAGTCTTCAGTTCGAAGAAGGCATCGAGAAGACAGTAAGGTGGTACCTCAACAACCAGGAGTGGATGGATAACATCACCAGCGGTGAATACGAAAAGTATTATCAAGACATGTACAAAGGACGATAATAGCTTATAATGAAAATTCTAGTAACCGGAGGAGCAGGTTATATAGGCTCCCATACACTTATAGAACTATATGCTGCAGGGCATACCGCAGTAGTAGTGGACAACTTGAGCAATAGTAATCCTGAATCTCTTAGAAGAGTAGCAGAGATTATAGGGGTAGATAAGATTCCTTTTAATCAGGTTGACATTAGAGATAAGGCAGGACTTGAGTCTGTATTTGCAGAGCACCACTTTGATGCTTGTATTCATTTTGCTGGACTAAAAGCTGTTGGTGAAAGCGTAGAAAAGCCCCTTGAATACTATGATAACAACATTGCTGGAACCCTTGTACTTGTTGAGGTAATGAGAAATCACGGTTGCAAGAATATTATTTTCAGTAGTAGTGCAACTGTGTACGGGGATCCTATAGAGATTCCAATTACTGAGAATTGCCCCAAGGGAGTATGTACTAATCCTTATGGTTGGACAAAGAGTATGCTGGAGCAGGTGCTGATGGATGTTCAGAAGGCCGATCAAGAGTGGAATGTAGTTATTCTTCGTTATTTTAATCCTGTAGGTGCTCATGCATCTGGTAGAATCGGTGAGAATCCTAATGGTATTCCTAATAACCTTATGCCATATATTACTCAGGTAGCAGTTGGTAAGAGAGCTGAGTTAGGTGTGTTTGGTAATGACTATCCAACTCATGATGGTACAGGTGTGAGAGATTACATCCATGTTGTAGATTTAGCAAATGGACATGTTGCAGCACTAAAGGCTATTGAAAACAAATGCGGAGTTGGTATCTATAATATGGGTACTGGACATGGCTACAGTGTGCTTGATATGGTAAACGCATTTGTTAAGGTTAATGACGTTGAGGTGCCATATAGCATTAAGCCTCGTAGAGCTGGTGACATTGCTACCTGTTATTGTAATCCATCTAAAGCTATGGTTGAATTGGGTTGGGAGGCACGTTATGGTATTGAGGAGATGGTTAGGGATAGTTGGAATTGGCAGAGGGAGAATCCGGAGGGGTATAAGTAGCTATAGAAAAAGATTTTAACAAGAAAGAATTCTAAAAAAATGAATAAAACCGTACTTATCACTGGAGCAGCAGGATTTATAGGCTCCAACCTTGTGAAGAAATATTGCCAATCCCATCCCGAACACAATGTCATCGGAGTAGATAACATAAACAACTACTACGATGTTCGTCTCAAGGAAAATCGCTTGGAAGAGTTAAAGCAATACCCGCTTTTTACCTTCGTAAAGGGTAACATCGCCGACAAACAACTCATCGAAGACCTCTTCACCAAGTATCAGCCGCAGATCGTTGTGAACCTGGCAGCACAGGCAGGAGTACGCTACAGCATCACCAACCCCGATGCTTATATAGAGGCTAACCTAATTGGTTTCTATAACATCCTTGAAGCTTGCCGTCACCACGAAGTGGAGCACCTTGTCTATGCCTCTTCATCTAGCGTCTATGGCAGCAACAAGAAGATACCTTATAGCACAGATGATAAGGTGGATAATCCTGTGTCACTTTATGCTGCAACAAAGAAGAGTAATGAGTTGATGGCTCATGCTTATAGCAAACTTTATAATATTCCTTCTACAGGTCTTCGTTTCTTTACAGTGTATGGCCCGGCAGGCCGTCCTGATATGGCTTACTTTGGCTTCACCAACAAACTTGTGAAGGGCGACAAGATTCAGATTTTCAACTATGGTAACTGCAAGCGCGACTTTACCTATGTGGATGACATTGTAGAAGGAGTATATCGTGTGATGATGAAGGCTCCAGTAAAGCAGGTAGGAGAGGACGGTCTCCCAATACCTCCTTATGCTGTATATAATATAGGTAACAACCAGCCGGAGAACCTCTTGGATTTCGTTACCATCCTTCAGGAAGAACTTATCCGTGCAGGTGTCCTTCCGCAGGACTATGACTTTGAGGCTCACAAGGAACTTGTACCTATGCAGGCTGGTGACGTTCCTATTACCTATGCCGATACCACTGCCCTTGAACGTGATTTTGGATTTAAGCCAAGCACCAGCCTTAGAGACGGCTTGCGCAAGTTTGCTGAGTGGTATAAGGAGTTTTACGGATAACGAAAAAAACGTCAGTTTCGAGTTAACAGTTAACACTATATAACTCCTGTTTAATGAGATTATGACTATCAGCGAGAGTATAAAAGAGGTAATCATACTTCACGATAAGTACGATGCTGTAAAATATGATGATAAGAATCATCATGTAACAGAACTGATACGTATGTATCGTGATTGGCATAGCAAATCTTCTACACTATTTTCTCGCTATCTTCCAGGCAATGATGCAGACCTTGTTAAATTCAAGGAATCGGAAAAAGGCAATGCATATGCATTAGCCTCTGTATTTGATGAACTGGAAACGACATTTCAATGTTTAATAGATAAATTGAAGAATAGTCCATACTGTAAACTTGAAATCCTGATAGAAGAGGGTGAATCAATAGTAAATGCAATTAGGTATCAAAATCCTCCTTCAGGAGTGTTTCGCACCTATGATGTATATATACTTTCCGATGAATCAGTTTATCGGGCATGGAAGAATAATTGTTTACGATTAATTGAAGTTTATTTCAAACAGGCCAATGTAAGAGACGATTTTAAGGCAGCTGTTCAAAACTTTGAGAGATCTTATTATACGCCTAAGCACATGCACGATATGATAGGCATTCTCAAGTCGTTGCTTGAGATTCCGTCAATACCAGTAGCAGAGACTCCCAAAGAATCTCCTTCACCAGTTTCACCTATTACATTGAATGTTGTCCAGAATCAGACACAGAGTCAAAATATAGAAATAAATATCTTCCTTGAATCTATCAAGGATGAATTAACAGGAAAACAATTTAAGGAACTCAAAGAGATTGCCAACGAAGAACCAGATTCCAAGAAAGCCCAATCTAAAGTTTTAGATAAAATTAAGTCTTTCGGAGCTGATGTCCTTTCTAATATATTATGCAATATCATAACTAGTCCTAATATTTGGACAGGACTGATTTAACAAGTCCTTTCGCGCCCATTGTCGGCAATGCGCCAAAGAGCGCTTCGGGAGATAAGAACCGCCTCAGCCGCCGAAACGGCAGAGGAAAATTACTATATCGATAGATTATAATGAAAATACTTGGCTGCACACCCTGAGACGTCTTGCACAAGTTTACTTAGTGGTATAAGGAGTATTATGCTTAATAAAAATGCTTATTTATGGGGGATTGTTACAAAGATACTTCCTTCTTTAATTCAAATAGTGACTAATATTATATTAGCCAGATTGTTGACGCCTAGTGATTTTGGTACAATTGGAGTATTGAACGTATTCTTTCTTGTTGCTAATGTTTTGATTGAGTCTGGACTCGGTGGTAGTCTAGTAAAAGAAGAAAAAGTTTCTAAACTTGATTGCTCTACAATAGGTACGTTTAGTTTGTTCATAAGTTTTGTTATTTATGCGTTACTGTTTGTATTTGCTCCAATTATAGAAACCTATTTTGGGATTCTTGGACTAACTAAGATTGTTCGAATTATTTCAATATCCTTTATTATTAGTTCTTTTAGTATAGTACCAAATGCACTTCTTACACGAGAATTGAGATTCAAGAGTTTATTTTACATTACGATAGTATCAGTTTTACTTTCTTCTTTCTTAGCGATTTTTCTGGCTGCTAAAAACTATGGGGTATATTCTTTAGTGGCTTATCAGTTAGGGATAGTCTTTTTTTCAGCTATTCTATCTATTATAAAGTCAAGATATTTTTATATACCTGGGTTTAGCAAAGATTCTTTTAAGAGATTATTTTCTTTCGGCTTTTATACTACTATTACTTCTGTAATAGATACGGTATATGAAAATCTTCTTGCAATGCTAATCGGAAAATATTTAGGTGTTGTACAGGCTGGTTATTTAACACAAGCAAAGAAGTTAGAAGAAGGAATGACCACTTCAATATCTAGGGCATTAGCTAATGTGTCATTTCCCATAATGACGAAAATAAAAGATAATAGACAAGCATTTATTAAAGAATCGTATTTGCTAATTGAAAATATCATTAAGTATCTATTTCCTGTTCTGATAGTAATAATTGTTTTGGCTGAAGAAATTATAGTGGTTCTTTTAGGGAGAGAATGGCTTGAATCTGTATTTTATTTTAAACTTTTAATGTGGGCAGGGCTAACAATGATTATAGAGTCTACTATAAGAAGTTATATTAAGAGTTTGTGCAAAGTTAAGCAATTAATGAATTTAACTTTTTTGAAGCGAATATTGGGTATTTTAATATTGATAGTTTGTGTAGCTTTAAACAAAGAATTTTTGATTTATGGATATATTGTAGGTAGTATATTGGCCTTATTGTTGAATTCTTTTTATTTTGCTAATGCCATTTCTATTACTATTTCTGAATTATACAAATTTTTGTTTAATAAGTTGTGGGTACTTATTAGCGTGTTTCTTTTAATGATTTTCTTAAGGTATATTATAGATAATAGGATACTATATGTGTTCATAGTTTTACTTATACTGATAGCATATTATGCCTATATTTTATTACCATCCTTAATAGAAATATCCAAAACTCGTAGAAATGTCAACTAAGTTATATTATCATATATCAATTCTTATATTAGTATTTATATTAATAGTATGTTTATTTCAATTTAATACTAGTTATTATAATGGATTGAATAATCATGCACTTATGATTACTTCAATAGTATCAATTATAGTATTATTCATCCATATAATATCTCCATGTCAGCCGTTTAAGAAAAAAGAAAATCACTTTTTTAAAATATCTTCCTTTTTCTTACTTTCATTCTTCCTAGTTCATTTTTCTAATTATATACATTATGTATTAAAAACTGTTGATCTACGCTTTTTAGAATCTGAATCTGTTAATAAGGCAGCGATTTTATCGTTATGTTGTTTTATCTCTGTCGTTTTAGGTATAAGATCGACTTATAAACCGTTTAAAATTAGAACAAGTGTTAGGTTTGATAATAGAACTAATGATTTTTTGTCATATATTTTTTTTATTGCCATTTGTTTATTTTACGGTTTTACTGATAAAAGATTCTTTTCTTCAGGTGGAAACTTTGAAATTCTAAATAATATTGGCTGGCATCCACTTGGACAGGTTGGAAATAGCCTTTGTATAGCTGCTGTATTAGCTTCTATTATTAGTGTTTATTACAGGTGTTATGATCAAAATATATCTCATATAACTTTTAAGGAATATTTAAAATTGTTTCCACTTAAATTCTATTTTTTATTATTTGTATATATAGGGTTAATATTGGTCTCTGGTGATAGAGGCCCTATGATTGATATAGGAATAGCTTTTGTTTCTAACTACTTTATTGTGACTAGAAAAAAAGTTAAAATCTCTCAAATAATAATATTAATATTAATTGCTTCATTTACATTAACTTTTTTGGCATATTTAAGAGCGGATCCAGATGAATTATCGGTAGATAAAGTATTAGCTGTTTCTGACCGTATGAAGGAATCGAATGAAAACACTAATGGCTTATATATTATGACTAAAGACTTGTCAAATGTCGTTGATGCTTATCACTTAGTGTTTTCTTATACTGAGAGCTATGGGATAATATATGGTTTAGGTACTTTCTTTCAAATAGTAGGGATTTTGCCAGGTATACGCTCTATTATATATAATATTTTAGGTTTAGATATATCAATCTTGAGTACGGATGTGATCGCAACCAACTTGTTGGGTGAGGGATATGGTGCTGGAACAACTTGTGTTGCTGACACTTTTTATAATTTTGGTCTTTATGGTGCTGTGCTGATTTTTTTTGTATTCGGTAAATTGATAAGGAAACTCGAATTATCAATATATGATTATTCAGGGAGCTTATTTATTATAGTAGTTGCGTTTAGTTATCTGACTAAGTCTATTTATTTAGGTAGATCAAGCTTATTTCAGCCCATGAATCTGATTGCTTATACTTTTTTATGCCTATTTCTATCAACAATTTTTCTTAAGAGAAAATAATGTGATAAAAGAGAGCATGATTTATACTAACTATTAAAGAATGAAGATATTATTATTTACGGACTCTTTAGGAGCAGGTGGTGCCCAAAGGCAGTTAGTAGGACTAGCTTGTATGCTAAAAAATAGTGGTTATCAAGTTAAGTTTTTAACGTATTATAATTATGATTTTTATAAGCATGTATTAGATTCCAATAATATAGAAAACATAGTCTTATCTAATGCAATAAATCCTTATAATAGACTTTTAAAAGTAAGGAATTATATTAAATCGTATGCACCAGATTGGGTTATAGCATATCAAGAGACACCATCTTTAATAGCATGTGTGGCCAAATTATTAGGTTGTAATTCGAAGTTATTAGTAAGTGAACGTAATACAACTCAAAAGATAACCTTTAAGGATAAGCTTCGCTTTTCATTCTACAGGTTAGCAGACAGGATTGTTCCCAATTCATATACTCAGACTGAATTATTATTGAAGAATTATCCATGGATGAAAGATCGTTTACAAACAATAACAAATTTCGTTGATTTAGATAAATTTAGTTTTAAAATAGGAGAATTAAATAATCCCCCTTTGATTATTGTCGTTTCCTCAATATGGCCACCTAAGAATACTATAGGCATGATAGAAGCGGTCCGGAAATTGGTTTCTTTAGGGTATAAATTTAATATAAAATGGTATGGCTTAGTTGATGATCAAGTTGAGTATGTGAGTAAATGTTTTAATTTAATTGAAGAGTACAAACTTAGCGAGTATATATGTCTTCTTCCTAAAATTAAAAATATAGAAGACAAGTATAAGGAATGCAATTTTTTGTGTCTTCCGTCTTTTTATGAAGGTACCCCAAATGTTATTTGTGAAGCGATAGCATCTGGAAGACCTGTCATTTGTAGTGATGTTTGTGATAATAAGAGGTATGTTCATGAAGGTGTAAATGGATTTTTATTTAATCCTAATGATAGTAATGATATTGCAAAATCAATAATAAAAGCGTTACAGCTATCAACTGATAATTATATGGAAATGTGTAAAAGTAGTAGAAAAATAGCAGAAGAATTGTTAGATGAATTGACATTCTTTGAACAATATAATGCTATTATAAGAAATTCTTAATTTCCATTCATCATCGCGGTTATCAATATCTAAGAATTGTTCATATGAGTATAAAGTCATTTTTTAGTTTTATAAAAGAGTTGTATTTTAGATATAGGCTAAGTCCTGTTGACTATGCACGATATTGTGGGGTAACAGTAGGGGAAATTGTACTATTAATATTAGGAAGTGGGGAACCGAACCATATCTCATAAAAATAGGTAATAATGTTGCTATAACGTCTTGTGTATCAATACATACCCATGGGGGAGAGAGTAGCTAGACGCCAAATTCCCGATTTTGATTGCTTTGGAAAGGTCGTTATTGAAGATTGGGTATACATAGGTACGGGAAGTCAAATTATGCCAGGTGTTACAATTGGAGAGGGATCATTAATTGCTGCAGGAAGTATTGTTACTAAATCGGTCCCGCCCAATGTTGTTGTTGGAGGAAACCCAGCGAAAATATTATGTAGCATTGAAGATTATATTAATAAAAATTCAATTTATAATCTCTCAACTAAGCAAATGCCTAGAGATAAAAAGAAACAGTTTCTCCTAAGTTTACCCGATGAGAAGTTTATAAGAAAATAAACATAACGGTAAAATGAATATTATTGACAAATTTAAAAGTTTGTATTGGCGCTTTATTAAATCACCCGAAGCTTATGCTCGATATTTAGGTGTTAAAATCGGTTCAAATTGTCTAATAGATACCCGCTTTTGGCCTTCTGAACCATATCTAATTGCAATAGGAAATAATGTTCAAATCACTTCGCGAGTTTCTATATATACACATGGAGGATGTAATGCAGTGAGGAGAATAGATCCAGATTTTGATTGTTTTGGGAAAGTCGTCATTGAAGATTGGGCTTATATAGGCTCTCAATCCGTAATCATGCCTGGCGTAACAGTTGGAGAAGGGGCAATAGTGGCTGCAGGTTCAGTTGTTACGAAGTCTGTTCCACCTTATACTGTAGTTGGAGGGAATCCCGCAAAATTTATATGTAGCATAGATGAATATTATAAAAAGAACATTCAGTTTAATGTTTCAACAAAAAAAATGAGTGCACAAGATAAAAAGAAGATATTATTGTCGCTTTCAGACGAGAGATTTATTAGAAAGCCCGTAATGAAAGATATATAGCAATCATTTATTGAAGTTTTCTGATAAAATGCACGAGTCAATCTTGTTTGATTGCTATCGGTAATAAACTCTAAAAGAAGTTCATATTATTATGAGTCGTTTGTTTGTATTCCCTGTACGGTTTCCTTTCACAAATATTGTAGAGTGTTTCCTTAATGAAGAGGTATCATATTTATCTAAAAGTTTTGATGAAGTAATATTTGTCCCTCTGAAGAAAGAAGTCGTAAATCCAAAACCTCTGCCTGATAATTGTAATATAATAGAACCTATATTTTCCAATAAATATTTGTTCTTTCTAAGAGGGCTTTTTTGCACTAGGACTTTTGGTATGCTCTGGTCAGATTTTTTTGGAAACAGAGTGTGGTCAGATTTATCAAAGTTTAAAATTTGGTTAATTGGATATATTACGATAAATAGTTTGGTTAATTCCAGACAGATTAAGAATTTAGAGAAAACACTCAGATCAGAGGATGTCTGTTATTTCTATTGGGGAAAGTGGAGTAATGCTTTAGCGATTTTATGGAAAGATAAAGCCAAATGTGTTTCACGTTTTCATGGTTGGGGTGACTTATGGGAGGCGGATTATAACGAATATTTTCCACTCAGAAAACTTGTAATGGGTTCGCTAAAGTGTGCTATCCATATTTCTTCTATAGGAGAAAAGTATTTCTTAGATAAGTATCCAAATTGTAAAATGGTTCTCCATAGGTTAGGATCGTTTGATAATGGGTGTAAATTTGATTTACAGAATGGATCAATTAATATTATAAGTTGTTCATCATTATGGCCTTTAAAAAGAGTTGACTTAATTATTGACTCCGTATACGAACTTTCTAAAATAATCGATAAGCCAATAAGTTATACACATATCGGTGGAAATCATAATGAAGTCGAAAAGATGGAAACTTATGCAAGAACTAAACTTAATGATAATTTGCACATTAGTTTTTTAGGCTCCATGCCTCATGATGATGTACTAAAGTATTATCAAACCCACGCTTGCGATGTTTTTATCAACTTAAGTACAACAGAAGGTGTCCCAGTATCTATTATGGAGGCAATTTCTTTTAACATACCTACGGTAGCTACTAATGTTGGCGGAACATCTGATGTTGTGAAGAACGGAGTTTCTGGTGAATTAGTGTCGGAGAATCCTAGTCCTAAAGAAGTAGCTTCTGCAATATTAAAAGTTTTGAATAATATGACAAAATATCAACCTCGAAAATATTGGGATGACAATTTTAATGCTTCTAAGAATTATACGAACTTTGCGGAGTTCCTTAAAAGAATATAGTTTATGAACACCCCTAGAATCATAGAACTCCCCAAATTCCTTGATGCAAGAGGCAACCTGTCGTTCGCACAGAACAACACGCATATTCCTTTTGTGATCAAGCGTACCTACTGGCTGTATGATGTGCCGGGAGGTGAGAGCAGGGGAGGTCATGCATATAGAGAAACGGAAGAGTTTGTAATTGCTCTTTCAGGTAGTTTTGATGTGATTGTGGATGACGGCAAGGAGAAGAAGACCTTCCATCTTAACCGTTCCTACTATGGTTTGTATATTCCTAAGGGAATGTGGAGAGAGATGGATAACTTCTCTACCAATTCACTTGCTCTGGAGTTTGCTTCTACCAAGTATGATCCTGCCGATTACATCCGTGATTATGATGAATTCTTAAAACTGAAGGAAGATGGCAAAATATAATGTGTTCGATTGCACCATGGTGGAGTTGGATAAACACCATAGTGACCGTAAGGGAAACCTTACAGTGGTAGAGAATAGTGAACCTTCGACAGGCTCTGCACAAGGTACTCTTCCTTTTGATGTGAAGAGAGTGTACTACCTCTATGATGTTCCCGGAGGAGAGAAGCGTGGTTCTCATGCTCACAGGGATTTGAGCCAGTTGATTATTGCTGCTTCAGGATCTTTCCGTGTAACACTGGATGACGGCAAGTGCAAGCGATCTTTCTTCTTGAATCGTCCATACCAAGGTCTGTATGTGAAGCCTGGAATGTGGCGTGATTTGGAAGACTTCTCTTCAGGTGCAGTATGTATGGTGCTTGCATCGGAAGTATATCAGGTGGAAGACTACATCCGCGATTATGATGAGTTTATTAAGTTTAGAAACGAAGAATAAAAGATGATACATCCATTAGCTGATTGCCAATGTCCTAATATCCCTGAAAGCACACGCGTATGGCAGTTCTGTGTCGTTCTTCCTGGGGCTCAGATAGGAGAGGAGTGCAATATCTGCTCTCATTGCCTTGTGGAGAATCAGGCAGTAATCGGTAACCGTTGCACCATCAAGAGTGGTGTGCAGATTTGGGCCGGAATAGAATTGGAGGACGAAGTATTTGTAGGAGCAAATGTTTCGTTTACCAATGACAAGTATCCTCATTCACATTGCAAGGAGTGGACACTCCTCAAGACCAAGGTTTGCAAAGGTGCAACCATTGGTGCAGGCTCTACCATTCTCCCCGGTTTGACCATTGGCGAAGGGGCTATGATTGGTGCAGGTTCTGTGGTTACCAAGGACGTACCAGCCGGTGAACTTTGGGTAGGAAATCCGGCTCGTTGCATAAGTAAAACTGTAAAATAAGAAAAATAATATACAATATGAATATCCCATTCCTTTCACTTCGAGACGTAACAGCTCTTCACGGAGCAGAGATTAACGAGGCTGTAACTCGTGTAGTAAATAATGGTTGGTATCTCCAAGGTAAGGAGAACGAAACATTTGAACAACATTATTCAGCGTTCATCGGTTGCAAGCACACAATTGGTTGTGCTAACGGATTGGATGCTCTTATCTGGATATTCCGCGCCTATATTGAGATGGGTATCATGCAGCCTGGTGATGAGGTGATTGTGCCTGCCAATACATATATAGCAACAATTCTGGCTATTACAGAAAACAATCTTGTTCCTGTTCTTATTGAGCCTAAGCCAAATACTCTTCAGATCGATGATGATCTTATTGAGTCAGCAATTACTCCAAAGACGAAAGCTATTGCTCTTGTTCACTTGTATGGTCGCTTGGCTTACACTGATAAGATTGGTGAGATCTGCAAGAAGTACAACTTAAAGCTCGTAGAGGACTGTGCTCAGAGCCATGGCTGCAAGCATACCGACGGTCGTGTGACTGGTAACATTGGTGATGCTGCTGGTCACTCTTTCTATCCAGGAAAGAACCTCGGTGCTCTTGGTGATGGTGGTGCAGTCACAACAAATGACCCTGAACTTGCAGCTTGTGTACGTGCACTTGCGAACTATGGTAGCCAGAAGAAGTATGTGTTCAAGTATGCTGGACGTAACTCACGCTTGGATGAGATTCAGGCTGCTGTTCTTGATGTGAAGTTAAAGTATCTGACTGAAGATAATCAGCATAGAAAAGAGGTAGCTCACTACTATTATGAGCACATCAACAATCCGTTGATTACTCTTCCAGACCTTCTCCCAGATGAGCAGAATGCATATCACCTTTTCCCAATTATCGTGAAGGGTAAGGAGAACCGTGATCGTCTGCACGATTATTTGGAGCAGAATGGTGTGGGCACTGTTTGTCATTATCCTATCGCTCCACACAATCAGGAGTGCTATGCTAAGGAGAACTGGAATATCCCTATGTTGAGCCTTCCTATTACTGAGAGACTGGCAGATGAGGAGTTGAGCCTTCCTATTGGTCCGTCTATTACTTTGGAGGAAGTGGCTGAGGTCGTGAGATTGGTTAATTTGTTTGAATAAGAACATACAGATTGCTGTTTATGGCAAAAAACATTTGGCTTGTAAATACGTGTGCAATGCCGCCTCATTTGGAACCGAGGCTGCAAACCATTAAACTGGCTCAGTATTTAGGTGAGAAGGGATATGAAGTGAAGATCTTTGCATCTTCGGTGATGCATAATATGGATATGAACATCATTGAGGATGGTTCACCTTATGTAGAGAAGAGCTATGGAAATGTGCATTTTGTTCACATCAATACGCTTCAGTACGGAAAGAGTAGAGTGAAGCGCATATTCAGTGCATTGCAGTTCAGATACAAGGTGGCGAAATTGGCTCACAAGTTCCCAAAACCGGATGTGATTATACATGTTCCGGGATTTCTGTTAGGTTATAAGATTGCTAATCTTGCCAAGAAACTTGGAGCAAAGTATATCACACAGGTTCTTGACCTTTATCCGGAGTCTATTGTAGAACTTGGGGTGATGGGACGGAGCAATCCAATCATCAAGGCTCTTAGATGGTATGAGAAGCGGATGTATATCAAGGCTGATGAGCATGTCTTTTCGCAAGAAGGTGGAAAGGATTATATTATAAACCAGGGATGGGATAAGGCTCACGGTGGTCCTATAGACTTGAACACTGTTCACTATATCAATAACGGTGTGGATCTGAAGGATTTTGAGTTCAACAAGGAACATTATACGATGGATGATGCAGACTTGCTTGATACCTCTGTAAAGAAGGTGATGTATCTGGGCTCTATCCGTCTTGCCAACAATGTGATGCAACTTGTTAAGGCAGCAGAAGTCCTGAAAGAGAGAGAGGACATTAAGTTCCTTATCTATGGTAATGGTGACGAGCGTCCCGTTCTGGAATCTTATTGCAAGGAACACAACTTGAAGAATGTGCTGTTCAAAGACAAGTGGGTTGAGCCTAAATATGTGCCTTACATTGTGTCACAGGCCGATGTGCATGTGCTCAATTATATGCCGGGAGGTTTCGGTCATTATGGTGGCAGCCAGAGTAAGTCGTTCCAGTATATGGCGAGCGGTAAGCCTATCTGCTGTAATATCCGTATGGCTTATTGTCCTATAACCAAGTATAACATTGGTATAGCCAACGAGTTCCAGTCTGCTGAAGAGTATGCTGAAGCGATACTTACTCTGATGGACATGCCAAAGGCTGAATATGAGGCAATGTGCCTGAGGGCCAAGGAGGCTGCCAAACAGTATGATTACGAGTATCTGACCTCAAAGATGATAGAGATTTTTTAGTATTACATATAGAGTTTAATAAAGTCTCGGAATATTAATAAATTATCTTCCTGTTGCAAGGATTCTGGTAAGGATGGTGTAGATAAGAAGGAAATATAGCTAATAATTTACATTGAGGAAATGGGAAAAATAAAATTTAGACTTGCAAAGCCAAGTGATGCAAAGCAAATGACCGATTGCCACTGGACGGTAAGGGATCGTTATACAGATGGCATATTTCTCTCTTTGGGAAAATCTTTCCTTCGTGCATATTATGAGATAGTTTTGGATGATCCTAATGAAATCGTCGTGTGCGCAGAGAATGAGAATGGAGAAATTGTCGGTTTCTCAAGCGGTTCACTTGATGCAGAGTCACAGGCAAAGACCATCAAAAAGCATAAGATAAAGTTAGGATTTGCAGCAATGTGGGGCATTATTCAGCATCCTTCATTTCTGAAAGGTGTATGGCAACGATATAGATCGCTAAATAATAAAAGTGAACAGCAGTTTTTACATATGGAGGGTGCACGCTCTGAATATCTTTGTTGGAAGAAAGGAGCGGATGGCACTATCAATATGATGCTGTTGGACAAGATTAAATTCAAGATGATGGCCGAATTAGGTGTCAAGGAGGTATTCTTTGAGATTGACAGACATAATGAGAGGTTGTTCAATACTCAGATGCGTGATAAGACCATCACTTTGTTGACAGAATATCAATTGCCGGATGGCAGAACCAGAGGTTTGTTCAAGAAAGTATTAACGAAATAATTTTTTATGTCATGACAAATTTAGAAAAGTACAACAATGTATTTATGGAAAATCTTCAGATTACTGAAGATCAGTTGGCAGGATTGCAGTATCAGGGTGTAGAACTTTGGGATTCAGTGGGTCACATGTCATTGGTGGCTGCTCTTGAGGACGAGTTCGACATCATGATTGATACTGATGACATCATTGACCTTTCTTCATACGAGAAGGGAAAGGAGATTCTTGCTAAGTACGGAGTAGAATTCTAATGATACAAGGAAAGAATGCAATCGTAACAGGAGCACGTAGTGGAATAGGTTTCGCTACAGTGCAACTGTTTGCTCAAAATGGGTGCAATTGTTGGACTGTTGTGCATAGGGATGACGAAGCTTTCTTGTCGGCTATAGCACAATGGGAGCAAGAATATAATGTATGGATCAAGCCAGTCCACATAGACCTTGGAGATAGCGACTCTATAAAGGCAGGAATGAAGCAGATTATGCAGGAGAAACTACCTATTGATATTCTTGTGAATGCAGCCGGTATTGTCAGTGAGAACAGATTATTCTCTATGACAAAGATGGAGGATATTAGAAAAGTTATGGAAGTCAACTTCTTTAGTGTGCTCACGCTTTGCCAATTGACTGCCCGTGCAATGTTTAGACAGAGGAAAGGTTCTATCGTGAATATATCAAGCATCTCAGCATGGGGTGAAGATACTTCGCAATTGGAGTATGCCGCAAGTAAATCTGCTTTAAATATTGTTACTAAAAAGATGGCTCGCGAGTTTGGCTCATCTGGTATTAGAGTGAATGCTGTTGCTCCAGGCCTTACTGGAACCAAAATGTTAGATGCTTTAGACAAAGATGCAGTAGAGGATATTTTGAAAGGAGTAGCATTAAAGCGATTCGCTGACCCCAATGAGATAGCAGAGGTTGTTTTATTCCTTGCTTCTGATCGTTCAAGCTATGTAAACGGCGAAGTTATAAAAGTCGATGGGGGGGGGGTATGACCTGCGTCTAATTGTTTCAAAATAAGAAAAATATATGAGTAATTTAGCAAAAACAATACGTTTGTCCGCATTGCAGATGGCTCTTAATTGTGGAAAGAATGGTTCTCATTTGGGAGCCGGACTTTCTGCCGTAGAGATTATGGCTGCATTGTATGGTGGAGTATTGAAATATGATATAAACAATAAGGAGGATGAAAATCGTGACCGTCTTGTTGTAAGCAAAGGTCATTGCGTCCTCAGTTATTATTCCGCTCTTCGTCAGGCCGGTTTTCTTTCCGATGAGGATATCAAGAGTTTTGAAACTAACGGTTCTCATTTCCATGGTCACGCAATGCGTAACCTTGATAAGGGTATTGAGTTCTCTGGCGGTAGCCTCAGTATGGGGATGAGCTTTGCTGTAGGGCAGGCCTTGGCTTGTAAGAAGAAAGGTCTTTCGGGCAGAGTGTTCTCTATTGTAGGGGATGGCGAATGTGACGAAGGCCTTATTTGGGAAGCTGCCATGAGTGCAGCCAACTATGGACTGAATAATTTCATCATGATTGTTGACCGCAACAAGTTACAGTATGACGGTCCTACAACAGAAGTAATGAATCAGATTGATTTAGGCGATAAATTTCGTGCCTTTGGATTTGACGTGAGAGTTGTGGATGGTCACGATGTGGAGGCATTGACCAAGGCTCTGAATGAGCCAAGTGATAAACCGATTTGTGTGATTGCAGATACCATCAAGGGTAAGGGGGTCAGCTTCATGGAAGGAGTAAAGACTTGGCACCATAGTACTCTCTCGCAGGAACAGTATGAACAAGCAGTTAAGGAGGTAACAAATGTTTGAGATTAATAGAATGACAGCCCGCACTTGTTCTATGTTGGGACAACGCGGAAGTATATTTGGACTTGCAGTATTGGATGCTGCCAAGGAAGACGATAAGTTCGTTCTCCTTACTGCTGACCTTGCAACACTTTCTGGAATGGATCGTTATATCAAGACTTATCCGGACCAGTTTATCAATGTTGGTATTGCAGAACAGAATATGTTGGGCATCAGTGCAGGTATGGCTGCAGAGGGATACCATCCTGTGGTTACTACCTATGCCACTTTTGTCACTATGAGAAGTTGCGAGCAAATCCGTCATTATCTGGGTTACATGCAGCAGAAAGTGGTTGTGGTTGGCTCAGGAGCAGGTTTGAGCCAAGGATTTGCAGGCAATACCCACTATACCATTGAGGATATCTCGATGATGCGTGCTATCCCTAATCTTCAGATTATTTCTCCTGCAGATGGTGCATCAGCAGCAAAGCTGTTTCATGTTGCGTTGGCTTCGGAGAATCCTGTCTATATACGTCTTACCGGAAACCTGAACTGCCCGATTGCTTATAAGGAGGATGCACCATTTACTTTAGGAGGCAGCAATGAACTGAGAAAGGGAAGTGATGTCACTATCTTTGCTTGTGGCACTATGGCAAGTACTGCACTTACAGCTGCAAAGCAGCTGGCAGAGCAAGGAATAGAAACTTCTGTAGTGGATATGTATAGCATCAAGCCTTTGGATAAAGCTGCCATCAATGCAGCCAAAGGCAGCAAATTGATTGTAACTCTTGAGGAACATAGCAAGATGGGTGGCTTGGGTGCTGCTGTGGCTGAAGTCATGTGTGAAGATACAGGATTCCCTCGTCTTTTGAGATTGGGTATTGCTGATTTCTTCGATTTGGCTTGTGACTATGATGGTCTCTTGCGTCAGAACAGACTTACAGCTCCTCAGATTGCAGAGGATATATTGAACGCCTTGAAGTAAGAATGACACTTCTTGAGTTAAAGGCAGAAAACCATACGTATAGACTCTACAGGAGCGTATATCCTCCTGTAGAATCTAATATGTATGTTTTGATAGAGGGGAAGGAAGCAGTTGTTATCGATTCTAATATCTCGGAAGATGTGTTGGGCGTAATGAAGGAACGGAAAGTAGAGACTGTCCATTTATTTCTGACTCACGAACATTATGACCATTCTCATGGAGTGTGGTGGGTACAGGAAAATTTCAAGACCTTATTATATTGTCATAAAGGTTGCGAAGGACAACTTTCTACGAAAAAGAAAAGTACTCCAAGATTGGTTGCTTTTGTCCTTGCCGAGAAAGATAAGATCAACGGAACCAATCAATATGAAGAATTCAAGAAAAGCATTCGTGAATATTCTTTAGAGCCGGATGTGTTCTTGGATGACAGCCAAACCATCTGTATCGCCGGTCACCATATAACGGCTTACCATACCCCAGGACATTCTCCAGGGAGTTGTATATACGTTGTAGATGAAGAGATTGTGTTCTCGGGTGACTGCATGATAGATGGCAGAAAAATCATAACGGCTTTCAAAGGTGGAAATGCAGAAGAGATGCAATCTTATACCTTGCCTAAGCTGAAGTCTCTCGCAGATGACCTATGGATTTTACCTGGGCACGGAGAACCATTTAAGAAGAAAGATTTTAAATTCGAGATATATAATAATGTTTGATTTACTAAAGTATAGTAACAATACAGCTATCATAACCGACAGGGGTGAATCTCTGTCTTACGAAGCATTGAATACTGAGGTGGAGAAGTTTTATGCTGCTCTACCATTGAAGGGCTTCATGTTTATTCTATGCGAAAATGTATTGGGGGCTTTTGTTGGTTATACTGCATGTATGACCAAGCACGTTCCTTCAGTATTGATGGACGGTAGCAAGGATTTGGAACTGGTACTCCGTCTGATAGATATCTATCATCCAGAATATTTATGGATGCCGAGCAGACGTGTAGAAGAAATAGGTGGAAAGACCATCTATCAGTATGGCGATTTCTCGCTCCAGTTGATGGAGTATGCCGAGGAGTTTACACCAGAGCAGAAAGCAATCAGTGATGATCTCTTGCTTTGCTTGACTACCTCAGGTAGTACTGGTTCACCTAAGTTGGTGCGTCTGTCACAGAAGAACCTTAAGAGCAATGCAGAGTCAATATCGGAATACCTGCATATTGACGAGAATGAGCGTCCGGTGACTACCTTGCCTATGTACTATAGCTTTGGTATGTCGGTTATCAATAGCCACCTCATCAAGGGTGCAACTATCCTGTTGACTGATAAGGCCGTGCTCCAGCGAGAGTTTTGGAACTTCACCAAGGAGCAGAGAGCTACTTCCATTGCTGGCGTACCATATACCTACGAGATGCTGAAACGTCTTCGTTTCTTCCGTATGGACTTGCCTGATCTCAAGACCATGATTCAGGCTGGGGGTAAACTGAATGCAGCCTTTGTGAAGGAGTATGTTGACTTTGCAGAAGCTAGTGGCAAGCAGTTTATCGTGATGTATGGTCAGACTGAGGCCGCTCCTCGTATGAGCTACCTTCCACACGACAAGGCCGTTGAGAAGAATGCTTCCATCGGTATTGCTATACCGGGTGGTGAGTTCTCTATTATCGATGCGGATGGCAATGAGATTACCACTCCAGATGTGGATGGTGAGTTGGTGTACAAGGGGGCTAACGTCTGCCTGGGTTATGCCGAGAAACGTGAAGATCTGCAGTTGGGTGACGACAATCAGGGCGTTCTGCATACAGGTGACATTGCCCGTGTGGATGCAGACGGATTCTACTACATCACAGGCCGTATGAAGCGCTTTGTGAAGGTGTGGGGAAACCGTTGTAACCTGGATGCCACTGAGCAGCTGGTGAAGGCCATTACTGCCAATTGTGCATGTGTGGGAGTAGATGACCTGATTACTATCTTTGTGACTGAAGAGGGCTTGGAGGAGTCCATCAAGAACCTCTTGGTGGAGAAGACCGGATTTAACCCTCGTGCTTTCCAAGTGAAGGTGATTGCTGAAATTCCAAAGTTTGAGTCTGGCAAACTGAACTATCCTGCCTTGCATAAAATGATATAAGATTATGGATATAAATGAATTACTTGAAATAGCTCCTTACTCGTTGAGCAAAGAGCAAAAGCACGCACTGCTTAATGAGCGTTTGCACGAACTTACACGCAAACATTATGAGCACTGCGAACCTTACCGAAAGATGATGGATGCTATGGGGCTGGATATGAATAATCTTCCGGATTATGAGAAACTTCCGTTCCTTCCTGTGCGTCTGTTCAAAGAGTTTGAATTGCGTTCGGTTCCTAAAGAAGAAGTGGTGAAGACCATGACTTCTTCTGGTACTACCGGTCAGCAGGTAAGCCGCATCTTTTTGGATAGAGAGACATCTTCTGCACAGCAGAAGTGCCTGACCAAGATTGTGAGCCACTTCATTGGTACTAAACGTGTGCCTATGTTGATTCTGGACTCTTCGGCAGTAGTGAAGAACCGCAATATGTTTTCGGCTCGTGGTGCCGGTATCTTGGGATTCTCTATGTTCGGTAGCAAGCGTCAGTATGCTTTGGATGAGAATATGGGGTTGGATATTGAGGGCATGAAACAGTTTCTGGAAGAGCACAAGGACGAGACTATCTTCATGTTCGGTTTCACCTTTATGGTGTGGCAGCACTTCTACAAGAAGCTTATTGAGACAGGTTATAAACCAGATCTTTCTAAGGGCGTGCTCATCCATGGTGGCGGTTGGAAGAAACTGGTCAATGAGAAGGTATCTCCAGAAGAGTACAAGAAATGTCTTAATGATGCTTGTGGCATCCTTCCGGAGAACGTGCACGACTACTATGGTATGGTAGAGCAGACGGGTTGTGTCTATATGGAGTGCAGGTGTGGCCATCTTCATGCTTCTGCATTCAGTGATGTGCTTATCCGCAGACCTTATGATTTCTCACTTGCAGAGGTGGGTGAGAAGGGACTCATTGAGGTGGTGAGTGTGCTTCCGGGAAGTTACCCTGGTCATGTGCTTCTCACCGAAGATGAAGGTGTGATTCTGGGTGAAGATGATTGCCCTTGCGGAATGCCGGGAAAGTATTTCAAGATTGAAGGTCGAATTAAAAATGCGGAAATCCGCGGATGTAGTGATACCTATGCAGCCAAGTTCTAACTATACTTTGCTTTACCCTCGTCAGATTGAGTGGGAAAGTTATGTTCAGCAAAGACCTGATGTGCCGTTTGCTGATAATGTCATAGAGTTCCTGAATGCGTTGAGTGGCGCGCTTCTGAAGGACAGAATGAGTCGTCTCTATCCGGATGCCATCACCTTTGCATTCTTCTGTAGAAAGGCCAACCTCTTGGCTCTGAAAGAAAAATACACATCAGCCGATGCATTGAGAATGGGTAGAGGTATTCTCTTCCATATTGCACCAAGTAATGTACCTATTAACTTCGGTTACTCGTTGGTAGCCGGTTTGTTGGCTGGTAACAACAATATTGTACGTGTCAGTAGCAAGCAGTTCCCACAGGTGGATTTGATTATCAAGCACCTGCACGAATTGATGGAGGGTGGCCAGCATGATGAAGTGGCAAGACGTATTGCCTTGGTCCGTTACGACCGTACTTCGGATGCCAGTGCATTCTTCTCGTCTATCTGCAATGTTCGTGTTATCTGGGGTGGAGATGATACCATTCAGACTATCCGTCAGAATGCGATTTCAGCTCGTTCTTTCGATGTATGCTTTGCAGACCGTTATTCGATTGCTGCCATCCATCCGGATGCAATCATGGCTGCTGATGATGCAGAAATCAAGAAACTGGCTGAAGCGTTCTATAACGATACTTATCTCTTCGATCAGAATGCATGTTCTGCACCTCATACCATATTCTGGTTGAAGTCAGACAACTTGGATGCTGCCAAGAACCGTTTTTGGACAGCTGTCCATGAGCATACTTCCAAGAAATATGAACTTCAGGCCGTTATGTCTGTAGATAAGTTGACTGCATTCTATCGTCAGGCTGCTTGTATGGATGTCAGAAAGCAGGAGATGCCGGATAATGTGGTGATGCGTTCTGAACTTTCTGAGTTGCCGAAGAACATTGAGGACTTCCGTTGTGCGTGCGGTTATTTCTCGGAATATACTGTAGGTTCATTGGATGAGATTGCACCTATCGTATCCATCAAGTACCAGAGCCTTGGACACTTCGGCTTCTCTCACGAGGAACTGGTGGATTTTGTGATCCGCAACCGTTTCCAGGGACTAGACCGTATCGTCCCAATAGGTGAAACTACAGCATTCTCGCTTACTTGGGACGGTTATAATTTGATAGAGATGTTTAGTAGAATTCCGAGTGTGTTGTAAAAGATGATCAGTAGACTACTTCTTTATGACTTATTAAGGTCAGTAATCAATGACGTTAACTTTCAAGGGAATATTAAGCAAGTTGATTTGGGAGGTTTGTATCCTTTGTCTCAAACACAAGGGGTGTTAGGAATCGCTTTTCAAGGTTTACGTAAGGCTATGCAGGAGCAAGGAATAGATAAGACGCAACTTGGTGATTCTAGTAAGATGTTTAATAAGTGGTTTGCATCAACTGCCAGCATAATATTACATCACGATAAAATCCTTCTACTGCAAAATAAACTATCAGTATGTCTGCAAGAGGTTGGAATACGAGCTGTTATTCTAAAAGGACTCTCTATTTCGGTTTATTACGATGATAATAATTTGAGGTGTTTTGGTGATTTGGATATATTTTCTCCAACAGATTTTCAGCGTATAGACGACATTTTGAAGCCAATCTCAACTTATTTCAGTATAGACTATTATCGTCATTCGGAGTGTAAGGTGGATGGCGTGATGGTGGAGAATCATAGATATTTGACAGATGTGAGAGGGCAATCTCGTTTCTATAAGTTGGAAAACTTCTTGCATCATGAAGCTTCTTCAATTTTAGCCGTAGCACCTACTGGAGGACTATATTATCCTAATGAGTGCTTTACATTTGTCTTTTTTGTGTATCACGCATTAAGCCATTTCTTATATGAGAAGTTATCATTAAAATTTCTGGTTGATTGGTGTTTGATGCTTAAAGGACGTAAAGAAATTTCGTTGGATGTTTTGGATGAGAAATTAAAGGAGTTCGGTTTGATGCGTTTCGCTGCTGCGATGACAGCTCTATGCGTGGAAAAGTTAGGATTGCAAGAGGATTATGTACCAAAGGATCTTTTGGTTGAAGTTAAGGCATTAAATCCTGCCTTGATAGAGAAGTTTGAGGAAGACATATTTGAAGATGATTATGAAAAATTTTCTACAAATTCGCTAAAGGACAGGATTGTTCGTGGAAAGGAGTTTTATAAAAAACGTTGGAAGATAATGTGGTTTCTTAATACTTCAACTACAGCATTTCTTTGGGAAAAGATGGAGGCCTTGATTAAACAGAACTTGGATTTGAGAGGAACATTCCATAGTTAGATGTTAAGATAATTGAAGATTAAAATTATATTAAAGATGAACACTAAATTAAGAAATATCCCATTCAGCCCCCCAGATATGTCTGAGGCTGAGGTTTTGGAAGTTGCTGAGGCACTTCGTTCTGGTTGGATTACTACTGGCCCAAAGACAAAGGAGTTTGAGAGGCAGATTGCTGCGTATTGTGGCACGGATAAGGCTGTGTGTTTGAATTCTGCTACTGCATGTATGGAGATGATTCTTCATGTGCTGGGTGTTGGTCCTGGTGATGAGGTGATAACTTGTGCTTATACATACACTGCAACAGCGAGTGTGACTTGTCATGTCGGTGCTAAGGTGGTGATGGTTGATACTGTGCCGGGCTCTTTTGAGATGGATTACTCTAAGCTTGCGGATGCAATTACTGAGAGGACTAAAGTGATTATTCCGGTGGATCTTGCAGGTATTGTATGCGATTATTCAAAGGTGTTTGCAGCAGTTGAGGTTAAGAAGCATTTGTTTAAGCCGGCTAATGATATTCAGAAGGCGTTTGGTCGTGTTGTAGTTCTTGCGGATGCAGCCCATGCATTTGGTGCGCAGCAGAATGGTAAGATGTGTGGTAATATTGCCGACTTTACTTCATTCTCATTCCATGCGGTCAAGAATTTGACTACTGCTGAGGGTGGTGCTCTTACCTGGAAGCCTATTCCTGGAATTGATGATGAGTGGATTTACAAGCAGTTCCAGTTGCTTTCATTGCATGGTCAGAATAAGGATGCGCTTGCTAAGACTCAGTTAGGCGCTTGGGAGTATGATATTGTGGCTCCTAACTACAAGTGCAATATGACAGATGTGATGGCGGGTATCGGTTTGGCTCAGTTCAAGCGTTATCCTCAGATGCTTTCTCGCCGTCGTGAAATCATTGAGAAGTATAATGCTGGTCTGTCGGGATGCAATGTTGAGGTATTGGATCATTATGGTGATGATCATGCTTCAAGCGGTCACTTGTATCTTGTGCGTCTGCTTGGTAAGAGCGTTGAGGAGAGGAATGCTGTGATTACAAAGATGGCTGAGCGTGGTATTGCTTGTAATGTGCATTATAAGCCGCTTCCTATGATGACTGCATATAAGAATCTTGGATTTGATATTGTAGATTATCCTAATGCATATGCTCAGTATGAGAATGAGGTGACATTGCCTTTGCATACTCGTTTGACTGATGAAGATGTGGAGTATGTGATCTCAAACTTTGTTGATATAATTAAGAGTCTTTGATTAGTTGTCTGACTTATTATGAAAAGACTGTTTGATATTGTAGCATCGGGTTGTGGACTATTGGTTCTCAGTCCTGTGCTGATTTTGGTGGCAATTTGGATTAAACTGGATTCTCCTGGTCCAGTGTTTTACCGTCAGGTGCGTGTGGGACGCTATAATAAAGATTTTAAGATCTTTAAGTTTCGTTCTATGAGAGTAGGTGCTGACAAGGGTAGTCTTGTGACTATTGGTGGCCGCGATCCTCGTGTTACTCGTTCCGGTTATTATATCCGCAAGTTTAAGATTGATGAACTCCCTCAGTTGATTAACGTGTTTGTGGGTGATATGTCACTTGTTGGTCCTCGCCCAGAGGTTCGCCATTATGTGAACTACTGGACTCCGGAGCAGATGCATGTTCTGGATGTTCGTCCTGGTATTACAGATCCTGCTTCTATTAAGTTCAGGAATGAGAATGAGCTGATGGAGGAGGCAGATGATCCGGAGAAGTACTACATTGAAGTGATCATGCAGGAGAAGATTCGCTTGTATTTGGAGTATGTGCAGAATGCTTCGTTCTGGTATGATATCAAGCTAATTTTCTTGACTTTTGGGACGATAGTTAGCAGGTAATATAGAATTTCGGTATCATTAAGTTGAAAATAAGTTGTATGATATCATGGAAATAATTGAAAAATTGAAAGCATTTCGTGAGATGCAATTGTTTCCGAAGCCTATGGGATTAGATTTTGAAAATTGGATGGAAAATTTTCAAAATCCAGAAGATAGGGAGGTTGCTGCTCATGTCTTGCAACATTTTATGTACTTTTCTGATGAATTGATCGACCAGATGCTTCGTACTGTTATTGGAAGATGTGGTTATTATTTTACTCAATACGATTCCAATTGGACACATAGTAGTTTTAAGAACGATTGCTGGTATAGTTTTGTACAGGGGGAGAATTCGGATCATGTAACTGATAGTGGGTATATTTTTACTCGTAAATTAAGGGAAGTTCTTAATATTCCAGATGATCGAATTATAAAATTTGATGCATTATTCAAAAAATTAGAAGACCTAAATGATATTCCTCAGAATGTTATATTAGTTGATGATTTCGTTGGAACTGGAGCTCAGGCTGATACTGCTTGGAATGACCACCGGTTCGGCACATGGTCCCTTACGTTGAGTGAGCATCAAATCAGATATGGTCATCGTATAATTTATGCCCCTTTGATAGTCAACAGTCTAGGATTCTCAAGGATCAAAGATTATTGTCCGAATTTGCATCTGGAATATATTCATTATTTAGGAATTGAATATAATCTGTTTAATGTAGATGGTATTTGTTGGTCGGGTAATAAGGATTTATTTAATCGATTCCTGTCCATGATGGAAAGAGTAGCTAATGAACAAAAAATCCCAATAACAGGTGGTGATGATGTTAATGATGTATGTGGATTTGGGCAACAAGGTCTTGCCTTGGCTTTTAGTCATGGCATTCCTGATGCTTGTCCTGCATTCTTTTATTGGAATACTGCAAGTTGGAAACCCCTAAAGAAACGTGTCTACCATAGATAAATTTGTATATGATGACTTTAGATGATAAATTAGCAAGACTCGACGAGTTATTTGGTAGTTATAAAGCTGAATGGTTAAATGAGAAGATATTTCATTTTTTTGCGGCGCCGAGTTATTTTACGTCACTGAAGGATAAGCGTCCATGTGTGTTGATGGGAGGTCGTGGCACTGGAAAGACAACAGTATTAAGAGGCTTGTCATATATCGGACAGTACGCTTTGAATAACGATGATATTGATAAGTTTGATCAAAATAGTTATATTGGTGTATACTTTAGATGTGACACTAATCATGTACATGCTTTCAGTGGCAAAGGGGTTGATACTGAAACTTGGATGAAGATTTTTGCTCATTATTTTAACCTTATTTTGACATCTGAAATATTGTTTTTTTTGGATTGGCATAAAGATCTTAAGGCTGACGATGAAGTATTGTCGGAACATGCATGTAGTTTAATTGCTACATCCTTGCATTTAGGCGAGGGGGTAAGTAATTATAAGAAGTTGATAAGTCTTCTAGAAATCGCCATGTATAAGTTCCAGGCTGACATAAATAATATAGCTGATGGAAATTTACCCAAGCTGTCATTGGCAGGAGATCCTATCAGAATTATAACAGAACAGGCGCGAAAGTTAAAACAGTTTAGGGGAAAAACATTTTATTTGTTGATTGATGAATATGAGAATCTTTTGGATTCTCAACAACAGATTATTAATACATTGCTTAAGCATGTACCTCAATCTTATACCATTAAGATTGGCGTGCGAGAAATGGGATGGCGTGTCAAGCATACTATGAATAATCAGGAGAGTGTCATCGATCCAGCAGATTATGTGCTATTTAATATTGTGAATGAGTTTACCGATGAGACACCTGAAAAATTTGAGTCGTTTGCACGTGAAGTCTGTCAATTAAGAATTAAAGATCTACTTGAAGAAGATGGGGTGCGGTTTGATATAGAAGAGGCGCTAGGAAATTTGCCGTATGAAGATGAGGCTATTCGTCTTGGTGTTGAACAGACTGATTTATATAATGAAATTATAGAATATGAAAAGAATAATGGGATAGATTTGATGGTTACTCCATTATATAAATTTTTCTTGTCCCATTGGGCGGTAAATCATAATATTATACTAGATGATGAGATAACAGATTTTCTACGAAATACAAAAGCGTGGAACACTCGTTATGAAAATTACAAATATAGCTTGCTGTTTAAGATACGAACTGGAAGAGGTAGTGGCGGGGTTCAGAAATATTATGCAGGTTGGAATACATTCGTTAAGCTAGCGAATGGCAATATCCGATATCTTATGGAATTGGTTTATCGCTCATATTATTTGTATTTGCAGGAAGGGGGTGATATACGTATACCAGTATCTCCGGATATTCAGACGAAAGCTGCCAGAAATGTTGGATGGAAGAATCTAACAGAGTTGGAAGGCACTTGGAGCAATGGGGCTCAATTGACTCGTATGGTTCAGACGCTTGGAACCATTTTCTCAAGATTAGCTAAAGAAGGTGAGAACTCTGCTCCTGAAACAGTACAATTTGAAATTGAAGGAGAGCGTTCTGCACGCACAGAAGAGTTATTGCAGGCTGGAATAATGAATCTGGCTCTTGTCCGAATGCCTACAAACAAACAGTCTGGTCGTGGAAGTGTAAAAGAATTTATGTATTCACTCCATCCTATTTTTGCACCATACTTTATATATAGTTTTCGAAGGAAAAGAAAAATGGCTCTATCAGATTCTGAATTTTTGTTATGCGTGGATAATCCTAAAAATGCTGTTAAGGATATTTTAAATAGGAGAAATGTAAGTGTTGATAATACAGGTGAAGGTATTGTCATTAATCAGTTATCTTTTGATTTTGGAGATTATCATGATAAATAAGGATTATTTATACACCAAGATATGGGAAGATTTAAGTGACGTAATTCTGGAGCCCGATGCCTTGTATATATATGCACAGGATCCTGAAGATAGAAGTCGTCATTGTTCTTCTCATCTTTCTTTGAGAAATACAGATACTATTTTTGAGAAGGTGGCAATAGACGAGAATGATCATATGATAGTTTCTTCAGATGATAGTATTGTACCATTGAGTAGTATAAGGGCTATCAAAAAGTTCTTCTCTTCATACGTTTTTAGAGTACTGTATCTGGAAGTGACAGGTATGTGTTGTCGTCTTGTGGCTCCTCTTATGAAGTTTGCAATTCTAAATGGTATTGAGTTAAGGGTTGTATATAGCGAACCACAAAAATATCTTATGCATGCATTCCAGAAGGAAGGACTCAATAACGATTTGTCTGAATCGGTCGCGGGAGTCAATCCTTTACCTGGTTTTATTAGATTGGTTCCTTTTAAGGAAGAACCAATTTTTGTTACAATGCTGGGTTTTGAAGGTGGACGATTTTCATACCTAGTTACAATTAAACAACCATCATATGATAAGATATTGCCAGTAGTTGGAGTTCCTGGGTATAGGATGCATTACCCATATGAAACGTTTTGGGGTAATCGTAATGCTCTTAAGACCACAAAAGCTTATGAACGATTGATATATGCTGAAGCAAATTCTATTGTAGATGGTTTTCTGATTCTCGGGAAGATTTCCTATGATCATAGGAATCCTAATATGGTAGTAGCACCAATTGGAACTAAACCACATGCTATTGGAGCTATTTTATATGCTATAAAGAATCCGAATAAAGTAGAGCTTCTGTATGATAACCCACGAAGAAGTTTGCATAGGACAGAAGGTGTAGGACGTATATTAGTTTGTAATGTTACAAAACTATTTAATGAAAACTGATATGTCAGGTCCAGATTCATATTATACCCCTCCCTTACTTGCAGATAAGTTGATAGGCTTTGTTGTCCCTAAGCATGTTTATAATGCAGCTGATTTCTGCGTGGGTGATGGGGATTTACTTAAGGCAGTTGCAAAGAGATTTCCAAAAGTAGAATTATATGGTACTGATATATCAGATGAGGCTTTAACGAAACTATCAAGGGATTGTCCCTATTGGCATTTAGGAGAATGTGATTTCAGAAAGGATGATTCTGTCGTTAATGTACCCTTTTTAAAGGAAGGAGCATTTGACTTAATTGTAATGAATCCTCCATTTACATGTAAAGGTAGTGTCGCTGAAACTATTCAATTTGACGATGTGGAATACCGTGTAAGTACGGCTATGTTATTCTTGATGCGAGCTTTAAAATATCTATCCCGAAATGGCGGGTTGTATGCCATAATGCCTATCAGTTGTGTGTATTCAATCAAGGATAGAAAAGCATGGAATTATTTGAAAGAACGATATAACGCATGTATATTGGAGGAACCGAATAAAATCAGTTTTGCTAACAGATGTGCACCCAATATAGTTTTAGTATATGTCGGACACTATCATGTTAAAGGATTGGAAAAATCAAAGTTATTTGATTTTTCAAAATTTTCAGTTATATCGATAAAGAGAGGATGTGTTCGTATGCAGAATCTGCGATATAGTAAATCAAAAAATGCGGTCCGTCTCATTCATACGACAAATCTTAAAAATGGTAAGTTAGTGAATTTGAAACGCATAGAATCTGGTCAGAATAATTTTATAACTGGAAGTGGTATTGTTATTCCGCGCGTATGTAATCCCAGTCCCAATAAGATTGTTCTGGTAGATGAGGATACAGTATATGCGCTCTCTGATTGCGTTGTTTTTATAAATACAGATTCTCGTATGAATGCAGTAAAATTACGAGACACTATAATCTCTCATTGGGATGATTTTGTATATGTATACAAAGGAACAGGCGCTCAATATACCACGTTGGAAAAACTAAAACAACTCTTTGGATTATGATGTGCCAGAGTGGTAATAGAAATCGTAGAATATATTTTGTGAAAATCTAATTAATATTGAATAATTGCAGAATATAGATATTGTGTTCAATAATTATAGAATATAGAGTGATTATTCTATAGTATTTTGTATCTTCGCACAATAAATTTTGGAATATGGATAGATTGTACGGAGTCATATCAGCAGATGTTGTCGATTCGACATCTTTAAGCATAGAAGACATGTTTCATTTAGGAAATGAAATACGTTATTGTTTTGCTGATATTAAGAGATGTTGTTATGCGGACTTTTGGGGAAGAGTTGTTAAAGGGGATACCATAGAGTGTTGTCTAAGTCATCCGGAGATGGCATTACGTTTGGCATTGCTAATAAAGTGTCGGGTGAAGGCATGGGTAGGAGGATTGACGTGTTCAGATACATTGAAAAATTATGGAGTGCGTTTTTCTATAGGTGTTGGAGGAATGCGTATTATTGATAGTACTGTTGATATTATGGATGGTGAGGCAATATATATAGCAGGTAGAAATTTAAATAGAATTGCAGACTCTTTCATGACTTCCAGTTTTGATATGAATATGAGGGATAAGAATATGTCGATTCTTATTAATATGTGTGTTTCTCTGTTAGATGATTTGATTAATTCATTGTCTGCCAAGCAGAGCATTGTAATGTATTATAGGATGCTTGGTATGACTGAAGTTGAAATTTCTAATGTTCTTTCGATTTCTCAGCCTTCTGTAAACACTAGATCTAGAAACGGCGGATGGAAACTGATTAATGACACGTTAAAGGTATATGAACAAATAAATTTTTCTGATTATGTGGTGTGAGATAGTATTGAGGTTGGCTTTGGCTCATGTTATTGGTGATTTTGTTCTTCAGACAGATGAGTGGTGTGACAAGAAGATGAAGTTCCGGTTAAAGAGTTGTCATCTCTATATCCATTCGTTTATTATTTTTCTGTTGACATGGTGTGCTTTTGGGAACTGGTCAGCTTGGTGGATAGCTGCTGTAATGGGTGTGTCGCACCTTGCAATCGATGCACTTAAGAAACGGAATGGGGTCTGGTCTTTCTTTTGGGATCAGTTGGGACATATAGTATTTATAATTATTCTTGGATATGTTGCTGCTGATGAGGGACTTTATGGAAATATATGCGGGGATCCAAAGATTGTAACATTATTACTTTTTTTACTGATAAATGCAAAACCTGCTAATATTCTGATTAAACTTTTGCTTCGAGAGTATAGTGTTACCAGCATGGAGAATAATAATGGTGAGGAGTGTGATACTGGAATGTTGTCTGGCAAGTTAATCGGTAATTTAGAGCGCTGGCTGATAATAATATTTATTTTGTGCGGACAATTTGAAGCGATAGGTTTTTTAATAGCAGCGAAGTCAATCATAAGGTATAAGGAAGGTGCTATTGGAAAAACAGAATATGTGTTAGCCGGTACTTTATTGAGTGTGTTGATTGCTGTAATCAGTGGTTTGATGTTAAGTGTATTGGGAATAAATGTTTATACAATATGAAAATAGCAGTAGCAGGAACAGGATATGTTGGCCTTTCAATGGCCACACTTTTGGCGCAGCATCATTCGGTGGTGGCTGTGGATGTGATTCCGGAGAAGGTTGAGAAGATCAACCGAAGGGAGAGTCCGATTCAGGATGAATATATTGAGAAGTTTTTCGCTGAGAAGGAGTTGGATTTGGTGGCTACCTTGGATGGCGCGGCGGCTTATAGGGATGCAGAGTATGTTGTGATTGCGGCTCCGACTAATTATGATCCTCAGAAGAATTTCTTTGATACTCATCATATTGAGGATGTAATTGATCTTGTGCTTGAGGTTAATCCGGATGCGACTATGATTATTAAGTCTACGATTCCTGTGGGTTATTGTAGGTCTTTGTATGTGAAGTATGCTCGCGTGTTTAAGGAGAGGGGATGGGATGCTTCGCGTAAGCTTAGGTTATTGTTTTCTCCGGAGTTCCTTCGTGAGAGCATGGCGTTGTATGATAATCTTTATCCTTCGCGTATCATCGTGGGTTATCCTAAGATGATTGAGGAGTTTTCTGAGGAGAATGATGCTATCCGTGCGATTGCGGGTAATCATCTTGAGGAGGCTGCTCATACTTTCGCAGGTCTGCTTCAGGAGGGTGCTATCAAGGAGGATATTCCTGTGCTCTTCATGGGATTGAAGGAGGCTGAGGCGGTGAAGTTGTTTGCGAACACTTATCTTGCGCTTCGTGTGTCTTATTTCAATGAGCTGGATACTTATGCGGAGGTGAAGGGTCTTGATACTCAAGCTATCATCAATGGTATCGGTCTGGATCCGCGTATCGGTACTCACTATAATAATCCTTCGTTCGGTTATGGCGGTTATTGCTTGCCTAAGGATACAAAGCAGCTGCTGGCGAATTATAATGATGTGCCGCAGAATATGATGACTGCGATTGTGGAGAGTAACAGGACCAGGAAGGATTTCATTGCGGATCAGGTGCTGGCTAAGGCGGGGTATTATAATTATTCTTCGAACAATGAGTTTGGTGCGGCTTCAGAGCGTGAGGTTGTTGTGGGTGTTTATCGTTTGACGATGAAGGCGAATTCGGATAATTTCCGGCAGAGTGCGATCCAGGGAGTGATGAAGCGTATCAAGGCGAAGGGTGCGACGGTGGTGATTTATGAGCCTACGCTTGAGGATGGCACGACGTTCTTTGGCAGCAGGGTGGTGAATGACTTGGCTGCCTTTAAGGAGCAGTGCCACGCTATCATCGCGAATCGTTATGATTCTTGTCTTGATGATGTTGCGGAGAAGGTTTATACGAGGGATGTTTTTAGGAGAGACTAGTAAGTCATAGCAAAATGATAACAGAAGATATCCAGGAGGGCATTACTTCCTGGATATTTTCGTTTTTGGTGGAAAAAGATTACTTTTGTAAGAATGTAATTTGTTTCGATATGAAAGGAATTGTTTTGGCTGGTGGATCGGGAACTCGTCTTTATCCTATTACAAAGGGGGTGAGCAAGCAACTGTTGCCGATTTTTGATAAGCCTATGATATATTATCCGATATCTGTGCTGATGCTGGCTGGCATCAGGGATATCTTGGTTATATCTACTCCTGATGATTTGCCTGCTTTCCGTAGGCTTCTGGGTGACGGCAGTGATTATGGGGTAAGTTTTACTTATGCTGAGCAACCGTCTCCTGATGGTCTTGCGCAGGCTTTCATCATAGGTGAGGAGTTCGTTGGAAATGATTCCGTATGTCTTGTTCTCGGAGACAATATTTTCCATGGCAGCAGCTTTGTGCCTATGCTTCATGAGGCAGTGCGCGCTGTGGATGACGAGGGAAGGGCAACTGTTTTCGGCTATTGGGTGAATAATCCGGAACGTTATGGTGTGGCTGAGTTTGATTCTGAGGGTAATTGCCTTAGTATTGAAGAGAAGCCTGCTGTGCCGAAGAGCAATTATGCTGTGACCGGCTTGTATTTCTATCCTAATGAGGTGGTGGATGTGGCGAAGCGTATCAAGCCTTCTGCTCGAGGAGAACTGGAGATTACCTCGGTGAATCAGCATTTCCTTTCTAAGGGCCTTTTGAAGGTGCAGACCTTGGACAGAGGTTTTGCTTGGCTTGATACAGGTACTCATGATTCGCTTTCGGAGGCTTCGACTTTTGTAGAGGTCATTGAGAAGCGTCAGGGACTGAAGATTGCATGCCTTGAGGAGATTGCTTATGTCAACGGATGGATTTCTGCTGATCGTGTGCGTGAGTTGGCGCAGCCGATGATAAAGAACCAGTATGGACAGTATCTGATGAATCTTGTGAAATGAAGCGTACGGTTGTCATAACTGGAGGCGCCGGTTTTATCGGTAGTCATGTGGTCAGGTTGTTTGTTAATAAATATCCTGATTATAAGGTGATTAATGTTGACAAGCTGACTTATGCCGGCAATCTTGCGAATCTCCGTGATATTGAAGATTATCCGAATTATAAATTTGTAAGGATGGATGTCTGCGATTTCGAGGCTTTTTATCAGTTGATGCAGGACGAGAAGGTTGATGGTATCATCCATCTTGCTGCGGAGTCTCATGTGGACCGTTCGATCAAGGATCCGTTCACTTTTGCCCGTACTAATGTGATGGGTACGCTTTCGCTTCTTCAGGCTGCGAAGCTTTATTGGGAGTCGCTTCCTGAGAAATATGAAGGCAAGATGTTCTACCATATCTCGACTGATGAGGTTTATGGAGCTTTGGAGTTTGGTGGAGGGCTTTTTACCGAGGAGACGAAGTATGATCCTCATAGTCCGTATTCGGCTTCAAAGGCTTCTTCTGATCATTTTGTGCGGGCTTATCATGATACATATGGTCTGCCGACTATTGTGACGAATTGTTCGAACAATTATGGCCCTTATCAGTTCCCTGAGAAGCTTATTCCGTTGTTTATTAATAATATAATTCATGGCAGGCCTCTGCCTGTATATGGACGTGGTGAGAATGTGCGTGATTGGCTATATGTTGAGGATCATGCACGTGCAATTGATCTGATTTTCCATGATGGCCGTGTTGCCGAGACTTATAATATCGGCGGGTTCAATGAGTGGAAGAATATAGACCTTATCAAGGTGATGATCAATACTGTTGACCATGTTCTTGGAAATCCTGAGGGACATAGCCTGGGCTTGATTACTTACGTTACTGATCGTATGGGACATGATGCGCGTTATGCAATAGATTCTTCAAAGTTGCATCGCGAGCTAGGTTGGGAACCTTCGCTCCAGTTTGAGGATGGTATTGAGAAAACAATCCGATGGTATCTTGAGAATCAGGATTGGATGGATAATGTAACCAGTGGGGATTATATGAAGTATTACGAAGAGATGTATTCAAACCGATAGATTCTCTATTGATGTTTTATTCAGGCCAGCACCTTTGTTTAGGTTGCTGGCCTGAGTTTGTAAATATAGTTTTTGTAATAAATTAATATTACATTACCTTTGCTTCATGAAAGGAATTTATTTTGAAGAAAAGGGTTTGACGCTTTTGAAGCAGCGTGGGATTACGAAGTCTGAATTTGCCAGGAGAATGGGGATTCAGAGGCAGAATGTGAATGTGCTCTTTTAAGACTAATAATCTTGAGATTATTGCACGTGCTGCTGAGGTTCTCGATGTGCCGTTGGCTTTGTTGGTTGGTTACGTGGATGAGCCGGATGTTTGTGATTTGCCGATTATTGAGTCATGTATAAGTGAGCAAAGTGGTTGTAGTGTAGAGATTTGGCCGGAAGATGTGCCGATGGGGGATTCGGTGGGGGGATATGAGGAAGAGGCAGGAATTGATCAAGCAATTTTACTTCTATTGGAAGAAGCAAAATCCTAAGTTATGCAGGTTTAATATCGATTTAGGAGAGAATATATATATAAATCACACTTCTTTGGTCGAGACTGCTGGACGAGCATCGTTGACTTATTGTTCTACTTTGGCAGTACTACAGCTTGATGCCATTTTGCAGAATGCTAAGGTGTGTTTTGTTGATAAACCAAAAGCTGGAAATAAACAGCAGAGTAAATTTGAGCGAATGTTGGGAATGAGATATTCTTGTCCTGGCATAGGTGACGTTCAATTGATGGTTGGAGTTCGAAAATGTGATAAGACTAAGATTCAGTATTGCATCACTGCTTTGACTCCGATATTAAGAAGTAAAGAAAAAAGCAGCCACTAGTGTGACTGCTTATATTCACCCTAAGGATACGTGTGTGATTTACTTCTTGAGTCAGGGCATCGCTGGCAGGGATTTGCGCTCATCCGAAAGCCCATCTTAACATACGTTTTAACTCCTTGAGCGCAAAGGTACAAGAATTTTTGATAAAACAATAGTATATAATGAAAATAGCAGTAGCAGGAACAGGATACGTGGGTTTGTCGATGGCGACGTTGTTGGCGCAGCATCATAGCGTTGTGGCTGTTGATGTGGTGGGGAGAAGGTGGGTAAGATCAATCGTCGCGTGAGTCCGATTCAGGATGAGTGGATCGAGAAGTTTTTTTCTGAGAAGGAGTTGGATCTTGTGGGTGTGTATCGCTTGACGATGAAGGCAAACAGCGATAATTTCCGTCAGAGTGCGATCCAGGGTGTGATGAAGCGTATCAAGGCGAAGGGTGCGACAGTGGTGATTTATGAGCCTACGCTTGAGGATGGTACGACGTTCTTCGGCAGCAGGGTGGTGAATGATCTTGCCTCGTTCAAGGCTCAGTGCCACGCTATCATCGCGAATCGCTACGATGCTTGCTTGGATGATGTGGCGGAGAAGGTTTATACAAGGGATGTTTTTAGGAGGGATTAGTAATCTTTGAGATTTTATATTCGATTCGGGCCAGCACCTTTATTTGGTTGCTGGCCTGAGTTTTTTATTGGATGTCCGGATGAGATCATCATTACTTCGGGTGGTTCGGAGGCTGTGCTTTTCGCTTTCATTAGCTGCTTGAATCCAGGTGATGAGATTATTGTGTCTGAGCCGCCGTATGCTAACTATATGAGTTTCGCGATTTCGGCAGGTGCTGTGATCCGTACGGTGACTACTACGATTGAGGAGGGTTTCTGCCTTCCGAAGGTGGAGAAGTTCGAGGAACTGATCAATGAGCGCACTAAGGCGATTCTAATCTGCAATCCGAACAATCCTACCGGTTATCTTTATACTCAGAAGGAGATGAATCAGATCCGTGATCTGGTGAAGAAGTACATTCTTTATCTTTTCTCTGATGAGGTTTATCGTGAGTTTATCTATACTGGCAGTCCATATATATCAGCGATGCATCTCGAGGGTATAGAGCAGAATGTTGTGCTTATCGATTCTGTGTCAAAGCGTTATTAAGAGTGCGGTATACGTATCGGTGCTCTTATTACAAAGAATGAAGCTGTACGCAAGACTGTGATGAAGTTCTGTCAGGCGCGTCTGTCGCCGCCGCTTATCGGTCAGCTTGTGGCAGAGGCTTCGATTGAGGGTACTGAACAGTATTCACGAGATGTGTATGAGGAGTACGTTGAGCGTCGTAAGTGCATGATTGACGGAATCAACCGTATTTCAGGATGTTACACCCCGATCCCGATGGGTGCGTTCTACACTGTAGCGCAGTTGCCGATCGAGGATGCGGACAAGTTCTGTGAGTGGTGTCTCAGGGAGTTCTGCTGGAAGGATGATCTGACTCCGGAGGACTGCGCAGGTGAGACCATCATGATGGCTCCTGCTTCTGTTTTCTATTCTGATTCATCTCTTGGCAAGAACCAGGTACGTCTTGCCTATGTGCTTAAGAAGGAGGACATCCAGCGTTCACTCTTTATTCTGGAGAAGGATTTGGAGGCATATCCTGGCAGGGTTAAGTAAAAATTGCTTATATTTGCTGAGATTACAAATTACTTAGTATATGAATATTCTTGTAACAGGAGGAGCGGGATATATCGGCTCGCATACTTTGATTGAACTTTATGCTGCGGGACACACTGCGGTGGTGGTAGATAATTTGAGCAACAGTAATCCGATCTCGTTGGAGAGGGTTGCGAAGATCATCGGTGTTGAGTCTATTCCGTTCTATGAGGTGGATATCAGGGACCGTGAGGGTCTTGAGAAGGTGTTTGCTGAGCACAAGTTTGATGCATGCATCCATTTTGCCGGTCTTAAGGCTGTGGGTGAGAGCGTTGAGAAGCCTCTTGAGTATTATGATAATAACATCGCCGGTACGCTTGTGCTTGTGGATGTGATGAGAAACAACGGTTGCATGAATATCATCTTCAGCAGCAGCGCGACTGTATATGGTGATCCTGCTGAGATTCCGATTACTGAGGCTTGTCCTAAGGGCGTATGTACCAATCCGTACGGATGGACAAAGAGCATGCTTGAGCAGGTGCTGATGGATGTACAGAAGGCTGATTCTGAGTGGAATGTGGTGATTCTCCGTTACTTCAACCCTGTCGGTGCTCATCATTCAGGCACAATCGGTGAGAATCCGAACGGTATTCCTAACAACCTTATGCCTTATATCACTCAGGTAGCTGTAGGCAAGAGAACTGAGCTCGGTGTCTTCGGTAACGATTATCCTACTCATGACGGTACAGGCGTAAGAGATTATATCCATGTGGTGGACCTTGCAAAGGGTCATGTAGCTGCGCTCAAGGCTATCGCAAAGGCTTGTGGTACTGCCGTTTATAATATGGGTACAGGTCATGGCTACAGCGTTCTCGACATGGTGAATTCTTTTGTGAAGGTGAACGGTGTGGCTGTTCCGTATAGCATCAAGCCGCGTAGAGCTGGTGACATCGCGACTTGCTACTGCAACCCTGCGAAGGCAAAGGCTGAGCTTGGTTGGGAGGCGCAGTACGGCATCGATGAGATGGTTCGTGATAGCTGGAACTGGCAGAAGAATAATCCTGAGGGTTATAAGTAATGATTTTAGATGCAACTTTGAGCAAAGTTGCAATAACTTAGAATAAATTGGCGCAACTTCCTTAAACTTGTTGGAAGTTGCGCCAAAGCTTATCTAGAGTGTTGGTGAATCATCGAACAAAATGATTATGTTTGAGGGTTAATTTGATATTTTATGAAAATCGCAGTTGCAGGAACGGGATACGTGGGATTGTCGATGGCGACGTTGTTGGCGCAGCATAATAGTGTTGTGGCTGTTGATGTGGTGGGGGAGAAGGTGGATAAGATCA
>JBGVNK010000032.1:0-12064 GCA_045125535.1 Candidatus Cryptobacteroides sp.
AAAATCAGATTGCCGCTACCGGTAGGGTCATCCCACGAAGCGCGCGTAGCAGGCTCGATGCCTGCACCACCTTCAAAGGAGAGACGGTTAGTCGCAGCTGGCTGCTCGGGAGTGTTGGGCAGATCCGGCTGCTCAGGCGTAACATCCTCGCGGTTACATGACGCAAGGAGTCCCGCTGCAGCAACTGCCGTTGCTGGTATTTTGAAATATCTGTTCATGTTTTCCTTGTTCATATTGTGTGATTATTTATAATTTCCCAGTTTTATAAAACAATTAAAGCCTCCCTGACACATATATCAGAAAAGCCATAAAGTGCCTGCAGGTAGCTCCGTCAACAATATCGGATCACACACAGCAGACCCCGGCGCATAAGTCATGTCCGGAAAGAAGGATGTGTTTGATTATGTGAACCAGATTCGTCATTTATTATGTGTCAGACAAATTTAAGAATTTTATTCACAAAAAATCACACAAAATAAAGAAAAGGCCTGCGATTACTCGTCAGGCCTTGTGTTTTTCGTATGCTGTTTTAAGTTTTTCGTCGTATCTATTTTCGGCGTATGCAGGGCCGTTGTAGCGTTTCGCGAAGCCTGCCCAGTCCTTTTCCCGCAGGTAGGTATCAAGATTGTTGCCCTGAACGTAGCCGGTGAAAAGGTCAAGCTGGCTGCCTTCGTTTTCATTCATCCGTTTGACAAACTCCTGAACGGTATCGCATCCGCAGATCTTGTGGTTGAAACCCATTATCTGAAACAGTCCCCAGCTAGCGGAACTGATGGCTGCCTCTTCGTCGATCCGCATCGCCTTTTCAAGACGCTCGTATTCTTTCATACCTCCACAGTAGTGTTCCTTACTCCATTTCGGATAGAGGATGTCCTCGTTGCCCTCAAGATAATCTTCAGGATTCTTTCCTTTTTTCTTGAGCTGGCTCCAGAAGATGTGGCCCTCGAAGAGTATCGCCGGCTTTCCTACACCAAAGAAACCTCCTCGACCTCCGGTCTCTACTTCCTGAACCGCCTTGACTGTAGCGACTTCGACGTTGAGAGTTTCAGCACTCCTGACGAAGTCTTCTTCTTTTAGACGAAGGGGGATGAGGAGCCTGGCATCCTTGTCCATGAGGAGTTCCCATGTACGTCTGCCTACTATTCCGTCCGCTGTGAGTCTGCATTTGGACTGGAGGTCACGGACCGCCTTGTCGGTCATCTGTCCGAAGTTACCTGTTATCGGGATGTCGTAGCCCCATTCCTGCAGGAGCTGCTGAAGGGTAAATACATCCCCGCCTTTACTGTTAATTCTGATTGTCTGCATCGTATGTTTCTGTTTGAACGTTTTGCCGGTTTTCCAGTTTAATGAAGAGAGTGAACATAGCGTCTTCTGCACGTGTAAGACGAATGACCGCATCATAATCTTCACGGAGCACTCTGTCCGTGAGTGTCAGAGATACTTGAGGAAGCCTTTCATATGTATAGAAGAGATCGTCTGCCGAGCACCATGCATGAACTTTCTCCGGAACGACATCAGGAAGGGATACATAAAGGAGATATGCGTCAAGCATGGATGGAAGCATGCAGTCGCATTCAGGACGAGAGTTGTGGTTGCGGATGCGGAGTGCACCCTTGGCATCCAGCTGTTCAAGATGCATCCGAATGTTTTCAGCCCATTTTGCGGCTTGTGCTTCCGGAGCAGGTCTCTTCGGCCTTGCATGTTTCTTCGGTTCGGCCTTCCTGACATTCGACTGTTCGGCCGCCGGCTTCGGTGCTACCAATCTGCTGATGGCTCTTTTATGTTCCTGAAAAGTCCCATGTTCCGTTATCTTTTGAATGTGCTCTTCTCGTCCACCTGCTTCTGCGCCAGTTCTACTTTGGCGAGAGCTTTCAGCGCCTTTTCGGACTGCTGTCTGTCGATGTTCAGCTGAAGTCCGCACAGAGGGCATCTGAGGTAGTTAGCTGCAAGCAGTTCGTGGATGGATGTCGGTATGAAGTTGTTGCAGCGGGGGCATTGCAGTCCCGGCATGCGTTGGGTATGAATCTGACTGCTCATCGTTCCTATGGATTTGGAGTTTCCTGTTCTTCCGTTTCTTCTATCTGAAGATTGTTAGTGGTAAGACTCAGCAGGTTTGAGAGACCACCCGGCATGTCTGCCTGCTGCATCTTCACCTTTACTTTCATGTTTGCACTAAGACCTTGCCTCTGCTTCACTTCCGTGCTGCCTTCTATGGTTGATGCTGCCATTGACACTCGAAGCTTGATGCCTTCTGATGAGTCTTCCTGAGAGGATGCATTCCTTTCAGGGTTCTTCAATGAGAAGGTTGCGTTCCGGTCTGCCGACACTGCGTCTATGATCTGGATGTCAAAGTCGAAATCGGCTTCCTTGACCTGAAGGAGAGGGAGAGGCACAAGGGTCAGGAGCGGTATGCTGACCTTTTGATTATGCACTCCTGTGGAATCCGAAGTGCGGTAGCTGAACTCTAAGGCACGGAGCTTCCCGACTTTTCCGGTTTCAGGATCATACGACTCAAAAGCCAGTTCGTACAGATAGCTGAGATATCTGCGCGTGGATATGGTGTCGGCATCAATCGTAGCGACAAGAGGTCCTGATATCAGGTCTTTGAGCTCCATTATCTGACTGCTCACTTTCTTGTTGTCTGTGCTCATTGCTATATATGGTTATTCGTCCGTACTATATATCTTCAGATTCTGTGAAGAGATCTTAAATGTCAGTGTATGGATGGCTTCAACCGGGAGTTTGGATAGCTCTTCAGTGTTCACGATCACATCTACTGACGGCATAAGCCTCTTGCGCATGAGATTCGCGTCCTTGATCATTGCCGGGAGCGCCTGGTCAATGACTGGAGATACTGAAGCCAGAACATTGGCCCGAACTCCCTTGCTTCCATATCTGGCGATCATTCCAGAGAGCTCTTCGTGATAGAGTATGTCTTCTTCGGCTGAGGCCATGAGAATCTTCTTCATTACATCATGATTCACTGATCCGTCCTCTTTTGCGACCGCCGTCGCATCTGCCTGCAGACGCTTGAGAATCTTACGGCTCAAGTAAGCACTCAGATCCTGCTTGAGGGCGGCATCTCTGTCAATGAGGTCGAGATAGTTGTCTTCCGCAGATATGTTTTGCGGCATAGACTGCCTGAGGGCAGGAAGAACTGAATCAATGAGAAGTACCGCTCCGGCACGTGAGAAGGTCTTGGCCATTTCACGCAGCACCGGATAGTTTATCTCATATTGCTCTACTTGAGCCGAAGAGTCGGCAATGCCGTACCTGAGGCTGAGTTCCATCTCGCCAAGAGCTATCGCAGGCATTGCAAAGTCCTCAAGACGCCCGCCTTTCCTGTAGATATCCTCCAGCGAAACGGCGTACATGTTGGCCTGATGCTGAGCATAAACCATATCCCTCAATATTGAGCTTACTATTGTGCTTAGTTGAGCCATAAGTGTTGTGTGTTAGTTTAGTTTGCGGCCTCTACCTTGACCTTTACTTCCTTGCCTCCTGCCTTCACGAGGTATTCCTTAGCGGCAGAGACCTCAAACTTCACGCTGTCACCGCTTACGATGCCAGGCTGTCCGTCAAGTGTAATCGCTGACGGCTCGAAGATGCCCTTAGGATTCTTGTAGGTGGCGATAAGGACAGCCTTGTCTCCTGTGAGACGGATAAACTGCTCGCTGACCTCAAGGGTTCCTTGAGGGTCTGAAACATCAAGTGAGCTGCCGAGGAGTTCAAGGACTTTGGCAAGACCTGCTGGCATACTGTCCTGTCCGGCCTTTACCGCTACGTCCATCGTGTACTCGACGCTATACTGGGAGTTCTGAGTCGCCTTTGAGTCCTTCTTTGAAGAGTAGTTGGCCTTCATGTTTGCCTGAGCGCTGAAAATACCCCAGCCAACCCTAGCTGATGCTTCAACGCCTGCATCTACAGAACTAGAGGATGCTGTCTCGGTTGATGAAGATGATGACGCTGAAATGTTTGCCTTGAAGTTGATGTCGATGTTCTGGATCGCGATGTACGGGATCGGAACAATGGTCAGGAGCGGAACATTAAGCTGCACGACTCGTCCGTTCTGAATGAACTGGAACGACACGTTTACTGCTTCTTTCTGGCCTGTCTCAGGGTTGGTATTGAGACCTACTTCCTGAATGAACTGCCATGATGTCTGAGCCGCCATAGCCTGCGCCTCTATACACGCCTTCAAAGGACCTCCGATGATGGAGCCAAAAGGGATCGCCTGTAACGCACTGGTCGCCACCTGCGAAGGAGCTGTGTCAATAGCCATAATGCAAATTGATTAGATAGTTAATAAATTTTCGTGTTGTAGGTTCACAAACGCGAATTTATCTTCCTTGACCATCTTCACATAAAACATCCACCGAACTGCCATTCTATCCACCGAACATCAATTCATGTTCAGAGGCATTGACCGTCCAAATTGAAGAAACATTATCACATTTTCATTTTAAAACCTTTTGATTGCTTCTGCTGTTCAGCTTGGAAGATTCTTTCCTTTGCCTCTTGTAATGCCGCAATCTTATATGCCGGTCTTTGCCCGGTACAGCGTTCCCATTTATTCAAAAGAGAAACAAGCAGTGCAGGTTTGAAGAACCCAGACGCTAAAAACTTCTCCCCTTTGTAAATAACCTTGAAGTCAGCAACACCACCATTGGAGTGAAAGACGGGATCGCAGCTGAAATTGCGTGCAAGCAGATTCAAATCCAACGACATTCTATCTTTAGAACGGCTGAAGATTTCGTATAGCAAGAAACCTATGTCTTCAAGTCCTTCCCGGCGTACAGCCGCCACATTGTCCATAAATCCTCCCTCCTTTACCATCTTTGTCAATTCACTCAAGGTCTCCTTTGAGGCTGCAGGAGCGTTTTCCAACAGTCCTTTAAGGGCATTGATTTTAGATTTAAGACTTTCTTTCTCGTCCTTTACAGCGATATATGACTTCAGTGTATCAGCCTTGGCCTTCTTCAATTCCTCCTGTTTTACTTTCAGCTGTTCAATATCAGTCCTGATTCTATTAGCCTGTGTCCTAAGATTCCTGATCTGGATTATGGACGCACGCTTCTGGGCCTCCATAATGATAGCGCCTAGCAATGCAATGATGATTGCTGGAGCGGGGTTGACTGCAGCTACCAACAAGCTGAACATCTTGATGCACGTCTTGCTGGATTTAGCATTATTAATCTCGGATTGAAGTCTATTTATCTCTGCATATACGGCTTTCAAACGGTTATATCTTTCTGACATCTTATCAGAGCAGACACTATAGCATTCTTTTGCAGTACTGTATACCTGGAACGCCGAATAACAAGATTCCTTGACGGATTCCATAAGCGGACGATAATAGCTGTGATAAGTATTCCAAAAGCTGTTCATATTCAGCTTCTCAGCAGGTTCTGCCTGGGTCTGACGAAGATATTCTCTCTGCAGCTCCGGCACATGAGCCTCATTGAGCATCATCTCCACGCGACTGATTATATTCTCACTGACTTCCTGCACGGTATCCTTGAAAACCTCACGTATCAACGCCTCGCGCTGCTCGACATTGCCGTGCTTCATCGCATTGAGATAATCATAGCTCTTCTCCAGCAATCGGTCAAAGCCGGTCGCCTTGTCAAAGATCTTTTCGCACTCGCGGTAAAATGAGTCCCTGTCAAAACCTCTTTTGATCACACCTGAACTTCCGCCGCGATGATTGGTCATCGGAGACAGTTTGAAACGATTTGTCACATCCTTCCTGCTCACTATAATATGAACATGCAGACCTGGTTCAAAGCCGCCTCTGTATTCATGTATAGTGTAATAGTATTTCAAGTCGGAATGAGAATTCACACCGTCGCAATGGAAATTCTTGGCATATTGATCCATCGTCTTCTCAACCACATTATGGGTGCTAGAAATAATTTCTTCCCTTGACCCACCCATAGACTTTATCTCATCATCTGAAAAGGAAAGGATGACGGAGTAGAACTTAGCATCATCTCGATGGAGTTGAGTAGTATTCATATCCAAGGACTTGACTAGCTCATACCTTTCCACCGGGTAGCCGAATGGATTAAAGAACGGTATCCGCTGATCCTCCATCCCAGCTTCAGCCTTCTCAATATTCTCATGCTCAAGATAAGAGGCATAACCGCCACAACTCCCGGAGTTATGGCCACCAGCTATGCCTTTGCTTTGTATTTTCACGTTCATTGTTAAAGTCCTTGAAAGATTGTCATTAACTGGGAGAAGGAATTCTTGATCTGAGCCATATCGGTCTGGATCGGCGTAAGAATTTCCTGTTCCTGCTTTCTGATGAAGGAGATCAGTTTGCTGACATCGTTCCTACTGGATAGATGCTCCAAAGACTTGGCGATGAAGGCAAGAATCTCCTCCTCAGTCATATCTTCAAGACGGAGTTTATCCTTCTGTTTCTTCTTGAGTTTTGCTCTTCTCATGTGCTCTTTCACCAGATATGTAACGAACTCACTTTGGGTCATTCCAAGCTTCGGAGCCTCGTCTTTTATCAAGCCACGAGTCTTGACAGTGACGCTTATCGTGGTTAATTTTTCCTTTTTCATCGTTATGAAATTTTAATAAATGATCTTTTAATTGGTAATACCATTTCTAAGGTAGCGCAGCGCTGTATTTTGTCCCCGGAGGGCAAGAGCAGAATGGTACTTTGTGCCATTCCCTCTTGCTCCTCTTAAAGAGGACCTAAAGCACTCCTTCAAGTCACCGTCTCTTCCAATCAAACTTGTAATTAGGATTTGCGCTACCTCTGAAGATGATACCCACTGTCTGACTTTCCGAGTCAAGCCAGTCAGCCAATTCTTTCGAGCAAAAGATTGAAGCGGACGAGTCATTTTGGAAAGAAGGTCTTGTACGAAGTATTTCTTTCTTCAGTTGTTCTGGAGCAATCTTGTACACTTCTTTCCATCCTCTCATAAAACTTGAGCGGTAGCCTGTCTCTTTTATCTCTTTCACCTGCCAAGACTCTGCCGGTCTTATCAAATCCTCAATCTCGCTCATCACCTTACCACCGCTTAGTTTCCACTCCTTGCCTCTATAGTAGTCAAGAAACTTCTCTATCTCAGGGATAGGGTCGCAGTTATTCTTGAAGAAGAAAATCGGATATAATATTTCAATAAATTCTTTGTTGGATAATGTTGAAAGTACATTATCTCTTTTATTATCTATATTATTATCCTTATCATTATTGTGTAAGATTTCTTCACATGGCATGTTAGATTTTCTTACATCAGGTTGTGAACTTTTCTCACATGGAGTGTTAACTTTTCTCACACCTTCATGTAATATTTTTTCACACCATTGCAGGGCTGGCTTCGGAATTGAACGGTAGAAGTCCTTAAGCATCTCGGGATCATTGCATTTTGGCGGACCAAGCATTCTGACTATAGTAGACACATCCACGCAGTAGTCATATGTCTGGAGACCATCATGCCGAGACAGGCGCACTATCAGCTTCAGCTTAATCAGTTTTTTCAAGATGGCATTAACATACTCGCGTCTATACCCAAAGCACTTTGCTAAAGCATCCTCGCTCTCGAACATTATGCGTTTACTTCTATTGTAGGAGAATATCAGTGGAAACAGACATAATGAAAGTCCTTTCAGGTCGAGTCCTTCCGCTAACATCCATCGATAGACCTTATAGTTCTTCATAGCTAATACTTACCCATAAGTTTATCGATATGCGACTTCCAATAGAATATCTTCCTGCCGACCTTGACCGGCACCAGGTATCCCAACCTGTCCCACTTCCAGAGAGTCGCATCGCACACACCGAGGATTTCGCGAGTTTCCTTCTTAGGAACAAGTACATCTTCCGCAGGAGGTGTCGCCACTGCCTGGGTCTTGAGTTCTGCCATCGCCTTCTCGACGAGGGCATCAGCGAATGCCATCATGTCCCTGCTGTCGACCTCGATCTTGAGGTTGGCATCCGGTCCGACATTCTGGATGATTGCCAATAAGTCTTTCATTTGATTCAGCTTATTTTTAGTGTTCAACTTCGCGAACTTCCCTGTGGCCACAAAGAAAAAACGCCGCCATCCCGACCGGAATGACGACGCAAATATATAATCGTATTTTATTGAAATTAAGCAAATTATATTGCATATGCACGATGTGCATTGCATATGCAAGACTTATGCATTATCTGTATTTAGTTCGTCCAAATTAATTTGAGGAAAGTACTTCTGCATGATCTCTTTCTGCCACCCTCTCTTTGAATCTTCTAGAGCGTTAAGCTCCCTTGCATACTTCTGGACAACGTTTGGGATGACCCATTTTCCATCTGTATATTGAGAGCTCATCACCCTATAGAAATGAGCAAGAGTATCAGTAGCAAGTACCTTAGTTTTACATAATGTCACAAATAATTTGGCAATATTATTACCATTGTACTTACCATTCAAACTCTTCATGTATGAGCTGATACTGCTCTCAACAAGATCAACATCCATTGAAGGATTAATTATGTCTGCTAAGGACAACTCCTTGCCAGCCATCTCAGCCTTGACAATATCTATATTTGTAATAGCCTCATCTAAACGTTCAGTCCATTTAATATTTTGGGGCGTTCCTTTCTTTGTACATAAGCAAAGTACGGCATAGAAGAATGCTATCAATAGTTTATGGAAATACGTTGAAGTTCCAAATCTAACAAAGACTGACAGAATTACCCAAATAGCCCAAAAACCGACTACCAGCCATATCCAGACAAAGAACATGTACATTACAGTTAGCCACACGGGGTCTTTCCGCTGACCGGTCAGTTCATTTTGCTCCACCAATAGCTCTGCTTGATCTACTGCCGATTCCGCTGGTAGCCCAACCTGCTCCACGTGTTCAATCTTGGACCCCGTCGGACCTAGATCCAGACAGATCTCCATAGCCAATTGAATGGGAACGTACAGTTGAAGAAACACATATATAGGGAAAAAGATGTTAGACAGCAGACGCATAAAGGTACGCCCACCCGGATCTCCACTTTCCTCATCAAAGGGATGCCTTATCAGATCCCAAACCGAAACATTTTCTAAAGGGTATTTCATAGCGTTTGAACTTTTAATAGATAAAACCAAACATCCATATAGGGACATTTTTGCCGACGGCGTACTCGATATTATCTTTTACGATATATCCCTGATCCGCCTCCCTAAGCTGCTTTCCTTTCTTATTGCGGCCGCCGACCTCAAAAGTAATATCACCAATCTCAAAGTCTGAAATCTTTGATGAATATACAGAGTGCTTCTGCTTCATCCATGTCAGGAACATCGTCTCACGGATTGTTCCCTCATCAGCCTTATCAAGACCAAGGGCATAGATGATATTGGAATTGCCCAGATAAAGTTTCTCTACCTTCTGCAATATGCCGTCTCCTGTTGACTTCTCACGCAATGCATTGAAAAGTCCTGACTTCTCCAAATACTCTATATAATCAGGAAGAAGATTCCTGCTGATGTCAAGATCTCTAGCTAAGTTAGTATGGTTCGGCTTATAAGGTACTGACTGAGCGAGCATATACATAAGCTTCTTCAATTTCGCTGCAGCCGCAACTGTCATCTCAGCGTATCTTGGAATATCATCCTCGACCGTCGCATTGAGGGCCTGCTTCAACTTGATCAGGAAATCCTCCTCAGTAAAATATGGATAACAGCCGTGATGCAGATACTCCTGGTAATACTTAATCGGTCTATGCTCTCCATATGGAAAGTCCACCTTTCCTGCCAGAATATCCTCCAACGAAGACGGCTGAAGGCTCCATCCCTGAGAGATATTCAGGTACTCTCTGAACGACAGGACAGGCATAGTATACTCGATTGTTCTTCTGCTCAAGTCCGCCTTACCACCTTTCTTGAGATCCAGAATTGAGCTGCCCGAGTAAACTACCTGCAGAAGAGGCAACTGATCATAAATCATCTTAATCTCCGTTGTCCATCCTGCATATTTGTGTATTTCGTCAATGTACAGTTTCTTACCGCCGCGCTGGAAGAATGCCAAAGCAAGATCATAAATCCTATGACCGGCAAAATAGAAGTCATCAGCCTGAACATACAGAGACTCCTCTATCTTGTCATGCATCTTGATGTGCTGGAGTATCATCGTTGACTTTCCGACACCTTTTTGTCCCAGGATTCCGATTAATCTATTCTTCCAGTTAATGGTATCATGAAAGGATCTGACATAGTTTACTGGAGTCAGATCAAGCTTAATTCGATATGTCTGAAGTAAAGTATCCATAACTTTGCACATTATTTAGTGCAACAAATATAATAAATTGCACTGACTTTAGTGCAATTTTCAACAAAAACCGCACTAATTTATAAACAAACTATTCGAAAACACTGAGTGCGTCCTTCTTGATATCCTGGTCGATGTCCCTGTATCGGGCCAGAGCTTTGCTGCCCTCTTTGTGGCCGCTCATAGAGCCGACGATGCTAGGATCCTTCACATTCTTATAGACATTTCCGCAGAATGTTCTTCGGGCCATATGGCTGCTGGCATACTCACTGATAGGTACACGCACTTCCTTTCTGGTCGTAGGGTCAAGCAAAGTGACCACGCGGTTGATCCCTGCAAGCTTGAAGATCTCCTTGATGGCAATATTGTAATACTGCTCATGGATGAAAGGGAAAAGCGTAGCTCTCTTGGGATCCTCGTACTTATCAACTACATCCATTGCCATCGACACAAGAGGAACGGCCAGCGTCCTAGGATTGTCATCCTTAGTCTTGCCCGCGATATAATATAGAACACCATTGACGATGTTCGACCTGGTCATCCTATACAAGTCTCCCACTCGACAGCCGACACAGCACTGGAATACGAAGATGTCCCTCTGCACCTCTAAATCAGGCTTATCAGACAAATCTAGCTTTGCGAGAGTATTCAGCTCCGACGTCGTGATGAACACCGGAGTTCCATACACCGGCTCCGGAATCGAGTAGTTCTTGAACGGAGAGACTTCAATATATTTACCTACGCACCAGTTGAAGAAAGTCCTGAGTCGGGACATCATGTCAATGATGCAGTTCTCTCCTCTCGGCTTCGGCGGACGTTTCTCCTTTATCTTTTCGTAGATTTCAGGATAATCCTTAAAGTACTGATGTTCGTTAGCAAAGAAGTTCCATAAGTCATCCAGAATCTCAGGGGTTGTGGTCTTAACATTGAAGAAGTACTTCTTCTGCCCCTTCACCGTAGCACGCCTGAAGAGCTCAAACCTCATGACGGCACGCTTTACTACCCTATTATTCTTGGCACGTACCTCCGAAACAGGATGCTTGACCATGAACTCATCAAACAAGGCTTCAAAGTCAAGAGGATTGACCGTCTTCTGGTCATCATACTTCTCCGGATGATAGTGCTTGTCAAGGACCCCCTCCAGCCATTTCTTGGTAACCACATCCGGCTCGACCATATCAAGCTGCTCCTTGACATAAGTTCGGACAGCTGAAATATCGTTCCTAACTTTCTTTCGCTCCTTATCCGGACAGATAACCCTTGTCTTATACTCTTCAGTCTTCTCATCCCACCAAAGAGGATTGACCTTCAAATCAATCATGACTGTAACGTCTACACTTCTTCCTCCACGGACTCTCATGTAGACCTGAGCAAGGTCATCGACCTTGTTTCTCTTGCCCTGTTTCTTGATCAAAAACTTTACTAACATAACCTCCGTTTTTTCTTGAAAACAAAGGTATAAAAAGATGTGGGGAAAATCGCAAAATTTTCCCCACATTTTCCCCACATCTTACAAATTTGAGTAAATTAAAATAAATCAAAATAAAAGATTTACCCCATCTATTATATTGTTTTTCAACACTTTGCAAGTAGTGCGTATTAAATTCTAATTTAGAATTATTTTAGTTAAATTTATTATTTCGACCGCGGCTCCGGGTACACGTAAAGAGGCCGACCCAAAAGGGTCGGTTTCTTGCGTTCTATAGGGAGGCATAGAGTTGTCGGAAGGCTCCGCCAGAGTTCCGCTCCGCTCCATCCACCCTTCGGAACTTCGTTCCTTCGGGAGCCGCTCACGAGGCCGCGG
>JBGVNK010000033.1:0-97181 GCA_045125535.1 Candidatus Cryptobacteroides sp.
GTTCAAGCAATATGCTTTTTATGTCTCTGCAAACATAATCAAATTATGGCAATAAAATAAATTTTAGTCTGTATAAAATTTATTTATATCCATGTCATTCGTCACTCTATGTGGATTTTAGTCACATTTTTCTTTTTCTTGATCACGAATTCCATCCTACTTCATATATTTCAGCAAAAACAATGAAGAGAACCTATCATCTTTGTCTTTCTGCGGGGAATGAAAATATGTTCAGAGATGAAGCAGATTACATCCATGGAGTCAATTGCCTGTGTCTGGCTGCGATAAAAACGGATTCGATAATTCTTGCTTATTCATTTATGTCCAATCATGTGCATATTTGTGTGCGTACAGCGGACCCCGACAGGTTCATGAAGGCATTCCGTTATCCATATAACAGGTATTTCAATAAAAAATATATGCGGAAAGGACGGATCGGGGAACGTGACTACTTTCTTCTGAAAATAGACGGGTTGTATCATCTTCTCACAGCAATCGCATATGTCTTGCGCAATCCTCTGCATCATGGAGTAGCTGCCACTCCTTTCGGATATCGCTTCTCATCAGTCAATGCAATATTCAGAAAGGAGTTGGGACGGGATGATGTTCCGCAAATCCTTCCGGAAAAATCCTGCTATCTCTATCTGCCGAGTCGGGCAACCTTGCCTAAGGGATATTTCATGGGGCCGGATGGCATGATACTTCCGGAAACCTTTGTGGATGTTGCAGATCTCCAGCATAAGTTTGCAACAGCCAGAACTTACCTGTATTATATGAACCGGCTCAGTGGAGAGGCCTGGGAAAAGGAACAGCTGCAGGACAATACGAATCAGGTTCCGATAGGACTTGATAATATCGAACAGGGAGTCTGCGGACTGGATATGCGCTCCATGCTTGCCAACGAACATGGCCGGGCAAACTATATGGCCATGACAGATATGGAAATCTGTACAGAGATAGATTCCGGGTTGAGGCTCTCCGGAGAAACAGTCTATACGCTGACTCCGGATAGGTTGATTGAAATGGCCGGTGTGCTGAAACTCAGATATCCGTCATTGTCGAGACTTCAGTTGACGCGATGCCTTGGCGGCTTTCTTCTGGTTCCTGACATAAGTGCTTCGGCACGTTGATTGAGTGCTGGTCCCTGTCATCGTTGCAGAAAAATTATGGGATTTTTCTGCAACGATGGCCGAAAACGGGGCTCCAACCCCAAAAATAACAATCGTCGCAGAAAAATCGGTGTGTTTTTCTGCGACGATTGCTGTGTGATTGTATATTCTAAAGAGTGTTGAGACACTCGGTGACGTTCTTTTCGATGCGTGAGGCGATATCTCTGCCTTCTGCCTTTTCGAACTTCTCTCCGATGATGTTCTCGTAGAGCTCGATGTAGCGTTCGGTGATTCCGTTCACGATTTCCTCTGTCATTTCAGGAACATGCTGGCCTTCCTGACCCTGGAAGCCGTTTGCCATGAGCCACTCGCGTACGAACTCCTTTGAAAGCTGCTTCTGCTTCTCACCCTTTGCGAGACGCTCCTCATAACCCTCTGAATAGAAATATCTTGAAGAGTCCGGAGTATGGATCTCGTCCATGAGATAGATCTTGCCGTCCTTCTTTCCGAACTCATACTTTGTGTCTACGAGGATAAGGCCCATCTTTGCAGCGATCTCAGTTCCTCTCTGGAAAATTGCCTGAGTGTAAGCCTCGAGCTGCTCGTAGTCCTCACGGCTTACGATGCCCTGAGCGATGATCTCCTCCTTAGAAATATCCTCATCATGACCCTCTGCTGCCTTAGTAGTAGGAGTGATGATCGGTGTAGGGAACTTCTGGTTCTCAACCATTCCCTCCGGCATCTCAACGCCGCAGATAGTGCGCTTTCCTGCCTTGTACTCTCTCCAAGCGTGACCTGAAAGGTAGCCACGGATAACCATTTCAACCTTGAATGGCTCGCACTTGTGACCGACTGTCACCATAGGGTCCGGAACTGCGATCTTCCAGTTAGGAATGATGTCTGTAGTCGCGTCAAGGAACTTGGCAGCGATCTGGTTGAGCACCTGGCCCTTGAACGGAATTCCCTTAGGAAGTACTACGTCGAATGCTGAGATGCGGTCTGACACTACCATTACGAGGTAGTCGTTTCCGATGCTGTACACGTCACGTACCTTGCCTACATAGTGGGCTGTCTGGCCCGGGAAATTGAAATCGGTCTTTACAATTGCTTCCATTTTATATTGTTTTTATTCGTTTCGCGGTGCGAAGATAGTTTAAATTTTTGAAAAAGTTTTACAACCGATGCAGAATCTCAAGCACGCGGTCACCGAGCTGAGACTTGACACGGATGTGCTCCTTCACGGACATCACAAATGGGTCTGCTTCGAAGAACGAGCCGCGAACCTGCATGAAGTCCTCTTTGCGCTGAGCCTCGTCACCGTCGGCGCCGAAACTTGTCATCGCATTGAGAGAGAACTCCTTACGGGCATCATCGTAAATCATGTTATCGAGAGCAACTACAGACTCTTGCCATTTGCTGACCAGTTCACGAAGTTTGTCTGCCGTAACGACCGAAAGATCCACTCCGTAGTATTCGCGGATAATACGATAAGCCCAACGCCACTCATAATTGTAGTATTCAGCATGTATGGCAGCAAATCTGGCATTGATGTCCTCGATCTCCGACAGCGCACCGCTCTCGATGTCATCAAGAACCGCAAACACAGCCTTCTTAGGTGCGATCATTCCGGAAATGTCCACCCAGTCACCCTCGCCGTATGCCGATTTCGGCTTAAAGGCCGCACGAAGTTCCTCGATGTTAGTGAACTCGGAACCCATGATCCTTGTTATGAGAGAGTTTCCGAGGAATTTGTCGATGGCCATGCCGTAATATTTCAGACCGTTCTTCAAAGAAGAATTCTTGATCTTACCGCTCTGATAAGTATAAGCATCCGAATTCGGACCTGACACCTTCTGAAGATTCTTGAGAATCTCGATACCATTGAGCATCTTCTGGATGGTATATGGACTCAACAGATTGTAATTCACCTGATCGAGCTTGTCCGGATCCTTCCTGCCGTCACGTCCGGGCCATTTCTTTGCGTCGCGGATCGTTCCCACACTCTTGAGGTTGGCGCCCGGCATGATGAACGAAGTGTTCTGCTGCTCTATGAGATAAGCGAAAGGAAGGTTCGAAGTATCCTGGTGGCTGACATGTCGTCCCATCACAAGCGAGAACGCACCCACTTTCGAAGGCCAGAGGATATATGAGTCTGACGATGTCTTCGCTCCTCTTTCCATGATACCCTGATGGATAGGACCGAGCTTGTACATATGGTTGGACTGGTTCGATCCCGAACCGGCATTCATGAACGAGAACATACCGGCGATAAGCAGGGTCGATTTGTGGTGAGTCACGGTATAAGGTCCTGCAAATATGGCACATGCCTCACCGTTCTCACCCTGACAGTTGCTGAAGAAGAGAGAGTCTGTAGCGGAATAGTTATGGCCGAGCTTGCACGCCTGACCGATGAAGCAGCGCGAGAAGGTCACACCGTCCTCAACGCTTGAACCGCTTGAAATGATGAAATCGTCACCGATTACATTGACTCCAAGATGCACAGGAGCAGCCTCGTTACTGTTGATGCTTCCGTTCTTGAGGCGCGAAGTTCCTTCGATCTTGCAATAGTCGCCGATCTTCACATTCTTGATGTATCCGGAATCCACGATGACTACATTCTTTCCGATATATCCTACAGAAGACGTCACACCTGCGACATATCTGTCCACCGACTCACGAAGTTTCGCGATCATCTCGGGCCTATGTCTGTAAAGTGCCATGACATACGCTGTCTGCGCAGTAAGTCTGTCATATATAAGCACTTCCCTGCCGCCCGTTTCATTGAGAACAGCGACTTCAACACCGTTTCCGAAAGATGTCTCACCATCTGTGAGGATGATATCCACATTCTCGATGAATGAGCCGTCTCCTATGACATAGTTAGCGATGTAGTTCTTTACATTCTCTATGCAGCAATCGTCACCGACAACCACATTGTGAAGAGTGACATGATAGAGTCCCGAGTGCTTCACCATTCCTCCGGGAAGCACGAACTCCTTGCTGAAGGCACCGATCTTCACATTTCCGGAGAATCTTGCCGACCTGACATGGTCAGCAGAGAAATCCGCTGACACTTCCACCTGATCCCAATCCGCAGCAGTACACATCTGAGCCTTTAGCTGCTCGATTTCCTGCGGATTCAATTTTCTGTAATTCTTCATATTTCCATTCATATTATTTCCATTCCTATCATCAGTCATTACGGCAGATCCTGCCGAGCAATGAGGAGACTTCTTCATATCCATACCCTCTGCCTAAGGCAAAACGTATGAGCTTCATCTTTCCCTGAGGATCATCCTTCAAGGATTTCCATTTGTTTTCCAAAAGTTTCTCAAGTCTGCTTTCAGCCCTTCCTGCATCTACTTCCGTCAATGCCTGAGCAATGACATCCTTGGCTATACCTTTGGTAGAAAGCATATATCTGATCTTCACTTCGCCCCAACCTGCTATCGAAGCCTTGTCGCGGGCATATGCCGACGCATATCTCAGATCGTCCACATATTTCTCATTCACAAGCACTTCCAGCACCGCTTGAGCCTTGACTCTATCCCCCTCAAGTGCGTCTGCAGCCTTCTTCAATATGTCTGAGCAGCAGTACTCCCTCCTGGAGCACAATCTCCTCAACCGGTCCAGAACCTTCAATGCTTCACCTTCCATAAAAACTAGAAATTGAAACCGGCGCTGAGATAAACCCCCGCCTTTCTGGTCATGTTGGACCAGTGCACATTACCCTTTATAGGTCCGAAGATGGTATCGAAAGCATATTCGATTCCTGCACCGAAATATCCCAATCCCTGAGCATAATCCCTGAAATGATCGCAGTCACGGGCATAATTAACTATTCCTGTAAGATAGTGGTTGCGAGCGAGACGGAAACGCAGGTCAAGACCATAAACAGTGAGAATACTCTTCATCGCTGCAAGGTTGGTAATTCCGATAAACGGAATCTGCTGATCCACATATCGACCTGCAATAGTACCGCCCATTGCATTGAAATATGCAACAGGAATGTCATCACCGAATAAAGCTCTGGCATTGAAATAAGGCAGCACCGAGAAAATGTCACTCATCGGCACCACTGTCTTTGCATCAACAGAAACAGTATGGAAACGGTTTATACTGGTTGGGAATCCCATGAAGGTCCAGGCGTAACTTGCTCCGGCAGTGAATCCCTTTGTAGGGAAATATCCGTCATCGAAAGTCTCAGAACGTGCGTCTGCAAAAAGAGAAACAAAATCATTTGATAGCTGACCGAAGTCATAATCACCGATGATCTGCTCCGACTTGACGTTCCTTATATTGAAGATATCATTCCTGATACCAGCCTTGATGTCAAACCAGCGCCACTTGATATTGGACATATACAGTTCCTGACGAGAATGAAGGAAATTGAGGCTGAGCTTGTTGTCTCCGAACTTGAGGGCATTCATATCCGTCACTCTCAAAGTCGCTGCAGCATTCAAAGTCGGAATCTTAGGAGCATCATACGACCACTTCAATGACATATATGGATTAGTACTGATCTTGACGGTATAATCCCAATTGTGACCGTACATCTTGTGAGCATTATAACCGAAGTTAAGCAGTACAGACACAATCTCCTCAGTGTCGACTCTCACACCAAGTCCGAACTGGTGAATAGGTCCTTTCTTGCAGTTCAGCACGAGTTTGAACGGCTCACCATCGCCTAACAGCTCATAAGTGACCGAATCATAGGCCTGAGTGCCATATATCTGAGCCACAATGTGTTCAAGGTCAGCCTTGCTTATCTTCTGTCCGAACTTGAGATCAAGCCTGTCCATCAGGAGAGCCTGCTCACGCGGAAGCACACCCCTGATCTCAACATCTGCAATCACAAGAGAATCTGCATGGAAATCATATGCCCTCTTCTTCTGAATAGACTGATATTTTCCTGCTGTCTTTTCTGCAACTATTCTCAAAAGGGAATCCTGCGCCATAGCAGCCTCACGACCGCGTACGATGATCGTATCTATGGCCTCAGGAGTGAAACTCAACATATTGAATTCCGAGATATCCGGCTTAATCTTGACATCAGGAATCTCCAGATTCTTCTCCAGAGCATCCATCATAAGCATTTCGACACCCTGACCAAGGATGTCACCAAGATTATTGATCTGGACGTAGGTCTTGGCCTTCTGTGAAAGATCCACTCCTATTATGATGTCAGCGCCCATATCGCGGGCCAGAGAAGTAGGATAGTTATCCCTAAGACCACCATCCACCAATACCATTCCCTGAGTTCTCACTGGGGCGAATATACCGGGGATAGACATTGTCGAGCGCATGGCATCGTTAAGTTTTCCGCTATGCCATAACTTTGCCTTACCGGAAACCATATCTGCTGCGACACACACAAACGGCTTCGGAAGTTCCTTGAAATCAATGGAATCCTGATATCCGATAGTGAGTGAGCTTATAAGATTGCTTACATTCTGTCCATAGATATATGCCGACGGCAGACTGCCGATAAGATTGTTCTTTATCAGATCGCCTCCATTTTCATTATCTGCACCGATGTGAAGGATATCCTGCTTCATCACATCATCGTAACGATTCTCGTCAGCAAGCTTCATCTTGTAGTAGTCCCTTTCATAATAGAATGGGATGGAGAGCATATATTTCTCCTTATACTTCATGTCCGTATATGAGATATACTCACGGGAAAGTTTGTCGCTGAACACCCATTGCCAGTCCATGTTTCTTGTCAGCTCCTCTATCTCATCCGTACTGTATCCCAACGCATACAATCCACCTATGAGACCGCCCATACTGGTACCCAATACCATGTCTACAGGTATTCCCAAGGATTCAATATATTCGATGACACCGATATGCGCAGCTCCTTTCGCACCACCTCCGCTGAGAACAAGTGCAACAGTAGGACGGTACTTCCTGATCTCAGCCATACGCTGACGCATCTGCTGGACAGCTATAGAATCCTCCTTGGGATTCACAGTGCCTGCATAGGACCTATGCCCTGCTGAAAACATGGTCACTATGAGAAATATGACAGATATCAACTTCTTCATCTTCAATCCAATATATCCTTCGCTGGGTCCCGGTCAAAAAGCTATGCCTTATTATGCTCTCCTGCAAGCATACCGCAGGCTGCCAGTATATCTTCCCCGCGGGACGCACGCAGGGTTGTAGTTATTCCCGAATTGTTCATGCGCTGCTTGAAATTCTCAATTATCACGCCCGGCGATGTTTCATAAGGGAAATCAGGAATCTTATGGAATCGTATCAGATTCATTCTGCACTCAAGTCCGCGAAGCATCCTGATGAGGGCATCGGCATGATTCTTCGTGTCATTGAATCCAGCGAACATTGTATATTCGAAACTAACTCTGCGCTGACCGGTGAAATCATATTTCTTGATCAGATCGATCACCTCCTGAATCGGCCAAGGTCCCTGGACAGGCATCATGCTGAGGCGTTCAGGACCGAACGGATCATGAAGGCTGACAGCAAGATGACATCTGCTTTCCTCAAGGAAGCGCTTGAGATTAGGAAGGACGCCGATAGTTGAAACGGTTATTCTCTTCGGACTCCAAGCAAAGCCCCAGTCCGCAGTAAGGATCTCAATGGTCCTCATGACATTTTCATAGTTGTCAAGGGGCTCACCCATACCCATGAACACAGCGTTTGTAAGACGGTCAGACTCATCGACTGCTATGAACTGAGATATGATGTCTGCAGCACTGAGATGGCCATGAAAACCCTGACGACCGGTCATGCAGAACTTACAGCCCATCCGGCAGCCTGACTGTGAAGACACACATAAAGTCGCACGGTCGTCATCCGGAATCATGACTGCCTCGACAGCACCTTCTTCCATGTTTTCATCGACCATGTTGAGTCCTCTCTTATGTGAACATTTCACGGGAAAGAGATACTTCTTGGTTCCGTCAGTTGAGATCTGAAGGCCGGAATAGGTGATCAGACCCACCTCATACTTTTCAGAAAGCTTCGCACGCGCTGCCTTGGACAAGTTGGTCATATCGTCGATGGAACGTACCTTCTTGACATACAGCCACTGAGCTATCTGTTTTGCAGTAAAGCCGGGCAGGCCTTCTTCGGCAACGAGCTTCTTCAGTTCATCAAGATTCTTTCCTAAAAGTCTTTCCTTCATATCCATTGTCTTCATCTGTCAGGGCCCTATACCCCTATATTAATATCCAATCAGCAAAAATAGCAATTATATTTATGTTTTCAGACATTTTTCCGGGCAAAAAAAACTACTTGAGAGCGCACATATGTATTTTCAGTTTCAGGTATGTTATATTTAAAGATTTTTCATTTGTGCCGCAGTTTGGCGCAAGCCATATATAATTTTGCAGCCACAAGAAACTGCTTGATTTTTTATATTGCGATTAAACGGTTTCTGAAGAATTTTCATTACATTTGCTTTGTTGTAGGAAAAGTTCCTTACAGCGTATAACTTTTAAAGATTTACATTTATGGCTAAAGAAGAAGTACAGGGAAGTACCGAGATCAATGCTGCGAAACTCAAGGCATTGCAGGCGACGATTGACAAGATTGAGAAAGACTATGGCAAAGGTACGATCATGAAGTTAGGAGATCAGCCTAAATGGGACATTTCGGTCATTCCGAGCGGCTCCATCGCGCTTGACGCGGCTCTCGGCATCGGCGGATATCCTCGCGGAAGGATCATCGAGATCTACGGACCGGAATCCAGCGGTAAGACAACACTTGCCATCCATGCAATAGCACAGGCACAGAAGAACGGCGGCATAGCTGCCATCATCGATGCCGAGCACGCATTTGACCGCACCTATGCAAAGAATCTCGGAGTGGACCTCGAGACACTCCTCATCTCGCAGCCTGACAACGGCGAGCAGGCTCTCGAAATCGCCGACAACCTCATCCGTTCAGGAGCGATCGACATCATCGTCATCGACTCAGTGGCAGCACTCACACCTAAGGCAGAGATCGAAGGTGAAATGGGTGACGCGAAGATGGGACTCCATGCAAGACTCATGAGCCAGGCGCTCAGAAAGCTTACTGCAAACATCAGCAAGACAAACACATGCTGCATATTTATCAACCAGCTCCGCGACAAGATCGGAGTGATGTTCGGCAACCCTGAGACCACAACCGGTGGTAACGCATTGAAGTTCTACGCTTCTGTCCGCGTGGACGTGCGCCGCACGACTCAGATCAAGGATGGTGACGAGGCTCTCGGAAACCGCACCAAGGTGAAGATCGTGAAGAACAAGATGGCTCCTCCTTTCAAGAAGGCTGAGTTCGACATCGTGTTCGGAGAGGGTATCTCACATGTGGGCGAGATCATCGACCTCGGAGTGGAATACGACGTGATCAAGAAGAGCGGCTCATGGTTCAGCTATGGCGAGAGCAAACTTGCACAGGGTCGCGAGGCAGTCAAGAACCTCCTGACAGACAATCTGGAGCTTTGTGAAGAGATCGAAGCGAAGATCCGCGAAGCCCTCGCCAACGCAGTGGAATAATCTGCTGACCATCAGGCGCAATATTATAAGAAAAGTGCTCGCGATAACCCTAAAACTGTGGGTATCGCGCGCATTTTCCATTACAAATTGCCCTTAATCAAAAAGATGTCAAGTTACAGCTGTAAATATCTTCTACTGGAAACACCATATCCCAATCTTTACCCCATACAAGGTTTCCAGACACTATAGAAAACTTCTGGAACTCATCAGGATTTCGATACATATCATGCTGAGGATGAGGGCATTTCATAAGAAATTCCTTAAAATCAATAACCTTTTCGGTTGAATCACTGAATATTATCTTCAATGTCAAATCCTTTATATATACAGCATCCTTAATTTTCAAATCCGCCTTCATATAGTTATGGTTTAGAGATTAAACATTTTGATAGTTTTTCTGCATTGACTGATGGAAGGATTCCAGCAGCTTCTAAAGCATTGACAGTCCAACTTTCCTTAGGTGAATTGTTTCTGTAGAGGATGATAGCACGCGCAGTTTCTATACTGCCGATGTATGGATGAAGAGATAGCGAATCGGCAGGAAGAGACCACAACTTATATGGGGTCTGGTATTCTGGAGAGAGAACTATCAGATCTTCAAGAGCACGGAACTTTTCTTCATCGAAACGTTGGATGTCCATCAACTGTTCCTTGTAAGAATAGCCTTTAAGAGCCTCTCTATGCTCAATAATTTTCGCAGCGAACCACCCGCCTATTCCAGGAAGCGCATCAAATGCTGATGAGTCAGCTGTGTTCAAATCAGTCAAAGGGATATCTATATATGGTTCTAAACGGCGGTAGATACTATCTGAGACCACAAAAGACTTGGCAAAATCGCTCTTACGACGAAATCTGCCACCCTTCTGACGATAGTTGTCAATCGACTGAGCCTGCTTGGGCGTGAATCCCAGACGGCAGAGGTCATCCACTGAGACCGTGTTGGGATCGAAGCGGAAGCTTTCGGTCTTTCTTCGCGGTACATTCGACCTTACAGATTCGGCACGCGGATGATGCTCAGCATTTTTTCTGACAAATACTTCAGAACCTGATGCTGACTCTTTTTCAGAATCTTTTTCCAGCTCGCCATATATTTCATTTGGGCCAACGTCTTTGGGTTCCGATCCTTGTGCATAGTTACTCCCGCCATACACATATACAGTATCCGGGGCGTCCCTATCCGCCACAATCTTCATCACCGCAGCACGATGGACAAAAAGGGCTGTCTGATAGCCCACGATCAGGAAGACTATGGCGATTACTCCTGCTATGAACGACTCTGACAGCCCCGATTTATTATCACTCTTTTTCATTTCATCTTATATTGACAGATTCTTCGCTGACGCTCTGAATGACGTCCGAGCTCTTTGGGTGACTTTGAAACACTATGAATAAAAAACAGACACCTGACAAAAAATCAGATGTCTGAAAAAAAATAAATGTTATGAAACTGATTCAAAGTTAAATCATGTTTCTATATATTGTACATGCATTTAGTCACACACATGCAGAAATTTCTTTTTTTTGAAAAGATTTCTTTTTCTTTGCTGTGGAACATGCAGCCAAAGCGTTCCACGCACACAGGGTTTACTATTCCTCCTCATCAGCCTTGCGATAAGACTTCTTCTCCTTCTTCTTCTCAGGTGCGCCTGCAACGATGATTACAATCTCCCCTTTCGGCTCATGTTCACGATACCATGCTGCAACCTCGGCAAGTGTACCGCGCTTATGCTCCTCGAACTTCTTTGAGATCTCACGTGCGACAGAACATTCTCGCTCAGCACCGAAAAATTCCGCAAACTGCTCAAGCGTCTTGACCAGACGATAAGGAGACTCATAGAAAATCAAAGTCCTGGTCTCTTCTGCAAGTTCCGTAAGTCTTGTCTGACGGCCTTTCTTCTGAGGAAGGAAGCCTTCAAAACAGAAGCGGTCACAAGGATATCCTGAAGACACTAGAGCCGGGACAAACGCTGTCGCACCCGGAAGAGTCTGAACTTCGATTCCTTCCTGAGCACAGGTGCGGACCAGAAGAAAGCCCGGGTCCGAAATGCCCGGAGTACCAGCATCACTGATGAGAGCGACATTCAGCCCGGCAAGAATCCTCTCCTTGATCATGGATGCTGTCTTGTGTTCATTGAATTTATGGTGTGACTCAAGGCGCCCCTTGATCTCGAAATGCTTCAGAAGAACCGAACTCGTGCGGGTATCCTCTGCAAGAATGAGGTCTGCTTCCTTCAGTACACGGATCGCTCTGAAAGTCATGTCCTCCAGATTTCCGACCGGAGTCGGCACTATGTATAATATTCCTGGCATATACTTACTGGATTCTGCGGCGCACTGCCATCATGAAACGATATACTTCGTCTGAATTCATATCCCATTCCGGACGCTTCTCTGCAAGATATGCAACCACCTCGTCCACAGAAGACATCGAATTGATTGCTGTAAGAACTTCCTGGAAAAGCATAGGGTCTTCGCCGAAAAGACCATTGATGAATATGATCCTGTCATGAAGGGAGATTGCGCTGCGGATATCCTTGACCGGAGATCCAGGTATATCTGTACGCCATGCCTCCTTCGCTGTCATCGTATCGATCACAGCTGTCTTTGCATTGGCGGCAGCCGCATCAATCAGAATTTCCGCCACCGGGAGATCTTCCTCAACGACCTGTTCTTCTGAAACTACCGGAACATCATCAATCAGGACAGGTTCTTCGACAACCGGCACTTCGGGCACCTGGAACGGTTCTTCAGCAACAGGCTCAGAAACAGGAATATCCTCTAGAACATCCTCGATATCAAGTTCTATCGGTTCATCCTCAACCTCCTCAACAACAAGCTCTTGCGACAAGCTCGCCACCTTGGCCTCCAATGCATCCAATTGAGCACGTACAGAAGAAATCATTTCACGGATTTCTAAAAAAATCTGCTGTTCCCTATTTTCCATAATGGTTTAAATGTCTATATTTGCGTTCCTCAAATAAAGGACAGAATTCTGACCTAATGATATTAACCACAAAAGTAAGGAAATGTTTTTAGAAAGTGCAAAAAAAGCAGGTTCTATTGAAGTAATCTGCGGATCAATGTTCTCAGGCAAGACAGAAGAACTCATAAGAAGAATGAAAAGGGCTCAGTTCGCGAAACAGAAAGTGGCCATCTATAAGCCATGCATCGATGTACGCTATTCTGAGGACAAGGTTGTATCACATGACGCACACAGCATTCCTTCAAATCCTATCGACTCCCCTGCAAAGATGCTTGAACTTTCAAATGATGTGGAAGTTGTAGGAATCGATGAAGCTCAGTTCTTTGACGAGAGCATCGTGGAAGTGGTACAGACATTGGCCAACAAGGGTGTCAGAGTCATCATCGCAGGTCTCGACACAGACTTCCTCGGCAAGCCTTTCGGTCCTATGCCAGCCCTCATGGCAGTCGCAGAAGACATCCAGAAGGTTCACGCCATCTGCGTGAAATGCGGAAGCCCGGCTCAGCATTCTCACAGACTTTCCAAGAGCGACCAGCTCGTGGTGCTCGGAGAGACTGACATCTACGAGCCACTCTGCCGCCACTGCTACAACGCAGCAAGAGCAGAGGAATAAACTGACACACAATAGATTATAAAAAATCGCCTGCGTCAAATGGAGCAGGCGATTTTTATTATATTCCTGTGTACCAGTAATTTGCAGTTTAAAACAGCGTAGGAGGATTGTCATCCAGCTGCGAAAGCACCTTCTCCATGATGGCTTCGCGGAAAAGGACGGTCTTGGCATTTACTCGGAACTGTTCACAATAGCGGCTTATGGCAGCCATCTCGCTGTCATTCAGATAAATCACCTGCCTGTGACGACGCACAAGGGACTCCTTCTGCTTCTTCAGGTACTCGGGATCCGGTCCCACCATGGAATTTTTCTTCTTTCTAGCCAAAACTTAATGGAAAATGCCGCCAGAAGGCAGCCTGTTAAACAAAAATCTTGGCAAAGGTAACAATTAATTCACAAAATTTATTAACTTTGTAGGGTTATGCTCAAAAACGGTATCATATCATTCTTAGTCCGACTTTAGGAGGGGCCCTCGAGGCAGATCCCTCCCAATTGCAATTGACAATCTCGGTTTGTCTTGCCATTAGGACATCTCACGACCCGTTCCGGGGACATACCGTAAACTAGAAAACGAACTTAGAAACTGACATCCATGCACATAGATGTATTGGTGGCTGATGCAGGCCACGCGAAATATGCAGACGAGATCTGCGAAGAAATCCTTTTGTCTGCCCGTGAACGAAAGACGGGCATCGCACGAAGAACCCCTGAATATGTTACCGAAAAGATGATGGCGGGAAAAGCGGTCATCGCAATCGCTGAAGACGGCAGTTTTGCCGGATTCTCATATATCGAGACATGGGGCGGAAAGCAATATGTAGCGAATTCAGGACTTATTGTAGCACACAGATTCAGAGGCATAGGTCTGGCCATGAGGATCAAGACCAGAATATTCCAGCTTTCACGCGAACTTTTCCCTGAAGCAAAGATTTTCAGCATCACTACAGGAGCTGCCGTGATGAAGATGAACTACGAACTCGGTTTCAGACCTGTAACTTTTGCTGCCCTCACCGACGATCCTGAATTCTGGAAAGGCTGCCAGGGATGCCGCAACTATGCGATCCTGGAAAGCAACGAACACAAGATGTGTCTCTGCACCGGACTCCTCTATGATCCTGCAGAACATATCGAAGTAATGAACCCCGCTCATCCCGAACTCCTCAACATCAAGGACGGAGAGCAGAAGTCAAACAGATAATAAAGTATATAAAATATGAACAACAAGGTTGTACTCGCCTTCAGCGGCGGACTGGACACTTCATTCTGTGTCCCTTATCTCAAGAATGAAAGAGGACTTGAAGTCCACACAGTGATGGTCAATACCGGAGGATTTTCCGATGAAGAGGCTAAAGCCATTGAGCAGCGCGCACTTTCACTCGGCGCAGCATCTCACAAGACCGTGAATGCAGTGGACACATATTACACAAAAGGCATCAAGTACCTGATTTTCGGAAACATATTGAAGAATGCCACATATCCCCTTTCAGTAAGTTCGGAAAGAGTTTTCCAGGCTCTTGAAGTGCTTGAGCATGTCAAGGAGATCGGTGCAGCTTATGTTGCTCACGGAAGCACAGGCGCGGGTAACGACCAGGTGCGCTTCGACATCGTATTCGAGGTGCTGGCCCCTGAAGTGGAGATCATCGCCCCCGTACGCGAGCATGGATTCACCCGTCAGTACGAGATCGACTATCTGCAGAGCCACGGTTTCGACTTCTCGTGGGAGAAGGCTAAATATTCCATCAATCAGGGACTTTGGGGTACAAGCATCGGAGGCGTAGAGACACTGTCTTCTGACGGATGGCTTCCTGAAGAGGCATATCCTACCAAGGTAACAAAGACCGGAACAGAGCATGTGAAGATCGGTTTCCGCAAGGGAGAGCCAGTATCTTTGAACGGCGTGGAAATGAGCCCGGTGGAGGTCATCAAGGCATTGCGCGAAGTTGCCGGTCCTTACGGAATAGGCCGCGACATCCATATCGGCGACACCATCATCGGAATCAAGGGCCGTGTAGGTTTCGAAGCAGCTGCTCCTATGATCATCATCAAGGCACATCACCTTCTTGAAAAGCACACCCTCACCAAGGGACAGCTCTACTGGAAGGAGCAGATCGCCGGATGGTACGGCCAGCAGATGCATGAAGCAATGTATCTCGATCCTGTGATGAGAGACATGGAAGCCATGATGGACAGCATGGAAGAGAATGTTACCGGAGAGGTGGAGGTTGCTCTCATGCCTTATCATTTCTCTGTTCTTGGCTGTACAAGCGAGCACGACCTCATGAGTTCTAAGTTCGGCGCTTATGGTGAGGTGAATAAGTCATACACAGGACGTGACGTGATCGGATTCACTAAGGTGATCGCGAACCCGTTGAAGATATATTATTCAGTCAATAAAAAATAACAGCTTCTCAGACAAGCGAAGCGGACGGAGGAATCTATATGACAGGAAAGATTAAAGCAGCCATCGCCGGTGCTACAGGATATACCGGTGGAGAACTTTTAAGGATCCTTCTCAATCATCCCGATGTGGAGGTGGTTGCCGCCACCACGACTTCCGAGGCGGGGACTCCTGTGGCTGAAATACATAGGGACCTTATCGGCGAGACCGACCTCTGTTTCGGCACTGAACTGAACGATCCGGATGTGATATTTCTTTGTCTCGGACATGGAATATCGCGCCAGTTTGTGGACACACATGACATCAAGCCGGAATGCAGGATCATCGACCTCGGCAACGATTTCAGGCTCGACGGAGATTATGCAGGAAGACATTTCGTCTATGGTCTCTGCGAGAGTGCGCGCGAAGAGGTTCGCAAGGCTCACGATGTGGCTAACCCGGGATGTTTCGCTACTGCCATTCAGCTGGCTACGCTTCCGCTTGCAGCTGCCGGGCTTGTCCGTGACGAGATTCATGTAACTGCGATCACCGGGTCTACCGGAGCAGGCAAGAAACCGGGAGAGACCACACATTTCAGTTATCGCAACGACAACATATCCATATACAAACTCTTTACTCATCAGCATCTTGCAGAGATAAAGCAGAATCTAGCCAAGGTGGCGCAGCCTACCCTTGACAAAGAGGATGTAAAGGTGAATTTCGTTCCGTTGAGAGGTGATTTTGCAAGGGGTATTTTCGCAAGCGTATATACCAGGGCGGCGGAAGGTATGTCAGAGGCTGATTATCAGAAGCTTTATGAGGATTATTATAAGGAATCACCGTTTGTATTCCACAGTGCGAAGGGCATTTCGATGAAGGAAGTGGTGAACACCAACAAGGGTCTTGTGCATGTGGAGATTCATGACGGATATGTGCATATCGCTTCTGCAATCGATAATCTTGTGAAGGGGGCTGCGGGTCAGGCTGTGCAGAACATGAACCTTATGTTCAGCCTCCCGGAAACAGCGGGCCTCCACCTCAAACCATCAGCATTTTAATCAGTCGGAGGTTTGTACTACATTGGCCCCTCCCACTTCGTGGGCCCCTCCCCTAGCCGGGGTGGCAAAATGCCGATTCCGTACAAATCCTCCTCCTTAAAAAATGCACAATGATTCACACAGAGACCTTAACACGCATATGAACATTATGAAGTTATTTGAGACATATAAATTATGGGATATCGAGCCGGTACGCGGAGTCGATACGACCCTGTGGGATAAGGACGGAGCGGAATATACCGACCTTTATGGCGGACATGCCGTAATTTCTGTAGGTCACTGTCATCCGCATTATGTGAAGATGCTTTCAGACCAGTTGAACAAGCTCGGATTCTATTCGAATGCCGTACAGAACGGTCTGCAGAAGGAACTTGCTGCGAAACTCGGCAGGATCAGCGGCTACGACGACTACTCTCTCTTCCTTTGCAACAGCGGTGCTGAAGCAAATGAAAATGCACTCAAGCTGGCATCGTTCCACACCGGAAAGGCCAAGGTTCTGACATTCAGGAAGGCTTTCCACGGAAGGACATCAGGCGCTGTAGCAGCAACTGACAATCCTAAGATCCAGGCTCCTTTCAATGCGACGGACAACATCAGGTTTGCACCACTCAACGACCTTGAAGCAGTGGAACAGGAACTTTCTGCCGGCACTTTCGCGGCAGTGATGATAGAAGGAATCCAGGGTGTGGCCGGAATATATGAACCTACCACTGAATTCATGCACGGGCTCCGCGCCCTCTGCGACAAATTCGGATGCCTTCTCATCCTCGACGAGATCCAGTCCGGATACGGCCGTACCGGTATGTTCTTCGCCCACCAGCATCATGGAGTACGTGCGGACATCATCACCACGGCAAAGGGAATGGGCAACGGCTTCCCTATCGGCGGCGTCCTCATCAGCCCGTCTGTAAAGCCTTGGTACGGAATGCTCGGCACTACTTTCGGAGGCAATCATCTCGCATGTACAGCCGCAATTGCAGTCCTGGATATAATTGAAAATGAACATCTTGTCGAAAACGCAGCCAAGATTGGAGAATATTTCCAGGAAGCATTTGCCGACAACAAGGCAATCAAGGAATATCGCGGAAAGGGTCTGATGATCGGTCTGGAACTGAATGAAGAATATGTCGGGCTGCGTGACAGACTTCTCTTCGAGAAGCATTTCTTCACAGGAGCGGCCGGCGCGAATGTCATCCGCCTTCTTCCGTCCCTTACAGTCTCTCAGCAGACTGCCGAATCATTTGTAAAAGCATGGAATGAATTGACTTTGTAAAGTCAGAAAAAAAGAATCAATGAAACATTTCACATCCATAACCCAGTTAGGCGACCTCAAGAAAGCCCTTGAGGAAGCAAGATATGTAAAGCAGAATCCGTTTGCGGATCAGGAACTCGGCAGGAACAAGACTCTGCTGATGATCTTCTTCAACTCAAGCCTGCGAACAAGACTCAGCACCCAGAAGGCAGCTCTGAACCTCGGCATGAACGTCATCGTGCTCGATGTCAATCAGGGTGCATGGAAGCTCGAGACGGAGCGTGGCGTGATCATGGACGGCGACAAGCCTGAGCATCTGCTTGAGGCTGTACCCGTCATGGGAAGTTACTGCGATGTGATAGGCGTACGTTCATTCGCCCGTTTCGAGAGCAAGGAGGACGACTATAACGAAGTGATCATCAATCAGTTCATCAAATATTCCGGCAAGCCCGTATTCAGCATGGAGGCTGCCACAAGGCATCCTCTCCAGACCTTTGCAGACCTCATCACCATCGAGGAACACAAGAAGGTGGAGAAGCCGAAGATCGTCATGACTTGGGCGCCGCATCCTAAGGCTCTGCCTCAGGCGGTGCCGAATTCATTTGCCGAAGGCATCAACATGACCGACTACGAGTTCGTTATCACTCATCCGGAGGGATATGAACTTGACCCTGCATTCACAGGTCGCGCCCGCATCGAATATGACCAGAGAAAGGCATTCGAGGGAGCAGATTTCATATATGCAAAGAACTGGTCGGCCTATACAGGCGACAATTACGGAAAGGTTCTCTGCGATGACCGCGACTGGACTGTAGATGCAGAAAAGATGGCTCTTACCAATGATGCATTCTTCATGCATTGTCTCCCTGTCCGCAGAAATATGATTGTTACGGATGAGGTGATCGAAAGTCCTCAGTCACTGGTGATTCCGGAAGCTGCAAATCGAGTGGTCTCAGCTCAGACAGTATTGAAACAGATCCTCATGTCACTTCGTGATTCTGAATAAGATGATAAAAGTTATCAAAATAGGTGGAAACATCGTGGACAACCCTCAACTGCTGAAGGAGTTTGTCAAGGATTTTGCCGCTATGCCGGGAATGAAGATTCTTGTGCATGGAGGAGGTGTCATGGCAAGCCAGATGCAGAAATCAATGGGCATCGAACCGGTAATGATAGAAGGTCGAAGAGTCACTGACGAAGATGCACTTAAGGTAGTTACGATGGTGTATGCCGGATGGTGCAATAAAAACATCACTGCCCTGCTCCAGGCGGAGGGTTGCAATGCCATAGGACTCAGCGGAGCTGACGGCAACGTGATCTGCGCGCGTAAAAGACCTCCTATGACCATCTCTACCGGCGAAACTGTCGATTACGGATTTGTCGGAGATGTGACTGGAGATTGCGTGAATGCCGGCTTCCTATATTATCTTTTGGAAAAAGGCATAGTTCCGGTCCTTTGTGCAATCAATCACGATGGAGAGGGCAACTTATTGAATACCAATGCCGACACTATCGCATCATCGGTTGCAACAGCTATGGCGAACTATAAATACCGCACACGACGCGATGTATGCTGCAGATGTGAGGAGTGCACCCATTGCTGCGATGACGGACGCCTTACTCATGAAACTGAACTGATTTATTGTTTCGAGAAAGATGGAGTGCTTTATGATAAGAATGACGACAGCAGTGTAATTGCTGAAATCGATCGCCATCGGTTTGAAGAACTTAAGGCAGAGGGAAGAGTGGCTGACGGAATGATTCCGAAGCTCACTAATTCATTCAAGGCGATTGACAGCGGGGTGGCGCGCGTAATCATCAAGCATGCACGCAACCTGCTTAACAATACAGGCACAACATTAGTTTAGTCGTCCGGAAAATCGGCACTTTTCACGGACGGGACAGCAAAAAACGACGAGTCGTCCGGAAAATCGGCACTTTTTACGGACGGGAAGACAAAAAATGATGGGTCGTCCGGGAAATCGGCGCTTTTTACGGACGGGAAGACAAAAAACGATGGGTATCAGGAATATCATAGCAGAATCAGTGGAACTTCTCAAAGATATGGTGGCGATAAAGTCCCCTTCTTTCGAGGAGGCTGAGGTGTGCTCACATATCAGCAGCTGGATGACACAAAAAGGCATCCTGCATCGCCGCTCCGGCAATAATATAATCGCTGAACATATCACTGAAGCAGAAAAGCCGGTTCTGATGCTCTGCGCTCACATCGACACGGTAAGTCCAAGTCCGGACTACAGTTTCGACCCATATGAGCCTGATTATGAAAAAGCAGCCGAAGTCATAAGCAGCATACTGGAAAGGCCCGTCAAGCCTGATGAAATAGTTGCAGGTCTGGGAAGCAATGATGACGGAGCGAGTGTTGTAACCATGATAGCAGCCTACCGTTATTTTACTGAAAGGCATATCGAATCACCCGACAGCACTCTGGAATCACCCGACAGAACCCTGGAATATCCCGACAGCACTCTGGAATCAGTAGAAAAACATCCGAACCTGATTCTGGTCCTGACTTGCGAAGAAGAGCGTTCCGGCAAGAACGGAATGACAGGACTTTGGCCTGAACTTTCTGAGAAGGTGACTCATGCCATCATAGGAGAACCGACAGGAATGAAGTGTGCAACCTCAGAACGAGGACTGCTTGTGATCGACGCCGAAGCACACGGAAAGAGCGGACATGCTGCACGCAATGAGGGCATAAATGCACTTTATATCGCGTTGGAAGATATTGAAAAACTTCGCATCCACCAGTTCAGAAAGATATCCCCAAGAATGGGCAAAGTCAATCTCAATGTGACTCAGATAAATGCAGGAACAGCTCACAATGTCATTCCTGACCGATGTACTTTCGTGATAGACATCCGTCCGACGGAGCAATATACCAACGAGGAGATCTTAGAGGAACTTCAGAGCCTCTGCAGAAGCAGACTCACACCTCGCAACCTGCTGAACAGATCCAGCGCGACATACGAAAACTCTCGATTACAGAGAGCCGTCGAAGGACTCGGCATCGAGACCTTCTCCTCCCCTACCACATCAGACTGGATGAGAGTCGGATGCGATGCTATAAAAATGGGACCGGGAGAATCTCAAAGATCCCATCGCAAAGATGAATTCGTGACAATCGAGGAAATTGAAAAGGGCATCAACACTATTATCAACACTATAAAAACTTTTAACTAAGCTATTTCCCAAACTTAGCTAGAAAAACATTAAAGATTATGGCAACACTTTGGAGTAAAGGAACAAAAGCTACCGACATCGTGGAAGAATTCACTGTCGGTAACGACAGATCGCTGGACATGCGACTTGCAAAGTATGATGTGACTGGTTCAAAGGCCCACATCAAGATGCTTGAATCTATCGGTCTGCTTGAAAAAGACGAACTTGACATCCTTACAGAAGCCCTCGACGCCATCCTCAAAGAAATCGAAGCAGGAGACTTCATCCTCGAAGACGACGTAGAAGACATCCATTCGCAAGTGGAACTTCTTCTTACCCGCCGCCTCGGCGACCTTGGCAAGAAGATTCATTCTGGTCGCTCACGCAATGACCAGGTGCTCGTAGACCTGAAACTCTTCCTGAAAGACGAAGTGCTCAAGCTTCGTGAAGAGGTACTCACGTTATTCGAAACCCTTCAGACTCTTAGCGAGAAGCATAAAGACATCCTTCTTCCCGGTTACACACACGGACAGGTTGCTATGCCTTCCTCATTCGGTCTCTGGTTTGGCGCTTATGCCGAATCTTTGTCAGAGGACATGTACATGCTTCGAGGAGCATACAATGTCTGCGACTGCAACCCGCTAGGCTCTGCCGCAGGTTACGGAAGTTCATTCCCGCTAGACAGACAGATGACAACGGATCTACTCGGATTCGGATGTCTCAACCATAACGTAGTGGCTGCTCAGCTCAGCAGAGGTAAGACGGAGCGCGCCGTCGCGTCTGCAATAGGAGCTATAGCTCTGACACTCAACAAATTTGCAGCCGACTGCTGCATGTATATGTGTCCGAACTACGGATTCATAAAATTCCCTGACGCCCTTACTACCGGCTCAAGCATAATGCCACACAAGAAGAATCCTGACGTGTGGGAGATCATGCGCGGCAACTGCAACCGCATCATGGCGACAGAAAACGAGATCAGCCTGCTCTGCAGCAACATGCCTCACGGCTATCACCGCGAGTTCCAGCTGCTTAAGGACATCCTGTTCCCTGCCCTCGAGCTCATGCACAAGTGTCTCGCCATGGCAGACTACATGCTTCAGCACATCATCGTAAAGGAAAACATTCTTGACTCCCCTATCTATGACTATCTCTTCACCGTCGAGGAAGTAAACCGCCGTACTCTCGAAGGGGTTCCGTTCCGCGACGCATACAAAAACGTCGGCATCGAGGTGAACGAAGGAAGGTTCAGCTACAGCGGAGCGGAGGGCAGGAGCAACGGTTCCCTCACCCCTGCCGACCTGAAGCACATCCACATCGGAAGCCTCGGTAATCTGTGCACAGACCAGATCGCTGCAAAGATGAAATCAGCCGCTGATTTCAACTAAACAGCAGAATTTGGTCCAAAATATGGTCCGGATATGGCTCTTCATATCCGGATTATAGACGCGTGCAATATGATTATCAAGAGGAACATCTATTTCGCCCTCAAGATAAGACGTAATGCAAAGGGCGAAAGACTCGAGAAGAATCTGCCCATCAGAATGAGGATAAGCTATAACTGGAACTATAAAGACTTCTATACCGGATACAATATAGATCTCGTTCAATGGGATAAGGAACATCAACGAGTCAAGAGAAACACGATCAATCAGTGCGGGCAGACAGCATCCGTCATCAACAGCCATCTCAGCAAGATGCTTGCTGCCATGTACGACACCTTCAACGAGTTCGAGATTCTGGACAAGATGCCTGACCTCGAGCTGCTTACGACAAGATTCAAGGAAAAGATGAACGGAGTGAACGTTGCCTTGAAGTCATTGGCTCCGCATAAGCCTAAAGTCGACTTCTGGAACATCTACCGTCTTTTCATCACTGAAACTGCTCAGAAAAGAGCATGGACTACTGCTACGGTCGAGAAGTTCATGACTCTTAAACGTCATATTCGGAAGTATAAGGAATTCCCTACATTTGAAGACTTCAAGGAATCGGGGCTGACTGCGTTTGTAGCGAGCCTCAGATCAGAAAGGAAAGTTCTTAAAAACGGAAAGGAATGGACCATGAAAGACACCACTGTGCTTAAGCAGGTGGGTTATCTCAAATGGTTCCTTAAATGGGCTGTGAGGAAGGGATATACCGATATAAATGACTATGTCACATTCAACCCTAAACTGAAAGCTTCATCCAAAAGGATAATCTTCCTTACCCTGGATGAAATCAAGAAACTGAGCGATTTCAAGATTCCTGACAACCATCCGGCTTGGGAGAGGATAAGAGACGTATGCATCTTCTGCTGTTTTTCAGGTCTGAGACATTCGGATGTCTATAATCTGAAAAAGACTGACATCATAAATGATTGTATTGATTTTACATCTCAAAAAGACTCAGAGCACCTTCGTATTGAGTTGAACTGGGTAACCAGGAAGATCATCGAGAAGTACAAGGACTGTAAATTCAAAGACAACAAACTTCTTCCTGTGATAAGCAACACAAAAACCAATATACAGCTGAAAAGTCTGTTCAAGTCAGCCGGGTTCAATGAATTGCTGACAGATGTTTCATACAGAGGAGGGCAAAGAATCGATCATACTTATGAAAAATGGACAAAGATCGGTACACACGTAGGTAGAAAATCATTCATCTGCAATGCTCTTGCCTTAGGTGTGCCGGTAAACGTCGTCATGAAATGGACCGGGCACAGCGACTATAAAGCGATGAAACCATATATCGATGTCGCTGACTCCATCAAAGCCCATTACATGCACAAACTCGACATCAACATAAAAGACTACATTTCTTTCTGATCAGGTCAGATATGAAGCCGCAAAGAGGACCAATTCCACGGAATTAGGTCCTCTTTTTGGTTCCCATAGCCTAAACACTTTATTATCAACACTTTGCCAAGAGGGGGGAAGGATTACTACCCATCCTGACATTGATTTAGGCAGATAATAAGACATAAAAGCAGGGAAAAAGTTTAAAACAAAACATCCTAAATACTAACCCAATTTTAATTTTTTAACACCAACAATGAAACGATACTTAGTATATTTTATAGCCGCTCTCTTCATATTCAGTTCATGTGAAGAACCGGAACCGGTATATGTTGAGTCAGAGCCTGTCGTACTGGATCAGCTGACTTCATCCTCGGCAACAATGCTTTCAGCCACAGACTTTGTCCTTACTTCGACTTTTACAGCAGAGGGTTACAATGTAGAACTGTCGATATGCAATAAGGGACTTACTCTGGCGACCGGTATTTATACACTTAAGTCAGAAACCGAATCAGTCGGTGATTGTGTGGTCTCTGTAAATGGGGAGAAAGTTACATCCGGATCCGTTATTGTTCGAGATGGGGCTAGCGGATATTCACTTGAGTTTAAACTTGCAGGTAAATCCAGCTATACTTTCAAATATGATGGTCCTATAGTATACTCCTTCGAGGTGACTCCTTCTTCAAATACATTCTTTATGATGGAAGGAGATGTGACTACTATGAACGAGAATTGGCAGACTGTTATTGTCCCAGGCGTAACCAAATACACTATCTACATTGTAAACAATAAAGGTAAAGACATCGCTTGTCTTGAGCTTGTAGGAAAACCAGGTCTTACTGTTCCGGAACTTACTGGCACTTACACGGCACGTTCAAGCTTCTCGGAGGGTACATTGACAGCTGGTTCCTATTCATGGTGGGGAGGTTCAGGAAGCTGGTATACAGATGGCAACGGCACAGTCCAGTATATTTCAGGAGGTACAATAACTATATCTTCTATAACCGGAGCTGACGGTGTGGATTATTATTCGCTTACAGGTAAGAATCTTACGCTGATTTCAAATAACGGAACCAAGGGAAGTGGCGACATCGACCATAGATTTGTAAAGGAGAAACCACTTCTTGGAAAGGTGGAGCGCAATCATGTCATCGACAGCAAATACAAGAATCGTGAGATGAAGTATTCGATCTATCTTCCTGAAGGATATGACGGTGTGAAGGAGTTCCCTGTGCTCTGGCTAATCCATGGCTACGGCGACGACCAGAACTCATGGCTCGACAAGGGTTATCTTCATAGATTTGTCCATCAGTATGCATCTGAAGATGGTCGCGAAATGATCATCGTCACTCCAGACGGACTGACTGAGTTCTATATGGGCGCTTATGAGAACTACTTCTTCAAGGAGCTCATGCCTGAAGTCGAGAGCAAGTTCAAGGTGAAAAAGGGACGAGAATATCGCACAGTTGCAGGTCTTTCAATGGGTGGTCACGGATCTCTTTATTATGGTCTGAAGTACAATGACATGTTCTGTTATGCTTATGCAATGAGTCCTGCATGCATGTTCGATGTCAAGCAGATCATTTCCGGCAAGGACAAGGCCGATCTTCCTGGCATCACCATAGAGACCGGTATCCAGGACCAGATTACCAATCTTCAGAGCGTGGAGAATATCCACAATACTCTTCTCAACGAGGGTGTATGGCACGACTACATCACCCGCGACGGAGGTCACGACTGGACATTCTGGCAGGAAGCCCTTCCGAAGGTACTCAAGAAATCAGGAGAAGTTTTCGCTGAATAATCCTGTATTAAATCATTATGATTTATCACTTTTTTCTCCAATTTTGACAAAAAACTAATTGAAAAACCATTTTTATATGTAAATTTGCTAATGCTAACTGATAAACAGAAGCACATAATGAGGACACTATTCAATTTTTTCGTTGCTGCCGCATTCGTGACAGTTATTTTAGGTTGCTCTGAATCCACTAGGGGGGGGCAGGAATATTCTTCTGTAAAGGACTCCTCGACTGAAACAGGAGTCGTGGCTACGGCGACAGGTAAAGTCGCAGGTTACGTAGAGAACGGCATCCATATATATAAAGGTATCCCTTATGCTAAGGCTGAAAGATTTTCGGCTCCTCAGAAGGCAGACTCATGGGAAGGAATCCGCAGCAGCAGAGCATATGGTCCAACAGCACCTCAGGGCAAACGTACAGGTTGGTACAGTGACGAACAGGCTTTTGTGTTCGACTGGAACGACGGATTCCCTGACGAGGACTGCCTCAGAGTGAACATCTGGACCCCAGGGGTGAATGACGGAAAGAAGCGTCCCGTAATGGTATGGCTTCACGGTGGCGGATATACTGCCGGCTCTGGTCAGGAACTCCCTTCATATGACGGTCTCAGCCTTGCAAAGAGCGGAGACGTCGTTGTGGTATCCTTGAACCACAGACTTAATGTTCTCGGTTATCTCGATCTTTCTTCATTCGGAGAAAAATATGCCAATACCGGCAATCTCGGTATGCTCGACATCATCGCTGCCCTCGAGTGGGTAAGGGACAATATCTCTGCATTCGGCGGTGATGCATCAAACGTAACTATCTTCGGCCAGTCAGGCGGTGGCGGAAAGGTGAGCACTCTTCTTGCCGCACCTTCTGCTCAGGGGCTCTTCCATAAGGCCATCGTACAGAGCGGTTCCATCCTCACAAACATGACAAGCGAGTGGGCTCGCAAGATCGGCGAACGCACAGTTAAGGAACTCGGCCTCTCGGCAAAGACTATCGACACCATAAAGACTGTTCCTTATGAGCAGCTTCTTGCAGCCGGAGAAAAGGCTGTCGCAGAAGTTCGCAAGGAGGCAACAACAGCTGGCTTTGAGCCTTTCCTCTTCGGATGGACTCCTGTAGTTGACGGTAAATTCCTTCCTACGCAGCTCAATACTCCGGAAGCCATCAGCATTTCAAAGGATATTCCTGTAATGGTGGGAAGCACTCAGCACGAGTTTATGAGCAGCCAGTATTTCCCTGCACTCAGAGCATTTGACGAAGCTCAGGCTATCGAACATCTCAGAAATACAAGATACGGTGACAGAACAGAGGAATATGTGGAAATCTTCAAGAGAGCATATCCTGACGGAAACGTCCTCGACCTCATGGAGACAGACTATACTTTCCGTCCGTTCGTAGTGGAACAGGCTTCCGAGCGTGTAAACCGTGGAAATGCTCCTGTGTATATGTATCTCTTCACCTGGACTTCTCCAGTCATGGACGGCATCTTCCGCAGCACACACTGCATGGAGATCCCGTTCGTATTCAACAATGCAGACCTCCATTCTTCAATGACAGGAGGCGGTGCAGAGGCGATCGAGCTTGCTGAAAAGATGAGCGGCGCATGGATCAGCTTCGCACGCACCGGCAACCCTAACACTGACAGACTCCCTGAATGGCAGCCTTACTCTGACGAGAACGGAGCGACCATGATCTTCGACAACACCTGCGAGATGAAGTATGGTCACGACCGTGAGCTCGTCGAGTTCTACAGGCAGTTTCCGCCAATCAGATTCTGATAAAGAACAAATCATACAAACAACCTATTATTAACACTAATCAAATTACACATGAGAACCAATTCATCATTCTCAGTAATGAAAAGACTGGCAGTAGCCGTACTTTTCGTTATTGCCGGTTCGCTGACAGCATTCGCTCAGAATGTGACAGTTACCGGTACAATCACCGATGAAACTGGCGAGCCAATGATCGCAGTCAGCGTCATCGAGAAAGGAACTCAGAACGGTGTCATGACAGACATCGACGGTAAGTATGAGATCCATGCCAAGCCAGGTGCAGTACTCGAGTACTCATACATCGGCTATGTTACAGTTGAAAAGAACGCTGTCAATGGAGTGATCAACCTCCAGATGGCACCAGACACCGAAATGCTCGAAGAGACAGTCGTTGTCGGTTACGGTGTTCAGAAGAAGAGCTCCCTCACAGGTGCTGTGTCACAGGTGAAGTCTGAGGACATGGAGAACAGAACAATCATCAGCCCAGAGTCTGCTCTTCAGGGTAAGACTGCCGGTGTTCAGATCTTCAGCTCATCAGCTCAGCCAGGTTCAAACCCTACAGTACGTATCCGTGGTATTTCTTCTAACGGTTCAAGCGACCCTCTTTACGTAGTTGACGGACGTATCACCAACTCTATCGGTGGTATCGACCCTAACGATATCGAGTCAATGGAGGTTCTTAAGGACGGTGCTTCAGCAGCTATCTACGGTGCTCGTGCAGGTAACGGTGTCGTTCTCATCACCACCAAGAGAGGTAGAGGCGACGGTAAGATCAACTACTCATACCAGCTTACAAGCCAGAGCATCAGCAAGGTTCCTCAGATGATGAACTCAGAGCAGTACATGCAGTGGTACCTTGAGGACGGTCGTTTCAATATGGAGAAATTCTATCGTAACTGGGACTTCAACACCAACACAGACTGGATCGACTATTCATATGAGCCTTCAATGATGCAGAGACATACCCTCACTTTCTCATCAGGAAATGACAGGGGTTCTATCTATGTATCAGGAACTTACCTTGACAACAACGGTATGTTCGTAGGAGATGCCGACGTTTACAAGCGTATCACAGGTATGGTCAATGCTACTTGGAACATCAAGAAGTGGCTCGACATCTCTACCAACAACCAGATCATGCACATGACTTCACGCAGAGTGTCTGAGGGTAGCGACTATGGTTCAGCGATCATGTCAGCTCTCCAGCTCGACCCTCTTACTCCAACCACTTACACTGCAGAGAATCTTCCAGCTCATATGAGTAGCATTCTTGCTCAGGGTAAGTCACTCCTTCAGGACGAGAACGGAAACTACTATGGTGCATCAGCATTCAACACTTCTGAGAACGTGAACCCACGCATTTATAGAGACCGCGCATACAGCACATCAGGCGGTTTCAACATCGACGGTTCGACAGCTATCAACTTCAAGCCTATAAAGGGCCTCACAGCTACTTCACGCCTCGGTTATCGTCTCTCAGCTCGTGATTCATACGGATATGGCCACGACTATTACATCAACACAAATGCATATCAGAACTACATCAGCCTTGATGCAAGCGCAAGCAACACTCTCTACTACCAGTGGGAGAACTTCGTGAACTACAACAAGAGCTTCAATAAGCACAATGTTGGCGGTATGGTCGGTATGTCATACTCAAACAACAGAAGCTACTCAGTAAGCGGTTCAAAGAGCGGTTCTGACGGTGACCTCGGTGTCGTTCAGGACAATCCTCTCTTCTACTACTTCGCATATGCAACAGCTGGTGCAAACGATAGCGTATCAGGTGGACAGGAAAGCATATCAAGAAACCTTTCATACTTCGGACGTCTCTCTTACGACTATGCCAACAAGTATTTCCTCCAGGTTTCATTCCGTGCTGACGCAGCCGACCTTTCAATCCTTCCTCAGCCTAAGAGATGGGGTTACTTCCCAGCAGCTTCTGCAGGTTGGACAATCTCTGAGGAGCCATTCTTCGCAGGTGCAAAGAACGTGATGAACTTCTTCAAGTTCCGTGCTTCATGGGGACAGAACGGTTCTACAGCAGGTCTCGGCGGTTACCGCTATGCAAACGTGATCTCTTCAACAGGTAACTATCCTACAGCAGGTCATGGTATTGACTATATCCTTGGATATGCACCTTCATCAACAGGTAACCAGGAGCTCAAGTGGGAGACTTCTGAGCAGCTCAACTTCGGTGTTGACATGCGTTTCTTCCGCGACAAACTCTCTTTCACAGCTGACTGGTTCCAGAAGAAGACAAAGGACCTTATCGTAACTGGTATTACTCCTTCAACTGTAGTAGGTGTAACCGCATCTCCAGTGAACGCAGGTAACGTTGTGAACTCAGGTCTTGAGTTCGAGCTCAGATGGAAGGATCAGATCGGTGACTTCAACTACTCGATCAGCGGTAACCTTTCTACACTCAAGAATGAGGTTACTTACATCCATGAGTCACTCAGCGACGGTATCGATGGTACAGGCGTACGTAACTACGGTACAATCACCCGTTTCGAAAAGGGTATGCCTGCATGGCATTTCTACGGATACAAGTTCACAGGTGTAGATCCTGCTAACGGTAATGCAATGTTTGAGGATCTCGACGGTGACGGCACTATCACTCAGGCCGACAAGACTGACCTTGGTTCTGGTATTCCTAAGCTTAACTATGGTCTCACTCTCTCAGCAGGTTGGAAGGGTATTGACGCAGTAGTATTCCTTACAGGTGCTGCAGGAAGCAAGATCTACAACTGTCTCAACGTTGTCGACTACGCTTCAAACAAGCTCTATTACTTCTATGAGGACCGTTGGACAAAGGATAACACTGATGCAAGAACACCAGGTGCAAACGCATCGAACTGGCAGCAGTACCTTACTTCTGACGGAGTTGTATTCAATGGAAACTATTTGAAGATCAAGCAGATCCAGCTCGGTTATACATTCCCTAAGAAGTGGATGAACAAGATCAAGGTTGAGAACCTCCGTATCTACGGTTCACTTGATGACTTCTTCACATTCTCTGACTATATCGGCTTTGACCCTGAGGTTACCGGTACAGGAAACTCACTTGGAGTTGACAAGGGTAGCTACCCAACTTCAAAGAAAGTCGTATTCGGTGTTAACTTAACTTTCTAATTGACTGAGACATGAAAATCAAAAATATAATTTTGGCAGTATTTGCTGGTGTCCTTGCACTGACATCATGCAACCAGTCTCTCCTTGACATCCCGCAGAAGGGTGTGCTCAACTATGAGACATATTACAGTACTGACGAAGAGATCCTTACTGCATCTGCTGCAATGTATCTTGAAGTCAGAGGTTGGGAGTACAATGTACTTCTTTGCAAGGCTATGCTCACTGACGACTTCTATGCAGGTGGAGCACAGAGAGGTGACAACGCTAACCTTCAGATGCTTAACGAGTTCACTTTCGATGCGGAGGAGGACTATGTTGAGGCTATGTTCAAGACTTATTACACACTTATCTACAAGGCTAATGTAATTCTCGGTCATATCGATGAGGAATTCAGCCAGACAGCAAAGATGGCTCGTGCTGAGGCTAAGGTTTTCCGTGCTTTCGCATACTTCGACCTTATCACCATGTGGGGTAACCCGCCACTCGTAGACCATGAACTTCTTCCATCTGAGTACTCACGTCCTAACGGTACGACCGAGGAACTTTGGGCACTTGTTGAGAAGGATCTTACAGAGGCAATCGCTTCTGGTGCACTTCCTGAGAAGAGCAGCCTCAACGACAATACTACTTGGCGCGTGACCAAGCAGTTCGCTCAGGCTCTCCTCGGTAAGGCATACCTCTGGCAGGGTAAGAACAAAGAAGCTGCCGATGCATTTGACGCTGTTATCAACAGCGGTAAGTATGCACTCTTCACAGCTGAAGATTATGGTGAAATCCTTCGCGTAAAGAACAAGTTCAACACTGAGAGCATCTTTGAGAGCAACCGTATCCACGATGACAACAACTCTATGCAGAACATGTCAATGTATGCACTCATGACCAATTGGCGTATGGATAAGCTTGATTGGCCGAATGATTGTCCTATCTCGGCTACAGGATGGGGATTCCGTGTTCCTACTCAAGACCTCTATGATGAGTTTGTGAGAACAGAGGGCGCAGACGGATACCGTCTCAATCAGACTATCAAGACTTATGAGCAGATCAAGGGCATGGGAGTTACAGTCAAGGCCGGTGGTTCTGTTCAGAGCGACGGATATTTCTGCTGGAAGCAAAGAATCACTAAAGAAGACCGTGGTTCAGGAAACGCAGTGTCAGACTGGGTATCTGAGTCGAACACAATGTGGATGAGATATGCTGAGGTTCTTCTTTGCGCAGCTGAGGCACACCTCGCAGCAGGCAATGCCGGCAAAGCTACCGAGTATGTAAATCTCGTACGTGCTCGTGCCAAGCTTGCTCCTCTTGCATCTGTTACACTTGAGAACATCAAGACTGAGAAGCGTCTTGAGCTCGTTGGCGAGGGTCAGCGCTTCCAGGACCTCGTTCGTTGGGGTGATGCTGAAAAGAAGATGAAGGACAACGGTACACACTATCCTACTCTTTATGCAAACGGAAAGGTTGAGTACACTCCATGTAACCACCCTACACACGGTTTCAAGGCAGGTAAGCACGAAAGACTTCCTTACCCTGCAACTGAAATGCGTCTTAACTCAGAAATTGTTCAGAACCCTGGCTTCTAAGCCTTTAAACAATGACAAAAATGAAAAAGAACATTATAAACATTATGCTTGCTGCCGGTGTTGTATTCGGAATGGCTTCATGCCAGAAGACTACAATCGCTCCGCTTGAGGGTATGTTCAGTGCTCCGGTAAAGGTAGAAGCAACAAATATTACCAGCTCAGTAGACAAGGTAGAGAACCTTCGTGTTTTCAACTTAGAGCTTTCAGCTGGCTCTGACAAAGCGAATCTTGCTCTTGTCGGATCTACATATTTCCTTGGTGTCAACACCTATATGGGTGCTGACGAGGCTGCAGCCAAGAACGGCAGCTTCATCTTCGGTAAGACTACCGTAAACGGCAAGGCTGTAAAGGATGGTTCGGTTATCGTTACCAAGAGTGGTGATGCGAAGGAATACACTCCTGAGGATGTCTACACATTCGATACAATGCTTTTCCTCGAGGATGGTTCTGCTTATAATTTTGTTTGGAGCGGCAAGCTTTTCTTCGAAGCAGAAGAGGTAGTTTATGCTGAACTCAACAAGGTTGGTTGGTCTATTAACTATGGTATGTTCGGTTTGACTATGCTTGGTATCGACCTTATCTCTGACGGTGTTGTCGGCACTCCTGGAGCTTGGGGCAACACTTATTCAGGTGAAGGAAATTATCTTAAGCTCGAACTCTACAGTGCTGATGGTTCTGTTGCACCTGGTACTTATGTGCCTGCAAAGGGCGAAAATCCTGGACCTGGTGAGTTCAAGCCAGGTAGCGCAGCTGGTGGTACTCAGTGGACAGTATTTGCAGGAGGTTCATCAACTACAGAGTTTGTAACTGATGGTGAAATAACTGTTTCTGTTGATGGATCAGGAGTATACACAATCGTGCTCGAGTGTGGAGTTGCAAATGCTAAGTTTGTAGGTAAACTTCAGTAAAATCAACTCTCATATAATTTTGGATGAGCGGCATTTCTGCCGCTCATCCTTGTTATACAATGGAAGAGTATTATTGCAATATACCTCGATTTTAACTATCTTTACGCGATTTATCCGAGATACTGATAAATATTAATAATCACACTTAAACCAATAACAATGAAGAAGTTTTTTATCGCAGCGGCTGCGCTCCTCGTAGGTCTCAGCGCATCTGCACAGCAGGCACTTTGGGGCGGTGCATCAGTTGAGTCCCCAGTTGTAAACGAGGATGGTACAGTGACATTCCGTTATCAGGCTCCTAAGGCAGTGAAGGTTACTCTTTCTGGTGACTTCCTCCCTGTACAGAAGATGCAGACTCCTTTCGGTGAGTTCGAGGGACCAGGCGTAGCTGAGCTCAAGGAAGGCAAGAACGGTGTATGGGAGTACACAACTGACTTCAAGGTTGCTCCTGAAATGTACACTTACACATTCAGCGTTGACGGAAAGACAGTTATCGATGATAACAACATGTGGGTAAACCGCGACGTGTCTTCACTCACCAGCGCATTCATCATGCCTGGCGGACGCGCAGACCTCTACACTATCCAGGACGTGCCTCACGGAACAGTTTCAAAGGTATGGTATGACAGCCCTGTAGCCGGTTTCGACCGTCGACTCAGCGTTTATACCCCAGCCGGTTACGAGCAGAACAAAAAGGCTAAGTATCCTGTACTCTACGTTCTCCACGGTATCGGTGGTGACGAGGATGCATGGCTTGCACAGGGCCGTACAGCTCAGATCCTTGACAACCTCATCGCACAGGGCAAGGCTCAGCCTATGATCGTTGTCTTCACAAACGGCAACATCTCTCAGGAGGCTGCTCCAGGCGAGAACTCTACAGGTTACACTCGTCCATCAATGGATCTTCCTAAGACTATGGAAGGAACATTCGAGACTTCTTTCCCTGAGATCGTTAAGTTCATCGACAGCAACTACCGCACTATCGCAAAGAAGCAGAGCCGTGCTATCTGCGGTCTCTCAATGGGTGGTTTCCACACTCTCAACATCAGCCTCAACTATCCTGACATGTTCAACTATTCAGGTATGTTCTCAGCTGCTATCGGCGTAAGCGATCCTTCAATCTCTCCAATGTACCAGGATATGGATGCAAAGATCGCAACTTACTTCAGCAAGAAGCCTGCCCTTCTCTGGATCGGCTGCGGTAACTCTGACTTCCTCATCCAGGCTAACAGAGAGTTCGTGAAGAAGCTTCAGGATGGTGGTTACGCTCACACTTACTATGAGAACGACGGCGGCCACATCTGGAGAAACTGGAGAATCTACTTCACTGAGTTCGTTCCGCTCCTCTTCAAGTAAAGATAATCTTTTCCCAAGGTTCCGTAAGGAATCTTGGGATTATAATACCTAATGACTAATGAAAAAAGCAATCATGATTCTTTCTGCTGCAGCTGCAATCGTAGCTTGTGGCCCTAAGACTCCTCAGCTCGGCAAGGCATCACTCGACAAGGTGATCGACGCCATGACAATCGAGGAGAAGGCACACCTCCTTATCGGTACAGGTATGGCTGGCGAAGGCGGTGACAACCCTGTAATCGGTATGACTCAGAACATCGTTCCAGGTGCTGCCGGTACAACTTATCCTATCGAGCGTCTCGGCATCCCTGCCATCGTTCTCGCTGACGGTCCTGCAGGTCTCCGTATCAACCCTACACGCGAGGGTGACGACCAGACTTATTACTGTACTCACTTCCCGATCGGAACTCTCCTCGCTTCTACATGGAACCAGGAACTCGTCGAGTCTGTAGGTAAGTCTATCGGTAACGAGGTTCTCGAGTATGGTGCTGACGTACTTCTTGCTCCAGCTCTCAACATCCACAGAAACCCTCTTTGCGGCCGTAACTTCGAGTACTACTCAGAGGATCCTGTTGTCAGCGGTAAGATCGCTGCTGCTTACATCAACGGTGTTCAGAGCAACGGTGTAGGTACTTCCATCAAGCATTTCGCAGTAAACAACCAGGAGACCAACCGTATGTCTAACGACGCTCAGGTTACTCCACGCGCTATCCGCGAGATCTACCTCAAGGGCTTCGAGATCGCTGTTAAGGATGCAGCTCCTTGGACTGTGATGTCATCTTACAACTACCTCAACGGTGTATACACTTCTGAGAATCCTGAGCTCCTCACAACTATCCTCCGTGACGAGTGGGGCTTCAAGGGTATGGTTATGACTGACTGGTACGGCGGTACAAACACAAAGGCTCAGATGATCGCAGGTAACGACATGCTCCAGCCAGGTCGTCCTACCCAGTTCACTGATCTCGTAGAGCTTATGGAAAGCGGTGAGATCGATATGGACATCATCGACCGCAACATCAAGAGAATCCTCGAGCTCATCCTCCAGTCTCCTAAGTTCAAGGGATATGAGTACAGCAACAACCCTGACCTTGCTGCACATGCTGACGTAACACGCCAGTCTGCAACAGAGGGTATGGTTCTCCTCAAGAACGATGCTACTCTTCCTTTCGCTGCTGATGTGAAGAACGTTGCTCTCTTCGGTAACACTTCTTATAATTTCATCGCAGGTGGTACAGGTTCCGGTAACGTAAACCGCGCTTACACCGTATCTCTCCTCGACGGTCTCAAGAATGTAGGTTATACTGTTGACGAGTCACTCAAGGCTTCTTATGACAAGCACATCGCTAAGGAGCAGGCAAGAATCGATGCTTCTATTGACCCTAACGATATGTTCGCAGCATTCTCACCTAAGCCGCTTCCAGTGGAGCTCCTTCCTACTGCAAAGCAGCTTAAGGACATGGTTGCAAAGAACGACGTTGCTCTCATCACTATTGGACGTACTTCAGGTGAGTTCCTTGACAGATTCGCTGCTGACTTCGTTCTTTCTGATGAAGAGAACAAGCTCATCAAGCTCGTTTGCGACGCATTCCACGCTGCAGGCAAGAAGGTAGCTGTAGTTCTTAATATCGGTGGTGCTATCGAGACTGCTTCTTGGAAGGCTATGCCAGATGCAATCCTTTGCGCATGGCAGGCAGGTCAGGAAGGTGGTAACAGCGTTGCTGACGTTCTTAAGGGTAACGCAACTCCTTCAGGTAAGCTTACTATGACATTCCCTGTAAACTTCGAGGATCACGCTTCATCAGCTAACTTCCCAATCGACGAGGTTGCTAACACTAACATCATCAACAACGTGAAGACTTCATTCGACAGAAAGAACGTTGACTACACTGTATACGATGAGGGTATCTATGTTGGTTACCGTTGGTTCGACACTAAGGGTCTTGAGGTTTCTTACCCATTCGGTTATGGTCTTTCTTACACAACATTCGAGTACAGCAACCCTGTAATCGCTGCTGGTAAGAACGAGACTACTGTAACAGTAGAGGTTAAGAACACAGGTGCTTACGCTGGTAAGGAAGTAGTTCAGCTCTACGTTTCTGCACCTAAGGGTACACTTGACAAGCCAGCTCAGGAGCTTAAGGCATTCGCTAAGACTGCAGAGCTTCAGCCAGGAGAGTCTCAGGTGGTTACTCTCGTAGTGAAGAACGAGGATCTCGCTTCATTCGACGAGGCGCAGAGCGCATGGGTGGTTGACGAAGGTACTTACAACTTCCACGTAGGTGCATCTTCACGCGACATCAAGGCTACTCTTGCAGCAGACGTAAAGGGTTCAGTAAAGAAGGCTCACAACGTCCTCAATCTTAAGTAATCTGAAATTACATAATAACTAAAAGAGGTTATGCAATTGAAAACTGCATAACCTCTTTTTCTGTACCTAATAATCTTTATTCCCCGAAGACTTCTCCTGATTTCTTGAGTACCTTCGGAAGGGCTTCCTGCCAGAATGTCCAATCGTGACCTCCGTCGCGGGTGATGTAGTCGTGCCATACACCTTCGTTGAGAAGAGTATTGTGGATATTCTCCACGCTCTGAAGATTGGTTGTCTGGTCCTGGATACCTGTCTCGATGGTGATGCCTGGAAGAGAAGACTTATCCTTGCCGGCAATGACCTGCTGGACGTTGAACATGCATGCAGGACTCATTGCATAGGCGTAGCAGAACATGTCGTTGTACTTCAGACCATAGTAGAGAGATCCGTGACCACCCATTGAAAGACCTGCAACTGTGCGATATTCTCGTCCCTTCTTCACCTTGAACTTGCTCTCGACCTCAGGCATGAGCTCCTTGAAGAAGTAGTTCTCATAAGCGCCCATATAGAAGTCGGTCAGTCCGTCTGGAGTGACGATGATCATCTCGCGACCACCCTCAGATGCATACTGATGAGCAAATCTATGAAGATATCCTTTGTCGAGCCATGAATTCTGATCGTCGCCGTAGCCATGGATGAGCCAGAGGACAGGGAACTCCTTCACGCCGTCATAACTTTCAGGAAGATAGATCGAATACTTCATCTCACGATTCTTGTATTTGCTGTCGATGACATGATTGCGCTCCACCTTTCCGAGGAGAGGTTTTTCCTTCACGAAAAGATGAGCAAGATCACCTTTACCTTTGACATTGCTCTCGGATACGAGTGAGAGTCCGGAACCTGTGATGGAGTAATAATCCAAGCCGTCACTTCCCTTTATGGTTGAGAATGTGATCTTTCCGCCAGAGACATATTGAGTTGTATTTGCCTCATCAACATAGTAGCTGCCTGTGGCTGGTCCCCACCATGACAATGCGCCTACCACAGCCGTTCCTGCTGCCACGCTTGAACCGATGGTATAGGTGCCTGCCAGTTCAGGAAGAGTCAGCCCTGGTTCTGCAATAAGTTCAATACGTGCGATGTCCTTTCCTTCCGGATTGACGAGAAAAACAGAATACTTGGTTACACCTCCTACGATGACCGTCTGCCACTGGTCATTCATCGTGGTGACGTCGCCTTCCATCACGAAGAAAGTGTTTACAGAAGGAGTGACGTCGTATGAATATGTCAGAGTACCTTCGTACTTAAATGCGTAACTTGTTTTTCCTGCAAGCTTGAACTCTACAGAATAACCGTCCTCCGCATCACGTATGACAACTGAGCCGGAGGTGAATTCAAGATCATTTCTACCATCATTAATTGAGACGATACAGTCTCCGATGGCAGTAAGTTCTTTCTTCAATGTGTACACTCCGGTTGCCAGTCCGAGACCTTTGTTGCAGATGGACATGTTCACCGTATACCCTTCGCCTGAGAATATGGTGTTAAGTATGAAGTCTGTTTCCGTCATCATTGTAACTGTGGTCTCAGTCACCAGATCAAGAACAATAGGCTCAGAATCAATGTATTCAGGCTCAGATTCCTCGCATGAAACGAAGGCCAGAACAGCAGCAGCGGCCAACAAGATATACTTAAAAGTTCTTTTCATAAAATGACATTTAAAAAAGATGGGTGGTCAAGAGATTGACCACCCACCATCCGTTTTAAGCTTTATCTGTCTTACCACCTGTCATACAATACAGGCTCTGAGCCATCGAGGCGGAGGCTGTATGTAGGTGTGAAGTTGTAGCGTGAGCTGGTATTTACGCCACCACCTGTAGCAAGACCAGCAAGTCTTACGTAGTGAGTACGCTCATACTTGAACTCAGTTGTATTTGAAGAAGCCTGAGTGTCAATCTCGAGAGTAACGGTTGCCTTGCCGTTCTCGTCCATAGTCACGTTCTTCTTTACAGAACCTGCATCATCCTTGCAACCATTGTAAGCGATGCCTACGAAGCAGTCTGTATAGCAGCAGAGACGGATCTCGTTAAGCTTGTTAGTCTTGCTTGGATCAGTCACCTGAACAGTAGCTGTAGCTACGATCTTCTTTGTAGCTGCATCATACTTGATGCTGTGGTTGAGGAATCTCAAGTAAGGAGTCACAGTGAAATCAACAACGTTATCACCCTTCTCAAGCTTGAACTCCTGTGTGTGAGGATAGTAGTTAGCCTCGATAGTCTCCATACGGTAGTCTGCAGCCCATACGAGGTTGTTTCTGTATGTACCGTTGTTCTTAACTGCCCATGACTGGAAAGACTCAACAGGATTTCCGTCCTTGTCTGTCCAGCCGAGTTCAACGAATCTGATGCTTCCACCGTTGTTGATCTCAGTCTGCACAGTCTCACCTGTAGCTGCATCAAGGATCTTTCCGCTGACAGTCGCATTGTGCTGCTCGGTGTTGTCGAGCTCGAACCACTCGCAAGATGTCATACAGAACGCAGCCAAAACTGTCATCAATATGTATCTGATATTTTTCATAATCATAAATCGTTTTTAAAGATTAAAGCTGACTAGGGTTCTTCACCAATCTGTTGACATCAGCATTGCTGATAGGGCCGTAGTAATTATTTGGCAGGAGCTCGTAAGGTCTTGGGCGATTGTCCACGTCGTCTGAGAACATGTTGGCACGAACGAATACATACTCTACCTTGCCGCTTCTTACGTCAGCTACAGGAACGAAAGCACGTCTTCTCATCTCCTTGACCGCTGGATTGGTGTGGTTTACACGATAGTACTCACGGCGACGATGGAGAGTCTGTGAACGGTCGCCCTCGAATGCGAGCTCGAGACGACGCTCCTTCATTACATTCTCGATTGAAGCATCAACCTGATCCTTGAAGAATGCTCTTCTACGGATAGCGTTGAGATACTCCTTAGACTTGCCAGCGTTAGTTCCATTAAGCTCTACCTGAGCCTCGATGTAGTTGAGGAGGATCTCAGTGTAGCGGAGGTCGTACCAAGGGTTGGTAGAATACTGCTTAGCACCTGCTGGATCGAGATACTTGCGGATACCGAATCCTGTAGTGTACCAGCTGGCGTTGTTACCCTGACCCATCTGATAGAATCCTGAGTAGTTCTCAGCTGACTGAGCGCCATACATGTATACTTTCTTGCTGCCAGCATTTACGAATGTCTTTTCAGCGTCGCAGATCTGGAGTCCGCCTGCCTCATCCCAAACACCACCCTGGATGACAATGTCAGTGCCACGGAAGTTGATACCTGGATAGATCACCCATGCCTGGAAACGTGCATCCTTGTTAGCGAACGGCTCAGCGAGAGTCTTGTAAGTCTTGTAGTCTGCCTTTGCTGCATTTGCTGCATCAGCATATACCTTCTCGAACCACAGATTCTCAACACCGTCATTACGTGTTACGACTGTACCGTCAACTGCATTGTAGTTAGCGTCATAGTTGTCATAAAGGTCAGCAAGCTCAGCACTTACATTGTACTGTCCCCATGCCCATACACCTACTGCCTCATCGAAACGGGTCTGATATGGTGAGTTGTTCCAGTCGAAACCGTTAGATGCATCTGGAGTACCGTTGTTGTATGACTTACCGAAGATGAACTCCTCGTCATGTCTTGTAAGGAAAAGATCTGAAAGACCTGTGATAGCATCAGCAAGTGAAGACGGCTCTGCATTGTAGAGAGAGAACTTACCGCTGTTGATGATAGCCTCAGAAGCCTCGATACACTGTCTGTAGTACTCAGCAGCGTATGACTCCTCCATGTATGTGAGCTTCTTCTGTACAGGCTCATATGAACTTGCGATCTCAGCATTCTTCCAATACTTTGAAACAGAAGCTGCATAGAGGGCAGCACGTGACTTGAGACCGAGGGCAGCCCACTTGTTCGCTCTGTAAGAACCATCTGTTCTTACCTCTGGAAGAGCATCTGCCGCAGCCTGGAACTCGCTGAGAACGAAGTCCCATGTTTCCTTCTCGGTGCTTCTTGGAATATAGAGACCTGCATTGTCACCACCGTCATACTTGTCATCAAGAGGCTCAGTGATGATTGGAACACCACCGTAAGTTCTTACAGAAGCGAAATAGTAATATGCTCTTACGAATCTTGCCTCAGCAACATAAGTCTTGTGGAGATCTTCACTGATGGTACCATCCTCCAATGCCTTGTCAAGAATAACGATAAGGTTGTTCACGTCACGCATAGTCTGATAGTTCCAGAATGAAGGTGTGTTGTTGGAAAGGTTCTGACCTACGATATCGACAGCATTGTCTGAACTCTTGTCTGATTCGAAGTTTGCCATCGGAATAGATGCATAGAGAGCGGCCATCATACGAGAAAGACCTGCCTCTGAACTTGCAAGATAATCGCCTGACAACTTTGACTTGTCGCCTTCGAGGTTATCGAAGACTGCATCACAAGCAACAAAGCTGAATGAAAGCGCAATTAAGGTTATGAATGTTAAAATCTTTTTCATTGATGTCACGTTTTAGAAGTTCAAGTTGAGACCGCAGCTGAATGTCTTCATGAGTGGGTAACCACCGGCATTCATGTAACCAGAGTCATTACGCTCAGGGTCGTAAGGCTTGAGGAGGTCGTTACAGATTGTGAAGAGGTTTGTACCGCTCAAGTAGATTCTGAGAGACTTGATCTTAATAGCGTTTGTCCACTTAGCTGGGAGAGTCCAACCGAGCTCGGCACTCTTAAGACGGAAGAATGTTGCATTCACATAGTTGTAAGGCTGAGCCACACGGTATGTAACGTTTGAAGAATTGTCACCACCTGAAGTAGCCTTAGCGATTGCAGGGAAATAACCTGCTGTCCACTCTGAGTTAGGGTTCATCGGATCGGTGAAGCCCTCTGCAAGGGTGTAGTGATCCATGTTGTGCTCGTAGAATGTTGGGAAGAAGCCCCATCCGTAAGCACCAGAGAGTGATGCTGACTTGTGTACGAGGGTTGAACCTGCGAAGTTAAGGTTGAGGTCGAAGCCCTTGTAGCGGCCTGAGAAGATGAGACCGAACTGGAGAGGAGCATTTCCTTCACCCCATACATAGTAGCGGTCAGTTCCGTTGATGAGACCGTTACCGTCGCGGTCCTTGATCTTGTACATACCTGGAAGCATGTTCTCGGTAGCGCCATGGTAAATTGGGTATGAAGTGATCTCATCCCAGTTCTGGAACTGTGAACCGTCCTCCCAGTAGTAAGTCTGTCCACCGCGGGCGTTGCTCCAACGGCCTGTTGAGTGGCTTGACCAGTAGTTCTGTGATGAAGTATAGATCGCAGTCTTGTCTGTCTCCTGATAAGTAGTGCGGTTACGTGAGAATGTACCAGTTGCCGCAATTCTGTACCAGAAGTCACCTATGTTGTTCTGATGAGAGATCTGGAGGTCGATACCTACATGCTCATTAGCATTGAGGTTCTGCTGCGGGAGCGTGAGACCGTAGAAGTCAGGAACAGTAGTGGTTGAGCGTGCAGCGATACCGTTAGTTCTTCTCCAGAACCAGTCGATCGAACCGCCGAACTTACCTCTCCACATATCCCAGTCGATACCGAAGTCCATAGAACGAACGTCTGCCCATGAAAGGAGTGTCTCGGCTGTCGAGTGGCTCACATAACCGTTAAGAAGCTGACCATCCTCGAATACGTATGAACCGCTGGTTGTGTAACCGAGCTGCCATGCATATGCAGATCCCTGTACAGATCCCATCTTACCGTCTGACCAACGGAACTTGAGGTTGTTGAACCAAGGCATTGCCTTCTTGAACCAAGGCTCCTCAGACATACGGTAACCAACTGAGTAAGCTGGGAAGAATCCCCAACGATAACCTGGAGCATATACGTATGTACCGTCATAACGGCCTGAGAAGTCAACGAGGTACTTGCCCTTATAGTCGTAGCTAGCGCGGAATACATAACCAGCCTTTGCGTTATCGCTGCGGTTTCCACCGTTGGTAGCTGTTGAAGCATCAGCCTGATCGAGAACGTTATGAGTGAAGAAGTCACCGTACTTTCTTGAACCGTTGAGAGAGTTGGACATGTTCTTTGTAACCTCACCGGCGATAGTAGCACCAACATTGTGGTCACCGAATCTTCTGTTGAAGTTAGCCTGAACACGGCCGTAAAGCATCTGACGGGTGCTCCATGACTCTGAGTAAGCGTTAGCCTCGGCATTTGCACCGGCCTGCTGGCCTGTCTGATAGTCATAGAGATAGAGAAGCTTGTCAAGTCCTTCCTGACGATAGTTGCTGAAGTCATAAGCTCCTGATGCTGAGATCTGGAGACCCTTGAGCCATGTAGGCTCATACTTGACGTCAACGTTGTTACGGAAAGTAAGGTTCTTGTTGTCCTGATAACCTACTGCATCACGGTCAGTAATTGCGAGTGGGTTACGGTTCTCTGAATCTGGAAGTGCTGAATAGTGATCAGGGTTGCCGATAACGGTAGGAGTGATGGTTCTGTCGGCGTTTGAAGTATAGTACCAGATGTTCTGGTTGGTTACGCCTGGCATACCCTCGATTCTAGAATAAGAGAGTGCTGACTGGAACGAAACCGAAAGCTCGTTGGTAATCTTTGAAGTGACGTTACCTGTGAAGCTGAGACGGTCGTTGTTCATGTTGTCCATTGTGAGGATAGAGTTATCCTCAGAGTAGTTACCCGAAATGTAGTACTGGGTCTGCTGGTTACCACCGCGTACTGAGAGGTTGTGGGTCATGTTGAATGAGTAGTCTCTCATCACAACGTCGAACCAGTCTGTCTCGATGTAACCTTCGTCACCGTTCTCATAGTGAGCGATGAACTCCTCTGTATACTTGGCACCCTGCTTAGAGTTTGCACGCATCTCGTTTTCCTTTCTCATGTAAGTCACGAGGTCAACTGCCTGTGGTCTTGCTGTAGGAACTCCGAATGAGAAGTTGTTCGAATAGTTTACTGATGGCTTGCCGATCTGACCCTTCTTTGTAGTCACGAGGATAACACCGTTAGAAGCCTCGAGACCGTAGATAGCTGCAGAAGCATCCTTGAGGACTGTGATGTTCTCGATGTCCTCAGGGTTGAGCTGTGAGAGAGCCGCAGCACCACCTTCGTTCATCCAGTAACCCCACTCACCGTCACGAGCCTGTGCTGTACGTGCAACACCGTCGATGATCACGAGAGGCTGACCGAAACCACGGAGGCTGAGGTCTGTATCGAATGTACCTGGCTTACCTGATCTCTGACGGATCTGGAGGCCCGGAACCTTACCCTGGAGGGAAGCCACGAGGTTGGTCTGCTTTGTAGAAGTGATGTCTTCGCTCTTCACAGTAGTAATCGCTGATGTGAGGGAAGCCTTCTTCTGCTGACCGTAACCTACTACGACTGTCTCTTCGAGCTGCTCGCTGTCAACTTCGAGGGTAACGTCGATCTTATTCTTAGTACCTACAGTAACTTCTACTGTACGGTAACCGATGAAAGATACCACGAGGACATCTGTATCCTTAGCAGTGAGTTTTGCAACACCGTCGATGTCGGTCATCTCACCTGTTGTTGTGCCTTTAATGAGGACGCTGGCTCCTGGGACAGGACCTACGTCATCTTTTACAGTAACTGTTACACTCGACTGTGCGAATGCGGAAGTCACGTAAAGAATTGCCAATAGGCAGACAGTTAATAATTTTTTCATTAGTGTGTTATTTATTAGTGTTAATATTCAATTAACCTATATTAAATAAATATGGGATTTTTACTGTGCTGGAGCTGCGAGAGGGCCAACATATCTTGCAGTAATGAGAGATGACTGAATAGTAAGAGTATAAACGTCGCCACTCTGCTCAATAGTAACAGTACCATCAGTAATCTTACCAGCAGAAGTTGCCTTACCATCAACTACATCAAAGAGTTCTGTACCGCCATTCGCATTTCCTGCATTTACTTTACCTGCAGCAAGTTCAGTCGATACCTCATATACGCCAGGTGTAATTACACCACCTTCAGCATAGATTTCGAGTTTAAGATGCTTACCAGTACCGGTATAAGTATACTGCCACCATGCCATAGAAACAGTACAACCTTCAGAGTAAAGATCGATTCCGATCATATTCATACCCATGCTGCTATAATCCATCCAACCACCAAGGCCTACGAGCATTGTTCCATTGAATGAATCCTCATTACCTGAGTCACCTGAGCCACCTGTGCAATCCTGGCAACCCTCGCAGTCGCAACCGCAAGCACCTTCGCCGCCTTCACCTTCCTCTGGCTGCTCAGGCTCAACATATCCTGCATCATCATCAGCTGGAGTAACAAGGCCTTTGATCTTACCCTGATAAAGGAGGAACTCCTTACCCTGAGTATTCATATGGATTACATAGTCGCCTGACTTAGCGCCTACCCAAATAGTACCATCCTTAAGTTCAGTTACTGTGCTTGCTCCGTCAACGAGGTCACTCATATAAGTACCCCAGTACATATAGCCCATACCCCACTCGCTAAGATCCATACCGCCAGTCGCCTGCCATGTAAATGGATTGTTGGCACCTTCAGCATTTACTTCATACTTACCAGTTGGGATATAAACTCCATCAGCACCATTAGCTGCGTTGATTGTAAGATTGAATGCCTTACCTGTACCTGTTAATGTACCATTTGCACTCTTAACCTTATCAGTTGAAGCAAACTGGAGAATAACACTCTGATACTGCTCCATCTGATCTGTCATACCTAAGAAATAAGGATAATCACCGAGAAGAGTAGGAGGTGTTGGAGGAACTGCAGGCGCTGTTAACGCAGGAATCTCACCTACGAACTGAGCGTAAATCTCATTGTTATCAACTGTAATAGTGTAGACATTGTCAGTGAGAGATACTACAATGTTACCAGTTGTAATCTTCTGAGCAGATGTAGCAGGAGTTGCTGTTGCATCTACATGCCACCAGCAAGTACCCCAGTCAAATACCTCATATACTTGTCCCCAGTACTCCATAGTAGTATCGTAACCGATAACATACTCACCCTTCTGTGGATTCTTAGGGTCAACAGACGGAGTATAAGTACCAGCTGCAAGATAACCATCCTCGCTATAGAAGTCAGCAGCAAGATAGTAACCATTACCCTCATAGGTAGTCTGCCATGTTGTCTGGTCCGTAGTCGAAGACCATTTTCCGTCAGAAAGATTTACTGTAACTGTCTTAGTACCGTTTGCTACATTGCTCTGTGCACTGACAACAGTAGTAAGCTTTGTAGCTACGAGAACATCACCCCAAGAAAGAGCAGAACCTGCCCACTCGATTGAATAATTGTCACCGTTGTCAAGCTTAACAACGCCTGAGAGAGAATAAGAACCACCCTCGAGACCAACTTTAAGAGTACCAGCTGTCACGAGGTGAGTCTCACCGTTGACAGTAAGCTTAGTACCTTCAGCACCTGTAATGAAGTTACCTGCTGTTGCATAAGCCGCAGAAGCCTCAGTGTAAGTGCCAGCATCAAGAGCTGTAGAAGCAGAAGCAAGCTTCGCCTCGAGAACTACACCAGATGCGTTCTTGAGCTCCAAAGTGAAGATATAGTTAGGACTAAGTCGAATAGCACTAGTCTCAACTACATCCGTAAGGACCACTTCTCCAGCCAAAGGAGGAAGTTCTCCTACGCCGAGAATCTCTTCTGTACATGAAGCCATTGAGAACATGGCTGCAAATGCACAAAGAATTGTCGCAAATCTTAGTTTCATGTGTTAAAAAATTAAATTAAAATTGGGTTAGTATTTGGTTGTGTTTTCAATCTTCAATGCTCATCCGACTGCTGATCAAAGAGCAGGGTTAGAATCCTTCCCCCTCTCAAACTCCATCTCCCACACGCAGCCACTATTTTCAACATGCAATTTTACGAACTTTCCCGCCAACATGCTTTACATTTTGTTTGCAATGTTTAGTTTTATGTCCAATCACACATATTGGCATCAACTATTTGTTCAAAACGCTTGTCAAAATGTTTAAAAGTGGCTTCTGAAGCACTTCTAGAGACATACGAATCCACTTTACCGGACAATCATAACGGCTGCAGACTAACGTCAGCAGCCGTTATGGCATTGTAAAGGTTCACACTTTCTATTTAAAGAGCCTTGGTGCGAGATCATAGAGATTCTGGCGCCATGCTGTCCAGCTATGACCACCGGGAACCTCATTATACTCATACTTCACACCAGCCTCATCAAAGAGCTTGAGAGTCTCCTTACAGTTGTTGTACGCAATGTCTGAAGGGCCACCCTGAGTGAACACGAGGACCTTGAAGTTCTTGTTGAGACGTGCAGCTTCCTTCTTGAGACGTACGCGCTCGAACTCATAGACTTCCTTGTTGCCAGGAGCAAAGCTTGAGCTGAGAACCCATACATAGCTGAACATCTCAGGGTTGTTGAGAGTTGTCTCGAGAGTCTCCATGCCACCCATTGAAAGACCAGCCATAGCACGGCTATCCTTATCGGTCTTTACGCGATAGTTGCTCTCGATGAAAGGAATGATGCTGGTAACCATATCCTGTGCGAATACAGGAACCTCACCCTGCATGTTTCCGTCAGGCATCTCGATTGTTCCGTTCGGCATAACTACTACCATCGGAACCATCTTGCCTTCAGCGAGAAGATTGTCAAGGATTGCGCCTGCAGCACCTACTGTAGGCCAAGATTTATCATTATCACCACCACCGTGTACAAGATAAAGTACAGGAAGTTCTTCAGTCGACTTCTCGTATCCTGCCGGAGTCCAGACATGGAGACGACGCATCTGACCAAGAGTCTCAGACCAGTAATATCTTTCAGCGACAGCTCCGTGAGGAACATTCTTCATCATGAAGAACTCATCACCCTGAGGAGCGACTGTCATGATTGCAGTAGTCTCAGAAGCGAGAGGACCCTTAGGATCATATGTCTTGACACCGTCAACAACAAAATGATAACGGTATGTACCAGGAGCAACGCCTTCAAGAATCGTCTCCCATACGCCGTTTTCAGCCTTTACGAATGGTGCACGAGCCCATACGTCACCGCCCATGCTTACAGTCTTCGCTTCAGGAGCGTAAATTCTTACAGCAACCTTACCGTCAGGAAGAACCTGAACAGAGTGAAGAGTGTCATTAGGAGTCGGACGAAAATTCCACTGCGCATTCGCAGCAAGCGGAGCGAGCATTGCCACTACCGCCATCAAAAAGATCTTTTTCATGTGTTATGCAGTTAGTATGATTTTCATTATCAAGGCAAATTTAGCAATAAAGGCACTCTTGACATAGGCTTACCGTTAAATATATTATCCATGATGTTAAGAGTATGAGGATAAATACCTATATTTACAGAAACTATAAACCAATAACGACATGAAGCGTATTATATTCTGCATCTGCGCTTGCGCATTTCTTCTCATGTCCTGCAATGTCCAGGACAACGGTCCTCTGCCACGCGGCAAGGCCTCTGCTGAATTCTCTGCAGCAATGGACTCATATCTTGCCGCCGTTTCGGAAGCGGAACAGGATCTTCATAGTATAATGGTATTGAAGGACGGCGAAGTTCTTTTCGAGAAATGGATGAGCGAAGGCAAACCGGACGAGGCGCACATCCTCAATTCCGTGAGCAAGACATTCACTTCGACCGCTGTGGGCTTTGCAGTGTCGGAAGGCCTGCTCAACGTCGACGACAAGGTCATCAGTTTCTTCCCTGAGGATATCCCCGCTGAAGTTAGCGAGAATCTTGAAGCAATGACTGTCTGGCATCTTCTTACAATGACCTGCGGACACGAAACAGACCCTACAGGACTCGCCTGGAAAACAGAAAAGGATTGGGCTAAGACATTCCTTGGTGTGCCAGTGACACGCAAGCCTGGAGATGTGTACTGCTACAACAGTTTCGGAACTTATATGCTTTCTGCTATCGTTCAGAAGGTTACAGGAGAGAAAGTGGTGGACTATCTGACTCCTCGTCTTTTCGAGCCTCTCGGCATCACAGGAGTGACATGGCAGGAAAGTCCGGACGGAGTGAACACCGGCGGATGGGGTCTTTATCTCAAGACCGAGGATCTTGCAAAGATGGGGCAGTTCCTTCTCCAGAAAGGGAAATGGGGCGGGAAGCAGCTTCTTCCTGCAGAATGGGTTGAAGCAGCGTCGTCAAGACAGACAAAGTGCATCAACGCCTCTCTTAACTCGGACATGCTTGAAAACATGCCTGAAGAATACATCAGGACAAGCGACTGGACACAGGGATACGGCTACCAGATGTGGCGCTGCCGTCATAACGCTTACAGAGCAGACGGTGCTAACGGACAGTATATCATCGTGATACCTGACAAGAATGCAGTCGTGGTCACAACTGCGGCTATCGAGGATATGCAGGCCGAGATCAATCTGATCTGGGACCACATTCTTCCTGTTCTCTAACAGACTACAATAATTCCTGATAAAGACGGAACTCTGGAGAGGATATCTGAGAATAGATATCCTCTTCATTTATTGTGTCATGCCATGTTCCTTTCATAGATTCAGATGCCTTTGCAATTGCTGCAGATGGGTTGTGAAGATAATCTTCAATAAATGATCTCATGTTGGTCTGGTTTGTATGGAGACTTCATTGTCTCTGGCACAGGGAAAGACAAAGCACGGACCAACTGCTTTTGAAAATGGCTTTTTAATTTTCGAAAATCGACAACCTGTTGAAAATCAACTACAACAGAGAATAGTATCTGTGCAGTATTATTCCTTTGCGGTCGGTTGTTACGATGAAAGGAAGTGTGGAGAGATCGAAATCATCGAAGAGTCTTGCAGCAAGGTCGGGACGATCGGCCATGATGCGGTCGACATTGACCATCAGGACCTTTATCTTACGTGCCGATTTCGCTACGGACTTATCGGAAGAGTAGGCCTGTGCCAGAATTTCACGGGCAGCCTGCTTCTCTGCCCTGCATATCTCACAGCCCTCTGTATAGAAGATGATTATATTGGTATCTCCTTTCAGTCTTGAAAGACTTATGTCTGCTGACTTATCCTTCTTCCATGTATAAAGTTCACCCGGAACCTTTACGTCTGCTATGCGTGTGCCGGGACGGGCCTTGTCAAGAAGGTCGCGCATGATCTGCGCAAAACCTACAATCTTCAGAGAATCATCATTTGAACGCCATATCTTGCTCTGATCGAGAATCTTATTGTCAACAAGATAGGAAAGACCTTCCTTGATGCCTTCTCCGGTATTGGTTGCAAGATGATAGAGCAGGTCGCCCGTAAGCTGGCGGAACATCACCGTGTCCCCTTTCGGAAGAGTGCTTTCCGTAATATACTCTGCAAGCGCCTTAACCTCATCTGCAGTCGAAGCAGAAGAGAGGATACCATCGAAGAGGGCCGCAGATTCTTCTCCGCCATAATTCAATTCCACCTCATCGAAGACAGCGTGAAGCATCTGCTCAACTACTTGAGAATCGAGTCCTCGTCCGAGAATCGTACCGTCCGGCGAAATAATGAAAAGACGCGGGGTTTGGAGGACACCGTATTTGCGTTGAAAATCTGAATCCACAGACGGATCCCAAAGATGAACGACTGATACTTTACCACTCTCAAGTACCAGTCTGTCAGAGATATAAGCACCCCACGCCTCCTTATTATCACCGACATAGACCGCATAAAGATCTACAGGAAAATCCTCTGTTTCGAGGATATTGCGAAGCATTATGGATTCGAGACGGCAGTTGACGCAATCGGTGTCGTAGAAATAGAGCACCTTGAATCTGCCGTTTCCCGCTTCGCCGAAGAGATTACGCTTATCTCCATCGAAGGTCTCCATCTCAAGTTCGGGAGCCTTGTTTCCGACAAGTGACTGACGGTTGAACTCAGCGAATATTCTTGCGGCAAAAAGTTCAGAATCATCCTTGAAGCTGACTTTCTTCGGAACGAACCAATTGTCAGTGAGATGAACAGCGACCGCTTCTGTTCCCATTATCTTTGAAGCGATATAGTGATCATATATGGTCTGCGCAATGAAATCTCTCACCTCCTGGCTGTTCGCAGTCTCAATGAGGAAATCGCACTCAGCCTTCTGCACCTCGATGCTCTCGTACTTCAAAGCCTCGAAATACTCCCCCAGCCTCTCGGTCAGTTCCACCTTGCGCAGCGAATCCAACTCCTGACCGCATACCTCTCCCACTCCCGCAATGAATCCCATCACGGACACAACCAATATATATATATACTTCTTTCCCATATATGGATTATAATTCCACGCCTTCTGGAACAAAGAGCGAAGTATCGCCGCCATGTTTGAGGAGATCCCGCACAGCAGTAGAAGAAATATGCGCATACTCCTGAGCAGTAGGAATGATGATGGTCTCGATATCCGGCGCCAGCTTACGATTGGCGTCAGCAATCGAACGCTCAGTCTCGAAATCGATCATATTCCTTACACCACGGACGATATGATTGATGCCAAGCTCACGACACTTGTCAATGGTAAGATTGTCATACTGGATGACAGACACACCTTCAAGTCCCGCAGTAGCCTGACGTATGATCTCGAGTCTCTTTTCATTAGGGAAGAATCCCCTCTTGTCTATATTGACACCCACAGCCACCACGACCTCGTCAAACATCGTCAAGGCCCTCCTGAGGATATTCAGATGGCCTGCTGTGAACGGATCGAATGATCCGGGGAACATTGCTTTTCTTTTCATTTTCAAAGACTTACAAGAAATCGCCTGCTCCAATTGCCACAGGCGTTTTATGTTATTATACTAAATATCAAACAGTTACATATCACAAAGTCCAGTCAATCGGCGTTTTACCTGACGCCATAAGCAAGTTGTTTGCCTGAGAAAAATGGCGACAGCCGAAAAACGCGCCACGAGCAAGCGGAGAAGGATGCGCAGCTTCAAGGACATGATGACGCGAAGTGTCAATCAAATCACGCTTCGTGCGGGCAAAATTGCCCCAAAGCATGAAGACCACTCCCTCACAATTATCTGATATATATTTGATCACTGCATCGGTAAACTCCTGCCAGCCGATCTTGCTGTGTGACGCCGCCTCACCGCTGCGGACAGTCAGCACAGCGTTCAGCAGGAGCACGCCCTGACGGGCCCATTTCTCAAGATTCGGATAACCGCTCATGCGTATGCCGAGATCTGTCTCTATCTCCTTGAATATGTTCTTAAGCGAAGGAGGCGCCGGAATGCCGTCCGGAACGGAGAAGGAAAGACCATGTGCCTGACCGAGTCCGTGATAAGGATCCTGACCGAGGATAACGACCTTTACCTGTGATACCGGAGTGAGTTCAAACGCTCTGAATATCTGGCTTCCAGGAGGAAATATCTTCTTTCCGGAAGCCTTTTCTTCATGAAGAAAGCGCACCAGTGATGCGAAATACGGTTTCCCGAATTCGCCCGCCAATGCGCTCTTCCAGCTTTCTTCTATGCGTACGTCCATATTAAAAAATGAAATCTATCACTTCGTCTATATTCTTGACGTACACAAAGGTAAGACCTTTTATGTAAATTTCCTTTATATCTTCGACATCCTTTCTGTTTTCCTCAGAAATGACGATAGTATGGATGCCGGATCTCTTGGCTGCAAGAATCTTCTCCTTGATACCTCCAACAGGAAGCACACGACCACGGAGTGTCATCTCACCCGTCATCGCAATTCCACTCTTGACCGCCTGCTTGCGATAGGCAGAAACCATAGAACTTACCATCGTGATACCTGCCGACGGTCCGTCCTTCGGAACGGCACCCTCCGGAACATGTACGTGAATGTCTCTTTCCATGAATTCTTCATATGTGAGACCTGTGAGTTCAGGACGAGCCTTGATGTACTGGAAAGCGATCTGGGCAGACTCCTTCATTACATCACCGAGGTTTCCTGTCATGGAAAGCACACCCTTGCCCTTGCTGACAGAGCTTTCGATGAAGAGTATCTCACCGCCCATTGCAGTCCATGCAAGACCCGTAACTACTCCAGGAGCCTCATTGCCTTTCTGAACGTCGTGAGAGTTTGTCGGGAGACCGAGATATTCCTTGAGATGAGCAGGCTTTATAGTCTTCGGATATTTCTCCTCGAGAGCGATCTTCTTGGCTGTCACACGGGCTACCTTGGCAATCTGCTTCTCAAGTCCACGCACTCCTGATTCACGTGTATATTCATCGATTATCTTTGCAAGAGCCTCCTTGTCAAACTTGAGCTGAGACTTGTCAAGTCCGTGCTCCCCAAGCTGCTTTGGAACGAGATAACCCTTTGCGATCTCCATCTTCTCCTCTGCAAGATAACCGCTGACATTGATCATCTCCATACGGTCCTTGAGGGCCGGCTGGATGCTGTCGATATTGTTTGCAGTGGTGATGAAGAGGACATTCGAAAGGTCGTAGTCGATGTCCAGATAATTATCGTGGAATGCTGTATTCTGCTCTGGATCAAGAGCCTCAAGGAGTGCTGAAGAAGGATCGCCCTTGAAGTCGCTGCTTATCTTGTCGATCTCGTCAAGAACGATCACAGGGTTGGATGTTCCTGCGCGGTTGATGCCGTTGAGGATACGTCCAGGAAGGGCTCCGACATAGGTCTTTCTGTGACCGCGGATCTCCGACTCATCATGCACGCCGCCGAGAGCGATACGCACATATTTGCGTCCGAGAGCCCTTGCCACGGACTTTCCGAGGCTGGTCTTACCCACGCCAGGAGGGCCGTAAAGGCAGAGGATAGGCGACTTCATGTCTCTCTTGAGCTTGAGCACCGCAAGATATTCGATGATTCTTTCCTTGACCTTGTCGAGGCCGAAATGATCCTCGTCGAGGACCTTCTGGGCATTCTTCAGATCGAGGTTATCAACAGACATCTCACCCCATGGAAGGTCGAGCATGAACTGTATGTAGTTATACTGAATGCTGTAGTCTGGAGATGTCGGGTTGTATCTCTCGAGCTTGGCCATCTCCTTATCGAATATTTCCTGCACGGAAGGAGCCCACATCTTCTCCTCTGCACGTGCGCGAAGCTGCGAGAACTCTTCCACGTCATCCATTCCGAGCTCTTCCTGAATTGTCTTGAGCTGGTTGTTGAGGAAATATTCTCTCTGCTGCTGGTCGATCTCGGTCTTGACCTTCTGGTTGATCTCCTGCTTGATCTTCTGGAGCTCGACCTGAGTCTCAAGAACAGAAAGAAGCTTCATCGCTCTCGTCTTAAGTTCCGCATACTGAAGGAGTTCCACCTTATCCATGAAGTTCTCCACCTCGATGGTAGTGGCAATAAAGTTCACAAGGAATTCAAAACTGTCGATGCCCTTGAGAGCACTGAGAGCCTCACGTGGAACGAGTGAAGAAGAACGGATTATCGTGGTCGCCTTCTCCTTGAGCGACTCTGCGATCATTCGTGTCTGATTGTCGTTTTCCGGAACAATATCGGACTGATATATGACCCTGCCGACCATATATGGCTCGTATTCGAAAACAGAGTCGATCTCAAAGCGTCTGAAGCCCTGAAGAATAGCAGTGATGGTGCCGTCCGGCATCTCAAGAGTCTTGACTATCTTGGCAACTGTACCATAGCGGTAAAGGTCCTCCTCACGCGGATCTTCCACAGAAAGGTCATTCTGCGGAACGGCACCGATGAATCCGTTGTTGTTTTCGGCATCTTCGATGAGACGGATGGATTTTTCGCGACCGATGGTTATAGGATATACCGTACCAGGGAAAAGCACGGCGTTTCTCAAGGCGAGCAATGGAAGTGCGTCGGGAAGCTGCGCTTCGTCAATCTTCATCATCATCTCACCCTGCACTACGGGGATTATGCTCACTTCTGCACCTGAAGGTGCCATCATTTCGTTTAGTATATCTTTCATTTTTCTGTATGTTCTGTATGAATTGAGTTCCTCATGTCGCTGCGTCCCTCTGGTGACAGCAAAGCAACTGACATTTTGTCAGTATCTGAAGCATTTTCAATGCTGATATATATATGGTCAATCTCTGTGCCGAACAGTTCCTGACTGACAAACTGCAAAGTTAGCAATCAGAAGTAAAAACAAGCGTAATTTTACCTCTGAGTAGATCATAAAGAAATACAAATGTCAGTTTTTCAACCATTTTGCTCAAATACTTTTGCGTTTTCAAAAATTCACATTAACTTTGCAGGATATATCGACAAAAAGTTTTCGAGTTAATTAAAAATAAATAAGTTATGACAAAGGCAGAGATCGTAAATGAGGTTGCAAAGTCAACCGGCATCGAGAAGGCAACAGTTCAGATTGTTGTAGAGTCATTCATGGAGTGCGTAAAGGGCTCACTCGCAAAGGGTAACCCTGTTTATCTCCGTGGATTCGGTAGCTTCATCATCAAGCACAGAGCTGAGAAGGCTGCTAGAAACATCACTAAGAACACCACCATGACTATTCCGGCTCACAACATCCCAGCTTTCAAGCCGGCTAAGGTGTTCATGAACGAAGTAAAGTAATTTTAATATAAATCTATAAACTTATCAATTATGCCAAACGGAAAGAAGCATAAGAGACATAAGATGGCTACGCACAAGCGTAAGAAGCGTCTTCGCAAGAATAGACACAAGAAGAGAAAGTAATTTTCTCGCAGTGTCTGCCATTTTAGCAGTCCGCTAAAGAGAGGCTGACCCGGATGGTCGGCCTCTTTAGTTTTAAAGAGGTTCCAAGAACCTGACAACCAATAAGTTCTACTGAAATTCCTGATGGAGTCTGTAAAAGATCTGATCGTTGACGTAAGTACAACGGAAGTCTCGATAGCACTGATGGAGAACCACAGGCTCATCGAGCTCAACAAGGAGTCCAGCCAGGGTCACAGCTTTTCCGTGGGAGATGTTTATCTCGGAAAGGTGAAGAAGATTCTTCCGGCCCTGAATGCTGCTTTTGTTGACATCGGAGACGAAAAGGAGGCATTTGTCCATTATCTGGACCTCGGACTTTACTTCAATGCATTTGACGAATTCGTCAAGAGAGTGAATCCGAACACAGACAACAAGGGTATCTACAAGCACATCAAGCCTGGCCCTATCCTCGAGAAGGAAGGCAGGATCGAGAATGTGCTGACCCCGGGACAGATGATCATCGTCCAGATCGTGAAGGAGCCGATTTCGACAAAAGGTTCACGACTGACTGCGGAAATTTCATTGGCAGGACGAAACATCGTACTGCTCCCCTTCGCCGAGAAGGTGAGCGTATCACAGAAGATTTCCTCGAAAGAGGAAAAAAGAAGATTGGAGACACTTGTAAGGAGCATACTCCCAAAGAATTACGGAGCGATCATACGTACGGCTGCAGAAGGCAAGAATGCCGCAGTCCTCGATGCGGAAGTTATGTCGCTGATAGAGAAATGGGAGAACTCCTGGAAGAAACTGGCTCAGTCAAAAGGTGTGCAGCTGCTGTTCACAGAATACAGCAAGACCACCACGATCCTCAGAGACCTTCTGAACGACTCATTTACAAACATCTATGTGAATGACGAGAACATCTATGAGGAGACAAGGAAGTACATATCGCTGATCTCGCCGGAGCAGGAAAAGATCGTCAAGTTATACAAGGACAAGGCGTCTATCTTTGACCACTTCGAAGTTACGAGACAGATCAAGAGTTCTTTCGGAAAGGTGGTGCCGATCAGGCAGGGAGCATATCTGGTGATAGAGCACACGGAAGCATTGCACGTTATCGACGTAAACAGCGGCACCCGTACCAAGAACAAGGAACAGGAGCAGAATACTTTCGACGTCAACTGCTATGCAGCCGAAGAGATCGCAAGACAGCTCAGACTTCGAGACATGGGAGGCATCGTGATCGTGGACTTCATCGATATGGAGTCGAATGATAACAGAAACGCCCTCTACAAGAAGATGGTGGAGCTGATGGAAACCGACAGAGCAAAGCATAACGTGCTGCCGCTCACTAAGTTCGGTCTGATGCAGATCACAAGGCAGAGAGTCCGCCCAGCAACCGAGATCAACACTCAGGAAGTGTGTCCGGTGTGCAACGGAACAGGAAAGATATCTTCAAGTGTCGTGATTGATGATGCGATTGAGAGAAGGCTCGCCTATTATGCAGAAAAAGGCATGACAAACCTTACATTGAAAGTCAGCCCTATTCTGGGGGCTTATCTGACAAAGGGGCTTTTCTCATCGATCCTCAGCAGATGGAAGAAGAAGTACAGATGCAAGATCGAATTGGTGGAAGTCACCGATTTCACAGTTCTGCAGAATGAATTCTACAATGAAAAAGGTGACAAGCTCGACTAGCTTGTCACCTTTTTTTCAATATGCGGGTAAATAGTACTTAAAAAGAGACCTTACGGTCTTGAAGACATTGGCTCCCGAAAAGGGAAGGGGCCCACGAAGTGGGAAGGATCTTCAATACCGTAAGGTCACTTTTTTAAAGCGTACGCTTGATTTCTTCGATGGTGTAAGCCTCCACAACGTCACCCACCTTGATATCGTTGTAGCCCTGGATGTTGAGACCGCAGTCCTGACCCATAGTAACCTCCTTGGCGTCGTCCTTGAATCTCTTGAGAGATCCGAGTTCACCGGTGTAGATCACGATACCGTCACGGATCACGCGCACCTTCGCATTTCTGTTGAGCTTACCCTCACGGACGATACATCCGGCGATAATACCGACCTTAGAGATCTTGAATGTCTCCTGAACCTCAGCAGTTGCAGTGACAACCTCCTTCTGCTCAGGCTCGAGCATACCCTCGATACCGCTCTTGAGCTCGTTGATACAGTCGTAGATGACTGAATAGAGGCGGATTTCGATCTCTTCCTTCTCTGCAAGCTTACGCGCAGATGTCATAGGACGAACCTGGAAACCGATGATGATCGCATCTGAAGCAGCTGCAAGAAGGATATCCGATTCTGAGATTGCACCCACAGCCTTGTGGATAACATTTACGCGAACCTCCTCTGTCGAGAGCTTGATGATAGAGTCTGAGAGAGCCTCCACTGAGCCGTCCACGTCACCCTTGACGATGACATTGAGTTCCTTGAAGTTTCCGATCGCGATACGACGTCCGATCTCCTCGAGAGTCATATGCTTCTGAGTCTTGATACCCTGGATACGGATGAGCTGCTCACGCTTGTTTGCGATGTCCTTAGCCTCCTTCTCGTCAGCCATTACCACAAATGTCTCACCTGCTGTAGGAGCACCGTTGAGACCGAGAACTGAAACAGGTGTTGACGGACCAGCCTCGCTCACCTTCTGTCCACGTTCGTTGAACATAGCCTTTACTCTACCGGTATAGCATCCTGAAAGCATGACATCTCCTACGCGAAGGGTACCGCTCTGTACTAGGATTGTAGCGAGATATCCACGTCCCTTGTCGAGAGAAGACTCGATGACAGCACCAGAAGCCTTCTTGTTAGGGTTAGCCTTGAGCTCGAGCATTTCCGACTCGAGAAGGACCTTCTCAAGAAGAAGGTCTACATTGATACCCTTCTTTGCCGAAATCTCCTGGCACTGGAACTTTCCACCCCAGTCCTCAACGAGGATGTTCATGTTTGAAAGCTGCTCGCGTATCTTCTCCGGATTGGCACCTGGCTTATCTATCTTGTTGATTGCGAACACCATAGGAACACCTGCCGCCTGAGCATGGTTGATCGCCTCGACTGTCTGAGGCATGATGCAGTCGTCTGCTGCTACGATGATGATAGCCACGTCTGTCATCTTGGCACCACGGGCACGCATCGCTGTAAAGGCCTCATGGCCTGGAGTATCGAGGAATGTGATCCTCTGACCGTCAGGAAGCTCCACGTGATATGCACCGATGTGCTGTGTGATACCACCGGCCTCACCTGCGATAACGTTTGCTTTACGGATATAGTCGAGAAGCGATGTCTTACCGTGGTCAACGTGTCCCATGACAGTGATCACAGGAGGTCTTGATACGAGATCCTCTTCTGAATCCTCTGCCTCGCCCTGAGCGATTGCATCAGTAAGGTTTGCAGTCACGAACTCAACCTCATAACCGAACTCCTCGGCAACGAGAACGAGTGTCTCAGCATCGAGACGCTGGTTGATGGACACCATCATACCGAGGCTCATGCAGGCACCGATGACCTTGGTCACAGGAGTGTTGTTCATGAGGGTCGCGAGGTCGTTTACAGTCACGAACTCGGTCACCTTGAGCACCTTCTGCTCGAGTTCCTGCATCTCCATCTCTTCCTGCATCCTCTGCGATGCAAGCTCTCTCTTCTCCTTTCTGTGCTTAGCTCCGAAGTTACCCTTCTTGCTCTCGTTCATGCGTGCATAAGTCTCCTTGATCTGCTTCTGGATCTCCTTCTGCATCTCCTCCTGCTCCGCCTCCGTCATTGCAGGCTTGAACTTGTCACCGCCACGGTCGCGACGGTTCTTCTTGTTGTTCTTGCCCTGACCCTGCTGCTGAGCGTTACCACCCTTGTTGTTATTGTTCTTATCCTTCTTTCCGGCATTATTTGAGGCTTCTACCTTGGTCACATCAACCTTCTGGCTGCCGCCTTCCTTGCCTATTCTTTCTCTCTTCTTCTTTTTCTCCTTCTTGTCGAACTGAGAAAGGTCGATCTTGTCCACGACCTTAGGACCTGCAAGTTTCTCCACCTCGATCTTCACCTCGCGAGGCTCTGCCTTCACCTCAGGCTGAACCGGTTCTGCCGCCGGGGTAGGGGCGGGTGCCGGAGCTGGTTCTGGCTTCTTTTCCTCAATCGGTGCAGGAGCTGGCTTGGTATCCTCCTTTACAGGTGCTTTCTTCTCGAACTGAGAAAGGTCGATCTTTGCAACGACCTTTGGGCCCACTGTCTCCTTCTCGACAACAGGTTCTGCAACCGGCTCTGGCTTGACTTCCTCCTTTACAGGAGCTGACTTCTCCTCCACTACCGGCTGAATCTCCTTTACAGGTGCTGACTGAGGTGCCTCCGGAAGCTCTGTATTGAGCACATTACTCTTGATGACCACCTCTTTTTCCATGACCTCTTCCTCCTCTGGAGCGGCCTTCTTCTTGGATCCCATCTCGATGATCTCCTTGAGCTTGATGGTCACCTTCTCCGAATCCTTCTTGAGCTTGAGGTCTTCACCGAACTTCGCCTCGATCAACGGAAGAAACTCATCCGAAACCTTTGCATTCGGATTCATCTCCACATTGGCACCCTTCTCATTGAGGAAATCAACGAGACGCGCAAGTCCGATACTGAATTGCTTTGTAAGTTTACTTAATCTGATTTCTGCCATATATTTACCCCTGTATTAATTCTTTACTCTTCGTCATCTTCAAATTCTGCACGGAGGATATCCATGACCTCCGCTACAGTCTCGTCCTCGAGGTCCGCTCTCTTCGCGATGTCCTCTGCAGAAAGTGCGAGAACGCTCTTTGCAGTGTCGCATCCGATAGCCTGAAGCTTCTCGATGATCCAGTTCTCGATGACATCATCGAACTCGCTGAGAAGCACATCCTCTTCCTCCTCGACCTCATCCTTCGGAAGTTCGCGCCATACCTCGATCTCCTTGCCTACGAGCATACCTGCAAGACGGATGTTGCAGCCGCCCTTACCGATACCCTTCTTGACCTCGTCAGGAAGCATATATACCTTGATCTTGTCTTCCTCGCCTCCGAGAACGATAGAAGAGATCTTTGCAGGATTGAGAGCTCTCTGGATGAGAAGCTGTGTGTTGTTTGTCCACTGGAGGACGTCGATATTCTCGTTACGGAGCTCACGGACGATGCCGATGATACGTGATCCCTTCACACCGATACATGCTCCGATAGGATCGATTCTCTCGTCGTATGACTCTACAGCAACCTTAGCGCGCTCGCCCGGTACACGTACAACCTTCTTGATAGTGATGAGGCCGTCGTAGATCTCAGGAACCTCCTGCTCGAAGAGCTTCTCGAGGAACTCCGGAGTCACACGTGAAAGAACGATGTATGGAGTGGTGTTGTTCTTCATCTCCACGCTCTTGATGATGGCGCGTACGGTGTCGTTCTTCTTGAAGTGCTCGCCAGGGATCTGCTCTGACTTAGGAAGTCTGAGCTCGTTGCCGTCCTCGTCGAGGATGAGCACTTCCTTAGCCCATGTCTGATATACCTCACCAGTGAAGATCTCACCGATCTTGCCTACATATTTGTTGTAAAGATTAGCCTTCTCGATGTCCATGATACGGCCCTGGAGATTCTGGCGGATATTGAGGATACCACGACGACCGAAGTCCTTGAGCTCTATCTTCTTGGCGAATGTCTCACCTACCTCGTAATCGTCATCCTCAAGGTCAGCAAGAGCTATCTGGGTGTTAGGATCCTCTACTTCCTCTACCACTTCCCTGTTCCAGTAGATCTCGCAGTCACCCTTGTCGATGTTGATGATGATGTCGAAGTTGTCTGCTGATCCGTAAGTCTTGGTGATCTGGGTTCTGAACACGTCCTCGAGCACACCCATCATTGTAGGGCGGTCGATGTTCTTCTGGTTCTTGAACTCTGCAAAAGCGTCTTTAAGTTCGATCTTTTCCATTTTCTGATTTATATTTTTATTGTTTCTTTAATCTTTACGAGACCATCAGGCCTTACAGCCTTTAGTCCTTGAACTCGATGAACGGGCGTACGGCATTGACCTGATCCATGGTGTAACGGTCCACATGCTCCACAAGTTCTTTCTTCTTCTTACCCTCGACAGCTTCCTTAGCGCTGTATTTGAGAGTAACGCTCTCCTCGTCGGCTGCTTCGAGAAGGGCAACCATCTTCTTTCCGCCCTTGAGCTGGACCTCAACCTTGGTTCCTATCGCCTTCTGATACTGCTTGAACACCTTGAAAGGCTGGTCAAGACCTGCCGAGCTCACGGTAAGAGAATAGTCTTCCACCTCTCTGTCAAACTTTGTCTCGAAGTAACGGCTGAGAGAAACACAGTCATCAAGTTCGATTTTTCCGTTTTCCGACTCGATAGTCAGAACAATATCATTATCTTTGCTGACTGAAACATCAACAAGGAAGCATCCGCGTGCAGCAATTTCGCCGCCGATTGCATCTTTAATTTCTGAAACGTTCATCTTATTTGCTATATGTGCATAAAATAAGGGGGCTTCCGCCCCCTGAATCAATCTCACGCTGCAAATTTAAGAATATTTTCAGAATAAACAAAATATTGGAACAGAATAACCTGAATATCATAAGATCATGGAATTCAAAGCAAAAGAGATCGCAGAAATCCTTGGCGGCACTGTCGATGGCAATCCCGAGGCAACCGTAACCACATTCGCCCGCATCGAAAGCGGAAAACCAGGATCGATCTGCTTCTTCGCAAATCCTAAATACGAGCAGTACGTCTACACCTGCAAGGCTGACATCATCATTGTAAACAAGACATTCGAGCCCAAAGAGCCCGTTTCCGCAACTCTCTTGAGAGTCGAGGACTCATACGCTGCGGTTGCAACCCTTCTGGATTATGTCACAGCAAAGAAAAGGTCTTACAGGAGATACCGCGGATGCAGGAGCAGCATCCGATGGAGTTCAAAGATCGGCCGCAAAGTCTATGTCGGAGATTTCGCATACGTAGGTAAGAAAGCAATAATCGGCGATTACACAAAGATTTACGAACACGTATATATCGGAGACGATGTCAAAATAGGTTCTCATTGCATCATCTATCCGGGAGCGAAGATCTATCCCGGAATGGTCATCGGGAACAACGTCATCATCCATGCGAATGCTGTGATCGGAGCTGACGGATTCGGTTTTGCACCACTTGAGGACGGCTCATGGAAGAAGATCGAGCACACAGGAAATGTGGTGATCGAGGACAATGTGGAGATTGGAGCCAATGCTTGTGTGGACAAGTCTCAAATGGGATCTACAGTCATCAAGTCCGGCACCAAGATCGACGACCTCTGCATGATCGCACACAATGTCGAAGTCGGAGCAAACACAGTAATGGCGGCACAGAGCGGCGTAGCGGGTTCTTCAAAGATCGGCGAACACTGCATCATTGCTGGCCAGGTGGGCATCGCAGGACATATCACCGTGGCTGACAATACCACTATCGGCGCTCAGGCAGGAGTTCTCGGAAAGGTAAGGGAAAGCGGTCAGGTACTGATGGGCTCTCCGGCATTCCCTCTGAAGGATTTCATGCGTAGTTACGCTGTTTTCAAGCGTGCCGGAAAGTAACATAAAGGAAGTCTGTTTGATAGGTCAAATGGAAAATTTGATTATCTTTGCATGTTATTTGCAGGCTTGAACGAAGATAGCCTGACATAATCTTGAATTTCAGAAATGCAGTTGCAACAGACTTTAAAGAAAACATATACATTCGAAGGCAAGGGACTTCACACGGGAAAGATGGCCAGGATGACATTGAATCCTGCCCCTGCCGACACAGGAATAAGATTCAGAAGAATCGATTTAGGCGAGAACGCCTATGTCGATGCCTTGGCGGATAACGTGAGCAGCACAGCACGCAGCACCACCATATCATGTGGCAAAGCTTCAGTCACAACCATAGAACATGTACTTTCAGCCCTCACAGGTATGGGCGTTGACAACGCGCTGATCGACATCGACAATGTAGAGGTGCCGATTCTTGACGGAAGCGCAAAGCCTTACATCGACACTATCTGGCCTGACGGCTTCGACCAGCAGGACGCTCCGAGAAAATACATCGAGATCAAGGAAACCATTGAAATCGCTACTGAAGCCAAAGGTTCGCTCATACGCATCGAGCCGGCAGATGAATTCTCATATGACCTTGAAATAGACTTCAGTTCAAGAGTTCTTGGAGTGCAGACAGCTCATTGGGATCCTTCGGTTTCGTATGTTGATGAAATCGGTACATGCAGAACCTTCGTGTTTTTCCACGAGCTTGAATTCTTGTTCAGCAACGGTCTTGTAAAGGGCGGCGACGTAGATAATGCAATCGTCATTGTCGAGCACCCTGTCACAAAAGAACAGGTTCAGAGAATGTCCGACCTATTCAAGGTTCGCGCTCTCAGCGTACGCGAAGACGGTTATCTAAGCAACCTCAAGCTGCGCTTCCCTAACGAATGTGCACGTCACAAAATGCTTGATCTTATCGGCGACCTCAGACTTTCAGGCGGATTCCTCAAGGCAAAGGTGACAGCAGTAAGACCAGGCCACAGAACAAATACAGAGGCAGCAATCATCATAAGAGAAGTGCTGTCGGCAACACAGGAATAAATCATAACACACATTCAACATGGCAAACATCCATCCTCTCGCAACAGTACACCCGAACGCTAAGCTCGGTGAGAACGTAGAAGTAGGACCATATGCATATATCGAAGAACACGTTGAGATCGGAGACGGCTGCAAGATTCTTCCTCATTCGACCATATTCAACTATGTCAAGATGGGAAAGAACTGCACTGTATTCCCTGGAGCCGTGATCGGAGCCATACCGCAGGACCTCAAGTTCGACGGCGAGGTCACTTACGTGGAGATCGGAGACAACGTGAACATCCGCGAATGCGCAACAATCAACCGCGGCACTAAAGCCAGCGGCAGAGGCGTGACAAAGATCGGAAGCAACGTGCTCATCATGTCTTATGCACATGTGGCTCATGACTGCACAGTCGGCAACAATTGTATTCTCGTGAGCTACGTAGGCATCGCAGGTGAGACAGATGTAGACGATTGGGCTACAATCGGAGGCGGCACAGTCGCTCACCAGTTCTCTAGAATCGGAAAGCATGCCTTCATCGGCGGAGGCTGCAAGATCAACAAGGATGTACCGCCATATATTCTCTGTGGTCGCGACCCTCTTACATATGCCGGCGTGAACATCGTGGGACTTCGCAGAAGAGGCTTCTCTTCTGATCAGATCCGCAACATCAAGGATATGTACGACATGATCTACAACGATGGAATGAACGTGTCTGACGCCCTTGCAAAGATCGAGTCAGGCTTCCCTCAGTCAGAGGAAAGAGATACAATCATCGCCTTCATCCGCAGTTCCAAGAGAGGTATCATCAGAGGCATGAACGGTGATGCCAAAGGCAGCATAGAATAACGTGCCCAAACTATTTACAACAGCATATCTGCCTCCCGTTTCCTATCTTGCAGCCATTGCAGAGGAGATGGACGGATTGAGCAATAGAACGGACGGAGACAGCTCGCTTGAGCTGACTCCGTCCGTAATCTATATCGAGGCCTGCGAGAACTATCAGAAACAGTCCTATAGGAACAGATGCAGATTCTATGCAGCTGATGGTGTACAGGACTTGAACATCCCTGTAGTCCACGAAGGTGGAACTCACAAACTGCCGATATCCGAGATCCGTATAGACTGGAGCAAAGCATGGCTTCAGCAGCACGAAAGGGCCATTATTTCGGCCTACAGGACATCCGCTTATTTCGAGTACTATATGGACGAATTCTTCGCCATTTACGCCGAAAAACCCGAAAATCTGATAGACCTGAACACTTCCCTGCTCCGTTTCATGCTTGACAAGACAGGAATCTCGGCAGAAATAAGATTCACCTCTGAATTCTCCCGCGACGGAATCATCTTCCCTGCACCCGGGGATGACCCTACAAAAGAAATCCATTGCACCGACCTAAGAGAGGTCATCCACCCGAAACGCCCGAACTCCATCCTGGCAGACCTGAAACTGGAAAAGCCGTACTTCCAGGTATTCGCCCAGAAACACGGCTTCCAATCCGACCTCTCCGCCATCGACCTTCTGTTTAATGAAGGACCGGACAGTATAGTCTATCTTAAGAAGATCTAAAAAAGGGTTGCAATTTCTGCAACCCTTTCTGCTACTTGAAGTAGTTAGGTACCTCGAAGCTCATAGGCTCGTAGTAGTTACCCTGAGCATCCTTGAATACAACAAATACATCATCCGGAACTACGTTCTCATCATTAGGACCTGAAGCATAGTGGTTCTCCATGTAAAGAGCTTCTCCAGTATTCTCATAGATGAGCGGCTTGGCATCCTTGTAGTATGGATAGTAAGCCTCATAATAATCCTGAGCTGCCTTATCAATCACAGACTGGATCTTGAGTCCCTTCTGCTCTTTGAAATATTCCTTATAATAGTCTACAGTAAGACGCTTTGTAATATGCTGGAGAGCGTATGCATAGTTCGAGCACTCACCTGACTCCCACTCTGTACAGTTGTCAGCACCATGAGATCCTGTTGCAAAATATGTTGCAAAACCATTTGTAGGATATCCATGAACGTAGAAATCATATACATTCAGAAGCTGGCCTTCATGGAGATTTCCATCGTCGTCAATCCAATCCGGCTCCTCAGCATATCCGCCATCCGGACCATAAGTAACCTTACCAGCATCATACTTTCTGCTGCACTGCGTTTCGATGTCGATAATCTTATCCTCGAGAGTCTGAGTTTCAGGGTTTGCCTCAAAATACTCTTCTGTCATACAAAGAATGTAAGCCGTAAGATTTGTAGGAACCTTGATGTCAAATGCATAGAACGCTGACATATTTGAATTTGCAGCAGTTCTGAACTTATTCTCATGCCATGTGATCACAACCTGCTCCTTTGCCTGTTTCCATGTATCAGAATCTGATGTCACAATTGTTCCCAAATCTACCGCGAGCGTAGTGAACTGGGCATGACCAGCCTGAGAATAATTACCCTGAGCATCCTTTGCCATAACTACAACCTGATAAGTAGTATTTCCTTTGAGGTCTGTCATGTTAAGCACACCATTCTCAAGAGTAAAGAGACGCATTGCACGCTCTACCGCAGAATCATCTGGATACAATGCAATGTGCTCCTGTGCAGAAGCGGCTTTCTCATTGGCATTGCTTCCGCTCATATCAATCCAGAACTCTTCTGTCTGCTTGCCTGCCCAGAAAACATATCCTGCTGCATCTCCGCCTGCCACAGACACATTTACAGTAGCTGTATTCTGTCCTACCTGACCTACTTCAAGAGTCACCTCAAGGTCATTATAAGTCAAGGCTTCTGTCTGATATTCAGTGACCTGAACAGGGCCATACTTACCAGATGCATCTGTAGCCATCGAGAAGAGGACTCTCTTTGAACCTGGCTGAACATTCTCTACAAAAGCAGTTGCAGAACTTCCCTCCACTATAGTACCATATTTAAGGAGGTAAGAAGCACGTGATGCATCATCTGCGTGACGTTTTGCAGCGCTCTCTGTAAGGAAGACGTAGTAGATTCTTGACGCACCTGGCGCTGAGAGCGGAACAGAAACACTCACCTTGGTGGTCTGTGCCTGAGCACTTGCATCAACCTTGATAGATCCGCCAGGAGTTACATCTGTAAGGGTGAACTGAGTACTCAACACATCTGCAGCCTCATAGTTAACCTTACCTTCAACAACAGGTATCACCCATGAGATATAGGTAGCCAGGGATTTGATTTCAACATCTTCCGAAGCATCAGCTGTAGGGAATGCGAATGCTGAACCTTTGTAGCTTAATGGTGAAGTGACAGGATCCATCATGTCGTTATTGATTCTGAAAAGGATCTCTGTCATAGCAGTTTCAGTAAGTTCTGTTGTGCCGCCATAGTATGAATCCGCACCAGCAATAGAGAAGTCAAGCTTTGCATCATTGAACACAATGTCAGAAACCTCAAGCTTTACAGCTGTAGCACCGAATGACTGTGAATAGATCATACCTTCCTTCACATAGTAGCCTGCCTTCTCCTCATCCATTTCATAGAATGCCGGAATAACCCAGAACATATAAGCCTCACCTGCAGCGAGCTCTTCACCGAGAATGTCAGAGAGGAGCATGTTGATGTCTTTTTCAGAAACTCCCTTATCGTTTGCATTAAGAAGAGCCGATGCCCCTGCAAAGATGGTTTCCTCATCATACTCCGAGTATTTTGTAAGACCGAACACGATCTTGTCCACACCATTATACTTCTCTACGACCGCATGAGTTGAAGTAAGCTTGATGGTCTTGAATGGTACAGTGGTAAGCTCAAGCTTTGCAACCATCGCATCACCACCTTCAAGTACTGCAACAACCTTAAGATCTCCGGAAGCTACAGCAGCTCCAGAAGCGATAATCTCCTTTGACGGAGCAGTAATATCTAGATACATATCTCCACTGGTCTCATCCTTGGTCTCCTTGACTCTCCATCCGTCTGGAATCTGCATCACATAATCAACCACGCCATCAAGGCCTGCTGTAATCTGATATGTGCTGTTGAAGTCCACAAAGAGATCCTTGATCATAGTACCACCAGCCATGCTGTTTCCAAGCATGAATGTAAAGCCCTTGTATCCGTCCACAGTGAGAGTGAATGTCTCATCACCGATCTTGAATGACACCGAGTAGACGTTACCGGACTCATCAGCATTCACTTCATAATCCGTAATCACAGAGACATCATCACCCTTGACATATCCTGTAATATACTCTTTTCCGTCAATCACAAGATAATATGCTCCATCCTTTTCAACGATAGAAGGCACTGCTGCTGACACTGGGATCTTCTTGCCTGCACCATCCACAAGCGGATTGAGTGCACCATCCTTATCATACATTGCCCAATACTTCACATTATTCTCTATCACATAAGACAACAACGGCTTGTTTGAAGCATTCTTATGTAAAACGGTGAACTCCGTACCATTTGAAAGTTTGATTGTGTATGAGCCGTTTTCATTCTGGCTGCACTTTGCAATCGTGATGTTACCACCTTTAAGAAGGGCGGTCATTGCTTCGATCTGGCCATTGAGACCTTTCTCAAGAGAATCAAGTCGTCCCTCGATCTCTTCAATCTTGTCCCAGATCTCATCTCCGTCAACACATGACGAAAACATCGGCGCCACAAAAGCAAGACATAGACATGCCTTGAGCAAAGTCGCTGGAAGGTTTTTGAAAATCTTCATAAGAATAAATATTTTTGATTAAGTTAATTGCTTGATAAGTAACCTACAAATATAAGTAATTTTTTCTTACAAAGACCGAATAAAAAAGAAAAGCGGCAGCCCTGTCGGACTGCCGCATGAAATATCTGAAAACTAAAGATTAGTTAGTCTTCTTAGGAACAACTACTTTGTTAGAAGTTGCAATATGTGATACATTTCCATCAGCATCAACAAGAGCAACATGAACATAGTAGCTTGGTGTCGAATAGGTAGTCTGTTTAACCGGAAGGCCAACAAGATCATATGAAGTTGCGTCAGCTGGAAGTTCAACTACAGTCCAGTCAGTATTATCATTATCAGGATTTTCATCAGTGTTCTTAAGAACATCCATGAGGCTCTTATCTACATATGATGTAGCAGTATTACAAGCATAAGCAAGTTTTGTAGCATTTCCTGTGATAGTCACTGTTGCATCAATTGCGGCCGCATTCTCATCGAACTCAGCAGTGATTGCAGCAGACATATCCTCACTTATAGGAAGTGATTTAGTAGCAACAGTCTTGCGCACGATCTGATATGTTGCATCCTCAGCGATAATAACAAGTACAACATCAAACTTGTCACCAGGATTATCGTAATAACCAAGCTGATCGCTAATTACAACCTCACCTTCAAATTCATTAAATCTGAACTCATCTGGTACAAACATAGATGGAAGTTCTGCAGCTACATCCTCATCAGTAATAGGAGCATCTCCCTCAGGATATACAGAATACAACATATATGCAGCATCCTTAACTGCTATATTGAGTGTGAACGAGTTATAATCCGATGTCTCAGTAATTGTATGTTCAATTGTCGCGCCAGGAGTAAGAGTTTTAGTTGACACCTTTGTGAAAACAATGTCATCCCAACTTAAATCAGATGCTGTCTGACCAGGATTTACAGGTAATACACCTACATAATATGAGCTTACAGGATATACATCGTTATAAAGCTCTGCTTCGAGATACTCTGCAGGGCGACCAAACTCACTCAACTTACCCTTGTATGAAAGTCCTTTATAAAGGTTTGCAGCTACTCCTTCATTCATGAACATTCCACCTAAGATATCAGCGCATGTTGCCATACCATACTGAATGTACATTGGTATCATTTCGTACATTTCCTGACTCATGAAGATTCCATAGAAACCCTCAGCTACACCTGCAAGAACTTCAAACTCCATATCAGCATCAGCAAGAGAAGGTGTAAGAGTCTTCATCGCAACCGGATTAATCTTACAGAACACCTTTACGAAATCATCTGGAGTACTTGCAAATTTAGGCTGAAATGTCATCAAATCCATTTCATACTTCTCTTCGAATGCCCAGATTACATAGTCCTTGCTACCATCAAGATTAGGAACAAGCTTAGAAATAGCAACCTCAACCGGATCAGAAGAACCCATCTGAGTATTCGGATCCATATTTGTTCCATAGTTGATGTAGTTTTCAAGTATAGCCTCTGCATCAAAGTCTTCTACCGCACATGCACCATAGAAGAAGATTGGAGTTTCACCAAACTCATCCTCAGCGAATTCAAAAGTAACAAGATTGGTATTCTTGTCAAAAGAAATAGCTACCTTCTCGTCACCAATCGCTACTGGGAGAACTGCACTGAATACCTTGCCATCATATCCAAGCATCCAGATCTCAATCTTTCCTTCAGGCTCAATGATAGCGTCCTCCGCTGGAGCTTCTACTTCAAGTGTAAGCGGATTTGTAGTAATTTCTGCAGACCATCCTTCTGGTACAGATACAACGAATGCAGATTTAGCATTCTTAAGCTCGAATGTCTTATACTCTTCAGGATAGAAATAAGTCTTTCCTGCAAGAAGGAGAGACTCTGTTCCATTGTACTTTGGAAGATTGTACTCCTGACCACCGATTACGATTGTAACATACTTCTCATCCTCTGTAAAATCAGTTACAAGATAATAGTTGTCATCAGCAACATAAGCGCCTGTACCCTCGAATGTCTCACCGCCGTCAACAGAGTAAAGGAGCTCCTTAGTCTCATAATCAACCTCGAATACAAGGTCAACATGACCAACAGCAACACCAAGAGACTTAGTTGTACCGTCAGCAAGGATCACATGCCACTCACCGTCAACTACAGTAACGAGGTCAGTGTTGTTTGCATTAGCGTCAGCTGCTGCAACCTCAAGAGTAGTACCGTCAGCGAAAGTGAGTACATAGTTACCAGCCTTGTTCTTCTCTACCTTCTGAACAGCTACCTTTGCCATTGCGTCAGCAAGAGCCTTCTGAGTATCCTTAGCAAGAGTAGAAATCTCTACGCCAAGCTCCTCACCGAGCTTCTCAAGAGCTGCTGTGAGTTCTTCCTCACCAGCCTCAAGAGCTGCTACAACCTCAGCGATTGCCTCTGCAAACTCTGCATCCTTAGCCTCGAGCTTTGTAGAGAGAGTCTTGTCAGCAGCTGCAAGAGCCTCGTCAGCCTTAGCAAGAGCGCCGAGAGTTGTGTTGATTGTTGCCACCTGACTGTTGAGAGATGTCTCAAGAGAGTCAAGGCGAGCCTCGATCGAGTCGAGCTGACCGTGTACACTGTCAAACTCGTCCCAGATCTTTCCACAAGAAGACACTGTGAGAGCTGCGATAGCTGCTGCACAGAAAAGTTTAAATGTCTTTCTCATAATAAAAAGATTTTAGTTAATAAATAATTGTGTGTGTTAGTTATAGAATTAGTATTATTCTTTTGTGCTTGTTTTCTAGAACGACACATTAAGTGTGAGGTTGGCTCCTGTGTAGGCAGGAATCTCACGGCAGACACCGCCTGAGCAGATGAATCCGGCCTTGTAGCGTCCATATCCTGCTGAAAGACGGATATTGCTCATCGACCAGCTCACACCACCGTTATAATAATGGAGCTTTGTTCCTCCATGATTCCACATGTCACTTGCGAATACACTCCAGTGAGGGGCGAAGTTGACCTCAAGAAGGCCTGCCATCCAGTCTCCTTGATCGTCCTTGGTTGTAAGGTACTGAAGTTCGAGGCGGCTCGAAAGCTTAGGTGTCCATTTGTAGAGGAGGTCGGCTACAACGATGTGGGAAAGGCCGATGAATACGCCTGTGTTCTCGTTATGCTTATTGTATTCCTGCATCGAGTACATAAGGACCATCTTGAATTCCTTGGTCCACTGTCTCTCGACATCGAGACTGAAGTCTCTGAAAAGAAGCTCGCTTCCCTTTGTACCTCCGTTCTCATTAAGGGAATAATAGGTAGAGAAGTTGGCATGAACCTTCATTCCTCTCTTGCCACCGATCTTTGTACCGCGACGGAAATTGTAGAAGGCATCGATCTGGCCACCTATCTCACCTGCTCTGATAACCTTATCACCGATCTCAGGTGCATATGGGTTGAGAGTTGTGAGCATATAGGTGTACTGGGTGGACATTGCAGGACGGTAAGAAAGCATGTTTGCAGTTGTGCCGTAACCAGGGTCAGAAGCAGTATATGAATAGATCTTCTGAACCATTCTGTCCATACGGCGGCCTGTCATGCTGAGACCGAGTCCTCTGTTGTTGTAACCGAGTTCGAGAAGCTGTGCATTTCCACGCTCAGGAGCATCAAGTGAATAAACGTTCACAATCTGCTTTCCAGCATCGACATATTCTCCACGTGCATAGAAACCGTCGTAATCAAAATTTACACGACCTGACCATCCAAGAGTATTCGGCTTGCATCCACGAGCAGCAAGTGCGTCAGTCACAGCCTCGTGCTTGTTGAGAATCGAACCTTCGATACCGAGCGAAACGGCATCCATATCGAGAAGGCTAGAAAGCGAAAAGCTGACATCTGCTCCAGCAAGATTGACATTTGAAAGTCCAAGGCCGAAGAAAGGGTCATCCGAATCCATTCCTGCCATGAACACCTGCTTCTTGCCAAGGCGAGGAACGCCCCAGAATGCCTTCACTGCAACGATATCGTTGAAATTATAGTTAGCTCTTGCTCCTACAATGGCATTATTGAGACCGAGAGGTCTGTCTTCCCAGCTTCTGAACAGAAGGCCACTTCCGAACTGCTCATAAAACGAACCGGCAGTCACCGACCATGACTTATCCCTCCAGGTAGCGTAAAGATTGCTGAGGGAGAGAGCGTTAGTTGGAATAGGATAGCCCACAAGTGTAGGAAAATAGCCTTCAAGCTGCATACCTGCCGAAAGGCGTCCCTTGTTGTAGTCAAGCTTGAGGTAGTTGTTGGATGCCATGAAACCATCTTCACCGAGCTGAACCTGCTCAGAAGGATAGAAACTGTTTGCGACATCCTTCACATAAATATGATCAGTGGACTCGAAGCTACCGGTAAGGTAGCCCCAGTCCTTCTTTTCCTTATCTGACTTCTGCTTTGCATTCACAGCACTGACTGCTGCCACGCAAAGCAGAACTAAAAATAGTCTTTTCATCACTAGGTTTCTTAGGATACTTATTTGCAAGACTTCACTGCCTCGAAAAGCTCGACCTCACCGCCAGGAACATATGCAGTGTGTGAATAAACCACCTTACCCTTTCCGTCAATAACGAAAACGTGAGGCACGACTGAAACGTTCATCGCACGCATGAAATCCTGGTTCTTGTCGAAAAGAAGAGTGAACTCCTCACCCCAACCACGACCTTCAGCAAAAGATCTGGCCTTTGCGAGAAGTCTGCTGTCATCAGTAGAAACAGCGACAACACGGAAATCAGCCTCCTCAAGCCAGTCTGGCATTGCATCATAAACAGCATCAAGCTCACGTATACATGGCTTGCATGATGTTGACCAGAACGAAAGAATCATCGGTGTACCCTCCTTGAGAAGGAGTGAAGTATCGAAAGATTCGCCCTTTGCGTTCTCAACTGTGACAGATGGGACCTGCGCTGATGCTGCGACTGTGATCAAAAGTGCAGTGATGCTCAAAAGAAATGTTCTCATAAAACTGGTTATTTACATTGATACCCATAAGGGTATTAAAGTGCAAATTTATAAAAACTCTTGATTTCGGTCAAAAATATTTGAGCAAATTTATGATTTTTTGGCACTTGTGTCCAACTATTGTACCATACGATATATATCAATCGTTCTACGTGCTTCCGCCACATCATGAACTCGTAAGATAGATGCGCCGTTAATCAATGCTTGCATATGAAGGACCTGAGTAGCCGGCAAAGATTCTTCCGGCGTGATATTGAATCTCTTATATATCATGCTCTTTCTGGAAACACCTACAAGTACAGGGCGTCCGAAACGATTGAATTCTGCAAGATTCCTGATGAGTTCGTAGTTCTGACCAATGGTCTTAGCAAAGCCGAATCCAGGATCCAGAACCCACGATTTAACTCCAAAAATTTCTGATTTCATTGCAAATTCAGAGAAATATGAAACGAGCTCCGCAGTCACATCCTGATAGTCTGCCATCGCCTGCATTGTCTCTGGTGTTCCTTTGATATGCATGGCCACATAAGTAAGCCCCAAGTCTCCGACTGTCGGTAACATCTGAGGATCGATAGTGCCGGCTGAAATATCGTTCACGATAAAATCTCCAACAAGAGCGTATGCCTTCCTGACGACCGAAGACCAATATGTATCTATTGACAGCTGAATGTCAGGCCACCTTTCTCTGACCGACTTCAGAACAGGTTCCAGGCGTCTCCATTCCTCTTCCTCGCCTACAGGCATCGAGCCAGGACGCGTCGAACATGCGCCTACGTCTATGATGTCCGCACCCTCGTCCAACAGCACAGAGATCCGCCCGAGAGCCGCCTCAACATCCAAGCAGCGGCTTTCTGCAAAGTACGAGTCATCCGTCAGGTTGACTATGGCCATTATCCTTATTTCTCTATCTTTATCAATCATCATTCTGCAAAAATAGTTAAAAGATTTTTCGTCATGGCCTCGTTTCGCTCGAAATGATTGAAAGATTTATTAAATTTGTAGGTTTTTATAAAAAATCATCATGCTTGTAGTACTCGAAGGACTGGATGGCGCAGGAAAATCCACCCAGGTAAAGAAACTCAGAACATATCTAGAAGAAGTATTCGGATCTCTCGAATACATACATTTCCCACGCTATGACGCCCCTGTTTACGGAGATCTCATCAGCCGTTTCTTACGCGGCGACTTCGGCAGCAATGAAGCCGTTCACCCTCAACTTGTTGCGCTCCTGTTTGCAGAGGACAGGCATGGTGCTGCACCGGGCATGAAAGCGACTCTCATGAACGGTGGACACGTCCTTCTCGACAGATATGTATATTCAAACATCGCATACCAGTGCGCAAAATTGAGTGACCCGGCTGAAGCGGAGACTCTGCGAGAATGGATATTCAACACCGAGTACGGTGATTTCCAACTTCCGAAACCGGACCTCAACATCTTCCTTGACGTGCCGATAGGATTTGTCGAATCAAAGCTCAAGGGCAACCGTGGCGGCGATGACCGCACCTATCTGGAAGGCGCCCAGGACATCCATGAGGCAGACATCGAATTCCAGAAGAGGGTAAGGGACATCTACAGGAAACAGTGCGAACTCGACCCTAAGTTCATAAGGATAGACTGCAGTGACGAATATGGCGAAATGCTGCCACCGGGCGCAATCTTTGCCAAGGTAAAGGATGTTGTGGACTCAGCTACAAAGGCATAGAAATGAGATATATCTTGCAGAGGATGAAGAGGTTCTGCGGTTTTGCCACAGGCATAGTATTCTTCATCGGAGGAATATTGAAACTGATGGATCCTGTAGGAGCGGGGCTGGTAATGAAGGAATATTTCGACTTCCTTCATATCAGCTTTCTGGATGGTGCGGCAAAACATTTTGCCGAAGCATTCTCCCTGCTTGAGACTATCGTAGGCACCGCCCTCATTACAGGTGCCTGGCGAAAGATGGCTGCTATTGCCGCCCTCATTCTTCAGGGATTCTTTACCATACTCACACTGGCTCTGGTCATCTTCAACCCTGAAATGGACTGCGGATGCTTCGGAGAGGCCATACATCTTACCCATCTGCAGACATTCCTGAAGAACATCGTGCTCTGTATCCTTCTATGCATTTACTATTTTCCTAAAAGCGCATTGGGAGGGCCGATAAAGAAGAAATATGTATCGTTCTCAATCGTAACCGCAGCAGTGCTTCTTTTCGCCGCTTATTCCTGGAGATACATACCACTTGTGGACTTCACTGACTTCAAACCTGCGACAGTCCTTCATGCAGGCGGAGTAGCATCGGATGATTCAGATGACATTTATGAGGCTGTCTTCATCTATGAAAAGGACGGAAAGCAGGAACAGTTCGGTCTTGACAATCTCCCGGACTCGACATGGACATTCATAAGCACCGAGACCATCATGACAAACGACGCAAGCCATTCCGAGGCAAATCTCTCATTCTATGATGCTGATGGCAATTATCACGATGAGCTTGCTGCTGAAGGAAGAGTGATGATAGTTTCAATCTATGACATCGATATGTCTAGAGGGCGCTGGAACCGCACCGCCGCCTTTGTCGAACGCGCAGCTGATGAAGGATTCAAGCCGATTGTCCTTGTGGCATCCACCCCTGATGAAATGCAGAATAAATTCTATATCCTTCCTGAAGAGACTGCAGACATCATTGCACCACACCTGTATTATTCTGATTACAAGACGCTGATCACTATGAACCGATCCAACTCAGGTGTAACTTATTTCAGCGGCGGATATCTGATCAGAAAGTGGTCAAGAGCTGCAAGACCTGACGAGAAGGAACTCAAGGAGATCTGGTCAGGAGACGACACTGAAATCGTGATATGGCATGACACAAAAGGAAGCCTTGGGCTTCAAGGCTTCCTTTTAGGTGTATTTGCTATAATGTTGCTTTTCTGATTACTTGTACTCGAAAGGAGTAGGAGCGTCGATAGGAACATCAACAGCATTACATACTGAATAGAGAAGTTTGTCTCCGTCCTGCTCGCCATATGAAGCGAATACTGCAAGGTGAAGGTTCTCAACCTTCCATGACTTCTTTACATTCATGACAAATGTCTTTATCACAGTGTCACCAGTCTTCACATTGCCGAGAGCATGACCGAACCAAGTTCCCTTATACTTAGAGTCAGCAATGCGTACGCAGTTCTCGTGAGTGTTGTATGACTTGTCTCCGATATTGTTGTAATCCTCCTGCATGCCATAGATCTCATCCTCGAGAAGCCATGCACCAACGTTGAAAAGGCCGTCAGTTGCAGCCTTCACTGCCACGGTCACAACGAGAACACCCTCATCCTCATAATACTTAGGACTGACAGAGATACCAGCCTTCGCTGTAGAAGCTATGCTTGACTCTACCATTGACTTGAGAGCGCTTGAAGGCTGTGCATGAGAGAATCCGCTGACCTGATCGACAGTAAGGTAAGGATAGCTGTTTACCTTCGGAGCAGAAATATATGCAGGGTCAGCACTGTTATACGAGTGAACAGCTGCATGAACTGCCTTGGTCGGAATTGTTTCATCAGCAAAAAGTTCCCTGAGAATCTTGATCATTGCAGGGCAATATCCGCAACCTGTTCCAGTATACTGGGTAAGGAAGGCACGATGAACGAAAGATGTGTTTCCCTTCTGAGGATCCTCAGCAACAGCAGGTACCGGAACCGAAATAGCCTTGATGACGAAAAGGCCGTTGTCATCAAGATTCTTGTCGAATGTACTCAATGTACCATGTTCAGCCCAGAACTTGTACTCACCATCCTTTGTAGCGGTGAACTTGCCGCCGTCAAGAGTCACGATAGCATCAGACTCATCGTGGAAGATTGCCTCAGCAGTTACATCTTTGCCATCCAAAAGAACCTTGAGTGTAGCTACATCCTGTCCGTTTGACTGGATTACGTCACGGTCTGAAACGATTGTAAGTCCAGTCGCAGTATCTGTGCCTTCCGGCTTAGTTTCTTCGCAAGCGAAAAGCATCACTGCTGCTGCGAGCAGTGATGCAATTTTAAAGATATTCTTCATTAATTATTCTGATTAGCGTAAAAATTCTCAATGAACTTCTTAGCGTTCTCATGGAACTGCTCAACACCTACTACCTCAACTTCCATCTTCTCAAGCTGCTTAGGAGCTACAAGCTTGGTCATCTTCTTGTAAGTTGCTGTAGGGAACTCACCCTGAGCCTTGACTGATGAAGCTGCACCACGAACTGAGCTCTGCTCGTTGTCGCTGCCGCTCCATCCACGGGTAAGGACAATCTCTGAAATCACAGGATTCTGGAGCTGTGTACCCATTGTAGGATCGATACCGATCATGTTAGGATACATCTTTGTGCCATCCTCAAGAACGAGAGGGTTGATGATGATTGTATTTCTATCCGCTGACACTGTCACTGGGAATGAAGCGTTCCAACCGTCACCTGCAAGAACTGTATACCATGTATCCTTCTGCATTGCTCCGAGATAGAATGGGATAGACCAGTTTGCTGAAGGTGGAAGGAAGTTCCAGTCGAATGGAACAGAGTATGACACATTGCCGTCCTTGTCAACAGAAGTCTCGATATACCACTTCGGACCATAGTCATTGTAGAGTGATGAAACATCCACTGAAGTATACTTGGTGTCAACGAAGAGATCATATGGAGTGCGGCTGTCAAGACGGTCAAATGTATCGTCATCGAGCCAGCCGATACCTACGAGCCTGTTCTGATTCACAAGTCTTTCCTCGGTAATTGTCTCTGCAAGCTGCTTGAACTCATACCACATAGCATCAACTTCCTCCTTGTCGAAGTCTGACTTCTCATAAAGGTCATAAACCTCCTTTGTAAGAGATGCCGGATAGTCATAGAGATCAGCTGCGATTGTAATCCTTGAAGAGTGGTCATAAGTCTTGGTTCCCTCAGAGTTTGTAAGGGTTGCAGTTGCAGTCCATACACCTGCAAGGTCAGCATAAAGGTCTACGTCAACATATGGCTTGGCATCGGCATATGGAGTCGTACAGTCAGCAGCTGCCGGACAATCCTCGATAAACTCGTAACCTGCCACATTGTTTGGAGTGTACTCGTCATTATATCCAACAACCACAACTCTTGTAGTCTCACCGTCGATAGACGGGATATAGATTGTAAGACCCTCTGCTGAGTTGATTTTCTCAAGTTCTGCAGAAGAGAAAGCGTTGTTTCCGTTAACAAGACCAAAGTATGTAGAACCGCCGTTTACGGCAAGACGCCAGTCTCTTATATAGTTTGCACCATAATAAGCCTCTGTGAGAGGATTATCCTCATATGTAGTACACTTGATGTTGAATGCAGCCTTATAAGCTGTAGTTTCATCCTTGACAGCTGTAACTATAACCTCTGGAGCCTCCTTCACCTTTGCAGTTGTCTCGAACTCGAACTTAGTGAAGCTCTGCTTAGAACCTGCAGCATCACCCATTGCAGTAACGATGACATAGTACTTTGTCTCCGGTGTGATGGCACTCTGATAGTAGAATGATGTAAGGTCTGCCTGGACAGCACCTGAAGCCACCTTGGTACCGAAAGTATATGCTGCGAAATAAGAGGTTACAGCCCACTGCATATAGTCCTCATTGCCACCGAGAAGCTTGAGAACCTCCTGATACATATTCTCATCGAAGATACCGAAAGCATACTGGTGAACACCTTCCTCAGGATGGAACTCGAGAGTTGCGTTGACCGGTGTCACATTTGCAAGCTTCACCTCAACCTTTGCATCCATGAGTTCTGGCTCCTGAACACGGAAATGCTTACGCTGGAATGCGCCGGTCCAATAGTCATCAAGAGGCTTCTTGAGGAATTCACCGTCCAGGATACCCACGCTGCTCTGCTCATTTCCATTCTTATAGTAGTCTGTATTGATGAGAGGAATATAATAGCCGTCCTCCCAACCTGAAGGGAAACCGAAATACTCAGTCTCATACTCAGGGCTGTCCTCCATCCATGAGAACTCTCCGGCAACGAATACTACAGGCTCACCTGGAGAGATTGGGTTGTAATATGTGTCCCAGTCGATTTCGCCGTCGCCGTCAGAGTCAGCACCAGTCTGATGCCAGTTCTCTTCCTCAGAATAAACGAGGGTCACGTCCTTGGTAGTATACTTGGCCGCATTGTAGAGCAACGAGAAATAATCGTCTGTACTCATGTAGTTGTACATCATGAGACAGCACTGATTCCAACGAATTGCATTCTCCGCCTCCTTTGTAGACTCAGGAAGAGTAAGACGAAGTCTGTAACCATCAAGACTTCTGTCAATTACAGTAACAAGCTCATCGAAATCAAATTTATTGGTCTTGAACGGCAAGGTGTAGATGTCAGAGTAATTCTGAGCATCAAGCTTCGCCACGATATAAAGATAATACTGCTTGTCAGCATCGATACCTGAGGTGAGTCTGACCACATCACCACCGTTCACTGTCATCTCTACACCAGACTTGAAGATAACAGAAGGGTTGTTCATAAGCTGCTCCTTAGTCTCAAGGATATATGCAACTTCGATTGCTTCAGGACCTGTAAATTCAAGGTCAACATAGCTTGAACCTACTTCCTTCACTGAAACAGAGAACTTTCCGTTCTTGCCACTGAAAAGGTCACAGCCGGTAAGCATACCGCAAATCACTGCCATAAGGCAGATCAACGGCAATTTTGAAAAGAATTTCTTCATTATTTTTTGATTATAATATTGGTTATTTACAGCAATTGTTTCAAAATCGCGCAAATATAGAAGTTTTTAGCTATAAATCAATGATTGACAAAGCAAAATTGTCCGTTATCGCATATTTTTATATCTTTGCGCAACTAAATAATTTTTAAACGAAATGAGCAATTCTTCACTTATGGCGGTTTCGCCTATCGACGGACGCTATTTGCGTCAGACTGAACCACTTAGAGAGTACTTCAGCGAGTACGCACTCATCAAGTACCGCGTCCGCGTGGAAATCGAATACTTCATCGCACTCTGCGAGATCCCTCTCCCTCAGCTTGCGGATTTCGACCACTCGAAGTTCGAGGCACTCCGCGACATCTACAGGAACATGACTCCTGAAGATGCGGCAAAGGTAAAGGAGATCGAGAAGGTGACAAACCATGACGTGAAGGCTGTCGAGTATTTCATCAAGGACAGATTCAAGGAGATGGACATTATGAAGTGGGGAGAATTCGTTCATTTCGGACTTACTTCACAGGATATCAACAACACATCGGTTCCGCTTTCATTCAAAGAAGCAATCGAAGAGAGCTTCATGCCTCTTCTACAGGAGGTTCTCGGCCTCATCAAGGGCATGGCAGCAGACTGGGCTGAGATTCCGATGCTTGCAAAGACACACGGCCAGCCTGCATCACCTACCCGTGTGGGCAAGGAATTCAATGTGTACGCAGTGCGTCTTGAGGAGCAGATCCGCCAGTTCTCGCTGCTCACTTACCCTGCCAAGTTCGGTGGAGCGACAGGTAACATGAATGCGCATAAGGTTGCTTATCCTGGCATCGACTGGATAGGTTTCGGAGACAGGTTCGTAGACTCACTCGGCCTCAAGAGATCATTCCCTACAACTCAGATCGAGCACTACGACAATCTCGCTTCACTCTTCGACTGCCTCCGCAGGATCAACACCATCCTCATCGACTTTGCGCGTGATATCTGGACATATATCTCAATGGAGTACTTCCGCCAGAAGGTCAAGGCTGGTGAGGTCGGCTCTTCGGCAATGCCACATAAGGTGAATCCTATCGACTTCGAGAATGCAGAGGGCAACTTCGGAGTAGCAAACGCACTCTACACACATCTTTCGATGAAGCTTCCGATCTCACGTCTCCAGCGTGACCTCACAGACTCTACAGTGCTCCGCAACATCGGCATGCCTCTCGCACATTCGATGATCTCCCTGAACTCATTGAAGAAGGGACTTGGAAAGCTTATCCTCAACGAGGATGCCATCCGTGCTGACCTTGAAAGAAACTGGGCTGTGGTTGCTGAGGCTATCCAGACTATCCTCCGCCGCGAGAACTACCCTAACCCATACGAGACACTCAAGGCTCTCACACGTACAGGTGCAGGCATCAATCATGAAATAATCGCCGACTTCATCGAAACTCTTGAAGTCAGCGAATCAGTTAAGGAGGAACTCAGAGTCATCTCTCCTTGGACTTATACTGGATTCTAAAAGATTGTTATTCAATAACGAAAACATCTTCGCCCGGGACAGCAAAATTGAATTGCTCTCGGGCGAATTTTTCTAATGTATCCTTGTCATTACGAAGCATGTCCAGTCTTCTGAGCATCTCTTCGTTGGCATTCTCATAATATTCGATCTGTTTCTGCTGACGTCGTACTTCCAATGCATTATCCACCCATAATATTATAGTGTTACCGGAACCGAAAAGCCACAAACCGAGAAAGAGCACGGTAGTGATGACCACAAACCATGCGAACTTACCATGCTTTCCTTTGAAGAGATCCTTGAATTTACCCACGACTGTAATTGATTTTATAATTTAAAATTCGGCTTTGAGCCCCGAAGTCTCGACAAAATTAGTTAAATTTGAAAGATTTTTGGCAATCAAAGAAAATATTAATCAATAAAAATAAACAGAATATGAAACCAACACTTTTAGTACTTGCTGCCGGAATGGGAAGCCGTTACGGCGGACTCAAGCAGATGGACGGCCTCGGCCCTAACGGAGAAACAATCATCGACTATTCCATCTATGATGCTGTAGAAGCCGGATTCGGAAAGGTTGTCTACATCGTGAGAGAGTATTTCAAGGAGCAGATGGAGCAGGTGGTGAAAGAGAAGTACAGCAATGTGAAATGCGTTGACGGCGAGCCGCTTGTATTTGAGTTCGTGACTCAGGAACTCCACAAGATCCCATCACAGTTCACTCTCAATCCTGAGCGCGAGAAGCCATGGGGAACAGGTCATGCGGTACTTATGGGAGCAGAGGCTATCAAAGAACCGTTCGCAGTGATCAACGGTGACGACTACTACGGAAAGGACTCGTTCAAGGTGCTTGCCGACTGGCTCAGAGCCCATGAGGGAAAGACCGGAGAATACTGCCTTGTAGGCTTCCAGCTTGCCAATACGCTTTCAGAGTCTGGTGCAGTTTCAAGAGGTATCTGCTCTTGCGATGCAGAAGGCACACTTACAACAGTTGTAGAGCATCACAAGATCGCACGTGCTGAGGACGGAAAGATCTACGGAGAGAACAGCGAGACAGGCGAGACAGTGGAACTCGGCGAGGAGACACTCTGCTCGATGAACATGTGGGGCTTCACTCCAGACTATTTCGACAAGAGCGGAAGACTTTTCGAGACCTTCCTTGAAAAGAACATCAACGAGCTCAAGGCCGAGTACTATATTCCGTACGCAATTGACTACATGATCAAGGACGGCAGCGGCAAGACCGAGGTCCTCTCTACCCCATCCCGCTGGTTCGGCGTGACCTTCAAGGAGGACAGACCTGGCGTCGTGGCAAAGTTCCAGGAATTTGCTGACCAGGGCGTATATCCTACACCTTTATATAAGAAATAGAACTTTTCACAACGGACTTGAACATGAAAAGAATAATCACAGCTATTGCTTCATTCGTGCTTTGCATATCAATGCATGCACAAAAGGCTGCAGTAGACAAGATAGTGGACATGGCTCTGAACGACAACAGGGCCATGGAACATCTTGATGTACTCAGCAACCGCTTCGGCGGTCGTCTCGTGGGTTCTGATGCATATGATAATGCGGCATTATGGGCGATGAACCAGTTCAAGAGCTGGGGACTTGAAGCCCATCTCGAGGAAGCCGGAGAACTTGGAGTAGGCTTCAACAGAGGCCCTTGGTTCGGCCGTGTTCTCGGCGGTGACCTCGGATTCACTCATCTTTATTTCACCACCCCATCCTACACCTCAGGTACAAAGGGCGTACAAAGAGGACACGTGATCCTCGAGCCTCGCACAATGGCGGCATTCGAGCGTGTAAAGGGCGCTCTCAAGGGTGCATGGGTGCTTCTTGAGTCGCCAAGCACAGGTTGGGCGATCGATTCATCCGCAGAAGGTGACAAGAAGCGCGAGGAGGCCCTCAAGGACAAGGAGAGCACAGAACCATGCATCCTCTACCGTCAGATGGTGGATGCGGGAGTGCTCGGATTCATCCAGGCCACTACCGTTCCTATCAGAACACTCTATGACAAGGGTGTAGTGAAGAATCCGGACATCACGTTCGAAACTCTCCCTACCGTTCCGGACATCAAGCTCGACGAGAAACAGTTCAACGAGATCAAAAGAGCAGTGAGCGAACGCAGAGACGTTTTCCTTGAGTTCGACATCCGCAATCATTTCAAGCCTGGTCCCGTGAAATACCATAGCGTCGTGGCATGTATCAAGGGAAGCAGATATCCAGAAGAGAGCGTCATCCTTTCTGGTCATCTTGATGCTTATGATGTGGCTACAGGCGGAGTTGACTGCGGTTCAGGAAGCTCAGCAGTAATGGAAGCAGCAAGAATGATTGCACTTTCAGGAGCAAAACCTAAGCGCACTATGTATTTCATCCTGTTTGCAGCCGAAGAGTTCGGTCTTCTTGGCGCAGAGGCATGGGTGAAGGCACATCCTGAAAAGCTCGACGGAATCTCAAACATGTTCAACCGTGACGGCGGCCCTCTCGCCTACACCAGCTTCAGCGTCCCTGCAAGCCTTGTAGACGAATTTGAAAAGATCAGCGAGCCACTGCGCGAAGCATATCCGGACTATGGATTCACTATAAATGCCATGACTCCTAGAGCTCGTCCGACTTCAACTGGCGGCACTGACGCGAGCGTATTCTCTATCAGAGGAGTGCCTACAGTAGGAATGCGTGAGACTGATGCCAAGGGTTATGACTTCCAGTACCGCGAGATCTGGCATACTGAGCGCGACACCTTCACCGAGAGCATTCCGGAATATCAGGAGCAAGCTGCCGCTGCAATGGCCATCATTGGTCTCGGCACAGCCAACCTTGATGAAAAATTCCCTCGCAATGAGGTTTATACAGATTAATTATGAAGACAAGATTATTTGTGAATTATTCATACTATCTGCCTGGAGTAAGAGGAATGTTTGCACTGTTCCTCATGTTCCTCCTTGGTGCGGTACTCGGAAACATTGTTGCACTTCCGCTTACAGTCGTACTTCCAGCGGAAAGTGCAACAGACTGGATTACATTTATCACGTATCCTATAATGTTCTTGCCCCCTATGCTATACGCACGCAGCAAGAGCAAGGCAGCTTCAGTCTTCCACAATGGCCTCGCAGTCGACAGCACCAATTTCGGCAGACTCGGAGGCGTAAAAATGGCATTCATCGTGTCCGGGATGACAATAGCTACAGCTTTTGCTGCTGAGCCTATATCATCTCTCCTTCCGGAAATGCCTGAATGGTTTGAGCAGATCATGTCTGGCCTCACAGGAGGCAATTTCATTCTTTCCTTCATCTGCGTATCGATCTTCGCACCTCTTTTTGAAGAATGGTTATGCAGAGGTGTTGTATTAAGAGGCCTTCTTACCACAATGCGTCCAGCTTCAGCGATAGCAGTATCAGCTGCCTTCTTTGCTGTTCTTCACATGAATCCTTGGCAAGCTCTTCCGGCCTTCCTGCTCGGAGTTGTTTTCGGATATGTCTACTACAAGACCGGCTCCCTGAAGCTCACGATGCTTATGCATTTCGTGAACAATACCATGGCACTTGTAATGTCCCGCATACCTTCACTACAGGATGCAGAGACTTTTGCTGACGTCATGAGTCCATGGGCTTACGCCTGCGTGATTGCCGCTTGCGTAATTTTCCTCGCAGCAGCATTCATCACCCTCCGTGCTATCCCTATGAGTTCAGAGAATGCAACTTGCAATTGCGACGAAATTCCTTCTATTTCAGCTGAATAAATTCATAATTGCATATACAGCAAAAAGGGTTACACTGAGTGTAACCCTTTTTGCTGTATAATGTACTTATCTTCCGAAGCCGCCGCCGAAACCGCCGCCGAAGCCACCCATTGGAGGGCCCATCATACGACCACCGCCTGAACCACCTGGGCCACGCATTCCACCTGGGCCTCTATTACCACCACGACGTCCGCCGAATGTACCGAAACGGTAAGTGAACGAAAGAACTACATAGCGACCGAGAGTGTTTGTACGTCTCTCCTGGTGGTAGTTAGATGTATCGCTAACCGAGAGGCTCTTTGCCTGGTTAAGGAGGTCATAACCTCTGAGGGCGAGAGTACAAGTATTGCTAAGGAAGAGCTGAGTAATCTCTGCATTGAGGACGAACTCAGGATCCTGCTGTGTTGTGTAACCGTTGTACCAGTTATAACGTCCGTTTGCGATGAGGTTCATACCGAATGGAAGGGTCCAGTTAACCTCCATCGACACGTTATTGTTCCAAGTAGTGTTCTGGCTTGCAGACTGGATTGTGTACCATGATCTTGACATGTTTGTACGTCCGCTTGCAACAACCTCGATGACATCATTTCTATAAGTGAAACGGAGGTTCTCAGAGAGGTTCATCGACTGAGTCTTGTTTGTAACCAATGCACCTGACTGTAGAAGACCTGCGAAATCTTCATTGAAAGCATTGTGGTTGAACTCATCTGGATGAGCTGGGTCATAATACTTACCCGAATCAAGTGTACCAGAACCGATGTAAGAAGTCGACTCATTGTAACGAGCACTTGTGTTCGACATGATCGAGAAGTTCGAGTTGCCGATAGGAGTGTTCAACATAAGGGATCCGCTTACGTTACCTGTGCCAGGACCGTTCACCGGGATCGAGTACTGTACACCGGCCTTGTCATACCACTGAGCGTTTGTGATGGCACCCTGAACCACTCCACCGCTGAAGCTCGCACGGAGAGAAGTGAAAGTCTCTCTGTTGGTGTATCCGAAGCCCAGACGACCGTTATGGTTGAAGTAAGGCTTGAGGTTAGGGTTACCGAGGGATATGTTGAGTGGATTAGTGTTGTCCGGAACCGCCATGAGCTGTGAAGTAGAAGGCTGTGAAGAGCTTCCGCTATAGTTGGCATCAAGGTTCACATAGTCGGTGAACTGATATCTTACTCGAGCTGTCGGTGACCAGTTGGTAACTGTGTTGTCATATGACTCACCGTTTGTCTCGTTGATGGTGCGCTGTGGCAATGCACGCATACCCACCTGAGCATTGAGCTTGTCATTCTGATAGCTGAGTGTTACACCTGCCTGATGACGGATGTTCTTGTTGATGATCTTGCTTGAGTAAACAGGATCCGGGTTTGCCATATCGTAACCAGACTGACTTACATTTGTTCCATCAACGGTGCTGTTAAGAGCATTGAATGCGTCTTTCACGCTCTTGCTCTGACTCCATGAGTACTGGTAGCTACCCTCGAGGAAGAGGTTGGTTGCAAGAGGCTCAGTATAAACGAAACGACCTGTCAACGATGCACTCTTTGAGTTCTGGTCATACATCTGATTGATGATGTCCTTCGATGGATCAAGAATAGGATTGCCATCCTGGTCAAACTTTGTCATGGTAACTGACCTGTTGTAGCTGATCATGTCGTTGTTGCTGAAGTTGTAGTTTCCATTGATTGACATGGTTCTGCCAGCCTTTCCAAGACGCTGACGGAAGAGGATACGTCCGCTTGTTGTCCAGTTATTGTTATTACCGTTGTTGCTTGTGAAACCCTTGTTGGTATATGTTGTATCAGCACCCATTGCAGTTCTGGTAGAGAAATCAGAGAAGTCTGATGTAGTACCTGAACCGAAGTTGATCTGAGGTTCGAAGAGAAGCGAAGTCTTATCGGAGAACTTGTGATCCATACGGATACCGAAACGATGTCCCTGTGTGCTGTTCTGGCTGATACCGTTATCATCGCTGAGAAGACGGCTACCATTCTCCATATAAGTGATCTTTGAGCTCTCATCCTTCACGCGGGAATTGGATCCGTTGTATACATAGTTTCCAGCGAGCTCCATATCACCGTCGAAGAGGTCGAATGAACCGTTGAGACCTGTCATCCATGAGCTTGTCTCACCGCTTCCGCCGCCACCGCCACGGCCGCCACGCATACCGCCCATCATACCTCCCATCATAGCGCCTGCCATGTTGGTGGCACCCTGATTATTGGTATTGTTGGCATTGAGGATGATACTGATCTGGCTGTTCTCCTGGAACTTACCGATCATACCGTTACCCTGGTAACGCCATCCCTCATTCCAGAAAGTGTGCTCGTCATTGTAATATCCTGCTTCAGGGACGTCATGTCCGCCACCTGCCATGAGGTTACCGAACCATCCGTTCATCATACCCTTCTGGACAGAAAGGTCGATGATGTGCTCATGATTTCCGTCATCGATACCTGTGAATCGTGACTGCTCAGACATTCTCTCAACCACCTTTACCTTCTCGATCATCTTTGCAGGAAGGTTCTTTGTAGCGAGCTGAGGGTCATCGAGGAAGAAAGTCTTACCGTCGATAGTGATCTTCGAGATAGTCTCACCGTTGGCAGTGATAGATCCGTCAGAACCGACCTCCACACCTGGGAGCTTCTTGAGGAGATCCTCGAGCATGTCATTCTCAGAAGTCTTGAAAGAAGAAGCATTATATTCGATTGTGTCTTTCTTTACAATGATAGGGTTTCCGACATCAGTCACCTTAGCTGCTTCGAGGACTTCAACATCCTCTTCCATCTTGATGGTACCGAGGTCAAGATTCTTCTCGATGACCACTTCCTTCTCATAGGTCTTGTAACCCATGATCTCAGCCTTGTAGATGTAGGTACCCTTCTTTACCTTTGTAAACTCAGCAGCACCGCTCTCATCTGTCAATGAGTATTTTGCAGGTTTATCCTCGCCCTTTACAGTAAGGGAAGCAGTCGCACCGGCAACACCTTCATTGGTGTTGGTGTCAACGAACTTTACCTTTACGGTGAATGAATTCTGAGCGTAGGCCGAGAAGCCGATCAGAGTGAAAACTGTGATGAAAACAGTCTTAAGCAAGAAAGACAAATTGCTTTTTTTCATGAATAAATTTAGTTTTTATACTTCTTCCATAAAACAAGGCTGACCTATCGATCAACCTCAACTGCGCATTTAGACAACTTTGTATTACAAAAGTTTAAAAAATGGCATTTAAAATGTTACTTTTTTATCCTTTCCGGATTATTCTCGATAAATTTCTTCCAGTCTGCCTTACCTCCGATTCCGGCAAGAGGGTTACTTATCTGATAATGGTGACAAAGGGCTATGGCCAATGCATCCGTTGCATCAAGATATTTAGGATCCAGATCCACCTTCAAAGTCTTCTGAATCATCAGCGCAACCTGTTCTTTCGATGCCGCTCCATTGCCACAGATGGCGATTTTAGCCTTTCTTGGAGCATACTCTGCAACAGGGATGCCTTTCATGACTGCAGCAGTCAGAGCAGCGCCCTGCGCACGGCCCAGTTTAAGGATGACCTGAGCATTCTTTCCATAGAACGGGGATTCCACGGCAAGTTCGTCAGGCTGATGTTCTTCGATAAGTTCGGTGACTCCTGCGAAAATATTCGCCAGTTTTTCAAAAGGGTCCTTTATCTTGCGGAGATCAAACACTCCCATATCCACATAATGGGGACCCTTTGAATCAATAGATATGACCCCGTAACCTAAAATATTGGTTCCGGGGTCTATACCTAATATTGTTTTTGACTTAGTCAATGTAGTCGAATCCTGTGTAAGGACGGAGTGCCTCAGGAATCTCAATGCGATCACCCTTCTGATTGTTCTCAAGGAGAGCTGCCACCACGCGTGGAAGAGCAAGCGAACTACCGTTGAGAGTGTGGGCGAGCTGAGTCTTACCATCAGCATCCTTATATCTGAGTTTCAGACGGTTAGCCTGATATGACTCGAAGTTGGAAACAGACGAGATCTCAAGCCATCTGCCCTGAGCTGCAGAGTAAACCTCGAAGTCGTATGTGATGGCAGAAGTGAAGCTCATGTCACCGCCGCAAAGACGGAGGATACGGTATGGAAGACCAAGAGACTTCACGATGTTCTCTACGTGAGCGATCATCTCATCGAGAGCAGCATACGACTCCTCTGGCTTCTCAACGCGCACGATCTCTACCTTGTCGAACTGGTGAAGACGGTTGAGTCCACGTACATCCTTACCATACGAACCAGCCTCACGACGGAAGCATGGAGTGTAGGCTGTCATCTTCACAGGGAACTCGTTGTTACCGAGAATAACATCTCTGAAAATGTTTGTCACAGGCACCTCAGCTGTAGGAACCATATAGAAGTTGTCAGCTGTTGCATGGTACATCTGACCTTCCTTGTCAGGAAGCTGGCCTGTACCGAAACCAGAAGCCTCGTTCACCATGATAGGTGGCTCGACCTCAAGATAACCTGCTGCAGTGTTGATGTCAAGGAAATAGTTGATGAGAGCTCTCTGAAGTCTTGCACCCTTACCCTTGTACACAGGGAATCCAGCTCCAGTAAGCTTTACGCCGAGGTCGAAATCTATGATATCGTACTTCTTTGCAAGCTCCCAGTGTGGAAGTGCATTCTCACCAAGCTCAGGAATCTCGTTACCTGTCTTTACAACGACATTGTCATCGGCACCCTTTCCTTCAGGTACCATGTCGCATGGAATATTTGGAAGGAGGACAAGCTGAGAGTTAAGCTCAGTATTATTCTCCTCGGACTTTCTTTCAATCTCAGCAGAGCGCGCCTTGAGTGAAGCCACTTCAGCCTTTACTGCTTCTGCTTCTTCTTTCTTGCCCTGCTTCATGAGACCACCGATCTCGGCAGCCTTCTTTTTCTGCTCTGCAAGGCATGTATCGAGCTCAAGCTGGAGAGCTCTTCTGTTCTGGTCGAGTTCGTTAATCTTCTCAACGATCTCTTTTGCGTCAAAATTCTTTCTTGCGAGCTTTGTAATCACAAATTCCGGATTCTCGCGAAGTAATTTGAGTGTGAGCATAATATTGTTTTTAGTAAAAAAAGAGGACTGAACCCTACTCGGGTCAACAGTCCTCAATAAATTCTTGTCTATAAATCCCGAGTCTTAGTTCTCAAAAGGGAGTACCGAAACATAAGATTTGTTGTCAGCCTTCTTGCGGAAGCTAACACGACCGTCGATAAGAGCGTAAAGAGTGTGATCCTTACCGATACCGACGTTCAGACCTGGATTGTGAACAGTACCTCTCTGACGAACGAGGATATTACCTGCCTTTACAACCTGATCACCAAATTTCTTGATACCGAGTCGTTTGCTATGTGACTCACGACCGTTCTTGGAACTACCGACGCCTTTTTTATGTGCCATATTCTATTCCTCCAATTAATTAAGCGATCGCATTGATCTGAAGTTTTGTAAGATACTGACGGTGACCGTTACACTTCTGGTAACCCTTACGACGCTTCTTCTTGAATACAAGAACCTTCTTGCCTTTGCAAGTGTCATCGAGTACTGTTGCTGTAACCTTTGCGCCCTCTACATATGGTGCGCCCACCTTGATTGCTCCGTCCTCGTCGATAAGGAGTACCTTGTCGAACTCGACTGCAGCACCCTTCTCAGCCGCGAGGCGGTTGACGAAGATTTCCATACCAGCTTCTACTTTGAACTGCTGGCCTGCAATGTCTACAATTGCGTACATAAAAAACTTAATGTATTAAAAGTTTTAGACAGCAAGCGGCTGCTCATGCAGCTCTTTAACATGGCTTGACAATCTGTAAATAATCTTCTTATTGTGTAATATAAAATTACTGCTCGTCCTGAAGCTGCATCTGCTGAACGTAGATAGCCTTCTGCATCTGCATTCTCTTCTTCACTGATGGCTTAAGGAATGTCTTCCTAGCGCGGAGCTCGCGGATTGCACCTGTCTTCTCGAATTTTCTCTTGAACTTCTTGAGTGCCTTCTCAATGCTCTCACCATCCTTTACTGGAACTATAATCATGCTTAAATCACCTCCTTTTTATTATAGGGCTGCAAAGATAAGCATATTATTTTGATTTCAAAATATTTTTGAACACTTCCATTCCATTGGTAGCCACATCCTTGATATGTGTCAGGCGGCCGTCGCGGACAGGCACATCCTTAGGGTCTATTATATAAATAGGTGTGGTCATTTTCGCATAGCGGTAAAGGCCGGCAGCAGGATAAACCTGGAGTGAAGTTCCTACGATCAGGAGTATGTCCGCAGCCTCCACTGCCTCGATCGCAGCCTCGATCTTCGGAACGGCCTCACCGAACCAGACGATATGAGGACGAAGCTGGGCACCGTTTGGAGCCAGGTCACCGACACTTATGGAATCCGCCCCTACATCAAAAACTGTTTCCTCAGAAAAACCGTCGAATTCATTGCAGCAGTTTTCCGGACGCACCTTAGTCAATTCACCATGAAGATGGATGATGCGGGTGCTGCCTGCCCTTTCATGGAGGTTGTCCACGTTCTGGGTCACGACTGTCACATCATAATCCTTTTCAAGCTCAGCAATGGCGATGTGGGCAGCATTAGGCCTTACTGTCGGGAGCTGTGCTCGACGCTCGTTATAGAAATCAAGCACAAGAGATGGGTTCCTATACCATCCTTCGATCGAAGCGACATCCTCGACCTTATGATTTTCCCAAAGACCGTCGCTATCCCTGAATGTGGTGATGCCGCTTTCGGCACTGACTCCTGCACCTGTTAGAACAGTTATCTTCTGTCTCATCCTATACCGAAATACTTCTTGGTTATCCAATATTCGAAAAGCGGATCAAGAATCACCGGTTCATCCTTTTCATTAAAGGTGATGATCTCCTTCTTCTTAAGGGCATCCTTGACTCTGCGGACATTTGCTGATGAGTTCAGTCTATATTTCTCAATGACATCTGAAGCACTGAACTTGACCACTCCGTCTATGATGGCGCGCATCAGACTGAGCTGATGGTCGGTCAGGTCGTTCACCATGGAAATGAAGCGAGGCTCATGGACAGAAACGATGGTCTTGAGGGCCTCCATGAGGATGCCTTCATTAAGATAACCTCTTGACATCGAATCACATATAGATACAAAATGGTTGAGATACCACATATTGGCACGAAAAAGTCTGCATGCTCCGATGACAAGGTCTCTCTCGATCACCTTTCCTGTGGCACGGAAACCTCTGATGATGTGGTCTATCACCTCTCTATCATCGACCATTTCGAGCGGAAGATGCTCGAACTGCCTGTAGAAGAACTTCTTCTCCTCGAAAATGTACTTCATGGCATTGACAAGAGATCCGCACATGATGAAGCTTGTCATCCTGTCGCCAGCCTCTGACTTCTCCTTGAAATACGCCTCCATAAGTGCGAAAGTCTTTTCATAATCGTCATGCCTCATCAGATTCTGGAACTCCTCGATCACCACCACATAAGGAACAGACCTGTCGGCAGCGATCCTTGCCGGCAGCCTGAGCATTGCGGCAACATCGCCCGCATCTACTCCCCAGTTCAGAGACACGACCTCATCTGCAGCAGAAAAACGCTCCTGATCGAACACGAAATGCGTACCTTCAAGATAGCACCCCACCACATCCGCATATTCTGCCGGCGTAGAGAACACAGGCTTTATCACAGCAGTGCCGAACTTGATCAGAAAATCCTCCAATGTCCTGACATTGAACAGATTGACCCAAGCCACAACAAACTGCTTTCCAGCCGATCTCATGTTATATAAAGTCTGCTGCACCACCGACATCTTTCCGGACTTCGGCGGTTCATATATGACCACCTGCTCTCCTGCTTCAAGGAGATTGCCGAGAATATTGCATTCAGTCTTTCGTCCGATGAAATTCTTGCCGGTAACATACCGGTCGTATACAAAAGGAGTGTCCATAGGCTGATAGTTTTAACTCAGCAAATTTAGTATTAATCATCAAGAAATGCAACAGGAATGTTTCATAAATAGTCCTATTATTTTGGCCCCCCGCTTATAAAAATCCAAATTACATATATTATATATCTTAAATTATTGTATATTTGCATAGTATGAAAACTCGGACTATCTTAAACTTCATCTTATTCCCCCTTTTTTGCCTATCATGCTCGAAACCAAGCGTGATAGTGGTGAATGATGAGATATCTTTCACGGCCACAAGTTACGAAGTCTCATCAGTAGAAGTCAAAGCAGGCAATGAATCTAGTGGGGCATATTTGTACGAAAACCTTGATGCCATCCAGGATAAAAGCACCCTTGGAGGATATTTCAATATCAAAGCCTATATAAACGGCACATCTGACGAGCACTTCACAGATCCTACCACCGTCAAATACCATACTGACACGCAGTATGAACCAGCTTGGTATATATATAATCCCACATCTAATGCGTTTGAATCCAGATATTGGCCCAAAACATATAGTCTAGACTTCTTGGCTTATATGCCACTCAAACGTCCTAATGCCGGAAGTACGCAGGAAATAACACAGGAAATCGACCCCAATACCCATATCACATCTTTCGGATATGATACGGAAGCTAAGTCTCCTACATTCTCATGTGTCAATCTGCCTTTAAACAAGTCAGACCAGGCTGAGGCGAAGGAGTTCATGTATGCATGGGCACCGGGACAGTCTTATGATTCTGTAAACAGAGGAGAGGGTGCTACAGGCAAGGTAAAGCTCAACTTCCAGCACTCAATGGCTGCTGTGTATTTCAAGATCGCTGGAGCGCACGGAGGTACAACAATCAACTCTTTCGGATTCTACAACATCTACAACAACGGTACATTTATAGTGGATTCTGGTATAGTGGATTCTGGTATAGTGAATTCTGCTAAATGGATCCCCAATGGAAGCCTTGCTAACTTTGCGATCAGCGATGTCGGCCAGAAGATTCCAGACGACATTCAGATTGGTCACACTTATGGTCCATATCTGGTCATGCCACAAGAGCATAGCACTGACGCGAAACTTTTCATCGACTTCACATGGAGAGAACAGGACGGGCCGGTAGCCAAGAGTCTCAACTCAGAATGGGAAAGCGGAAAGAAATACACTTATTCTCTCGTGCTGGGAGATAGTGCCGAGGATATCATGGTGAATGTTTCCGTAGAAACTTGGGGAAATCCAATCGGTGGTAATCATGAAATTGAAGTGAAGTAAAATGAAGAAGATACTTTATATATTCCTATTCATGATGTTTGCCGTCATGGCCTGCGACCGGATGGAAGATGCACGAGATGTACATTCCATCTATATTGATGTGTGCACTGAAGATGAGAGCAACGCTGCTGAGACAAAGGCGCCATATCTGGCGACTGTTCCTTCTTCATCAGATCCATTGGAAGCAAAAGTGCTTGTCTCTACTACTTCATATGAGTACCCAGCCACCGGCGAAGATGGGTCTGAATCATACAGCGGCAAGATTGCAGTACACACTGACGCCAGATTTACCAACGGTTCTTCACAGCTTCTTAACGGAGCACTTTATAATGGAGACGAAGCCAAACAGCCTATGGTATACTTTTCTGCACTTCATCCCCAGACAGGATGGTATGTCAGCGGAACCTTAGGAAGCACAGACTATAAGGCTTCGTTTACATTCAACGGTTCGCAGGATGTGATGTTCGCACCGCAGACTACGGGAAAGTACAAAGACCATAATCCTGAGCTTGAATTCAAGCATCTGCTGACCTATATCAGACTTTCAGTTTATGCTGAAAATGAACAGGTTTCCAATGCATGGGGCGACATCACATCGATCAAGATAAGGAATACGGCTGACATGGGAGACGGCTCCCAAAAGATCATCGTTGATCTCAGCAAGAACTATGATGCAACATCTGTTGAATTCGAGAAGTCTGCCGGATATGAGTCTGGCTTCTGGTGTATCGGAACCAATGTAGAGTTCCCGAATACGTCATGCACTCTCCCATATCCGAAAGCGGATGTCAAGGAAGTCGCTTATGTCCTTATGGCCCCCGTTATGGCTAAAAGCAAGGACGACTACAATACAACAATGCTCATACCTGAGTTTGAGATCGAAGTAGCCACTGAAAAGCGAAGTGCCATAGTAAAGGTCGACTTGATGAAGCAGCCGGATGCCACTGACATTGACGAGAAGTATTACTCCGGAAGCACAATGGGCAAGCAGTTCCTGATCACCCTTAAGTTCACAATGGGCAACACTGTAGCAGCCCAGGCCAAGGTTACTTCATGGAAGACCGGCGGAAGTGGCGTAGGAGACTTTTTTGAAAACGAAACTTCGAACTAAGATTTTTATGCAGAGAATCATCATATCATTTACAGCAGCTCTCCTTCTGTTTTCCTGCAACAGGGTTGCAGTTTCTGAAGGAGACGGAAGAATAGCCCTGTCTGCTGTGGTCAAGGACATGGGAGGGGTGGAATCAAAGGTGACAGCCGACCCATTCGAAGGAATGACAACGAAACCTTTGAATGCCAAAGTGCTGTTTTCATTCAATCCAGGCGAATACCTTGATAAAGCCGAATATCCTTGGTATATCCCTTCTCATACGGATGTTTCATACTCCGGAACAGATCTCACATTCATAAAGTATGACGGTAAAGATGTCATATATCCGACATCTACAGATATTGCCGGAGGACACGCAGAAACAGTTTACAGCGCAGGATTATATCCCGCTACTGGATGGGAGATTGCGACGGACGGCAAGTCAGCAAGTCATTCTATAGACGGTTCTGCTGACATCATGTTTTCGGATCAGATATACGGAACATGGACAAAGCCTTTAACAGTACAGGAGTATTCTCATCTTCAGACATGGATAAGGGTGCTTGCCAGTGCCAACACCATTGATGCCGGAGCGCAGTGGGGAGAGATTGAAAAGGTCACTATAAAGTCTAGCGATAAAGTAAACATCGAATTCCCTGCCAGCATAGGATCCAAAAGCACGATTACATATTCAGACAACAAGACTGATATAGTCGTGTATGAAAAGAAGAATGGTTCTGATGGACTGAACCTGAGCATTACGACGTCTCCGATAGGCGAGGTGTTCGTATCCCCGCAGGCGACTTTGACTGTGACAGTTCACACGGCCACCTTCACTGAAGGAAAAACCATTGAGATCCAGTTGCGCGACCTGAAGAACAATATTATAAACGAATCAGAGGTTGATACAAAGGTCAAAGGACACTTGTTCGTATTAAACCTCAATTTTAACCCATTGAGCATCATCGAAGGAATATGTACGCTTCAGTATTGGAACGACCAGGACGAAGACATCTATCTGGAATAGGGATATGAAAGGTTGCGGTGCATATATTTTTTTAATGGCAGGGGCGATTATGCAGCTTGCCGTTTCATCATGCGTGAAGATGGAGGAGCTGGACATCAGAGACAGCGACGCCATCGTATTTACTGCAAAACTTCAGTCAAACGAGAGTCCGAATGTAAAGAGTTTCGGAAGCCACATATCTTCTGTTACAGAAGATTGGGATCTTGAGGCTTCTACTAAAGGAAGCATTTCTACAAAACTTGAGGGCAGAGCCATGGTAATAGGATTGACTTCTGAAAAAGGAGATATTTCAGGAGTAAAACCATGGAGCGGACTTACTGATGCTGAATTCTCATTTGACGGAGATGAGCTTAAATCAGACCCGCCTGTACGATGGGGAACGATTCCGTCTGGACATGAGAATATCAAACTTCATA
>JBGVNK010000034.1:0-4907 GCA_045125535.1 Candidatus Cryptobacteroides sp.
AACATTATATATTTCTTGTTAGTCCGGCTATTCGGGGCCGGAGTTCCCAAACTACAGGCTCTAAAAGGTCGTGTTCTCGTCAGGCAAGGTTGTGTGGAAAAATACAGAAAGCCCCACGGGGCGAGGATGATTTTTCCACGACACCCGCAGGGCTTGACCTTGCTTGGACGAAAAGAACACGAGTTACCTTTGCCTGTGGTTTGGTGAACTCGGCTTCGAAATAATGATATATTTTTTCTTAATAATCTTTACTTTTTGAATTATCGTGATATTTATTAATAAAAAAGATTTTATATGGCAAGATGTCAATGTAAATCACGATTAAAACCTGTAAGTGTTCGAGATTATACTCGTTTTCGCAGAGGCATATGGGAATATGTTAGGACGCATTGCAGGAAACTTCCAAGGAGAAGTTGATTGTGGCATTTGTCAACGAGGTGCTCATAAATCGTTGAATAGAAAAAGGGGCGGTTCTAATTAACCGCCTTCTCTACTATAGATATGATAGTTTTTACTAGTACACACTAATAATTGGAGAAAAAATCGTATCTTTGCACTTAGAAAAGAGTTATTTGAAAAGCATGAGGAATATAGTGTAATAAAACAAGTTAGCATTTTCTTATCCATTGCCCATTCTCATGCAAGTTCTTCTTAATGGTTTGATACTCAAAGAATCTTAATCAAACTACATCAAATATAATAAATTTAATTTATAGAATAAATATCTGAAAAGACCGGAAAAATTGGTATATTTGCTATTCTGTATGTCACTTTTTAGGGACGTCGGAATAGTTTTGAATGGCATATTGCTGAATATGAAAGGATTAAGGGTAAATATCGTTCGAGGACTTCTCGTCATGCTCTCGTCTCTTCCGTTGAAATTCCACTATTTCATGGGAGATGTCCTTTCATGGATTGCCAGGGTCGTGCTGAAGTACCGTACCGATGTGGTGTGGGTGAATATTTCACGCTCATTTCCAGACAGGAAATACAAGGAACTGAAGCAGATCTACAAGGATTTCTACATGCATTTCGGTGAGATCGTGGCTGAAGCGATATGGTTTTCAGGCAGTTCCGGCAAGAGGATGCGTCGCTCGGCTATTGTTGCCATAACCAATCCGGAAGTGATTTCGGAATGTTTCGACAGGGCTTCAGGTAGTGTTACGGTCCTGAGCACACATTGCGGCAACTGGGAACTTCTCGGAGGACTCTTCAATTACGCACCGGTTGACAATCCTCTGACTTTCGGCGAGGAGGTCATGACTGTGGTCTATAAGGAGATGTCCAGCAAGGTGGCTGATAAGGTGTTCAGGTATAATAGGATAGCTCCCCTGGAGAAAGTCGGTATCGAGTGTGAAGTAGAATCTAAGGAAATACTCCGATATGCCATCAGACATAAAGATGAAAAAAGAATGTATATATATCCGGCAGATCAGGCCCCTTACAGGAATGCCGGCAAGCATCCGATAGGGGAGTTCATGCATCAGCCTACCAATGCGATGATCGGAAGCATGGGCGTAGCCTGCAAACTTGCTCATTCGGTGGTATATATGAAGATGCGCAGGGTGGAGCGAGGCAGATATGAAATGAGTTTCATTCCGATCTGCGACGATGCTTCAGCATTGAAGCCGGAAGAAATATTGAGAAGATATTATGACCTCCTGGAGGAGGAGATAAACGAGACTCCTGCCAACTGGCTCTGGTCTCACAAGAGGTGGAAATAAACATTTAGAAGACAAAGATATGAAGATGTTCAAGTTGATGTTTGCAGCTGCTGCTCTTGCAGCGCTGTCTTTCAATGCTTCGGCACAAAAGAAGGAGGCGGATCCGGAAGGTTTCCTTACATATTCGCTCCCTTCCACAACCATAACCCTTGAGGTTGAGGCGGTCCAGGAGAAATTCTATGCCGGACCTTATGCGAAATATGCGGAGAAGTATCTCGGAATCAAGGCGCGCCAGCAGGATGAGGCCACCTTCCAGCTCACAGAGATCAGCATGACCCCTTATGTGGAGGCTGACCAGAGCAGAAGATATTCTCTCAATGTCAAGAAGGGAACCATCGAAGCGACTTTCCTTAAGCTTACAGCAGAAGGACTCATTTCATTCTCGGACGGAAATTTCGCTACAGAATCGATCTGGCGTTTCCCGACTCGTACGACCGGTGACTTTTCAGACCTTGGTGTGACTTCAAACCTTACTTCGGAGTCGACTACTCTTTACAAGAGCACGAAGACGGACAAGGTGTCCGTGACCCAGAGCATGGTTGTGGAGAAGACTCCGGAAAAGAGGGCGGCAGAGACTGCTGAGATGATCCTTGCTCTTCGAGAAAAGAGGCTTCAGATCGTTACAGGTGACACTGATGCGACATACAGCGGTGAGGCCATGGGTGCTGCAATCGCGGAAATTTCAAGACTTGAGAAGGAGTATATGACACTCTTCATCGGTTATTCGGAGTATCAGACCCAGAGGATGAAGTTCGAGATCATTCCTGAGGCTGACCGCGAAAGCCAGATGTATATCGCTTTCCGTCTTTCTGACACAGCAGGTCTTGTTCCTGCAGACAATCTTACAGGAAGGCCGATCGTGATGGAGATAATTCCGCAGGAGTTCGCACAGCCGGCTGTCACTCCTCTTGAGACAAGAAACGCAAAGGAGGTCGAGGCTTATTACCGTATCCCTGCGATCTGTAACGTGAAGATCATCGATGCTGGTAATCTCCTTCTTCAGAACAGGATGCCGATCTATCAGCTCGGCAAGGAGAGTTCTATTCCAGTGAATGTGATTCTCTAATGATTTGATTCTAAGAATATAAACCAAATATAATACTAAAATTATGATTCAGAATCTCGATCCACAGGTAGTGTGGAAAAACTTTTACGCACTTACAAGAATTCCTCGTCCGTCAAAGCATGAGGAACTTGCAGTAGAATATATGTATAACTGGGGCGTGTCACACGGCCTCGAGACCATCAAGGATGAGGTGGGCAACATCATCATCCGCAAGCCTGCAACTCCTGGTTGCGAGAACATGAAGGGTGTGATTCTCCAGGGCCACATCGACATGGTTCCTCAGAAGAACGCCGACACAGTTCACGATTTCGAGAAGGATCCTATCGAGACATGGATCGACGGCGAGTGGGTGAAGGCAAAGGGCACTACTCTCGGTGCTGACAACGGACTTGGTGTTGCAATGGCAATGGCTGTCCTCGAGTCTTCAGACCTTAAACACGGACCGGTCGAACTCCTCTGCACTATCGACGAGGAGACAGGTATGACAGGTGCAATGGCTCTCAAGCCAGGCGTTCTCCAGGGTGAGATCCTCATCAACCTCGATTCTGAGACAGAGGGTGAGCTTTATGTAGGCTGTGCAGGTGGTCTTGATGCTTCAGCATCAGCTACATACGTTCCTGCAGACTATGACAGGAGCTGGGAGTGCTGGTCGCTCGCAGTGAAGGGCTTCAAGGGTGGTCACTCAGGAATGGACATCATATTATATAGAGGTAACGCCAACAAGCTTGCTGCACGTATTCTCCTCGCTCTCATGACTGAGGCTGACGTGAAGCTTCTTGACCTCGAGGGTGGTACACTCCGCAACGCTATCCCACGTGAGGCATTTGCAACAGTATATGTTCCTGCAGACAAGGTTGAGGCTGCTAAGGCAGTGTTCGAGCGTGTTGCTGCAGAGATCAAGGCAGAGTACGCTGGTACAGATCCTGACTCTGAGTTCATCTTCAAGCCATACGAGTGCGCTGAAGGCGAGTGCTGCTGTGGCGGTGACGAGTGCAAGTACGTTCCAGAGGCAGACGCTCTCCGTTTCGTTCGCGCAATCATCGCTTGCCCTGACGGAGTAGAACGCATGAGCAGCGAGATGGCAGGTCTTGTTGAGACTTCAAACAACCTCGCAATGGTGAAGATCGAAGGCGGTGAGTTCTCAGTGAAGACTCTCATGAGAAGCTCAGTTGATACTGCCAAGGACGCTCTTGCAAAGAAGTTCGAGTCAATCTTCGCTCTCGCAGGCATTGAGACTTCATTCGCAGGCGGATACTCAGGCTGGGCACCAAACCCTGATTCTGCTATCCTCGCAACAATGAAGAAGGTCTACAACGACCTCTATGGCAAGGAGCCTGCAGTCATGGCAATCCACGCCGGCCTCGAGTGCGGTATCCTCAGCGGCGCCTACCCACACTGGGATATGGTTTCATGTGGCCCTACCCTCATGAGCCCTCACAGCCCAGACGAGCGTGCCAACATCCCTTCAGTAGCGAAGTGCTGGGAATTCCTCAAGGCAGTTCTTGAGAACATCCCTACTAAATAGTTTGATAATTAAATAATTATTCCTATATTTGCAGCCCATTTGTGAGATTTTGTGCTCACGGATGGGCGCAAATTATTATTAAACAATTAATTACAAACAAAATGATCAAACAGTACGAAACCGTTTTCATTGCAACTCCCGTTTTGTCTGAGGCTCAGATGAAGGAAGCGGTAAAGAAGTACACTGACTACATCGTTTCAAAGGGCGGTGAGATCGTGTACGAAGAGGACTGGGGTCTGCGTCAGCTTGCTTACCCTATCCAGAAGAAGACTACAGGATTCTATTACATGATCGAGTTCAAGGCTGACACTCAGGTGATCGCAAGACTCGAGACTCAGTATCGTCGCGATGAGAGAATCATGAGATTCCTCACTTTCGCAATGGACAAGCATGCAATCGCATATGCTGAGAAGAGAAGAGCTAACAAACAGGCTAAATAATCAGGAGGACAAGAATTATGGCACAGAACAATGAAATCCGTTATCTCAACCCTCCTACAGTAGAGGTTAGAAAGAAGAAGTACTGCCGTTTCAAGAAGGCAGGTATCAAGTATGTTGATTACAAGGATGCTGAGTTCCTCAAGAGATTCCTT
>JBGVNK010000035.1:0-48458 GCA_045125535.1 Candidatus Cryptobacteroides sp.
GAGGCAGATCTTTGTGTTAGCGTCGTTAGAGAAATCGTCAGCGATAACAACCTCCTTTGAGAGATAGATCTTCACGCCCTTCTCCTCTGCCTTCTTGAGAGTGTCGAGAGCGAGCTGCATCTGATCGTCCTCGCAGAGTGAACGTCCGATCTTACCGCCCTGAGCCTTCTTGAATGTATAAACCATACCGCCACCGATGATCATGTTGTCAACTGCGTCGAAGAGCTTCTCGATGATAGTGATCTTTGAAGATACCTTTGCACCACCTACGATAGCAGTTACAGGGTGCTCAGGAGTCTTGAGAACGTGGTCGATAGCCTTGATCTCGCCTTCCATCACATAACCGAACATCTTATCGTTAGGGAAGTAGTCAGCGATGAGGGCTGTAGAAGCGTGTGCACGGTGTGCAGTACCGAATGCGTCGTTGATGTAGCAGTCAGCGTAAGAAGCGAGCTTCTTCACGAATGCCTTCTGGTTCTCCTTTACGACAGCCTTTGCAGCCTTCTTCTCCTCGTCTGTAGCGAACTCGCCTCTTGGCTTGCCTTCCTCCTCAGCATAGAAACGGAGGTTCTCGAGTACGAGGCACTCACCCATCTTGAGGGCAGCAACCTGCTCATCAGCAGCCTGGCAGTCATCAGCGAACTTTACAGGAGCACCGAGGAGTTCCTGAACGCGGCCGAGGATGTGCTTGAGAGAGAACTTCTCAGTCACGCCCTTCGGACGGCCAAGGTGAGACATTACGATAACTGCACCGCCCTTCTCAAGTACCTTCTTGAGTGTAGGGATGGCAGCACGGATACGTGTGTCGTCAGTGATCTCCATCTTCTCGTTGAGTGGAACGTTGAAGTCAACGCGGACGATCGCCTTCTTGCCGGCGAAATCATAAGTGTCGATAAACTGTTGCATAGTTGTATAATAGTTAATTGTTAAATTTCCGTAAAACCGAGCAAATTTAGCAATTTTCGCGGAAATACCTATCTTTGCGCAAATTTTATAGATATGATGACTATCGAAAGCCCAGGCGCATTCTGGAAAGACTACGAACTCATTGATTCCGGCAACTTCGAGAAACTCGAAAGGTTCGGACCGTTCATTATGGCTCGCCCTGAGCCTAAGGCATTGTGGGACAAGTCTTTGTCTGACGGGGAATGGAACAAGATGATCCATACCCGCTTCAAGACAGGTGCAGGATTCGGCAAGGCAGGAAAGGAAGACAGCGGTACATGGGAACGCAAGAAGAAAATGGATGACCAGTGGTACATCCGCTATACCGGCGCGCAGGAAGGTCTCAATTTCTCTCTGCGTCTCGGTCTGACTTCATTCAAGCACGTGGGAGTCTTCCCTGAGCAGTCATCAAACTGGGAATATATCTACAAGCAGACCAAAGCACTGGTCGAGAAGGCGGAGGCTGAAGGCAAACCGAAGCCTAAGGTCCTCAACCTCTTCGCATATACAGGAGCGGCATCTCTCGCAGCAAAGGCCGCAGGTGCGGATGTCACCCACCTCGACTCTGTGCGTCAGGTGGTTACATGGGCACGAGGCAATATGGAGGCAAGCCGTCTCGACAACATCCGCTGGATCGTAGAGGACGCACTCAAGTTCGCACGTCGTGAGGCAAAACGCGGAAACACATACCAGGGAATCATCCTTGATCCACCTGCATACGGCCACGGTCCGGATGGAGAAAAGTGGAAACTTGACGAATGTCTCAACGAGATGCTCCAATGTGTTGCAGCCATCCTCGCACCACAGGACAGCTTCATGGTCCTCAACCTCTACTCGAACGGATACTCCGCTGTGCTCGGAGAGACCATCGTGAAGCAGGCATTCTGTCTCAAGAACGCATACAAGTCACTCGATTTCGGAGAACTCGTCCTGAAAGACAGCTACGGCAAGAATCTTCCGCTCAGCGTGTTTGTGCGTCTTGCACGATAGATTTTACAGATAAAATGACAAAAGGGTTCACTTTCCGTGAACCCTTTTGTCATTGACATTCAGTCAGATTAGCCTTCGATGTCCAGTATAGCGTTGAAGCGCTCACGGATCGACGTACCGAGCTCCTCGTCACCATAGACATCTGCGATGTCGGCGAGATATGAGAGACTGTTGTAGCATGCCTCGAATTCGCGACGGGCGTAGTCGTAATAAACTACGAAGAACTCTGTCGAATAGAGAAGTTCGTCTGCAAGCTGCTCGGCAAGAGCCCTTGCCTTTTCAGGAGCGCCGGCCTTGTAGTAGGTCTCGATCATGTCGATAACCATGAATTCATTCGAGAACCCGAGGTAGGTCATGTCGAGAGGGAAATTCTCGGCAGGTACACATTCCTGACACATGTCGATCAACTCCTCTGCTCTGGCCTTGTCACCGATCTTGAGCATTTCCTTGGCAGCGCTCACAAAGAGGTTTCTCTGAGAAAGCACTCCGCAGAATGTATAGAAGTTCTGATAATCAACAAAATAGTCGTTTCTCTTGAGAGCATCCCATTTATAGACGTTCTTTATCTTGTCATAGAGTGACTCAGGATCAGCAAAACCCACTTCAAGACTTGTGGTCTTGCTCTTCACAGGAACGAACTTGTATGAGAATCCCTCGTACATGAGATAGTCCTTTATACCTATATTGATGTCACCACCCTTGCTGAGAAGGTTGATAGGACGGTCCCACTGGTAGTTCGACAGGAGGTCGAGCATGAAAAGTTCAGGCTTGGTGATGTAGGTCTTGTCCTCCGGAATGGTAAGGATGATCTGATCAGGAATCATGTCCTCATACTTCTCGTCAAGGATGCCGTACTTGATCACGTTCTCCTTGTTGACAGGAACGATGAGCTTGCGGGACATAAGATAGTCCACCTGTCTTCCGTTTGAGAGCGGGATCTTGGCATCAGGGTGCTTGAAGATTCGCATCGCGTCAGAAAGAAGGATAGGAGTATTACGTGTATCATATATATATACGAACTCATTCGTACCATAGAGATACTGACGAGGACCGACCGTGAGGTCCAGAGGATCAGACTCGTTCATGGCATATTTCATCTGGTCGATGTGCCAGTCTGTGCCGAGAAGCGAAGTGTTGGCGATACGTACGTCTGTACGGATGCCTTCAACTTCCTGCGCGTACCATACAGGGAAGGTATCGTTGTCACCATGGGTCACGAGGATTCCGTTCGGGCCTACGGAATTGAGATAGTTGCTTGCCATCTCCACAGCGGTGTAACGGTTGCTGCGGTCATGGTCGTCCCAGTTCTCGGCAGCCATGAGGGCAGGAACTCCGAGCATGGCCACTGTGATTACCGAAGCGGCAGCGACATCAAGATTCTTCACCTGTCTCTTCTTCTCTCTCCATTCCATGAACCATGTATATACTGCTGCTACGGCAAGACCGATCCAGACTGAGAAGAAGTAGAACGATCCCGCATATGCATAATCACGCTCACGGACCTGATATGGAGGCTGGTTGAGATATACCACAATGGCTATACCTGTCATGAAGAACATGAGGAAGTTGAGCCATGTGCCTCTCTTGTCACGTGCGAACTGGAAGAAGAGTCCGAAGAGTCCGAGCAGGAGAGGAAGCATGTAATAGTGGTTCTTTCCCGGATTGTTCTTAAGGTAATCCGGAGCGAAAGACTGGTCTCCGAGACGGATACTGTCGATGAAGCCGATTCCGCTCTCCCAGTTGCCGGCGAACATATCCCCCGGAGCCGGTGAATGGATGTCGTTCTGTCGTCCGGCGAAGTTCCACATGAAATATCTCCAGTACATCCAGTTCATCTGATAGTCGAAGAAGAAGCTCAGGTTCTGGAAGAAGGTAGGTTTCTTGTGTTCCGCTCCAGGCACTGTCTTGCCCTTTCCGTTCATATATGATTCGTAGAACGATATATGCTTAGGATCGGTGCTGCTCCACATACGAGGGAAAAGCATCTTTCCTTCAGACTGATAGATGATGTTACCCGGACCCGGAGCCTTGATGTACTTGTCACCCATCGGAGCCCAGTATGTTGTTTCTTCTATCTCATATGGGGCGTCGAAATATTCTCCATAGACGAGAGGATTGCTTCCGTACTGCTCACGGCCGAGGTAACGCACGAGAGTGAACGGATTGTCCGGCTGATACTCGTTGGTAGGAGTCTTCGCCGCAGAACGGATGATCACGATGCTGAAAAGGGAGAATCCGATCACGATGGTGGTGAAGCACAGAAGAACTGTGTTCGCGAACACCTTCTGCTTCTTCATGGTACGGAAAAGTCCCCAGAAGCAGAGTCCGAGAAGCGCAATCATGAAGAATGCCGCTCCGCTGTTGAACGGAAGTCCTAGGGTATTCACGAAGAAGAGGTCGAAATATGCCGCTATCTTAGGAAGATATGGAATGATACCGAAGAGGATTATCGCAAGTATCACTACTGAAACAAGGAATATCTTAACATACTCCCACATGCTGTAGTGTCCGCTCTCCCTCTGCTTGTAGTAGAACATGAACACGAGAGCCGGAATGGCGAGGAGGTTGAGAAGGTGGATACCGATGGAGAGTCCCATGAGGAACGAAATCAGTACGATCCATCTGTTTGCATAAGGAGTTTCCGCCTGGTCGTACCACTTTGTCATTGCCCAGAACACAAGAGCTGTCACAAGGGACGACATCGCATACACCTCACCCTCGACAGCAGAGAACCAGAATGTGTCGCTGAAGCAGTATGCAAGCGCACCCACAGCTCCAGATCCGAAGATCGCTACAGCCTGCGCAAGACTATAAGAACCTTCCTCAGAACGCTTTACCAGTCTCTTAGCGAAGAAGACAATGGTCAGATAGAGGAAAAATATTGTGAGAGCAGAGCATATTGCACTAAGTGCATTGACCGCAACGGCGGCATGAGCTCCGTCAGTGAACATCGTAAAGAATCTGGCGAAGAGCTGGAATACAGGGTTTCCCGGCGGATGACCCACTTCGAGCTTGTATGACGAGGCAATGAACTCACCGCAGTCCCAGAAAGATGCGGTAGGCTCTATCGTCAGAAGGTAGACAACGGCTGAAATCACGAGTACCACTGTCGCGGTCAGCCTGTTCCAAAATGTGAATTTCCTGTTATTCATTTATTTATATATTTACTTCTTACCGTTCCCGACTGCATTCCCAACCTTACTGAATGACAATCGAGAAAACTTACAAATATACAATTATAATACTTATATTTGCAAAATAAATTTCACCCCAATGGCAGAGAACGACTGGAAAAAGAGACTGGGTGTGGTTTTCTCCACAAACCCGGACTTCGCATATCAGGAAGAGGAGGAGCAGGAGCCTGAGACTCTTGAACCTTCAAGACAGAACCTCATCGTGAGCATCGACAGAAAAGGACGCGGCGGAAAGCAGGTGACCCTTGTCACAGGCTTTGTCGGCAAAGCCGACGACCTCGTCGAACTCGGCCGCACCCTCAAGGTGAAATGCGGAGTCGGAGGATCGGCGAAAGATGGAGAGATCACCATCCAGGGTGATTTCAGAGACAGAGTCACAACACTTTTAAAGGAAATGGGCTACAAGGCAAAGAGAGGAAACTGACATGATTCAGACACTATCCCTCATATCGGTACTCATCATCATCATCATGCTCAGAAGGATTGTGGAAATCCTTCCGGGTGTTTTCGCATGCGTACTCAGATGGAGGGAGTGTGCCAAGATCGATGCAATAGTAAAAGTCAGCCGCGACAGAGACCTCACTGCATCGGCACTGATCATTCCGATGCTGCTTGTCATACAGAAACATGACCTTCTACCCTACCGTTTTCTGACCCCAATGAGCCCAGAAGCCGGATTCGGCATCATCACAGCAATTTTCATTGGTTATCTTGCATTAAGAACGGCAGTGGCTGCCCTCATTCTTCCCCAGAAAAGCCACAAGAAGTCCAGATCCGCAGACAACAGCGACAGGACCTTCTTCATTATTCTTGCTGTGGTGACCTTGGCCTGCTCATGGATTCTCAGCCTGATACACGTTGAAGCATCCGCAGTCAGACACACAATCATCTGGCTATCAGCAGCAATATATATGCTGTATCTCATGAGAAAATTTCAAATTTTTCAATCTTCTCATTCGATATTCACTGCTTTTTTGTACCTTTGCGCCCTCGAAATCGTACCTACGGGTATTTTAGTAGTGTCGGCAATCATTTTTTAGGAGCAATGAGCGGTAAGAAAATACTTATTTCACAGCAGCAGCCAAAGGCTGCATCACCATACGCAACAATCGAAGAGAAGTTCGGAACCAAGTTCGAGTTCCACCAGTTCTTCAAGATGGAACCACTGACTTCCAGAGAGTTCCGATCACAGAGAATAAACATACTTGACTATACGGCTATCGTATTTTCAGCTCGTACGACCATAGATGCATTCTTCCTGCTCTGTGAAGAGCTCCGCGTAAAGGTACCTGAAACAATGAAGTATTTCTGCACAACCGAGGCTGTTGCCAATTACCTGCAGAAGCACATCGTGTACAGAAAAAGGAAAATCTTCTTCGGCGACGGCACTCCAAGTTCCATCATCGGACTTATCGGCCCTAAGCACAAAGGAGAGAAGTTCCTCATTGCAACAGCCGAATCCAATACAAAGGATGCTGTAACCAAGATATTCGAGACACAGAAATTCGAATTTGCTACAGCTGTGTTCGTGAAGCCTGTATCACAGGACCTTAAGGAAATCGACATCAAGTCATATGATGTCATGGTTCTCTTCAACCCTGCTGACGTGAAATCTCTTTACGAGAACTACCCTGATTTCGTGCAGGGAAACACAAAGTTCATATCATACGGAAAATCCGTAGTTGCAGCAATGGAAGAAGCAGGATTGAGCATAGAGATTTCAGCACCTACGCCTGAGATACCATCTGTTGCAAAAGCACTTGACATTTATCTTTCAAATAACTAAAGTGAACGGGCCAGTCCCTAATACTCTTCCTAAAAAAGAAGGATTGTGCGGCAAGACCGGCATCGGAAAGCTACTTGCCGAGGGTCGTCATGGAAACGTGACGGGGCTCCGTTGTGTATATCTTGCAGGAAACGGCAGTGACTGCAACCGTATCATGGTGTCCGTCCCAAAGAAACTGTTCAAACGCGCAGTCAAGCGAAATCTGCTGAAAAGGCGCATCAGGGAAAGCTGGCGCAGGCAGAAACATGACCTTAAGATCCAGGGTACTGACATACTGTTCATATATCCCACCAAGGAGATTCAGACATATGAGCAGATATTCGCCGCTGTAGGCCAGATCATCGAGAAGATCAACAAGACAGAAATATCCCGACAAGCTCGTGAGGACAAAGATGGAAAGCAGGAAGAAAGTCTTTAGAATCATCAAGAAGATCGCAATCTTCCCATTTGTCATCCTGATAAGATTCTATCAGGTCTGCATCTCTCCGCTCAAGCCACCGTCATGCAGATTCACCCCTACATGTTCCCAATATGCATTGGAAGCATTCAGAAAGCACGGGCCTTTCAAAGGACTTTATCTGACAGTGAGGCGTCTGCTCCGATGCCATCCCTGGGGAGGACACGGATATGATCCTGTTCCTTGAAAAGATGCAGGAATCTGGTCTAAAATAATCTAAAACCACGCGTAAAACAACGCACAACGCGTAAAACAACAGCAAAAACAACAAAACGGACAACCGCAGAAAAATTCCAAAGAGCGAACTTTGCCTTCGGTTAAGAATCTTATTCGTCTCTTTCTGCGAGTCCTATACTTCTTATAAATGTGTGCAATTCCTTTTCGGGATTCGACAGAAAGACAGCCTCAACAAGGAGGCATAAAAAATGGACGCCGTGATGGCGTCCATTTTTTATATTTATATTTCATCTTTGGGCATGACAGTTTTGAAATTAATCCAATTTCAAAACTGCCATGAAGGCGCTTTGCGGAACTTCCACGGTTCCGATCTGGCGCATACGCTTCTTACCCTGTTTCTGCTTCTCAAGAAGCTTGCGTTTACGGGTGATGTCACCACCGTAACACTTTGCTGTCACATCCTTACGTACAGCCTTCACTGTCTCGCGAGCGATGATCTTTGCACCTACCGCAGCCTGGATCGCTATATCGAACTGCTGGCGAGGGATCAGTTCCTTGAGTTTCTCGCACATCTTGCGTCCGAAATCGTATGCGTGGTCAGCATGGATAAGCGATGAAAGAGCATCGGCTGGATCTCCGTTAAGGAGAATGTCGAGCTTAACGAGCTTTGCATCTCTGAAGCCGATCACATGGTAGTCAAAAGATGCATAACCTTTCGATATGGACTTGAGCTTGTCATAGAAGTCAAAGACGATCTCTGACAAAGGCATTTCATATGTAAGCTCCAGACGGTCAGCAGTAAGATAATGCTGGTTTATGAGCATTCCTCTCTTGTCCAGACAGAGTTTCATGATCGGTCCGTAATAGTCGGAACGCGAAATAACCTGAGCACGGATATAAGGTTCCTCGATCCTGTCGATAAGGGTTGCAGGCGGAAGTCCTGAAGGATTATGCACATCGAGAACCTCTCCCTGAGTGGTATACACCTTATATGAAACGTTCGGAACTGTAGTGATTACGTCCATATTGAACTCTCTGAAAAGACGTTCCTGAACGATCTCAAGATGGAGAAGTCCGAGAAATCCGCATCGGAATCCGAATCCGAGTGCAAGTGACGATTCCGGCTCGAATACGAGAGAAGCGTCATTGAGCTGGAACTTCTCGAGAGAAGCACGAAGCTCCTCGTACTGGTCTGTCTCTACGGGATACATACCTGCAAAGACCATTGGCTTGACTTCCTCAAAACCTTCGATAGCCTGGGCACAAGGTCTTGTGACATGTGTGATGGTATCACCCACCTTGACCTCCACCGCTGTCTTTATACCTGAAATGATGTATCCTACACTTCCGCATGGAATCTCTTTACGAGGATGCATCTTCATCTTGAGGACACCAATCTCATCAGCGACATATTCCTTGCCTGTGCTGACGAACTTCACCTTGTCACCTGTCTTGATGCTTCCGTTGAGAACCTTGAAATATGCGATGATTCCTCTGAAGGAATTGAACACAGAGTCAAAGATGAGGGCCTGAAGAGGAGCATCCGGATCACCGGTAGGAGCCGGTATCCTCTCTACGATTGCATCGAGAATTTCAGGAACACCCTCTCCTGTCTTTCCAGAAGCGAGAAGAATATCCTCCGGCTTGCAGCCGAGAAGATCCACCACCTGGTCTGTAACCACATCCACCATTGCCGACTCCACATCGATCTTGTTCAGAACCGGAATGATCTCCAGGTCGTGATCGATCGCAAGATAAAGGTTTGAAATGGTCTGAGCCTGGATACCCTGAGTCGCATCTACGACAAGAAGAGCTCCCTCACACGAAGCGATCGCGCGCGACACCTCATAAGAGAAGTCGACGTGGCCCGGACTGTCGATAAGGTTCAGTACATAATTCTCACCTTTATATATATAGTCCATCTGGATCGCGTGGCTCTTGATGGTGATGCCCTTCTCCTTCTCGAGGTCCATCGAGTCGAGGACCTGATTCTCCATATCACGGGCATTCAAGGTGTTGGTCACCTCAAGCATTCTGTCTGCCAGCGTACTCTTTCCGTGATCGATATGTGCAATAATACAGAAGTTTCTCGTCTTTTTCATCTCAAAAATATAATCAATCGGGCAAAGATACGAAATTCAGAAAATTTACACTACATTTGTTTAATCCAAAAGAACTTAAATGTGTCTTAATACGCGATGACTGAAAGCGAAATCATACGATTATATCAGAGCGGCAGGACCGAAGAAGCCTTCAAGGGGATAGTCGACACCTATTCCGAAAGGCTGTATTGGCATGTGCGCCGCTTTCTCTGCAGTCACGAAGACACCAACGACCTTCTGCAGGACATATATATCAAGATATGGACAGCCCTGCCCTCTTTCAGAGGAGAATCTCAGATATTCACCTGGCTTTGGAGGATAGCGACCAATGAAGTTCTCAACCATCTTCGCAAACAGAAGTTCAAAGCCATGGTATCGCTGGACTCTTCAATGGAAATTCTGAGGAAAAAGATTGACGATGATCCGTATTTCAACGGAAACGAACTTCAGAGGGAACTCCATAAGGCCATCCAGAAACTGCCGGAAAAACAGAGGATCGTCTTCAACATGAGATATTTCGACGAACTCAAATACGAAGAGATTTCCGAGATCACCGACACATCCGTCGGAGCACTTAAAGCCTCTTATCATCACGCTTACAACAAGATAAAGGAAGAATTGAATAAACTTTTTTAATTTTTCTGTGTCTAATGATCGCTATGAAAACCGAAAAGGACATATTAAAGTCAGCTCCCGAGCTCAAGAATCCGCCTTACAGCGTTCCTGACGGCTATTTTGACCGCCTGAAAGCTGAGGTGGTGACTAATGTCTGTGAGCGCGAGGAAAGGCAGAGACCTTTCATCGCAAGACTTGCCCCTTACGTTGCCGTTGCGGCTGCGTTTGCATTCCTTGTGACAGCGGGCACCTTCATACTTGAGAAGACCACCCGTTCAACTCAGTCGGAGATGGATGAATTCTACTTCTACTCCAACATGATTCCTGTCACAGACCCATATGCTGTAGAAACCATCCAGGTCAATTATGATGATGAGCTTCTCGAAGATGAAGACATCATCGAGTATCTGATTTATTCAGGTGTCACAGCAGAAGTAATTGAACTTTCAAGATAAGTAACCATGAAGATGAAATTCATATCAGCATTTGTCATAGCAGTCGTTGCCCTGGCATCATCAGCAACGGCTTATGCCCAGCCCGAGAAAGGTCCTGGCGAAGATTGGAAAAAGAAGATGATGAGCGAAAAAGTGGCTTTCTTCACTGTGGAGCTCGATCTTACACCTGCAGAAGCACAGAAGTTCTGGCCCGTATATAATCAGATAGACAAAGAAAAGGACGAGGCTAACGCTGCTGTATTCATGAGCTATATCGAACTCGAAAAAGCCATCAAGGAAAAGAAGACCGAGAAGGAAATATCGAATCTTCTTGACAAATACATCGATGCTCTTGACATGCAGGGCGAAATAAACACCAAGGCCGACGAGAAGTACAGAAAGGTGCTTCCTGTGGCAAAGGTTGCCAAACTTTATGTGAGCGAAGAGGAATTCAGGAGACAGTACATCCGTCGTCTCCGCGGAACTCCGAACGGTGCACCAAGAAGATAACACAACAGGTTTTCATCCGGGCTGCTGTCCGGGATCAAGCGAACAGATAGAAATCATGAGTGAGGGAAAGGTATTCTTCGGAATATTTTCCCTCATTCTGTATTGTAAGGACAACATCTTCCGGGATATCGCATCTCTGACGGGAGAATTCCGCTATGATTCTTGTCGGATTCTTTCTCGGCACAGTACGAATTCTGAGAATTCTGAAAAGGTGAAGACCATTCATTCTTGCATGACGAGTCAGAGCCGCCTCCGTTTCAGCAGGAAGAACAATGGAAACACGACCTCTCTCAGAAAGACGGTCAGACGCGAAATCCAGAAGTTCGCGATATGACAGACCTGTGGCTGTGTGCCTTGCAGTGCATCTACGCTGTTCGGGAGCGAGAAGAGATTCGTCAAAATACGGTGGATTGGAAAAGATCAGATCAAAACTGAGATCCGCGCATCCTTCTGCGAATTCATTCAGAGAAGCATGACGGGCTTCAAGACTTTCTGACCATGGAGAATTACTGAAGTTTCGGGATGCTTCCTCCACGGAAACACAGTCTATGTCTATTGCAGTGATTTTCAAGTCATGAGATGGCTCGACATCAAACAATCTCTGAGCCGCCATCAGCGCTATGGTTCCTGTCCCTGTCCCCACATCAAGAAGCGTTCTGTCTGTAGGTTTGACAGTCATCGCAGCACCGAGGAGAACGCCGTCGGTATTGACCTTCATGGCGCTGCGCTCGTTGATGACCTCAAATCTTTTGAAACGGAAAACACTCATGGCCTGACACTCTGAAACATAAAAACGGAATGACGGTTACTCTTCAACAAAGATACCGTCCCTCATGAAGAAAGAGCGGTCACACATTGCCGCGAGCTCGGGATCATGCGTCACGATCACTATAGTCTGTCCATACTTGTCTCTGAGAGAAAAGAAAAGATTGTGGAGTTCCTCCTTGGTCTTGGTGTCAAGGTTACCGGACGGTTCATCAGCAAAAAGAACGGCAGGTCTGTTGATGAGAGCTCTGGCGATCGCCACTCTCTGCTGCTCTCCTCCCGAAAGTTCGGATGGTTTATGAACAAGCCTCTCGGAAAGGCCAAGTTCAGCAAGCAGATCTTTAGCTGCAGCCTCTGCATCTGAACGCGAACGACCGGCGATGAAGGCCGGAATCATCACATTCTCAAGAGCAGTGAATTCCGGAAGAAGATGATGGAACTGAAAGACAAATCCAAGACGACGGTTGCGGAATTCTGCCAATCCCCTGCTGTCCAGAGACAAGACATCAGTACTGTCAATGACAAGAGAGCCGCTGTCAGGAGTGGAAAGTGTACCGAGAATCTGAAGCAGAGTGGATTTTCCCGCTCCTGATGCACCCATGATGGACACAACCTCAGATTTTCTGACCTCAAAGTCAATACCCTTAAGAACTTCAAGCTGCCCGAAGGATTTCCTAATATCACTTGCCTTAATCATTGTCTTCTGTTTTCTGCAAAGATAATAAAAAAAGGCCGATCCGAAGATCAGCCTTTCTGAAGTCGGGGTACTGTGACTCGAACACAGGACCCTCTGGTCCCAAACCAGATGCGCTAGCCAACTGCGCCACACCCCGATTGTTTTTCATTTGGGACTGCAAAGATATACACAAAAAATAAAAGTGCAAAACTTTTTTAAGAAATTTTGCACTTTTTGTTTATTTCAGACCATTTTTAAGGTCTAAATAGTCTTTGACGTATCCGCCTGAGATCTGTTAGAGGTTTGGATTAAGCTCTTTCCACTGATCTACAGGTGGGATGATGCCGAGAGAAATGATCTCGTCACGCATAACCTGGAGGTGTGCGTAAGAAGCGTCGAGAGCAGCGATCTCCTCTGGTGTACCCTCAACCTCACCGAAGTGAACGCCTGTTGCGTCGATAGTTGTAGGCATAGCCATGAGAACGTTCTTGTACTTCTCAGTGTTTACATAGCATCCTGCTGGCCAGTGGAACTCAGGACCACCCATAGCAGCCTGGATCATGAGAACTGACTGATAGGATGGGCTCTGGAATGATGAACGGCCGCGAAGCTTAATGATATTAGAACCGCCCTGGATAGTAGCGTGCTTGATCTCAGCCCACCTGTCCTCAGGAATATTGTACTCAGCGAGTGGCTTGCCGTCAACAGTAATCTTAGATGCGAACACTGCCATTGCCTCGCCGTGACCGCCGTAAGTACGAGCGTTCTCTACCTTGTACTGAGGAACTCCGAGCTCCTTGGCGATTGCTGACTGGAGACGAGTCGAGTCGAGGGCAGCAAGTGAAGTAAGCTGGCTTGGCTTGAGGCCTGAACGGATGAGAGCTGTAAGAGCAGTCACGTCAGCAGGGTTGAAGATAACAACCACATGATTTACATCCGGGCAATACTTCTTGATGTTGTCACCGAACTCAGCAGCGATCTGGCAGTTACCCTTGAGGAGATCCTCACGAGTCATACCCTCCTTACGAGGAGCACCGCCTGATGAGATGATGTACTTTGCACCTGTGAAGGCAACCTCAGGATCAGTTGTCCATGTGATGTTTGCACCCTCGAATGCGCAGTGATAAAGCTCCTCTGCAACACCGTTTACGCCTGGACCATAGATGTCATAAAGGCAGATGTTAGGAGTAAGGCCGAGCATGAGAGCTGTCTGAGCCATGTTTGAACCGATAGCGCCACCGGCACCTACGATCACGAGCTTGTCGTTTGTCAAAAATTCCATAATATCGATATTGTTTGGTTTTATATTTTCAAATCATGCAAATATAGTAATTTCTTTCGAATATGTCATTTCTTTATATGGTTTCTCGACCGGTCAAGAATTTCACAATAATTTTCATATATAAAAACATTTAGTATCTTTGCACCCGAATCAATTATGTAACAACACAGTGGAACCTCCCAGTCCTATAGTAAAAGAACAGAGAGTATCTGCGGATCGCGTTTCTGACGATCCGTTGTCCAACAGCGTATTTATGGTTATGGGCAGTGCCTCCGACGAAGGTCCGGAGCGCTTTTTCGTGTGTGCATGGTCTGCACGCACAGGTCTGTCGTATATAGGAGCGCCGGGAAAGACAGTTTCATAAGAACATTATATTTATATGGCACTATATTTAAGAAAGAAATTAGACAACAAGGCTGAGATAGCCGTTTGGCAGGTAACCGAGACGGAAGAGGAACTGCTTGACCTCGTTTCCGTTCCGACTGATGAAATGGAAGAGATATCTCTTTTCCGCAGCGAAAGCCAGAGAAGGCAGAAGCTTGCAGTCAGAGCACTCCTCAACGAGGTGTTCGAGGAAAAGATGTACCTCAACCATCACGATAACGGCAAGCCTTATCTTGAGAACTGCGCGACTAACATCAGCATAACCCACACTGACAATTATGTAGCCATCATCATCCATGATGACGAGGAAGTGGGAATCGATATCGAGTCTCTTGACAGGGATTTCTCTGCCGTAGAGAAAAAGGCTCTCTCCGAGGACGAGATCGACGATCTCGATGATGAGAAGAAGAACGAGCAACTCGCGATCTACTGGTGCGCAAAGGAGGCTATCTATAAGAGAATGTCTCAGAACCGTGTGGATTTCGCTGAGCAGATAGAGGTGGAGAAGTTCAATCTCCGCAAGGAAGGCGAACTCGAAGCCACATTCATCCACAAGGACGAGTTCGAGGAGGATTTCGAGCTTGAATATATGATCTTCGACCGTCATCTTCTTGTATGGCTTGTAGGCTAAGCGCTTACCGCCCGATAACAAAAAAGTTAAGCAGTTTATAGTTTTTCTAAACTATTCATGGATACAACCGCCTATTAACCAATGTGTTAATAGGCGGTTAACTATATTGTTGATAACTTTTTATTTAGGTTTTCTATTAAAGATAGAGTATTTGATTTATCTTTGTTGACCCTTTGAAATTTCCCTGAAAAATAAAAATCAAAATATATGGTAAAGCACGTAGTAAAACGCGACGGTAGAGTCGTTATATTCGACAAGAGAAAGATTGTCGATGCCATTCTCAAGGCCATGGACGTGACCGAGGACGGTGAGGATATCGTTCTTGCAGCCGAGATTGCTGCCTACATTTCGAAGATAGATGTGGAAAACATGAGCGTGGAGGAGATTCAGGACCATGTCGAAATGGAATTGATGAACAGTCCTCGCAAGGAGGTTGCAAAGAAGTATATCGCATACCGCAACCAGCGTAATCTTGCCCGCAAGGCCAAATCACGCGAGATTTTCCAGGAGATCATCGATGCTCAGGCAACTGAGATCACACGTGAGAACGCGAACATGAATGCCGACACTCCTGCCGGTATGATGATGAAGTTCGCTTCGGAGTCAACCAAGTCATATGTGGACGAGTGTCTTCTTTCAGAGGATGTGAAGGAAGCCGTGAAGAACAACTATATCCACATCCACGACAAGGACTACTATCCTACCAAGAGCCTCACATGCATCCAGCATCCTCTTGACAAGATTCTTGAGGAGGGATTCTTCGCAGGTCATGGCGAATCACGTCCGGCAAAGAGGATCGAGACCGCCAGCATTCTCGGATGCATCTCTATGGAGACAGTGCAGAACGAGATGCACGGAGGTCAGGCCATTCCGGCATTCGACTTCTACATGGCACCGTTCGTAAGAAAGACATTCCAGGAAGAGCTTGACAAGATCGGCGATATCACCGGTGAAGACTACTCACGTCTCTACGATGTGAAGATCGATGATTATCTCCGCAGGGAGCTCATCGGAATGCAGGGTGTGGAGAGAGTGATCCAGCATGCGATCAACATGACCGTAAGCCGAGTGCATCAGTCTATGGAGGCTTTCGTACATAACATGAACTCTATCCATTCCCGTGGTGGCAACCAGGTGGTGTTCAGTTCAATAAACTATGGTACTGACACTTCTGCAGAGGGACGATGCGTGATCCGCGAGATCCTCAACACAACATATGAGGGCGTAGGAAACGGCTCGACCGCCATCTTCCCTATCCAGATCTGGAAGAAGAAACGTGGAGTAAGCTACCTTCCTGAGGACAGGAACTACGACCTCTACAAGTTTGCCTGCAAGGTGTCTGCACGCCGTTTCTTCCCTAACTTCGTGAACCTCGACGCTCCGTTCAACCATCATGAGCTCTGGGATATCAACGATCCTAAGAGATATCGATACGAAGTGGCTACAATGGGATGCCGTACACGCGTTTTCGAGAACAGGTTCGGACCTAAGACTTCTATCGCGCGAGGCAACCTTTCGTTCACGACAATCAATATCGTGAAGCTCGCGATCGAGTGCATGAACATTGAGGACCGCGAGGACAGAATTCACGAATTCTTCAAGAAACTCGACTGGGCTCTCGAGATTGCAGCAAAGCAGCTCAACGAGAGATTCAATTTCCAGAAGACTGCCCTCAAGAAGCAGTTCCCTCTTCTTATGGGTGCATTATGGATGGACAGCGACAAACTCGCTGACAACGACACCATCGAGTCTGTGATTAACCACGGAACACTCGGCATCGGCTTCATCGGTCTGGCCGAGACACTCATCGCACTCATCGGAAAGCATCACGGCGAATCCGCAGAGGCACAGGAACTCGGACTCCGCATCGTGACATTCATGAGAGGAAAGATCAACGAGTTCTGCGAGACCTATCGTCACAACTACAGCGTGCTCGCAACCCCGGCAGAGGGACTTGCAGGACGTTTCACACGCGGTGACAAGAAGAAGTTCGGAGTAATCCCTGGCGTTACAGACAAAGACTACTACACTAACTCTAACCACGTTCCGGTATATTACAAGTGTACCCCTAAGCATAAGGCAGAGATCGAAGGTCCTTACCATGCATTGACCGGTGGCGGACACATCTTCTATGTGGAGATCGACGGAGACGCAACTCACAATCCTGAGGCCATCATGTCAATCGTGGATCTCATGGACAAATATGAAATCGGTTACTGCTCTGTGAACCATAACCGCAACCGCTGCATGGACTGCGGATTCGAGAATGCAGAGGCCGGACTCAAGAAATGCCCTCATTGCGGAGGGGAGAACATCGACTACCTCCAGCGTATCACCGGCTACCTCGTAGGTACTACAGGACGCTGGAACAGCGGAAAACTTGCGGAGCTTCGCGACCGCGTCGTTCACGAATAAAGATTTTCCGACTCCTCAAGATACTTGAAAAGGAATACTCCCGATGAAATCATAAGAATTTCATCGGGAGTATCTGTTTGTGCTAAAGTTTAACCCTCAGACCCATTTCGAATCCCAACATGAGGGGTTGTGCAGTTCTGATGCTTGCCGGCTGCCCGTTATCGAAATAATAGCGGAGACTCGGGTCGATGTATAGTCCGAGATAGTCTCCGAGAAGGAATTCCACTCCGACACCAAGATCAGCTGAAAGCTGTACACCTTTGGCTTTTTCAGTGTGAGTGATATCCTTTCCGAGCAGCTGATATTTGTCTGACACACATTTTTCAACAGTTCCTCCGGCATATGTATAGAAATTCAAATGGCGGCTGTTGACTATATTATAGAATGCATTGACAGGTATTCCCACATAATTCTGAGTGTTGCGGATGTCTGTCTGTATGCTCATTTCAATGGATCCCTGTTCGTTCACTCCGGTATATGATCCGTAGAATCGGCGTGTCAGCAATGTGTAGTTGAGGCCGACACCAAGAGACCATCTGTCTGTGAAGTCGATCTTCACTCCGGCACCGAATGAAAGCGGAATGCCATAGGTAGATCTCGTACTGGTCTCCTTGACTCCTGTCTTCGGAGGTGCAGAAGAAATGGACGGCTGCCTGATCATTCCCTGTCCGCCCGGCTTTGCCTGAGTACCGTTGGTTCCGGCTATTCCTGAAAGGACAAGCGATGTTCCCACCTTGCGTCTCTCCTTCTCCTCTTTCCACTCAGAAGGCTCGTATTCTTCATTGAATCTGTAGGTCAGCTCTTTCTGCTCTTCCTGCTCTTCCTGCTCTTCCTGCTCTTTCTGAGATTTTTCCTCGGTCTGTCTGATCTGTTCACTTTCTGAAGACGTTTCAGCATGTTCAGTCATTTCCGGAACCGAAGTGATTTCTTTCACGCTGACCGGCATCGCAGGCTGCTTTCCGATTGTCTTTGGAAGAGGCGTCTCACGCACTTCTGCCATCATCACATCTGTTGCAAAAGCATCATCTTCCTCTGATGAGGCTTCTGTCTGAGCATGCTCTACGACAGCTATCATATCATTCTGTGACGGCTTGACGATGTCATCATCTTCATGATTGAGGACAAGTCCCACAGCCAGAGCGGCAGCCACGCCGAAGCCGACAGCAGCCCTTCTCCACATGAGGACTACCGTCTTCTTCCTTGAAGTCTTGTCAAGACCTTCCGCAACCGCATCCCAGACTCCGGCAGGCACTTCCTCCACGCCGTCTTCAAGGATGGATCTCATCATGAGGTCCGACTCTTTATATTTATTGTCTTCAAACATTTTCTCTTTCCTTAATCTTGTTCTGCAGCCATATCCTTGCCCTGCTCAACTGCGTTCTTGATGTCGTTTCGGATATTCCGAGCATTTCACAGATCTCCTTATGACTATAGCCCTCCAGAGCATATAGGTTGAAGACCGTTCTGAATCCGGGCGGGAGGGTCATTATCAGTTCCATAAGTTCCTTGTACCCGAGATTCTGCGTCTGCGTGACCGTGTCGGCCTTCAATCCTCTCGCAAGGTCGAGGTCGTCGCTCATCTTAAGCACATCCTTCTTACGCAGATACATCAAAGCAGTCGTGACAAAGATCCTTCTGGCCCAGCCTTCAAAGGAGCCGTCACCCTTGAAGTCTCCAATCTTCGTGAACAAAGTTATGAAACCGTCCTGCAGAATATCCTGCGCAGATTCTCTGTCGCCAGCATACCTTATGCATATAGGGAACATGCGCGACGCCAGACGGTCATAAATGGCCTTCTGGGACGCACGATCTCCTCTTTTGCATGATTCAATCAGCTGTAAATCAAATACATCTGCCACAGTTCTCTCTTTTGGGTCCGGAAGGTTCCATTCTGTTCATGCCCGAAAAAGATGCAAAAGGGACCCATAATGTTGCATCAGGGCTGTAAATAAAAAAGATTTTTTCCAAACATATGCATTTTTTGGGAATTGAGTGTTATTTTTGTATGTTTTTCACCTTAAAGATGATGACTGGTTTTTTTAAATATATATCGCTTGCCGCAATCGCTGTCCTTTGTGCCGGAATGACGCTTTCCGCACAGAACGTGCGCCCGGAAAGCAAGTATGAAAACATGCTTATAAAGGCGGTCGATAATTACAATGCACGTGATCTCGACGGTTCCCAGACCATATTGAAGGAGATTGTAGCAGAGGATGCAGGTAATGATGCCGCATGGTATTATCTTGCCCTTACTTCTCTTGGAAAAGGCGACATAGAAGTCGGTGAGGAATATTTCCGCAAGGCAATCGACGCAGACGGAAGCAATTTCTGGTACAGATACAGACTGGCGAGGCTTTATGCGATGACCGAGCGTCCCGAACTGGCCATAACCCTTTATGAGGGGCTTCTTGAGGATTTCCCGAAGAAGAGCGAACTCTATATTGATCTCGTGGATCTTTACACCACACAGAGGGAATACGAGAAGGCTCTTGACACCATGGGTACTATCGAGAAGATCTTCGGGCTCAATGAATCGATTGTTACTTTCAGATACAATATCCTTCGCGCCTTGAACCGTGAGGAAGAGGCATATCAGTCACTCAGAGACTTCAGCGAGGAGTTCACTTCACCTCACATTCTCACAACTCTCGGTGATCACGAGATGGAGGCTTATAATGATTCAACTGCGCTGGCATATTATTCCGAAGCACTTGCAATCGCTCCAGATTATGCTCCGGCACTCCTGGGAAAGGCAGAGGTACAGAGGATCACACGCAGATACGATGAGTATTTCGGTACAGTTACGGAACTCATGGATGTAGACGGTGTGCCTGTGATCGGCAAGACAGACTACCTGATGGCCGTGATCCAGCGTTCGGATCCTAAGTTCCTGCGCAGCTTCGTTCCTCAACTGGACTCCGTGATGAACAAACTCGTAGAAAAGCATCCTTCTGACAGCACCGCTTTGCAGACGGCCGGCGCATATTTCTATTCGACTTCACGCAATGACAAGGCAAAGGAACTGTTCAAGGCAAACATGACTATCTGGCCTGAAAGTTTCCCTGCTGCCGCCACATATGTGGAGTTCCTGATGTATGCGGGAGACTGGAAGGAACTATCCGAGGAAGGCAGAAAGGCCTTCGAAAAGTTCCCGAAAGAAACTTCATTCCTGGAAATGGCCAGCATGGGTGATTTCTATCTCGGTAATTATCAGAAAGTCCTTGACATCTGCGAGCAGGTCATAGAGGTGGCTCCTAACGACAGCTCCGCCACCTTGAGGGCATGGTCTACCATCGGTGACATGTATCAGGATATGGGAGAATACAAGAAGGCATACAAGGCATATGACAAGGCCCTGAAAATCAATCCAGACTACGTGTATGTGCTCAACAACTATGCTTATCATCTGAGCATGCAGGGCAAGAAGATTAAGAAGGCATATGCCATGAGCAAGAAGACCATTGATGCAGAGCCAGACAATTCCACTTATCTCGACACTTATGCATGGATTCTCTATCTGATGGGACGTCCGGAAGAGGCCAAACCTTTCTTCAAGCATGCAATGCTCTATGGAGGAAAGGATAGTGCGGTGGTTCTCGACCACTATGCAGAGGTTCTGTTTGCTCTTAAGGAATACGACATGGCTTTCGTGTATTGGAATCTGGCCAAGCAGAAGAATGTCGATGAAATTCCTGACCTTGACAAGAAGATTGAGAGAAGAAGGGAGGAGATGAAGAAATGAGGCAGAAGCTTATATATATACTGATCCTGCTGTGCGTGTCGGTCTGTGCCGTCGCGCAGAATACTGCTGCTCAGGAAGAAAAGAAGGCGCGTCTCGAAAGGGAAATCGCAATCATCGACAAGCAGCTTGCTGAGAATGCATCCAAAAGCAGCACAATGCTTTCCGATCTTTCCCTCATCAGGAAGAAAGTGGCCAACAGAAAGGCGCTTGTGGAAGAGAGCGACAAGGAAATCAGAAAATTGAATGACAATATCTATCTGACACAAAGGCAGATAAATAAGATACAGGCCAGAGTGGACACTCTTACTTCTCATTATGCACGCCTTGTGCGCAGCGCATATAAGAACAGGGACGCCCGCGTGTGGTATATGTATATGCTTGCCAGCGACAATCTCGGACAGGCGTTCCGCCGTTTCGGCTATTTCAAGAATCTTTCGAATCAGATGAAGAATGAGGCTCAGGAGATCAGAGCCGTGAAGGAGGAACTAGAGATGGAGAGAGTTCGTCTTGGGGAACTGAAGAAGGAAGCCGAGGTGGTGAAGGCTGAGCGTGTGAAGGAACTTGACGAACTGAAGAAGGATGAGGCGAAGGTGGACAAGGTGGTCAAGCAGCTCAACAAGGACAAGAAGAAATATCAGAATCAGCTTGCTTCGAAAAAGAAGGAAGTTGACGCTCTTAACCGTGAAATCGAGAGGATAGTTGCGGCAGCAGTGAAGGCTTCTTCGGGCAAGAGCGGATCGAACAAGACCGTCGTCGACACCAAACTTGACGAGCAGTTTTCAAAGAACAAGGGAAAGCTTCCATGGCCGGCTGACGGTCCTGTGGTAGACCGTTTCGGAAAACATTATCATCCGGTGTACAAGAATCTCCAGCTGCCGCCGAACAACGGTATCGACATTGCACTCGGCAAGGACACGAAGATCAGAGCCGTGTTTGACGGTGTCGTGAAACAGGTCATGGTGATGCCTGGCTATAATCAGTGCCTTCTGATTCAGCATGGAAACTATTTCACACTATACTGCAAGATGAAGAGTATTGCTGTGAAGGAGGGAGACAAGGTCAAGACTTCCGACCTCATCGGCACCATCGATACCATAAACGGACAGACACAGCTCCATTTCGAGCTTTGGAAGGGCTCCAAGCCTCAGAACCCTGAGCCTTGGCTGAAATAAAACGACTATATGAAAAAGACTATATTTCTGACCGGAGGAACCGGCAACATGGGATGGGCCGGATTCCAGGAACTTTACAAGAGAAAAGACAGATTCGACATAAGACTTCTTGCCCGCGACAGCAAGAAGAACCGTAAGATGCTCGGAGCATATCTCGAAGACCCTTCAGTGAGCGTAGTGTGGGGAGACCTCACCCGTTATGAGGATGTGCTTGAGGGGGTGAAGGGAGCGGACTACGTCCTCCATGTGGGAGGAATGGTATCTCCTGCTGCGGATTATTATCCGGAAAAGACTCTGAAGGTGAATGTAACCGCTGCAGAGAATGTCGTGAAGGCTGTGCTGGCACAGCCGGATGCATCTGAAATCAGAGTGGTCTACATAGGTTCCGTGGCCCAGTATGGCGACCGCAATCCTCCATATCACTGGGGTGATGCAGACGAGCCTCAGACTCCTGCAAAATATGATATGTACGCCCTGTCGAAAATCCGCTCGGAGGAGATTTTCGCATCTGCCGGACTTCGCCGCTGGGTGTCGTTGCGTCAGAGCGGCATCCTCTATCCGGGCATTCTCAAGGTGGTGAATCCAACTGCCTTCCATGTGCCTATGGGTGGTGTGCTTGAATGGGCTACAATCGAAGATTCCGGACGTCTGCTTGCACAGATATGCGAAGACTGGGTGCCGGAAGAATTCTGGAACAAGGCCTATAACATAAGCAGCGGAGAGCAGTACAGAATGACCAACTACGAGTTCATGACCCGTATGCTCGGTGCTCTCGGACTCCCTTCGCCGGAAAAGGTGTTCGAACCGCAGTGGTTCGCGCTGAAGAATTTCCACGGCATGTGGTACAAGGACGGGGATGTTCTCGAGGATTATCTGCATTTCCGCGCCAATGTGCCGGTGGATGAATATTTCGCCACTATGAAATCCAAGCTTCCGTGGTTCTATAACCTCGCTTTCCTTGCTCCTGCATGGGCAGTGAAGATATTCATGAAGCCTTTTGCTTTCGAGAAGGGAATGGGAACCCAGTGGTGGGTGAAGAACGATCCGGAAAAGTTCGAAGCCTATTACGGTTCGCGCGAGGCTTATGAGGCTATCCGCTCATGGGACGATGTGCGTCCTGCTCCGCTGGAGAAAAAGTTATGAAGATACGGATTCTGGACATATTGGAGGAAACCATGGCCGACGGTCCTGGTCTGCGCACGTCGATCTATTGCGCAGGCTGTGCCCATCATTGCCCCGGCTGCCACAATCCGCAGTCATGGGACTTTGCGGGCGGTCGTGAAGTCTCGGTGCAGGAACTGCTTGATGTAGTGAAGGCTGACGAATTCGCCAATGTGACATTTTCCGGAGGAGATCCTCTTTATCAGGTCGAGGCATTCACAGAACTGGCACGCAGAATCAAGGAGGAGACAGGCAAGAACATCTGGTGCTACACCGGATTCACCTATGAGGAAATCCTTGCAGACGAGCGTCTGAGCATGATTCTGCCGCACATCGACACCCTTGTGGACGGTCCTTTCATCGAATCGTTGCGCGATCCCGAACTGCATTTCCGCGGCAGTTCCAACCAACGCATAATCCACCTTCACGGCAGTGAGGAGGAATCCATTCCCGGCACCGTCACTGTCATTCCTTACAAATAAAAGAAACCTCGGTAGCATTTTTACTATAAAAACGCTCCCGATACCCTTGAGTTTCAGGGGACCAGGAGCAATATTCAGGAAAAATGCAACCGTTCTATTTTCTGTAGATGGCGAAGAGGGCGGAGCCGGAGCCGGACATCGAGGCATAGACGGCACCGCTGTCGTATAATGAGCGCTTGATGGCTGCCAGTTCAGGGTGCTTGTCGAAGACTGTGAGTTCGAAATCGTTGAAGAGGCTGTCTTTCCAGTCCTCTACCGGTCTGGCAAGCGCATCCTTCAGAGGGATTTCCGGTATCTGCGGCTTGATGCCTCTGTAGGCGTCGGCTGTCGAGACTGCTATGCCTTCCGGGGTCAGAACCTTCACTTCGTACTCTGCCGAACCTTGACCATAATCAAGACCTGTGAGAGGATATTCAGTCAATACTTCTCCCCTGCCCTCACCGATCATAGGGCGGTTATAGATGAAGAAGGCGCAGTCGCTTCCCAGTCGTGCAGAATAATCCGCAAGCTGCTTCTCGGTGAGATTCAGAGAGCAGAGTTCATCAAGCATCTTGAGCGCGAACGCTGCATCTGATGATCCTCCGCCGAGGCCGGCACCGACAGGTGATGTCTTTTCAAGAAAGATCTTTACAGGAGGAAGGTCATGGTCTTCGGCAAGTATCATATACGCCTTTGCGGTAAGGTCCTTCATCGGATCCCAGTCAACGCCTTCTGCACGGGCAATTGTTATCATGAGCTTGCCGTCCTCAGACATGCCCTGCACGAGACATGGAATGCCCTCGTCACTCTGAGCATTGCCGTACTTGCCGAAAAGTGCGGCTGAAGTGCGGCTGAAATCGTCTCCTACAACGATTTCCAGTGTATCGTTTATCCCGAAATACGGTACAAAAAGCGTCTCAAGGTCGTGAAATCCGTCTTCTCTCTTCCTCAGCACATTCAGTCCGAGGTTTATCTTGACATTCGGCTTGGTTATCATATTCTCCAATCATTAACCCTACAAATATAGGAATGATTTGAAATGTGACCAAACATATGGTCACTCAAAGATGTTCTGTTTGTCGAGGAAACGGTAGGCGGCGGCTTCGGCAAGATGGTCGGGAAGAATGTCGGGCAGGGCTGCAAGGTCGGCTATGGTGCGGGCAAGCTTGATTATTCGCGAGCAGGCTCTCGCGGAAAGCCCCATACGGTCGATGAGTTTTTCGAGCAGCGACCTGCATTCCGGACTCAAAGGACAGTATCTGTCCATCATACGACTGGTCATCGCCGCATTGCAGAATATGCCATCCTCGGCAAATCGTGCTTTCTGGATTTCACGAGCTTTCATGACACGCTCTGCTACTGCAGCACTGGACTCGGCTGGTTTCTTGTCGACTAGACTCTTGGAGTCGACAGCTCGCATAAAGAGGTGTATGTCAATCCTGTCCATCATAGGGCCGGAAAGCTTGGACAGATGAGCCACTCTGCGTGACGGGGTGCATGTGCAGCGGTTGCCTTCTCCGTAATATCCACAAGGACAAGGATTTGCAGCAGCCACCATCATAAAGTCAGCAGGATATTCTACCTTTGACTTAAGTCTTGAAATAGTTACCTTCCTATCCTCCATTGGAGCACGTAATGCTTCTAGAATCTTACGTGGAGCCTCTGTGTACTCGTCAATAAAAAGCACACCATTGTGGGCAAGCGAGACTTCCCCAGGAAGGATATTATCAGAGCCTCCACCAATCAAAGCAGCAACAGAAGCACTATAGTGAGGAGAACGGAAAGGTCTCTGTCTTATCAATCCTCCCCCTACCCGAGCACGTCCGGCAACAGAATAGATTTTGCTGGTTTGTAAGGATTGTTCAAGAGTCATCGGCGGCAGGATTCCAGCCATAGCCTTGGCCAAAGAACTCTTGCCTGAGCCAGGAGGGCCTATGAGGATGCAATTATGTCCCCCTGCGGCAGCTATTTCCACTCCCCTCTTGGCTGCATCCTGACCTATGATTTCTGAAAAGTCCATCATACCGAAGTCTGTATATCCATTATCCGAAGATGATGAGTCTGTATCACAGATATTTAATGTATATGGATTCTGTGCCGAACGGTTGAAGGCGAGAAGATCTCCGCAATCTTCTTCTCCAGAAAGCACCCTCAACACATCTTCCAAGGTATCTACTCCATAGACCTCAACACCTTCGTATTCTATGGCTTCCATTGCTGACTCCTTCGGCAACACACAACCTCTGAGACTCTCCTTTGCAGCAAGTTCTACCATAGGCAGAGCTCCCGACACTTCGCGGACACTTCCGTCCAGGCCTAGTTCTCCCATGACTATGAAATCATCCAGAAGCGGCAGTTCTCTCTGACCGGACGCTGCAATGATGCCAAGAGCTATAGGTACATCATATCCGCTTCCCTTTTTATGCATGTCTGCCGGAGCAAGATTGATCACTATCTTCTTTCCCGGAATCCTGAATCCCATAGACTGAAGTGCGGTGATTGTCCTGAGAAGACTTTCCTTCACGGCAGCATCCGCCAGTCCTACCAGATGCACACCTAATCCGTTGTCGATATTCACCTCGACAGTTACCGGCACTGCCTCTATGCCGATGCATTTTGCACAATGAATGTTTATGAGCATGACTATAAATTTTATGATCTGCCAAATGTTGCTCATAAATCCGAAACCGGATTCAAAAAAAAGAAAAATGTGGTAAATTTGGGACTTCAAAAAAAATCTTTGTCATGCTAAAAAAAATCTTTGTGTCCGTCGGAGAATATTTCCTCTTCCTGAAAATGGTCTTCAGGAAGCCTGAGAAGTGGAAAATCTTCTACAGACAGTTCATAAACGAATCTGACAAGCTCATTCTTTCTTCAATACTCATAGTAGGCGTAATATCTGTATTCATCGGTGGCGTCCTCGTCATCCAGACTGCATCCAACCTTGAAAATCCGATAATCGACAAGATGTACATCGGATATATGGTCCGCGAAAGCCTCATCCTCGAGTTCTGCTCGACCATGGTGGCACTGATTCTCGCAGGAAAGATGGGATCCAACATATCTTCTGAAATAGGCAGCATGCGCATCACAGAGCAGATCGACGCAATGGACATGATGGGTGTGAATTCAGCTGGTTTCCTTGTGCTTCCCAAGATCACTGCAGCAACGATTCTCAGCCCGCTTCTCATGCTCCTTAGCCTTGCACTCGGCCTTGTCGGAGGATGGATAGTGGTGGAATGGACACAGATAATCCCGCCTCCTTCATACATCACCGGCATCAAGGCTTTCTGGAACGGATTCTATGTATTCTACAGCTGCTTCAAGATGTCGCTCTTCTGCTTCCTTATTTCTTCTATAGCTGCATTCAACGGATATTACGCAAATGGAGGATCGCTCGGAGTGGGAAAATCCAGCACGAAGTCAATTGTGGTGACAAGCATCCTCATCCTTATGTTTGACCTTATAGTCACACAATTAATGCTTTACTAAGATGATAAAGGTAGAACATCTGTATAAGAGTTTTGACGGGGCACAGGTGGTGCTCAAGGACATCAATGTGACCTATGAGCCCGGCAAGTGCAATATGATAATCGGTGCCAGCGGATCGGGCAAGACCGTGCTTCTGAAGAACCTCATCGGTCTGATGGAGCCGGACAGCGGTGAGATATGCTATGGGGACAAGCGTTTCACTACCATGTCATACGAAGAGAAGAAAGCGCTCAGACAGAATATCGGCGTTCTTTTCCAGGGCAGCGCACTCTTCGATTTCGCGACTGTCATAGAGAATGTCATGTTCCCTATGGAGTTCTTCACCGACTGGTCAAAGGCGCAGATGCGTGAAAGGGCGCAGTACTGTCTTGAAAAAGTGAATGTGATAGGCTCAGACGACAAATATCCTAACGAGCTCAGCGGCGGAATGCAGAAAAGAGTCGGAATCGCACGTGCGATAGCTCTGAATCCGTCATATCTGTTCTGCGACGAGCCAAACTCCGGTCTGGACCCATATACATCCATACTCATCGACCGCCTCATCAGCGATCTGACAAAGGAGTTCAACATGACTACTGTCGTGAACACCCATGACATGAACTCCATCCTCGAAATAGGCGACAAGATCGGTTTCATTTCTAACGGTGAGATGCTTTGGCAGGGAGACAGACATACGATCCTCGACACAGACTGTCAGGAGCTGCGCGACTTCGTCTGCGCCAACACTCTTGCCCGCAACATAATCGAAGGCAAAGGCAGATAAGGTCACTTCGTCGAAAGAAAGCAGTCATCTGTCGAAAGTCCGGCCAGTTGCTTCTTGAAGGAAATATCTTTGCATACCGAAACACAGTACAAAAGTTTAATGGTATGAAACGCTTTTCATTTATTATCATCATGTTCCTCACAGCAGTGTCAGCTCACGCCCAGACCACGACCGTGACAGGAACTGTTCTGGATTCACTCACACGCAACGGCGAGCCATCTGCCATAATACAGTTCTTCAAGTCAGAAGACCTCTCAAAACCTATAGCATATACGACTACCGGTGAGGACGGCAGGTTTACACAGGAACTTACAGGCAAGGGCAGCTACAGGTTCCTCTTCAGCAACATGGGAAGAAAAGAGAAGAGCTTGGACTTCACTATCGACGGCCAGTCTGTTCTTGACCTTGGTGAAATCCTTGTCGAGGACGATGTGCAGACCCTTAAAGCCGGATCGGTGACCGCCCAGAAGACCCTTGTCATAATGGAAGTGGACAAACTTACCTATAAGGTAGAGGATGATGTCGACTCCAAGACAAGCACTGTGCTCGACATGCTCAGAAAGGTGCCGATGGTGTCGGTGGACGGTCAGGACAACATCACCGTCAACGGCAGCAGCAGCTTCCAGGTCTATGTGGACGGAAAGCCGAACCCCATGATTTCCAGCAATCCTTCGATGATATTCAAGATGATGCCGGCCAGCTTTGTCAAGAATATAGAAGTGGTGACCAACCCCGGCGCAAGATATGACGCAGAGGGAGTCGGCGGCGTGCTCAACATCACGACCAATACTGCACAGACAGGAGGACAGTCAATCGCTGACGGTCATTACGGAAACATCACATTGCAGGGTGCGACCAAAGGATTCGGAGGAAGTGCATTATACAGCATGCAGAAAGGCAAATGGGCTATGAGCCTCAACGGAACGGCTTCTCAGAACTATCTCGGAGGCTCCATAATCGAAATGGACAGGGTACAGAAACTCGAAAGCGGAGACATCACGACTTCCATGAGGAACGAAAGCAAGATCAAGGCACCGATCTATCTGGGAAGCATGAATCTAAGTTACGAGATAGACTCGCTCAACCTGATTTCAGCAGGAGCAGGCATAACCCATATCGGCACCAGCACAGAAGGTCTGGCGCAGACATCCATCAAGAGCCCGTTCATGGAATATGCCTATGACGGAACCACATTCAACAGAATGACCATGAACAGTATAACTGCGAATGCGGACTATCAGCATCTATGGGCAGGAAATCCTGACAGATCATTCATCCTTTCATACCAGTTCAGCGGAAGTCCGTCAGTGAATGACACGGAAAACACTTTCACAAGTCCTTCCGGCCTGGACCTCAATCTCACCGACAGACGTGCGGACGGCAAGACCAACTCACTGAGCCACACAGCACAGGCTGACTTCACAACCCCTCTTGGAAGCGGAAAGAACCACACATTCAGCACCGGACTCAAGTTCATCGGCAGACACAATTATTCCGATTCAAAGAACTTCGTTTATGACGGAACGGAATTCGTCTATACTCCGGAAGGAAGTCTCGAGTATGATTTCTATAATAATATAGGTGCCGCTTATGCTGAGTACTCCGGCAACTTCGGAAAGTTAAGTCTCAAGGCAGGTGCCCGTTACGAACACACATGGCAGAGAGTCACTTATGCTGAAGGTCAGGGCGAGAATTTCAGACTCGACTACGGCAACCTCGTTCCTTCGGGAAGCCTGCAATATAATATAGGTGCACAGCAGAACATCGGACTTACCTACAACATGAGGATCAGCCGTCCCGGCATCACCTATCTCAATCCTTATGTGGACATTTCCGATCCGACTGCAAAGACATACGGAAACACTGACCTCGAAGCAGAGACAGGACATAACATAAGTCTGGTCTATAACTACTTCAGCCCTAAATGGATTCTCAGTCTGTCACTCCGTCAGGGTTTCACCGGCAACGGTATCTCGCAGTACAGTTTCTTTGACGAACAGAACCTGCTCAACACAACTTTTGGAAATGTAGTGCGCACCAGCACCACCGGTCTGAATGCTTTCGTGACATGGATTCCGGGACAGAAGACAAGGGTGATCTTCAACGGAAGCACTGGATACAATGACATCCGAAGTGAAGCCTTGAAGCAGCAGAACAGCGGCTTTGACTACAGCATCCTGCTTGGCCTTCAGCAGACACTTCCTTGGGATCTCCGCCTCAGCCTCAATGCGATCGGAGCAGGAAGCAGCGTGACTCTTCAGGGACGTTCTTCCGGAATGGCGATCGGCACTTTAGGACTTACAAAGAGTTTCCTTGACGACAAACTCAGTCTCAGCCTCAACGGCGTGAGCCACTTGACCGGAGGTAAAGGTCTGAAGATAGAAAGCATTTCCGAAGGCCCGGACTTCACCAGCAGAACGAGTACGTCCGTACCGATAAGGATGCTGACCTTCACCCTCAGCTTCACTTTCGGAAAGCAGAGCAACATCAGCGTAAAGTCTACAAGAAAGACTATCGAAAGCGACAGTCAGCTAAACAGCCAGTCTCTTGGAGAAAGTCTCGGAACCATGCTTCAGCTTTAGATATTATTTGTTAGATTTGCAGTAAACGGAAGCGAAGCATGACTAACAGGACGAGCAATATAATAATCAATACGGCCCAGGGTCTCATCTGGGCCTTCCTTTTCATACTGCCTTCTGCCGTATGGTATTTCATAGCATCGGACATACAGTCGTTCGGAGCGACCTTCTACCTCACCAGCCAGGTGCTGCTGCCGGCATTCCTGGTCTATACACTCAATTATTGCATCTTTATTCCGCTACTGCTGTTCTCCAGCAAGAAGAAGTATTTCTATCTCATCAATTCTGCTCTCATCCTCTTCTTTATCTCAATCCCCGCCATAAGAAACGGATTCGTTCCCGATATCCCTCAAGATGTCAGGGATGCCTTCCCGAATGCAAAATTCATCTGGATTGCAGTTGGAGGAGTTCTTCTGAAGATCATATTCCTTGCTGTCATGGTAGCATTTCCTGTAGGACTGAAGTATGTGATGAGATGGAACGAAGAAAAACATAAAATGGAGGAGGAGCGCAGACGCAATGCTGAAGCCGAACTCACATGGCTCAAGAACCAGCTTAATCCTCATTTCCTCTTCAACACCCTCAACAATATCTCGTCTCTGACGCAGATAGATGCAGACAAAGCCCAGGAAAGTATAGGACAGTTCAGTGAACTTCTCCGTTATGCCCTGTACGGCAGCAATGTGGAAAAAGTAAAGCTGGCCGATGAGACCGAATTCATGAAAAACTATATAAATCTCATGACTTTAAGATGCAATGAAATGACCAGAGTGGAGACGAAGTTCGACAATTTTGATGAGAACCTTACCATTTCACCTCTGCTGTTCATATCTCTGATAGAAAATGCCTTCAAACACGGCATATCTTCTCATAAAGATTCATTTGTGAAAGTAGATATGGGGCTGGACGGTGATGATCTGGTATTTTCATGTGAAAATTCGATTCACGAAAGGGCCTCAGAGGACCGCAGCGGCTCGGGAATAGGTCTTGAAAACATGACAAGACGACTCGACCTCCTCTATCCTGACGCTTACTCATACCGACAGCATGTTGAAGGAGACACTTATATAGCCATTGTAAGAATTCATAATATCAAGACCATATAACGATGAACACAAAGATAAGATGCATGGTAGTCGATGACGAGCCTCTTGCAGTAGAGATGCTTGCAGGTTATGTACGCAGGACTCCTTCGCTTGAACTTATGTCTACTTTCACAGACCCTGTCCTTGCCTTGTCGGCTATAAACTCGACCAAGCCGGATCTTGTGTTCATGGATATTCAGATGCCTGATCTCAACGGACTGGAACTTTCAAAGCTTCTTCCTTCTGAAACCCGCATCATATTCACAACCGCCTTCAAGGAATATGCATTTGAAAGCTACGAGGTGGGAGCAATCGATTATCTTTTGAAACCTATAAAGTATCAGAAGTTCCTGGAAGCCGCTGCTAAGGCAGAAAAATGGTTTGCAATGAGTTCAGCAGCATCTTCAGAGGATACAACCGGAGGAGAAAAAGAAAGGAAATCAGCTTTTATCAAGGTGGAAGGGGAATTGCGAAACATCGAATTCGATGACATTCTCTATGTTGCAGGAATGAAGGACTACGTGACCATACATATCCAATCAGATGACCAGCCGCTTGTCACACATATAACCATGAAGGCGATAGAAGATTTGCTCCCTGCCGAAAAATTCATGCGCGTGCACCGCTCATATATAGTGGCTCTCGAGAAGATCAGTGCAATCGACAGTTATGGAGATGTTCTCATCGGAAAGGTTGCAGTGCCGGTTTCCGACAGTTACAGGAAGGGTATCGACAGATATATTAAAGACAATCTGCTGGCACGATGACTAAAAAAAAGAAATTCGTTAAAAAAAAAGAAAAATGTGACGAAATGACCGTCTTCCGTTATGCGCGGAAGACGGTTTTTTGCGTTCTTTGAAAGAAAAAAAACGATGAGAAAAGTAGTGACAGGGATAATTGCATTATGCTTTTGCGCAGGATGTACCGGTCTTAAGGAGATATCCGTACCAGACGAGGATGAAGGAGAAGACGTCTGGACAGGACCAGGTGCAAATATGGAAGAAAACGGATCAGAAAGCATCTGTTACATAACCGGCATAGACTATCCACCGGGATGGGACTGGACTGATGCTGTCAAGGAAAGCGAAAGCGTCAGATGCTCCCTCACAGTTTTTGCCGACGGAGTCCCCATGCTTAGACTGCCAGTGGGAAAGGGACATGAAGTCAGTACAGATCCCGACATGCATGAGGTCATAAACGGCCATCTTTATACGATATTCTGTTCGGACGGACATACATCCATCCGTAAGGACGGCAAGGCTTTCCTCCGATATGAAGGAGAGGAAAATGTAAGAGCAATTGTTGTGGATGAGGAGAACATCCATACTCTTAACGTTCCTCGTGACGGAAAAGGTTTCACATACAGAAAAAACGGAGAACTGGTAATGGAACGCCATACCGGATATGCCTTCGAAAGGCTCCATATAGACTCCGGGAAAATGTGTTTTGCCTTCTGCCAGTCTGTCACGACTTCAGATGGCCAGTCAGAAAGATATTATATGGTAAGAGACGGAAGGCTGAACCTTGTGGAATTTGATGAAGAAATTGCAACCGTGTGGGACATCATGTCTCATCAAGGCAAGATATGCATGCTGGTTTCATCCGGACCATGGAGGACAACTGAACTCATCATAGAAGATGAAAACATTGCCGTAAGGATGCCTTATGGTGCGGAGATGCTATCCTGCCGACTGTTTTCTTCAGGAGAGAAGGTATGCATAGAAGGAATATACACGGACAAAAGTGGAAACATATACAGCGGTATATGGATTGAAGGACAGGAATATATGCTTTTCGAGACAGGGCAATCCATCTCCGGCGTCTGCTCTTCAGATCATGATATCTGCTGCATATTGAATCCGGATGCAGACAACCATGTCGGAATCATATTCAAAAGCGGAAAGACATGGGAAATGCCGGAAGGATATCACTTCCGTGGGAACAATCCGATGATTGTTGCAGACGGGGACCTCCTTATCGGGCTGACTTCTATAAATGAAGAAAAGCCGTTGGTCTGGAAGAACGGACAAACCACTGTTCTCAAACTCAACGGCCCTATATGCAATTTATCTCTCGGTCAAAAGCCTTAATCCTCCCATGTGAGCGTACGGGAAAGATCGGGATTTACTGTAATATTCACTCGTAGAGTATCCTCCGGAAGAAGTTCCTCCACATTCTCCGGCCACTCCATGATGCAGAGGCAGCCGCTGTAGAGGTAATCGTCAAGTCCTATTTCTACAGCCTCTGACAGTTTGTTGATCCTGTAGAAGTCGAAATGATACATATAGTCTCCGTCAGCCCTGAGATATTCGTTCACTATGGCGAAAGTCGGAGATCCCACCGGGTCAGTTACTCCAAGAGCCTTGCAGAGTGCTGTCGTGAAGGTTGTCTTGCCTGCTCCCATCGGCGCAAAGAATGCCACAAGAGTATTATCCCCGATCTTTTCGAGGAATTCGGCTGCCGCTCTGTCAAGGTCGGCAGTATCGCGTATTATTACTTCGTGCTTCATTTCACGCAGGGATTACATGTTCTTTACTATGTTTCGGATGGACTCTTCAAGCTGTGCGGCCAACGCCTCACGCTGAGTCTCATCCGTAATGTTTTCCAGTATAGGCGCAACGAAGGATATCATCTGGAGCACCTTCGCATCCTCGAGGCTGATGCCGCGGGAGCGCATATAGAACTGCTCCTCCTCGTTGAGACGACCTATAGTAGCTCCATGCGAACACTTCACGTCATCCGCATAGATTTCAAGCTGAGGCTTGGTGTCCACCTTAGCTCCGTCTGTCAGAAGGATATTATGGTTCTCCTGATATGCTTCAGTCCTCTGTGCATCCTGGGCAACTATGATCTTTCCGTAGAAATCCACTTTGGAAACACCACCGGCTATGCCTTTGAAAAGCTGACGAGAGTTGCAATGAGACACATCGTGATGCATGTCCACAGCAATCTTAATCTTCTCATCTCCTCCACATACATAAGCGCCATATATATTAGCCTCTGCTCCTTCTCCAGCCAGACGGACATCCAGCTTGATGTCGCAATTCATCCCCGGCATAACAACAATAATGATTTCGACCTTCGCGTCTCTCTCCACCACGACAGACTGTGGGATGCTGTCTGCATCATTAACAGACAGGCTTGATTGTGGAGATGACATGCCAGGCTGCTGATGATGCAGTACATATAATTTATATACAGTACTACCTTTTTCTATAATCAAAGCATTCATATTTACTACAGATTGTCGTAACCCTTCTCTTCAATTTCAGCCACAAGCTCCTTGCCCGCAGTCTTGACGATCTTACCGTCCTTGAGGACATGCACGACATCCGGAACGATGTAGTCGAGAAGTCTCTGATAGTGAGTGATCACGATGGCTGCCTTCTCCGGAGTATGAAGAGCATTCACACCATTTGCTACGATGCGGAGAGCATCCACATCAAGTCCGCTGTCGGTCTCGTCAAGGATAGCGAGAGTCGGATCAAGCATAGCCATCTGGAAAATCTCATTCCTCTTCTTCTCACCGCCGGAGAATCCCACATTGACTTCACGCTTTGCGAATTCCGGCTTCATCTGCACGAATGCCATCTTCTCGCGGAGAAGCTTGAGGAAATCACCGGCCTTGAGAGGCTCGAGACCCTTGCCTGCACGGTGCGCATTGACTGCTGTCTTCATGAAGTTGGTGATGGTCACTCCCGGAATCTCCACAGGGTACTGGAACGAAAGGAAGATTCCTGCCCATGCACGTTCCTCAGGAGACATTGCAAGAAGGTCCTGTCCCATAAACTCAATGGTACCTGCTGTAACGGTGAACTGAGGCTTTCCTGCAAGAACTGCAGAAAGAGTACTCTTTCCTGCACCGTTCGGACCCATAACTGCATGGATCTCACCCTTGCGGATCACAAGATCCACTCCTTTCAGGATTTCCTTATCCTCAACAGAGGCCTTCAGGCCTTCAATCTTCAAAAGTATATCGTTTGCCATAAAAACATTATGTATATAAAACCGTCGGTTCACATTTCTGTCATTTTATGACCCGACGGTCATCTTTTTCATCAATTTACATTCATTTTCATTACCGTGGGTACAAAAATCCACAATTTCTTGTACCCACGGTCATCAATCATGCATCCTTACGGTAAAGCCTGTACCATGAGACAAGCGACCAGATGCCGTTCACAAGGTAGAGGCAGCTGACTATCGGCATGAACACCAGACCAGCCTTCAGGTAGAGGGTCAGGTTGGCAATATTCACGAACAGCCATGCTATCCAGCAATCCCATTTCTTCAATGCAGACAGAGTCTGTGCCGTAAGGATCAGCACAGTCACGCAGCAGTCAAGATATGGGAGAGGGTTGGCAGGGAAATATCCCACGAACCACCTGGTTCCCATCATGCTCATCAGCCATCCCCAGACAAGAGCCAGCACAAGCACAAGCACCACAATCAGCCCTCTCTGAGGCCACGAAAGCATCGACACCTTCAGGTCACCGGTTCCTGCGGAACTCTCCTCATACTCCTTCGGATGGCTCCACCTGTACTGTCCCAGTATATTGATGCCCAATGATATCGGCTGAAGGATAAGATTGGCGTAAAGGTTCTTCTGCCAGAACATGAAGAAGAGCATAGCCGTATATACATATCCGACATAAAAGTTGCTCTTCCTGTTGCGACCTGCCAGAAACACCGTGGTAAGACCGAACACAGCCGAAAGAAGATCTATCAGCAGCACCGGCTTTCCGCCCATCTCAAACAACACCATATCCATCATCCGACAGAGCCCTCCAATGATACCTGCAGGAGTTTCTGGGCCTCGACGGCAAACTCCATAGGCAGTTTTGCAAGCACCTCGCGTGCATATCCGTTCACGATCAGTCCGACCGCTTCCTCAGGACCGATACCTCTCTGATTACAATAGAAGAGCTGATCCTCGCTGATCTTCGAGGTTGTAGCCTCGTGCTCCACCACAGCGGTCTTGTTCGCATTCTCTATGTATGGGAAGGTATGCGCTCCGCATTTGTCTCCGATCAGAAGGCTGTCGCACTGAGAATAGTTTCTGGCATTGTCCGCTCCCGGCAGCATCTTCACCAGACCGCGGTAACTGTTCTGGCTGCGGCCAGCAGAGATACCTTTGCTGATGATTCTGCTACGTGTGTTGCGACCGATATGTATCATCTTCGTTCCCGTATCAGCCTGCTGCATATTATTGGTTACAGCCACCGAATAGAACTCAGACGAAGAATTGTCTCCCTTCAGGATTGTTGAAGGATATTTCCATGTTATTGCCGATCCTGTCTCGACCTGAGTCCATGACAGATGGCTTCCCGAACCCTTGCAGATACCTCTCTTAGTCACGAAGTTGAAGATTCCGCCTCTGCCCTGGGCATCTCCAGGATACCAGTTCTGAACAGTCGAGTATTTCACCTCGGCATCCTTCTCCACCACGATCTCCACAACAGCGGCATGAAGCTGGTTCTCGTCACGCATAGGAGCGGTACATCCCTCCATATAACTTACATAAGAACCCTCGTCTGCAACGATAAGCGTCCTCTCGAACTGTCCTGTGCCTGCAGCGTTGATGCGGAAATAACTTGACAGTTCCATAGGACAACGCACACCCTTCGGTATATATACGAACGAGCCGTCGCTGAATACCGCTGAATTGAGAGCCGCATAGAAATTGTCTCCGACAGGAACAACTGACGCGAGATATTTGCGCACAAGGTCAGGATGCTCGTGAACAGCCTCAGAGAATGAACAGAATATGATTCCCTTTTCAGCAAGGGCAGCACGGAAAGTCGTGGTCACCGACACTGAATCAAAAACTGCATCAACTGCCACTCCGGCAAGAGCCGCACGTTCGTGAAGAGGAATACCGAGCTTGTCGAATGTCTTTTCTAGCTCTGGATCGATCTCCTTCGGACGGTCTTCGTCCTTCTTCGGTGCAGCATAATAAATGATGTCCTGAAAATCTATCTCAGGAATGTCGAGATGCGCCCATGTAGGCAGAGTCATCTTCTGCCAGCGGCGGAATGCCTCCAGACGGAATTCCAGCATCCAGTCCGGCTCATTCTTCTTAGCCGATATCAGGCGTATTATATCTTCATTGAGGCCCTTCGGAATGAATTCCTGCTCGACGTCTGTCACAAAGCCGTGCTCGTATTCCTTCTCCGTAATGCCTTCCAGTATTTCTTTATCTTTACTCATAAAAAAAGCTATCTTGCAATGTTGAGGCTAGAGACAGCCCCAATTCGCAAAGATAGCATTTTTTTATTTATAAATATTCTATTTTCTATCTGAATTCCACTGAAATCGTCATGCGGATTCCCCTCTTCTCGCCGTTATATTCTCCCGGTTCCCATTTAGGGGATTTCTTGACGATATCTTCTGCCGCAACATTAAGAAGATGCTCATCACCATGCATTGCATGCACATCTGTAACATCACCTTCCTTAGACACTGTAAACTGAACGATTACAGTTCCGGTGAGAGTTTCACCGCTAGGTGTGGTCACGATACCGACCTGAGAATTCACCCAATGAGCAAAATCATCCAGATCACCTCCGAGGAACCTAGGCTTCACGAGAGAGCCCGCTTCCATATCTCCACCTGTCTCCCAGTACATTCTGAGGTCGTAGAGAAATCTTTCCTGCTGGCCAGAAAGCATCATGTCAGGGAAAGACGGTCTGCGTACAGCAATATTGAACGGAGGCTTCTTATACTCGATGACGGTCTTTCTCAGCTTACCTTTTCTGAACTCACCTACAAGGACCGATCCGTCACTGCGGTAGACGGTGTCGATGCCATGCATCTGACCATCTGCAAAATCTCCCACATAAATGGTTCCGGACTCCTCGTTGTAAAGTTCTCCATAACCGGTACGATGTCCTTTCTGATAAGTTCCCACGTAACGTTCACCACCAGGGAGATATACGATGCATTTTCCGTCAGGGACAGCCTTGCTGAAATTACCTAAGATCATACCATTGTCGTAAGAATAATAAGCTCCCTCGCCATCAGGCCACTGGCCTACATAGTCATATGCATCTGTGATGATTACGGTATCACGCACTTCCTGCGCGTTGAGAGACATAGCCGAACACAAAGCAGCCGCCAATGTCATGAAAAAAAACCTCGTCTTCATGGCTTGAAATATTTAGGTTTCCGAAATATAAAACTTTTTTTCGAAAAATCCTACCAAAAACCATACAATCTAATCATTGACTCTATCTTCTGACGACAAGTTTGAATGCTACAGGAAGTGTATAGATGTATTTCTCAGGTCTTCCCATCTTCATTCCTGGTGTCCATTTCGGCGAACTGTTGACAACTCTGACCGCTTCCATATCTATATCCCAAGACACACTCTCCAAGACTTCCACATCCTCAATCTGACCGGTTTTGCTGACAGTGAATCTCACCAGCACAGTCCCTTCAATACGACTTCTTCTGGCTCCTTCCGGATAAACAAGCTGCGAAGTAACCCATTTCGAAAAAGCATTGACATCACGTTTTCCGAATTTAGGAGGAGCATCCATATCCGCAATCTTATATAACTTATCCATGAAGTCTTTCTGCTCCTTGGTCAGACCTATATCGGGAAAGACAGGTTTCTTATCAAGATAATTCTGAGGAGTGAAGTCATATCTGAAACCTTCCGTTGTCGGCGCCCCATCTTTGCAGATTCCCAGAAAGAATCCACCGTCAGCAAAATATATGGTATCCTTGCCTTCTGCACGGCCATCGACAAAGGCTCCTGCGACGACCTCGCCGTCCTTCTTGAAATACTGCCCATGTCCGTGTCTCTTTCCTTCTGAATAATCACCAAAATATTTATTTCCGTATGGAGAATAATGCCTGAGAAGACCATGAGGCTTAGCATTGAGGAATTCACCGATGTAAAGACCATCATATTCGTGATACAAGACACCATGGCCAGCCGGCCATTGACCTGTATAACGGAATTCATCAGAAACAATCACGGTATCTTTAGCTGCAGTAACCTCTTTCTCCTCTGATGAATATGCAGATACGGACTGAAAAGGAAACAACATCGCAATTGATGCCAACATAAACAAAAGAGCTTTCATAGTTATTCGTTTACTGCCAGTAAATTTAAAACATTTTTAACGAAAAATCAATAACGGGCACCGCATCTGCGATACCCGTTATTGAACTATAACCCTATTATTAACAACTAAACTAACCTTGATCATTGTTTTGCAAACCCTATGCCAAAACTGGAATCTAAACGCAAGATTCAATATGCAAAAGCATATCTTTCTACATTTTCCATGATTGGGACAGTCCACTTGACGGAAGCGATATGCCTCATAGAGTCAATCTCGTCCGGGAGTAGATTGTGTAATGTCTTGAAGGCACGCATGAAGCCGGGGGCGCCTGATGCTGATATATATATCTTGTTTCGGTCTATGTCAAGTCTGTAATGGGATTCCCTCAATGACGGGTCATGACTCAGTACTATATCTGCTGCGTCATCATCCATCAGGACTATAGGAACAAATCCTCCCGGTGCGGCAAACAGCCATGCGAACCAGTCTGCGACTTCCTTCTGTTCCTCATTCTCGACGGAGATCACTGTATAAGGGGAGAATTCGAATCTTCCGCTGCATGATACTAGAAGGAATGAAATCATTAAGGTTGTAATTGTTCTTTTCATATGCGGTAAAAATTAGCATCAGGTCCATTGCCTCTGCAAATTTAGGTCGACACATTATGCTCTGTGATTCAAGTTTGATTATGAAATTTTAGATTTTGTCATTTCATGGCCTTATAAAGCGTTTTTTAGAAGTCTCATAGACATTTTCTAAAAAAAAGAATGTGTTTTTTTCTATATTTGTATACATCAAATTTAATAAACCATGAAAAGGATTTTCCTTTATCTGTATCTCACATTTTCATTATACTCATCTCTTCAGGCAGCTGAAGAGCGATTCATATACACCAAGATTTCAACTCGTGAAGGATTAGCATCCACAATCAACAGCATATATAAGGAACCTGATGGAGACGTGTGGCTTGGAACCCCGAAAGGTCTGTTCACATTCAACGGCCACGACCTCAAGCATCATAATGATTCCCTATTCCTGAATAGAGTTGTAAATGAAATTGAAGAAGACAAGGAGGGAAATATCTGGGTTCTCACCGACAACTGGCTGATGCTCAAGGCAAAAGGGAAAGAAGGTTTTAAGCATGTAAAAGCGGGGGCAACACAAGAAAAGATTTCTTTCTATGGATTATGCAATGACAAAGAGGGCATCTGGTTCGGAAGCAGAGGAAGCATATACAGATATACATATAAGGACAGGAAGTTGTCTCTATACCGTGATCTGGAGGGTTGGGACACTTCCATCAATCTTTTCATGAACATGATTGATGACTCCACCTTATTATATAGTTCAAATCAAGGCAGTCTTCTCATCAACACTCAGACAGGAGAAATTTCAGAAACTCAGCTAGGACCTATAAAAGAGGTTTCGGGCACAATGACAGATAGTCAGGGGCGCCTATGGATAGCATTCTATAATCATGGAATCAGGGTACTGGACAAAGAGGGTAATCTCCTGAAAAGTTATACAAGTCAGAATTCTGCCCTCAGTAACGACATCGTCATCTGCTTTACTGAAAAGGACTCCAAGATCTGGGCAGGAACAGACGGAGGCGGCATCAACATCATCGATCCTGAGACTGACAAGATCAGAGTCTTGTCACATATTGCTGGAGACCCATCTTCATTTCCGGCACATTCCATAAAGAATCTGCATACGGATAATTATGGAAACATCTGGGCAGGAAGCACGCGAGACGGTCTTTTCAGAATCAGTCCAAGCGGCATGAAGACATATGGCGAGAGCCACATCGGCATTTCAAGCGGATTAAGTAATCCTTCTGTGCTGAGTCTGTTTCAAGAAGATGATGATCATGTGATATGGATCGGAACAGACGGTGAAGGAGTAAACAAATTTGATCCCAAGGTCAACAGATTCACTCATTACCCTCAGACGCTGAAAACCAAGATAGTGTCTATGGCTACATACTCGGACACGGAAATAGCAATGTCCGTATATGCTGACGGCATCTGGCTCCTTAACAAGAAGACTGGTGCTATGCGTCCCATGCCGATAAACGACGAGGAAATCAAATATTTCATGAAGTATACAGGAAAGAGTCTGGTCATTGTCAACGGAAAGAACAATGACATCTATTTCCTAAGGTCCTTCGTGCAAAGATATGACAAGAAGACAGGATCATGCATTCCGGTGCCCTTCGAAGACGGAGATGTTCCGAACGGAAACATGTATGTGATAGGAGAATCCGAAAAAGGCCTCTACCTGCATGACATGAACAGCATCTACATGATAGATGAAGAAGCAGGAAACATCAAGAGACTCAACTCTGCCGATGATTATGTCATAAACAGCGGATATCTTGGTCAGAACGGAGACATATGGCTGGCCACCAATCACGGTCTATACAGATTCAATGAATACACACAGGTATCAACACACATCGAGACAGACCTTTTTCAAAACGTTTCAGCAGTCGTATGCGACTATCAGTCAAGGATATGGATGGGTGCAGGATCGATCCTGTATGCCTACCTGAGTGATGAGGACAGCTTCGCAATGTTTGGAGAATCCGACGGAGCATCACCTAACGAGTATATGGGCAAGCCTCGCCTGCTGTCGAGGGAAGGAAACGTCTACATAGGCGGTGTGCAAGGACTTCTCAGTATAGAATCCGACTATACCATAGATGCCTCTGAAGAGCCCCTGCTGAAACTTTATGCAATTTCTGCAGACAAGCAAAGGATATATGCAGACGACAAAGGCATCTACAACGTTCCGCGCAACAGTAAATTCGTAAGCATCAGTGTGTCTACACAGGAAGTCGACATCATCCGACAGAAGATGTACAGATTCTCGCTGGTGGGCAGTGGCAAGGAATACGAGCAGATGTCTCCATCTATTGAGATCCAGAATATTCCAAAGCCTGGAAAATATGACCTGCTGGTATCATGCACAAAAAGAAACGGCGACTGGACCGAACCGGCAAACATCATGACAATCAAGATACCAAGGCCTTGGTATCTTAGCGGATGGTTTCTGATCGGAGTGTTCATGAGCCTGCTCATTATTGTAGGTTCCGTGTTGATAAGTCTCATGTATCGCAAGGCAAGCAGGTTGAAACTTGCATTAAAGGAGCAGGAGCAGATGGTATACGAAGAAAAGGTGCAGTTCCTTATAAATATCAGTCACGAATTAAGGACTCCGCTGACACTTATCATGGCGCCCCTGAAGCGGCTTCTAAACTCTATGAACCCTCAGGATGAGCAGTATCCGACTCTCAGTCGCGCATACAGGCAGTCCAGGAGAATGCGCGACCTCCTCAATATGGTACTTGACCTCAGGAAGATGGAGGTGGGTAAAAGCAGTCTGCGTATAGAAAGTACTGATTTTAACCAATGGGTAGTAAATGCAACGGAAGATATAATCAACGAAGAACACGCTGAGCATATCGAGATCCATAGATTTCTTGACACCAAGATCGGCTACGCTGATTTCGACAAAGTCAAATGTGATACTGTTCTTACCAACATCCTGATGAATGCAATAAAGCATAGCAGGCCGGGAGATGCTATCGTCATTTCAACGTCTCTGACAGAAGAAGGAATGGTAAGGACAAGCATCAGTGATGAAGGTCCTGGTCTGAAGGATGTCGATCCGGAAAAGATGTTCACGCGTTTCTATCAAAGCAACAACGAACAATACGGCAGCGGTATAGGACTTTCGTATTCTAAAATACTGGTGGAACTTCATGGAGGAAGAATCGGTGCTGTGAACAATCCTGACCGTGGTGCTACTTTCTGGTGGGAGATTCCATTGAAGACTTCGATAAATGTCAATGATACTCCTGCCAAAGCCTATCTTAATGAACTCATCGGACAAGAATTGAATGACAACGCGATCATTCCTGAAAGCTCCTCGTTCAACACTTCAGAGATGAAAATCATGCTTGTTGATGACAATCAGGACCTATTGGACTTTCTTAAGGAGTCCATTACTGCTGAATTTGCGGAAATATACACTGCAACAAGCGGAAACAAGGCTATGGCACTTATGTGTTCCAGAAAGATCCCTGATATCATTGTCAGCGACGTGAATATGCCAGATGGAGATGGCTACACATTCTGCAAGAAATTGAAGCAAGATAATAAATATAATCATATCCCTGTTGTGCTGCTCACAGCGCGAGGTGAGCAACAGAGCCAGAGCGACAGTTACAAGGCAGGTGCTGACGCATATATGGCCAAGCCATTTGAGACTGACACTCTTGTAGAACTTATAAGGAATCTTCTTAGACGAAAAGATGATATCAGAAGAAAATATCTTGATACAGAAGGTGATGCCAAATGCAGTTACGGATCGGATAAAGAAAGTTTCATTCTTCGTCTTAATAAGATCATTTCAGAAAATATAAGCAATCCAGACCTTGACCAACAGCTCATATGCAGAGAACTTTGTGTCAGCAGAGCCCTCTTATATAATAAGATGAAGTCTATCACTGGTGGTGGTACAAAGGAATATATTACCCGCATACGTATAGAAAAGGCGAAATCGTTGATTGAAAATTCTTCTTACACGATTGCCGAGATCTCAGACATGACCGGATTTGCAAGTCAAAGCTACTTCAGTACGGCATTCAAAAGTGCAACAGGCGTAACTCCAAGTCAATATAAGCAGGAAAAACGCAAGTTAAAGGAATAGAATCTTACCTGTCTTAAAAGCAAAGACTCCGGTGACCTTTCGGTCCCGGAGTCTTATTTTGTGCAGTCTTACGACTGCGCCGTTTCGGTCTGATTACTCAGCAGCTGGTGTCTCAACCTCAGCAGCAGGAGCCTCTACAGCCTTCTTTGAGCTACGACGAGTTGTCTTCTTAGCAGCCTTCTTTGCAGTTGAAGCAAGTGCTGCCTCGTTGAAGTCAACGAGCTCGATAAGAGCCATGTCAGCTCCGTCACCCTGACGGAAACCAGTCTTGAGAACGCGAGTGTATCCACCTGGACGATCAGCGATCTTAGGAGCAACTGTGCGGAAGAGCTCAGTTACGGCCTCCTTGTTCTTGAGGTAGCTGAATACAACACGGCGTGAATGAGTAGTATCCTCCTTTGACTTTGTGATGAGAGGTTCTACATAACCCTTGAGAGCCTTTGCCTTAGCTACAGTAGTCTCGATTCTCTTGTGGAGGATGAGGGAAGTAGCCATATTGGCGAGGAGCGCCTTACGGTGTCCGCTCTTGCGACCAAGGTGATTGATTGCTTTATTGTGCCTCATATTAATTAAACGTTCTTTTTCTTAGGTTCAATATTAAACTTGGTAACATCCATTCCGAATGAAAGCTTCATCTTCTCTACGAGGAGATCGATCTCGTTGAGCGACTTCCTACCGAAGTTTCTGAACTTCATGAGCTCAGCACGTGAGTAAGAAACGAGGTCAGCGAATGTATCGATGTCCGCAGCCTTAAGACAGTTGTATGCTCTTACAGAGAGTCCCATGTCTGAAAGCTTGGTGAGAAGAAGATGCCTCATGTGGAGTGACTCCTCATCAAGCTCCTTAGACTCTGCTTCAATAGTGCTCTCGAGAGAAAGCTTCTTGTCGTCAGTGAATAACTTGAAGTGATAGATGAGGATGTTTGCAGCCTCCTGAAGAGCTACATTAGGAGTGATCGAACCATCGGTCACGATCTCTAAATTAAGCTTCTCGTAGTCGGTCTTCTGCTCAACACGCCAGTTCTCTACGGTCCAGTTCACGTTCTTGATCGGAGTGTAGATAGCGTCAACCGGAATTGTTCCGATAGGCGCATCAGCATCTCTGTTCTCGTCAGCAGGAACGAAGCCACGGCCCTTTCCTACTGCAAGAGTGATCTCCAACTTGACTGAAGGCTCGAGAGAGCAGATGTGAAGTTCAGGGTTAAGCACCTTGAAAGAAGACAATCCTTTTGAGATATCCTCTGCGGTAAACTCCTGCTTGCCGCTGATCACGATATTTGCTGTCTCTGAGTCTACAGTCTCTACCATTCTCTTGAAACGAACCTGCTTGAGGTTGAGAATGATGTCCTGCATACCCTCGATCACGCCAGGGATTGTCGCGAACTCCTGGTCCACGCCTGAAACCTTGATCGATGTGATAGCAAATCCTTCTAACGAAGACAGCAAGATACGACGAAGTGCGTTACCGATAGTCTGTCCGTATCCAGGCTCCAATGGTCTGAACTCGAAACGGCCTACAGTATCAGTTCCTTCGAGCATGATTACCTTGTCCGGCTTCTGAAATGCTAAGATTGCCATATAAATTCTTGTTAAGGTGTTAATTATTACTTAGAGTAGAGCTCGACGATAAGCTGCTCGTTGATATTCTCAGGAACCTCAGCTCTTACAGGAACGTTAAGGAACTTACCTGTGAGTGCCTTAGCATCGAACTCGATCCATGAGTACTTTGCTGCTGAAGCTACACTGTTAGTGATAACCTCAAGGCTCTTTGAACGCTCTCTTACTGCTACAACGTCACCTGGCTTTACGTGAGCTGAAGGGATGTTGCAAACCTCACCGTTAAGAGTGATGTGTGCGTGTGACACGAGCTGACGAGCAGCTGCTCTTGTAGGAGCTACACCCATACGGTAAACGATGTTGTCGAGACGTGACTCAAGAAGCATGATAAGGTTCTCACCCTTCTGACCCTTCATACGAGAAGCCTTCTCGTAAAGGTTACGGAACTGTCTCTCGAGAAGACCGTAAGTATATTTAACCTTCTGCTTCTCCTTAAGCTGAGTACCATACTCAGACTTCTTCTTACGCTTGCTAGCGAGACCGTGCTGTCCTGGAGGATAGTTTCTCTTCTCGAAATTTCTATCCGCGCCGAAAATAGGCTCGCCGAACTTACGTGCGATCTTGGTACTTGGTCCAGTATATCTTGCCATAGTAATTTCTCCTTATTAAATAACTTGATTAAACTTTACGACGGCCTTTTGGACGGCAGCCATTGTGTGGCATTGGAGTAACGTCGATGATCTCTGTAACCTCGATACCTGCACCGTGGATAGTTCTGATTGCCGACTCACGTCCAGCACCAGGACCCTTTACATAAGCCTTAACCTTGCGAAGACCGAGGTCGTATGCTGTCTTTGCAGCATCCTCTGCTGCTACCTGAGCTGCGTATGGAGTGTTCTTCTTTGAACCTCTGAAACCGCTCTTACCAGCTGATGACCAGCTGATTGCCTGACCCTGGTTATTTGTAAGGGTAACGATTACGTTGTTGAAGGTTGATGAAATATGGGCCTCGCCATAAGCTTCAACCTTTACAACTCTCTTCTTAGTTGATGTTGTTTTCTTTGCCATAATTCATCTCAATTATTTAGTTGCCTTCTTCTTGTTTGCAACAGTTTTCTTCTTACCCTTTCTTGTACGGGCATTGTTCTTGGTGCTCTGACCGCGTACAGGGAGGCCGATACGATGACGGATTCCTCTGTAGCAACCGATATCCATAAGACGTTTGATGTTCATCTGGATTGCAGAACGGAGCTCACCTTCGATCTTGTACTCCTCAGCGATCTTGCTACGGATTCCAGCGATCTGCTCGTCGTTCCACTCACCAACCTTTGTATCGAAATCAATTCCGAGTTCAGTCAGAATCTTCTGAGCTGAGCTGCGACCGATACCGAAGATATAGGTAAGACCTATCTCTCCTCTCTTGTTGTTAGGTAAATCAACACCGGCTATTCTTGCCATAATTATCTTAACTTAATTTGTTATACAATTATAAATTATCCCTGACGCATTTTGAATTTAGGATTCTTCTTGCAGATCACGTAGAGACGGCCTTTGCGCTTTACGATCTTGCAATCCTCACTGCGCTTCTTGATGGATGCTTTTACTTTCATTTCCTTAAAGTTTTATTTGTATCTGAAAGAAATTCTTCCTTTTGATAAATCATAAGGTGACATCTCCACCTTAACTCTATCTCCAGGCAGGATCTTGATGTAGTTCATTCTCATCTTGCCTGAAATGTGGGCAATGATGACATGACCGTTCTCGAGTTCTACTTTGAACATTGCGTTAGGCAGGGTCTCGACGATTACGCCTTCCTGCTCAATTGCTGACTGTTTTGGCATCGATAATCACTTTAAAATTTAACGTTTCCCTCAATAAAGTCGAAGGTGGACAATAACTCGGCCTGGCCTTTTCTGACAACAACCGTAAGCTCGAAGTGCGCTGATTTCCTGTGATCAGAAGTGTGAACTGCCCAACCATTTTTAGCTAAATACACATTTCTGACACCGGAGTTGATCATCGGTTCGATACAGATCGTCATTCCATCGATCAGCCTTGCACCCTGTCCTCTGCGTCCGTAGTTCGGTACGCCCGGACTTTCGTGCAGATGCTTTCCGATTCCGTGTCCTTCCAGTTCGCGGACAACAGAGAACCCGAATGACTCCGCATACGTTTGCACCGCGTGTCCTATATCTCCAGTCCTATTCCCTGCCACAGCCGCTGCGATTCCTCTGTAAAGTGACTCCTTGGTGACGTCCAGAAGGGTCTGGGTTTCAGCGTCCACCTCCCCGAC
>JBGVNK010000036.1:0-2323 GCA_045125535.1 Candidatus Cryptobacteroides sp.
ATAAATGGCCAGAAGACAGGTGTGACAAAGAGGGTCAGCCAGACAACCAGCAGCGTGATGCAGACTGACAGCCTCCCTCCGAAACCAGAGAGATCAGAACAGGAGAGCATGTTCAAATCTCTGGATAACATGTCCGTTCAGATGATCCGAGGAATGCACACCGGAATAGATGCGATAGACGGTAATCTGAACTTTGGGCTTCTTGATTCGCTGCTGACTGTGTCTTTGAAGGAGGCCGGACTGGATGGACAACATAAGATAGAACTTATCACTTTCGCAGACTCTCTTGTGAATTTCAATGTTACAATTGTACAGAAAGGAGAGCCTAAAGTCCTTGCTTCGCTTTGCACAGATGGATATGTCCCAAGTGATGATGCTATTTCATTTGAATATGTCTTCGATGTTCAGGAAACAGCAATGTACAGATTGTGGATCGAGCCTGTGGGAAAGGCTGTCCTGAAGCAGATGACAGGAATCCTTGTCGCCTCTGTGATGATTCTTATCGTCCTTGTTGCAGTCTTCCTGTATCTGATACACGTCATCCGCACTCAGAAGTCTCTCGACGAGATGAAGTCAGACTTCACCAACAATATGACCCACGAGCTCAAGACCCCGATATCAGTCGCCTACGCTGCGAATGATGCCCTGCTGAACTTCCCTAATGAAGACTCTCCGGAGCAGCGAAGGAAATATCTCGAGATATCGCAGAGCCAGCTGGAGCATCTGAGCGGACTTGTCGAGCAGATCCTCTCAATGAGTATGGAACGCAGGAAAGGCCTGGTTCTTCACCGTGATGACATCAATCTTGCTGCTTTGGTCGATGATATTGTAGAAAAGCACAGGATGAAGGCAATAAAGAATGTTACATTCACTGTTGATATCCCTTCCGATTTCACCGTCAATGCGGACAGGATGCACCTGAGCAACATCCTGAACAACCTCATAGACAATGCCGTGAAATATTCCGGCGAAAAGGTTGCTATACACGTTGCTGCCGATGGAAATAGGCTGACCGTCAGTGATAACGGTATAGGAATGTCCGCAACGGACCTTAAGCATATATTCGAGAAGTTCTACCGTGCCCACACCGGCAATCTTCACGACGTGAAGGGTTACGGCCTCGGACTGTATTATGTCCATAGCATTGTAGAAAAGCACGGCTGGAGCATCAGCGTGGAAAGCGAACCAGGCAAAGGCACCTCATTCACATTGTCATTATGAGCGAAAATATCAACATACTCCTCGTCGAAGACGAACAAGACCTCGTCCTGATAATCCGCAATACCCTGACCAGCCAGGGCTTCAATGTCCGCACCGCTATGGATGGAGAGGAAGGACTGCGTATGTTCTATGCGGAAAAGCCGGATGTCCTGGTTGCAGATGTGATGATGCCGAAGATGGACGGATTCACTATGGTAAGACAGATCAGACAGACCGATCAGCAGACTCCGGTACTGTTCCTGACAGCCAGATCTGCCATAGATGATGTTGTGGAAGGCTTTGAGCTCGGTGCAAACGACTATCTCAAGAAACCGTTCGGAATGATGGAACTGATCGTCAGGCTGCGATCATTGGCAGGAAGACGGCTGGTCCAGACCGCTCCTGCTCCTCAGACATATAGGATCGGTGAATTCACATTTCATCCGGACACCCTCCGTCTCGATTACGCCGGCACATCCGAAGAACTCTCACCACGCGAAGCAAAGATCCTCGAACTTCTATGTGCAAGCAAAGGAGAAACCCTCTACACAAGACCTCTCCTTCTTGAGATCTGGGGCGACGACGACTTCTTCAACTCCCGCAGCCTTCAGGTATTCATCTCCAAACTCCGTCGCCGTCTCGAACCCGACCCACGTATCCGCATCGTGAACGTGCGAGGCGAAGGCTATAAATTGCTGGTGAACGAATAAGAATTCCGGTCAGAAGATCTATGTCCTCTGACCGGAACGGTGCATATAACACTAATTAGCTGGCTTCAACATCCTGCTTTTCTGCTGTTCACCTGCTCCTGTACCCTTATATTTGCTTCTTGAACTATTGAAGTTGTACCTTATAGTCAGGACGAATTCTATGGAATCAAACTCATTCTTCTGGTGAATCTCATAAATATCGCAAAAGCGAAAAAGATAAGTGAGAATATATGTTTCATATCTGATATTGTTATTTTCTTAGTATTATTGAAAATAGGATCTGACGACCACGGAGTTGTCTTTGACTTTCAAAAGAAGTCAGTTCTGAGTATGTCGTATAGTTGTATGTCCGCTTATCAAGTATGTTGGTAATGCTAGTTGAAAACTCTATCCTCTTGTTGAGCTGATAAGTC
>JBGVNK010000037.1:0-17513 GCA_045125535.1 Candidatus Cryptobacteroides sp.
TGAGGATCCACCTCTTCCCATTCCGAACAGAGAAGTTAAGCTCACTAGCGCCGATGGTACTGCCCCACCAGGTGGGAGAGTAGGTAGCTGCCACTTTTCTTATGGGGGTATAGCTCAGTTGGCTAGAGCACCTGCTTTGCAAGCAGGGGGTCGTCGGTTCGACTCCGACTATCTCCACAAAAAAGCTCGATCTTTTCAGGTCGAGCTTTTTTTTGTGTCTTTTACTATTTAGATTCGTGGGAGGCCGTAGAGTGAATGGCCGTCAAGTTCTGATTCGATTTTCAGAAGGCGGTTGTACTTGGCTGTGCGTTCTGAACGACTTAGTGAACCAGTCTTGATCTGTCCGCTGTTGGTCGCTACTGCAAGGTCTGCAATAAAAGTATCTTCAGTTTCTCCCGATCTGTGAGACACGATGGCCTTATAACCGTTTCTCTGTGCCATTGCAATAGCCTCAAGAGTCTCTGTTAGTGTGCCGATCTGATTCAGTTTGATCAGGATCGCATTACCGCAATTCATTTCTATTCCTTTCTTAAGGAATTTCACATTTGTAACGAACAGATCGTCTCCTACAAGCTGGCAACGGTCACCGATTTCTGCTGTAAGCATTTCCCAGCCTTTCCAGTCATTCTCAGCCATACCGTCCTCAATAGAGTCGATAGGGTATTTGCTGATGAGATTTTTAAGGTATTGTACCTGACCCTCTCTGTCGAGTTGTTTGCCGTCAGGACCTTCAAAGACTCTGTAGTCATAGATTCCGCTTTCATAGAACTCGGAACTTGCGCAATCAAGTGCAAGTGTAATGTCCCTTCCAGGTACATATCCAGCGTATTCGATAGCCTTTATGATCATCTGTAAAGCTTCCTCAGTGCCAGAAAGGGAAGGTGCGAAGCCTCCCTCATCTCCAACTGCTGTACTGTAGCCCTTTTCTGCAAGTACTTTCTTAAGACAATGGAATACTTCAGCACCCATTCTAAGACCTTCACTGAATGATGGAGCTCCAATTGGTCTGATCATAAATTCCTGAAATGCAATCGGCGCAGGACTATGTGAACCGCCGTTTATGATATTCATCATAGGAACAGGCATGACATTAGAGTTCGGTGCACCGAGATAGTGATATAATGGCGTTCCCATGCATGCTGCTGCGGCATTTGCCACTGCTAATGAAACAGCGAGCATGGCATTGGCACCAAGCCTTGATTTGTTATCGGTACCATCCATTTCGATCATCTTCCTGTCTATGGCCATCTGACTGAAAACGCTCATTCCTTTCAGTGCAGGTGCTATCTTATTGTTTATGTTAGCTACAGCCTGTAAGACTCCTTTTCCGAAATAACGGTTTGCGTCACCATCGCGAAGCTCGATTGCTTCATGTTCACCAGTTGATGCCCCTGACGGTACTGATGCATATCCTTTATGTCCTGATTCCAGTATGACTTCTGCAGCAACGGTAGGTGTGCCGCGTGAGTCCAGTATTTCTCTTCCGTATATATCTTTGATCTTCATAATATCTAATTTAGAAAAATTCAAAAACAAAGATAATACCTTTATTCTAATAATCAAATACTTTGTAATAAAAAAGCACGTGATTCATAGAATCCGTGCTTAATCTCATATTGAATATCTGCGAATGATATGCCGTGCCAGTAATGCGAATCCTGATCCGGAGAGGATTCCGATGAGGGAGCCGACAAGGACATCACCCAGATAGTGTCGTGCGACAAATATGCGGCTTACAGCTACCAAAGAAGCCCAGGTGAACATCCATATCATATAGGCCCTGCCCCAAGGCTTTGCTTTTGCTCCGGCAGGGAAGAGGCGTTTGTCGAGTCTGAGGCCGATAACCGTGCTGGTGGCGAGTCCGAAGGCGTTTGCTGCGTGGGCTGAAAAGAAACTGAAACTGCGACCTCCTTTTTCGAGGATGTGGAGGCCGTTTGCGAGCATATAGTCATCGAAGGCTGGTCTCACTCTGCCTACGAGGTCCTTTAGGAAGTTGGAGAACTGGTCGCAAAAACCGAAGGTGGCTACTGCGGCCAGTGTCATTATAAGTCCTTTTTTCCAGCCGAGACGCCAGATGAGCAGGGCTACTATGGCCACGTACATCGGAATCCATACCGGGATCTTCGAAAGGAAGGTCCAGATCGGGTCGGTGAACGGGGAGTGCCAGCTGTTGATGGCCAGTGATATCTGCTGGTCCAGGTGGTGGATATTCTGCCAGAACATGTTTGTAGATTCTTCGATTCTCTTTGCTCGCTCAGAATGACAATGCTGTCACGTAGCACTGCAGTTGTTTAGATGATTGTTTCGTTCTCAGAACCAGGGAAGAGCACAGTCACGGCTTCTTCCACCTCAGGCTCTGTGTGGAGTGCGCTCCAGAGCATGTCCTTGAGTTCCTTGATTCCTTCCTGTGTGAATGAGGAAATGAAGACATGCGGGATGTCTGTAGGAAGCTGAGCCTCGATCTCGTTCTTGAGCTGGTCGTCGAGCATGTCTGACTTGGTGATTGCGAGCACACGGTCCTTCACGAGAAGCTCAGGGTTGTATTCGCGGAGCTCGTTCAGGAGCACTTCATATCCTTCGCGGATGTCGTCCTGATCTGCTGCTACCATGAAGAGTAGGATGGAGTTGCGCTCGATATGTCTGAGGAATCGCATTCCGATGCCCTTTCCTTCGTGTGCACCTTCGATGATGCCTGGGATGTCGGCCATTACGAATGACTTGTCGTCGTAGTAGCTTACGATGCCGAGGTTAGGCTCGAGGGTGGTGAAAGGATAGTCTGCGATCTTTGGCTTTGCTGCAGATACTGTTGAAAGCAGGGTGGACTTACCTGCGTTAGGGAAGCCTACAAGTCCCACGTCAGCGAGAAGCTTGAGCTCGAGGATGAACCAGCCTTCCTCGCATGGTTCGCCAGGCTGCGAATAGCGTGGTGTCTGGTTGGTGGCTGTCTTGAAGTTGTTGTTGCCGAGACCGCCACGGCCGCCCTTCACGAGGATTCTTTCCTCATGCGGCTCTACCATCTCGAAAAGGATCTCGCCTGTCTCAGCGTTCTTTGCTACAGTGCCGAGCGGAACGTCGAGGTAGATGTCCTCTCCGTTCTTGCCTTTCTGAAGCTGGCCGCTGCCTGATGCACCGTGCTCTGCCATGATATGCTTGCGGTACTTCAGGTGGATGAGTGTCCAGAACTGCGGATTCGCTCTGAGGATGATATGTCCTCCACGTCCGCCGTCGCCTCCGTCCGGACCACCCTTCGGAACATATTTCTCCCTTCTCATGTGTGTGGAACCGGGACCGCCGTTACCGGAACGGCAATATATCTTTACGTAGTCTATGAAATTCGAGTCCGCCATAATGTTATCGTTTATTGGGTTTATATTTTATATACCCGTAATATTCCTTATTGTTACGTGAAATTTCAGAAGAATCCATAATGATGCCTTTCTGAAATTCCGGCTGCAAAGATAGTCAAATTCACCGATATACGAAAACAGCCCTCGGGGAGAGGGCTGTGTAGGTTTTTAGAATCTGTCCATTACGTAGAAGATGCGGGTCTGCACTTCTTCTATTGTGCCGATGCCGTCGATTTCGTTGTATTTTTCCACCTTCTTGTAGAAGTCGATGAGCGGCTCTGTCTGGTTGTGGTAGGTGACGATGCGGTTGTTGATGATGTCTTCGCTTGCGTCGTCCGCTCTTCCTTCCTTGAGAGCGCGGCCTTTGATGCGCTCCATGATCATTTCGTCAGGAATCATGATGGAAACAGTTGCTGTAACTTCTTCCGAGGTCTTTGCAAGGATCGCGTCGAGGGCTTCTGCCTGAGGGAGTGTGCGTGGGAATCCGTCGAGAAGGAATCCGTCAACTCCTGTAACGGTCTTGAACTCGCTTTCGATCATTCCTTCCACTACTTCGTCCGGAACGAGGCAGCCTTTTTCGATAAGGGCTTTTGCCTGGAGTCCGAGCTCTGTTTCAGCTGCAATCTCTTTGCGTAGAAGGGCTCCTGTAGAGATGTGGTGCAGGTTGTATTTTTCAACCATTGCTGTGGCCTGGGTGCCTTTGCCGGCGCCTGGAGGGCCGAAGAGGATATAGTATTTCATTGTTTTATGTGGTTATTCTCTATAGTGAAGTTCAATCTTTATTCGTCGAGAACGTAGATGTCTTTGTAGTTGCGGCCGTATTCGTCGTAGTCGAGGCCGAATCCTACGATGAAGTCGTTAGGAATCTCGAGACCAATGTAGTCTATCTTCAGATCTTTTTTATATGCATCAGGCTTGAAGAGCATTGTACAGATCTTAGCTTCGGATGCGCCCTTTTCAAGGAGGATATTCTTAAGCTCCACGATTGTATTGCCAGAATCTACGATGTCTTCAACAACGATTACTCTTCTGCCGGTGATGTCAGCTGTAAGTCCCATAGCCTGTTTTACCTTGCCTGTAGTTTCTGTACCTTCATACGAAGTAAGTTTTATGGAAATTATCTGGCAATTGAAGTCGAGTCTCTTCATGAGCTCACCCATGAACATGATGGATCCGTTGAGAACGCAGAGAAGGACAGGGAAGTCCTCGCATCCTGCGAAATCCTTATTTATGTCAGCAGCCACATCGTCAATGGCGGCTGAAATCTTTTCATAGGGGATGAAAGTTCTGAAGGTCTTGTCCTTCAAGGTTATCTTTTTCATGCTAACAATTTTGTAATATCATACAAATTTAGCAAAAACTATAAAAAAAAGAAAAATCTGCTGTTGTTTTTGGGTAAAACAACAGCATTGTGAGCCTCAGAGCATATTTTTGCCGGAAAAGTTGAATTGTCATGAGGAGCGTGATTGCATTTTTTGCCCTGTTGTTTCTGGCCTTGGTGCCGGTGAGGGCACAGGAGGATCCGGGTGATGAGGCCGTATTGGCTTTGCTCGGAGTGGGGGATATCGAGGAGGCGGACCGGTATGAAGTGGAGAGGTTGTCAGAATTTCTTGACAGACCGTTGAAACTGAATATGACATCTGCTTCGAGATTGGCCTCCTGCGGCCTGTTTACTGCATATCAGGCTGCTTCGATAACTGACTACAGACTCCGGCACGGTGACATCTTGTCTTATGCCGAACTTTCGTTACTTGATGGGTTTACTGAGGATCATGTAAGACTTGTCAAGCCTTTTGTAGATCTGTCTTCCGGTGAACTGCCATCTGTGCGGTCTGCAGGTCTGCAGCATGAACTCCGTGTCAGGAGCGGTGTCCGGCCGGATGAGTCCGGTCAGTGGAATTATGCGCTGAAGTATTCTATGGAATCTTCTGCCGGTATTTCCGTAGGGCTCGGCATGTCTCGCCCTTCGTCTGCTGCCAGTGGCCTTCCCGAGTCCTTTACGGGAACTGTAGAATATGATTTCCGGAAGTTTCCGTTTCGTTTTATTGCTGGTGATTACAACGCCCGTTTCGGTCAGGGACTGGCCCTATGGAACGGAATGTCGATGAGCGGACTTTCTTCTCCATCCACGTTTATGCGCAGACCTTCCGGGTTTTCGCGTTCGTCTTCATTCACGGGGAATTATTCCATGACGGGAGTTGCAGGAAGTGCTATGCTCAAACGTTTGATATTCAATGCTTCTGTCGCATTCCCCGGCATTAAGTCCGCTCGCGCTTCACCGGAAAAGGTCACCATACTTCCTGTGATGAATCTTACCTGGAATTTCAGAAACGGACAGGTGGGAGCTACGCATTATATGGAATTCCGGGATGATATGGAGGACATGAAGACCTCGGTGGATATGGCTTGGTGCTTTAGTGGGACAGATGTCTTTGCTGAGTTGGCTTATGACTGGGTGAGCAAGGTGCCGGCAGGGCTTACAGGTGTGTCATTCCCTTTCGGAGAGTCATTACGCAGTGCTGCCATGCTGAGGATATTTCCTGCTGCTTATAATGCTGAAAGGAGCGGCGCCCAGAGAAGTACTACGAAGTGTTCAAATGAGTATTCGCTCAGTCTGGCAGGGGAGTATATCAGTCAGGACAGGACGCATTCGGCCACCTTGACTTCAGATATTGCTTATTTCCCGGAACCTATGTCGAAGACTTCCTCTGATGACTTTCAGGTCAAGGTCCTCGCAGGTTGGCATTGGACAGGAGAGAGGTTCGCGCTCAAGATGCGTCTCAGTGAGAGAGTGAGAAGCTGGGGAAATGCGACTAGAACTGATTTCAGGACGGATATTTCTTTGCCTATGGATGAATTCGTCTTGAATCTGCGTGCGAATCTTCTGCATTGCAGGTCGCTTGCCGGTCTTGTTTACTGTGAGGGTGGATATGTCGAAGGATCGCTTTCTGCTTATCTCAGGGCAGGAGTATTCTGCGCGGATAATTGGGATGACAGGATATATGTCTATGAGAGGGATGCCCCCGGAGGATTCAATGTACCGGCAATGTACGGTAGGGGAGTATGGACGGCTGCTACTGCTTCATGGAAGCCGGGCAGGTGGCTGAAGCTGTATGGCAGGGCTTCTTTCACTGCATATCCGTTCATGAGTGCGGAAAAGAAAAAGCCCGGCAGAGCCGAGCTTAAACTTCAATGTGTATTCTCATTCTAGAGCTTTGGAATCTTGATCTTCATACCTGGCTTGATGTTGGAGCCGATGCCGTTGAAGTCCATGATGTTCTGTGCGCTTATGCCTGGGAACTTCTTTGCGATGATATAGAGTGACTCTCCGTCCTTCACGACATATTCAGTATATGGAGCATTCGGATCTACACTTGGACTTGTATTCTGCTGGGTTGAAGATGAGGCAGTTGTGGTCTTTGCCGGTGCAGCAGGTGAGGCACTCTTGCTTACGATGAGCTTCTGACCTACACGGATATTATTGCTGCTGAGGTCGTTCCACTGCTTGAGCTGGTTGACTGTAACGCCATATTTCTCAGCGATCTTTGAAAGTGCGTCACCGCTCTTGACTGTGTATGTCGTACCTCCGCTGACTGCCGATGAAGAAGTCTGGGTTGTAGTCTTTGTACTTGAAGAAGATGATGATGTAGTCGCAGGAGCTTTGCCGCCACGGTAGATGATCAGTCTCTGACCTACGCGGATGTCGTTGCTCTTGAGGTTGTTCCACTTCTTGATCTTTGCAACGGTTGTTCCGTGATTTATGGCAATTCTTCCAAGGTAGTCACCGCTCTTGACTCTATATGTGATCTGTTCGCCGTCACCGCCTTCCTGGATGCTCTTCAATGTTACAGGGTTGAAGTATTTGTCTGCCTTGTGGCGGTAAATCGAATCTTCATGCTCGATGAAGGCATTTGTGTACTGGTAAGGGAGTCTGAGGATGTATTCCTTGCTGTTGCCTGGGATGATCTCGTGCTTGTACTGCGGGTTGAGATTCTTGAGTTCGTCAAGCGGTACTCCGATGACCTCGTTGACCTGCTTGAGGTGGAGCATCTTGTTGATTCTGAATGTGTCCACAGGGCTAGGGAGTGCTACAGGAACAGGCTTGATGCCATGCTCCTTGTAGTATCTCATGGTGTAGAGCGCTCCTACGAATGCCGGACCGTATCCGCGGGTCTCTCTTGGAAGATACGGATAGAGATCCCAGAACTGTCTGCTGCCGCTTCTGCGTATGGCCTTGTTGACATTTCCGGCTCCGCAGTTGTAGGATGCGATTGCGAGGTTCCAGTCTCCATAGATTTCGTATGCATCGAGAAGATACTGAGCAGCCGCTTCAACTGCCTTGTAAGGGTCAAGACGTTCGTCAACGAATGAGTCGATCTGGAGACCATAGATCTTTGCTGTTGAATACATGAACTGCCACATGCCCTTTGCTCCGACTCTTGACACTGCGAGAGGGTTCATGGCAGACTCTATCACGGCCATTGCCTTGAGTTCTTCAGGCATGTTGTATCTATCGAATACTTCATCGAAATATGGCTTGTAGTACTCGTAGAGACCGATGATCTTTCCGATGGTGCTCGGCATCTTCTCGGAATATCTGATGATGTAGTTCCTCACCACGCTGTTGTATGGGAGGGAGATGAATGAACTCATCTTAGCGATTCTGTCGATATATACAGAGTCTGGTACGTTGGATTCGAATTTCACCGAATCCATGTCGTAGAGGTCTTCTTCGCTCTGGCTTACGAGTTTCTGGACATACCATACGTTGAGAAGGCTGTCTGAAAGTTCTGCTGTGTATTCTTCAGGCTGGAAAGTCTCCTGGTTTCTGAGCTCGCTGTCAGCATAGAGAGTAAGGAGTTCGCTTGCGAGGCTGTCTGTGTACTGCAGTTCAGTTCTTGCTTTTACAAGTTCCCGGGTAAGCGAATCTATCACGCTTCTGAGCTGAACGTTTTCCTCTTTGAGTTGTGCCTTGTTCTGTGCGGCAGCGCTCACTGAAAGCATAGCAACCGCGATTAGGATGGCTGTTATCTTTTTTGTTTTCATATTCTTTGATGGGGTCAGAATCGGAATCCGACTTTGAGTCCGAAGGCGTTGTCGTTATACCTTGTCGGGGCTGATGTGTGGATGGCATATGCATTGTCCGGAGGTATGACAGCAGGACCTATGTTCATGGTCAGGTCGTCGGTTACCTCGAAGTCGTGCATGTATGCGAAGACATTCGCGTCAATCACCTGAAGCAGATAGAATGCTGCTGTGGCTACGATCGAATAGTCTCGGTAGCGTCTGTAGACGTCTCTGTAGTATTTTGCAGTCTCGGCGTTGACCGGACTGTCGTTGTCCGGAAGTGATGCCTCGCCGTATATTCTCTTGAATCTCTTGTAGTTGGTGTGGTTGTTTGTCAGGAAATATACAGAACCCATGAGGCAACCCCAATAGATAGGGACCTTGAAAAGCTCGCCGTTGTAGATCTGTCCAAGTCCAGGAAGAAGGGCTGAATAGAGAGTCGCTCTGCCCGGAAGAGGATCCTTGTCGGTCTCATAACATATCACTCCATCCAGAAGCGAACCCCAATATACAAGTCCTGCTCCGGCAAGAAGCCATGTTCCCATGTTCTTGGACTTGGTGTCGAGGATAGGTGCCTGATGAGGGTATTCCTGTCCGTATTCGTTTTCGAATGCAAGTTTCGCTGCCTCAAAGTCGGCGAGGGCCTTCTTGGATTTCTTGTATTGGTGGATCTTGTAGCCTCCGGTTCCGGCAAGTGCTCCGATTCCTCCGTAGATGACAGGGAGCTTCCAGTAGTCCTTGTTGTAGATCTGGGCTGTTCCGGGCATGATAACGGAGCCGGCGAACATTGTTCCAATCTCGATCGGGTGCTTATGCGTGATACCGCCCGCCCAGTCCTTGAACGAGAAAAGCTTGTCTGTGGTATCTGTCCTGGCAGTGGAGTCACCCTTCTCGTTGTAGGTCTGTTGGAAAGCCTCCTCCTTGAACTGTGCTTCGCTTCGTGTGGCGAAAGCTGTCAGGCAGAAGATAAGGGTCAATATATATTTATATATTCTTCTATGCATTTTGTCTGTGTCAAGCTGATCAGAACTTTGATTCCTCAAGGGCCTTGAGGAATCTTCTGACCTCATCATCGGATGTGAAATGGATTGTCATCGTTCCCTTTCCTCCGTTGCTGCGCTTGAGGCTTATGTTGTTTTCAAAATATTTGCCTACGATCTCGAGAACCTTGAAGTATTCGTCAGGAAGTTCCTGCTCCTCGGTGCCCTGTGCCTGCTTCTTAGGCTCGGTCATTCTCTTGATCTTCTCTTCGAGCTGACGTACGGACATGTCGTTCTTGATGACTTCGTCGCAGAGATGCTCCTGAAGAGCCTGGTCATCCACTCCGAGGAGGACCTTTGCGTGGCCCACGCTGAGGAGGCCTACCTTGAGGTCATGCTGGATCTTAGCAGGAAGCTTGAGAAGACGGAGGTAGTTGGTCACGGAAGCGCGCTTCTTGCCGACTCTGACTGCCATCTGTTCCTGCGTCAGGCTGCATTCCTCGATGAGGCGCTGGTAACTCATTGCCACTTCGATAGGGTCGAGGTTCTCTCTCTGGATGTTCTCCACGATAGCCATCTCGAGCATTCCCTGATCGTTGGTGTCTCTGATATAAGCCGGCATCATGTCCATGCCAGCAAGGCGTCCTGCCCGGAATCGGCGCTCGCCGCTGATGATCTGGTATCTTCCATCAGCCTTTCTACGTACTGTGATAGGCTGTATGAGTCCGAGTGTCCTTATAGAATCTGCAAGCTCCTCGAGTGCTTCAGAATCGAAGTTCATTCGTGGCTGGAACGGATTCGGCTCGATCATGTCCACAGGGATACGCATGATGTCTGCCGTACCGCCTTGCTGAGGCTGCTCGACATTCACGACTTCCTTGTTTACATATCCTACCGGTTTTCTGATCTGGCTGAGATCTGTGTCACCGCCGAGCAGTGCGCCAAGTCCTTTGCCTAATCCTCTCTGCTGTTTGCTCATGATTCTATGCTTTTAGCTGTTCTTCTGGAGTACTTCCTTTGCAAGGTTGAGATAATTTGTCGTACCGTTGCAGATCACATCATAAAGAATGATAGGCTTTCCGTGCGACGGAGCCTCGCTGAGGCGGATGTTTCTCTGGATGATGGTGTCGAATACCATTGATCCGAAATGCTCGCGGAGTTCGCCGAGCACCTGGTTGTGTACCTTGGTTCTTCCGTCGAACATTGTAACAACAAATCCTTCGATTGTCAGTGCAGGGTTAGGACGTCCCTGGACGAGCCTGATGGTCTGGAGAAGCTTTCCGAGACCCTCAAGTGCGAAGAATTCCGGCTGTACCGGAATCATTACAGAGTCAGCTGCAGTGAGTGAGTTGACTGTGATGAGACCGAGCGACGGAGAGCAGTCTATGATGATGTAATCGTAATTGTCTCTGATGGTCGAGAGTGCGTTCTTGAGAACGGATTCCCTGTTCTCGCTTTCGAGCATCTCGATTTCGGCGCCGACGAGGTTGATGTGGGAAGGAATCATGTGGAGACCTGCTATTTCGGTCTGTATCAGTGTGTCGCTGATGTCGATTCTTCCGATCATCACCTCGTAAAGCGTCCTCTTCTGGTCATTGTCCGGGGAAAAGTTGAGGCCTGAGGTCGTATTTGCCTGAGGGTCAGCGTCGATGATGAGCACTTTCTTCTCAAGTACGGCCAGCGATGCCGCTAAGTTGATTGCTGTGGTAGTCTTGCCGACTCCACCCTTCTGGTTTGCTATTGCTATTACTTTTCCCATATCGTTATTTGTTGGACATATTCGGCAAAATTACAAAAATAATTTCATTCGATTTCTTTATTTACTACATTTGTTGATAACTTTTCATGGGACTTTGTTCCTCCTTGCGGAAGTCAGGGTTGTTTAACTTGAAGAATGCTTATGGGAAAGACTATAGATAGTGGGAAATGGATGGCTGTGGTCAATGTGTTCGCTGCCTCCAGGAAGGCAGGATCCATTTGGAAGAATGCGGCTGTGATGCTTGAAGAGGCAGGTGTGCTTTATAAGGCCCGCTTTACTGGAGGGGAGCTGAATGCCACTGCATTAAGCCGTAAGTCTGCAGCAGAAGGCTATCGTAATTTCATCGCAGTCGGAGGCGACGGAACCATCCATGATGTGCTTAACGGAATAGGAGAGTATGTCGCTTCTGCCGAAGGTGTTTCTTTTTCGGATTTCACTCTTGCTGTGATTCCGGTGGGGTCGGGCAACGACTGGGTGAAGTCTGTTGGTGTACCACGGGACATACGTGAGGCTGTAAGGCTTGTGGCAGAGGGTGTCAGAAGGAAGCAGGATGTGGTGAAGGTGTCGGTTCTTGATGCTGCCGATCTTGAGGCGGAGCCATTGACAGTATCATATATGGCGAATATAGCAGGTGTCGGTCTTGATGCCAGAGTGTGCGAGATAGTGAATAGGAAAAAAGAGCAGGGAAAGCGTGGCAAGAAACTGTATGTCAGCGCATTGCTTTATTGTATCAGACATCGAGTGCCGGTGCGTGCTTCGATAGTGTGCGACGGAGTGGAGATATTCAACGGCAAATATCTTTCGATTGCTTTCGGAACTGGAAAGTTCTCAGGTGGAGGAATGAGACAGACTCCGCTTGCTGTGATAGATGACGGACTGACCGATGTGACTGTCATTCCTGATATCCCTCTTATGACTATTGCCAAGGAGGTTCCGAAGCTGTTTACTGGTACATTCCATAAGGTGGATGTACTTACTCAGGCGCGTTGCCGTAAGGTGACTGTGATACCTGCGAAGGAGGCTGATGCCGAGCCTGTTGAGGTGGACGGTGAGGTTATTGGTCGTGCTCCGGTGACTATGGAGGTGCTGGAGGGACAGTTGACTGTTGTGGCGGGACTTATGACGGATCGACGTTGACGGTGATGTGACCGTCATATTTCATAGACTTTTCAAAACTGTTTATGATAGCTTTGAGGGCGGCTTTCTCTGACGAAAGCTGCCTGTTCTTTTTCAGACTGATCCTGATGTTCCTGATGTGCTGGTCGGCGATTCTGTCGATTGTCGGGGCATACGGGCCTGTCACCGGGTCGTTCAGTATGCCGTCGGGTGCTGGTCTCTGGGCTCTTATAGCGTTTGCCAGGGCAAAGGCCATCCTTTCCGCACGGTCCTCGAATCGGTCTCTTACGGAGATCTCCACGATCCTGGTGTATGGCGGGAAATTGAAGTCTTTTCTTTCTGTGAGAAGGCTTGTGCCGAAGTCTGGTCTGTCCTCTGCAATGTTCTGATAGACAGGGTGCTCGGCATTGGTAGTCTGGATCACGAAGGTACCCCTCCGCGCGCGGCGGCCGCAACGGCCGCGAAGCTGCTGAAGCAGCTGATGAGCACGCTCATCCGCGCGGAAATCCTGCATTCCGAGAAGGGAATCCGCAGCGATGACTGCCACAAGGCTGAGGTTGCTGAAGTCGAATCCTTTGCTGACCATCTGCGTTCCGATCAGGATGTCGATCTCGCCTCGGCTGAACTTCCTGATGGTTTCCTTTTCATAATTCCTGTTCTGGGCGGTGTCGCTGTCCAGTCTTGCGATCCTTGCCTGCGGGAACAGTGCCGCAGCCTCTTCCTCTATCTTCTGTGTGCCGGCTCCGAGCAGTTTCATCGGGCCGCCGCATTTCGCGCAGGTACCGGTACCTTGTCTGCGGAAACCGCAATAGTGACATCTGAGGCTGCCGTCGTTATGCAGGCTGAGGCTCACATTGCAGTGAGGACATTTCGGTATGTCGCCGCATTGCTCGCACTGTATCACAGGCGACCATGCGCGTCGCGACCTGAGGATGAGCACCTGCTCACCTGCACTTATGGTTCTTTCGATTCTTTCTATGAGTTTCCTCGAGAAGTTGCCGATCATTCCGTTCTTCCTTCTCTCAGCTCTTGTGTCGATGATTATCATTTCCGCCTCTGCAGATCCGTGGAATTTCTCCTTCAGTTCCACGAGGACATGTCTTCCCACATGACAGTTGTACTGCTCTTCCAGGGACGGTGTAGCAGAGCCGAGGATGATGTTGCAGCCTTTATGTATGCTGCTGAGCATCAGCGCGGTGTCTCGTCCGTTATATCTTGGGGCAGGGGAGTCCTGCTTGTATGACGGATCGTGTTCCTCATCGACGATGATAAGACCGAGGTCGTGATGAGGCAGGAAAAGAGATGACCTCGTGCCGAGTATCATGTATCCTTCTGTACGTCTTATATGTCCGGCTGTGTCTCTGCGGCTTGCCGATGTTTCTCCTGAATGGAATATCATCAGCCTGTCGCCGAATATGTCATGAAGCCTGTCTTCGAGCTGACGGCTGAGGGCGATTTCAGGTACTAGATAAAGGACATTTCTGCCAGCGTTGATGGTGTCCAGGGCCATCTGCATATACATTTCAGTCTTGCCGGATCCTGTCACTCCGTGGAGCAGGACCGGTTTGCCGTTATGGAAGGCTTCCTTTATCTGTGACAGGGCTTGCTGCTGGGAGGGGGAGAAGGTGATTTTTGCGTCGGTGCATGGGTGACTTGCCTGACTGTTAGTTTCTGCAACGGGAGTCTTCTTTTCATTCAGACCTTCCTGGCCGTTCTTCTGGTCTGCATTTTCCATTAACTGCATGATCTCAGCCTCGACAGCAGCAATTTCCTGCGCAGCTGCCTCAGCCTCTGCCCGGTATGACTCTCTGGTGCTGTCCTTGCGAGCCTTCTGAGCAAGTTCCTTTTTCTTTTCCAAACGCGACTGGAGCCTGCATTTCCTGTCCAGAAGTTTCTGCAAGGCCTTTTCCTGGCGGGCCTGGTCTCTTTCAAGCGCCCTCTGACGCGCCGCAGCTTTAGCCTCTTCCAACTCTGTCCTGCCGTATGGATAAGCCGCCTTATAGACCTCGCCGATGCTGCACATATAATACTCTGCGATCTCGCGCCACAGCCTGATCTCCTGCATCCTGATCCTTTCCATACCTTCCTCCACAGAAAGGATATCCTTTATCTTGGCAGGATCCGTCTGAGGCTCGATCTCAATGCCGCTGACCACTCCGGTATATGTCCTTCCAGCAAATCCTACCTTGACCCTGTCGCCCGCGTTTACGGTCATCCCTTCCGGAACACAATAGCAAGGCTCCCACTCAAGCTTGAGCGGAAGAATGACCGATATGAAGCGACTCTGTCCCATTTAATCTGTCTATAAGGACAGCGAAGGTACGAAATAACTTCAAAATCCCCTCGAATTTACCCCGGAATGCAGGAAATATGTAAAATTTGCAAAAATCTTTGCAGAAAAATTTGCAGGTTCAGAAAAAATGTCTACCTTTGCAATCCCAATCGAAAGAAAGGGTAGTTCAAACAAAATTCTGGTGCCATAGCTCAGTTGGTAGAGCAAAGGACTGAAAATCCTTGTGTCCCTGGTTCGATTCCCGGTGGCACCACAAAGAAACCGCAATAGAAGTCATTCTGTTGCGGTTTTTTGTTGTTTTTGCCTCAATTTTGTATCACTATATGTATAACTGTTTTGATACGTCCTGCAATTAAAAATTCTGAATTTGATACCTCCTGCAACTTTGAAAACCTGTCTGTAGCTATCTGAGAGGCCGTTTTTGAAAATTTTATAAATTTTCTTATGCCCTAAAAATCGTGTATAACTATATGTATAACTGTTTGTATAACTCTTGCGATTTTGGGCGAAAAAATCCAGATTTCTAAAAATCTGTCGAGATCCGAAAAGAAATTTTGTATAACTATTTGTATAACTGTTGTGCTTGAAATCGGTTCTGGTGCTATAAACGCAAATCCTGCCCTTATACAAGGACAGGAAGTGCATTTGTATAACCACATCAGATATTGAATCCGAAGGGTTCGATGCAAAGGTACGAAAATATCTTTGCAATACAAATGCAGACTTACAGCGGTGTATTTCAGTTGTACTATTCATCTCTTGTATTTTCTTCTGCCATATTTGATGACCTTATTCTCCTTGATGGCGAGAATGAGTTCCTCAGTTTTCAGGAGAGATCGTGAGCCGAACTTATAGATTCTTATTCTGTCCATTTTTGCATATCTATGTAATGTCGGCAAGGTTATGTTGAGTAGACTTGCCGCTTCTTCCCGAGTGATATACTCCTTATTTATCACATCGGTTTTCTGCATTTCTCCGAGTATCTTGCTTACAGCATTATTTATCGTTTCTTCCAGTTGACTTTGGCTAAGAACGATGAGTTTATCTTCCATAATATTCTCATTTTTCTTTTTCTATCTCATATGTAGACTTCTTATGGTTGTTCTTGAAGAAGTTCTCAATATCTTTCTCAGTATAGAAGTATGTGTTTCCTACTGCGGAATATCCTATGATCTTATTGTCTCTCCACTTCTTCAACGTGGCCGAAGTTATTTGCAGCAGTTCCATTACTTCCTGATTGGTGTAGTGTGTCTTTCTGCTGTTCGACAGAATTGTTCTGATTCTAACCATCTCTCGTTTCATTTCTTCGAGTGTTTCAGTCAGATATGTAAGTCTGTACTCGAGTTTTTCTTCCATAGTTTATAGTGAGTTTTTGATTGATACATCGTTGATGTCATAGCCCCTACAATTCTGCAGCATTTCATTCAGATCTTTGTGTTGGGCATACAATGATGACATATCTTTAATCTTCTTATCAGGAAACATCTTTCTGATTTCTTCGAGACATTTACGTCCTGCCTGGTCATTGTCAAGGAAACATATATATGAGTCATGAAGTCTGAGGTAACCGGTTGCTTTATCGAGGTTGTTGACCGAGTTCAGAACTAGTATGTCTGTTGTTGGAGTCTTGGCATTCTGGAGAACCTGCCAAGATAAGAAGTCAAAACTACCCTCGAAAATCGATACTGCCCTTGTTGATGGCATAACTGTACGATTGCCTTCTGTATCTATTGTCGTTATCCCTCCTTTGCTGCAGGACTTGAATCCATACGGCGCACTGAGATTATAGCCTCCAGCATTGTTCCCAAACCCCAAAGTCGTGTAATCTTTCCCCTTGACGTGGTTACGGATTATGATCTCCTTGCAGTATTTATCAGCTATGCTGATCGGTATCTTTCTTTCTTCAAGGTATTTCTTTAGATAATAGCTGCAGATGGGCCTAACCTTTATTATTTCCGTTGTTGGAGGATTTGCTGATTTCGAAACATTCTGTGGTTTGCTTGCCAATAGTGGATCAAGCGTCTTGATGAACTTTTCGGCTTCTTCTTTGCTACATTTTTTTACGGACATTACCAATTGCACGTTCGTTCCTCCAATACCCGCACCGTGGTCATACCATACATTATCTCTCTTGTTTACGTGTAATGACGGTGTAGTTTCTTCTCTTAAAGGAGAAAAGAACATCCCCTTGCCATCCTCGCGACATCCGAAGTACGCTAGTATGGCTTCAATTGGGTAGTTATATATCGGATTATCAAACATTTTGATGAAATTTCATCTAATTTTATCGCATTTAATCGAATTTTATATAACTTTGTGTTGCAATGCTTACCTGTTGGTAATTACGTTGTTTTTGTTGGTGTTGTATATTTACCGCTTGGTAATAAAACAATACCAATGCAAAGAAAAGAATAATATTTCATAAAACCAAATAACGGGATAACTATGCCTAAAAATTCGACTCCTGAGACTACACAAAAGCCTGCTATAGTGATACCTAAGAGACAGAGAACTCCAATTGAGATGCAGACCGGCCCTCGTCTGAGCGGCATCAGGAAGTATCTTGCGGAACTTGGCATTACAGGTGCCCAGTTGGGTGCGATGTGCAACGTAGACCGTCATATTATGAGACGCTGGTTCCAGTCAGATGACTGCAAGATGTCTGAGATGGAAAAGATGGCTAAAGCTGCAGGATATAAGTTCGAGTGGCGTTGGGTAAAAGAGGAAGAGTAAATCTAACCCTTGGCTTTCGATAATTCATCTCTGATCAGGTTCACTATCTCCCTCTTGATACGGAGGTAGTTGTTTGTGATTTCTTCCTCAATCTTGTCTTCGGGCAGATTGAGGATTTTTGGTATATCCTCATTATGCTGTGCCGGAGGTGGAAGTATGACTTCTCCGCAGAATATCTTCGGGTTTACTTTCTGCTTGAATGTGTCTGCAACATATCC